>NZ_CP146609.1:0-600000 GCF_037094465.1 Pseudodesulfovibrio sp. 5S69
CTCGCTGGTGGACAGGTTGTCCACCACCAGAATGTCGTCGATGCCCATCTGGTTGAGCTTCCAGACCATGGCGCTGCCGATGAAACCCGCGCCGCCGGTGACTATATACATGGCTTCTCCTTGCTGCCTCGATGACGCCCAGGGGCGTAAACGCTTCTACATACTGTGTTCAAGGTCGGGACGCAACCGCAAGAACCGGCTCTTTCTCTGGACAGGACTCGGCATTCTGATACCATTCGGGATAAGCGCACTTGCGGGGTACCCCTGTTTTGCGTATATAGTGGTCACAGGTCCCCCCTTGCGGTGACCCACATTTTGCCAACAATCTCTAAAGGAGTGAGATCATGACACAATCTAGAAAACTGTTGTTATTCATGCTGGCTGCGATGTTGACTTTCTCCTTCGCGTTCGCGGCAACCGCCAACGCCAAGATGGTCAAGAAAGTCGACAACTTCATATTCTTTGTCGACCAATCCGGCTCCATGGCCATGCGCAATGCGGACGGCGTCAAGAAGATTGAAAAGGCCAAGAGCGACATGTTGGCCCTGAACGCCGCCATCCCGGCGCTGGACTACAACTCCGCCGTGATCCTGTTCGCCCCGTTCGAAGTGCAGTGCGCGCCCAAACCGTACTCCGACGCCACCGTGGCCGCCGCGGTCAACGCCATCGACTCCGACTACCAGATCTTCAACCGCCGCACCCCCATGGGCGCCGGGCTTGACGACATCAACCCGACCATCGGCAAGATGTCCGGCAAGACCGCGCTGATCATCTTCACCGACGGCGAATCCAACTACGGCACCGATCCCGTGGCCGTGGCCAAGAACCTGTACGCCAAGTACGGCTCCAACCTCTGCGTCCACGTGGTCAGCTACGCCGACACCCCCGAGGGCCAGGCAGTGGTCGACGGCATCCGCTCCGCCTTCCCCTGCTCCGTGGCCGCCGACGGCGCGACCTTCGCCGACGCCACCGCCCTGAACGCGTACGCCAAGGACGTTTTCTATGCGGACGTCGCCGAGCCGGCCCCGGCTCCGGCCCCGGTCGTGGCCGCCCCGGCCCCGGCCAAGGAAGTGGTCTCCTTCAACCTGAACTTCGGCTTCGACAAGTACCAGATCACCGATGAGATGGTCCCCGTGCTCGAACAGGCCAAGATGATCCTGGACGAAGACCCGGCCGCCACCTACGAGATCTCGGGCCACACCGACTCCACCGGTACCGAGGCCTACAACCAGGGGCTGTCCGAGCGCCGCGCCAACTCCGTCATGAAGTGGCTGACCGACAACGGGATCAGCACCGACCGCCTGGAAGCCAAGGGCTACGGCGAGCTCAATCCCAAGTACGACAACGCCACCAAGGAAGGCCGGAAGCTCAACCGCAGGGTTGATATCCAGACCAAGTAAGCGTATACGAAAAACGGTTGGGCGGCGTTGCGCCGCCCAACCCCCTGCTCTGGTTGGAAGGATTCAACGCCATGCACAAATTTTTCGTTTATGCCTTTTTGGCCGTGTTTCTGACCGGGGCTTTTTTTGCGGCCGCCGAACGGACCGCATCGGCCCAGGACCTCGCCGCCATCTCGCCGGGCGACGCCACCACCAAGATCAACACCAAGAACATGCCCCTCTACCTCGACGAGGGGCTGGTCACCAAGAACGCGGACTTCGGCAAGTTCGCCAGGGTCAGGGCCAGGTCCCTGGACCGCAACCACCGCATGGCCCGCAACCGCATGCAGATCACCCGGCAGCCCGACGGCTCCTACCGGGCCCGCTACCACGCCATAGACATGGACTCCATCGTCACCAAGGTCCGCCGCTCCTCGTCCAAGACCGTGCCCTTCGTGGGCGTCATGCGCTTCTGCGAGCTGGTCATGGAGGCCACGGCCGAATCGCCCGCCGCCTGCAAGAAGGCCGAGTTCAAGCCGGTGACCGTCATCCCCAACCGCCAGATCTTCAGCTTCCGGAAAGGCGCCTGGCAGTAGCCGGCCCTCTCTCCCGTCCCCTTCGCGGTCCACGCCGCTCTCTCGTCGCGCCAGCTTTCCCCGAATCCTTCCCGTCTTTTCGCACGCCTCCGGTTGCCCTCGCGCCCCTTCCCGGATACAGACGAAGTGATACCCGCCGTCCCGACGCATCCGGACGGCCAACCGCCGCAAAGGGGGCGACATGATCAACTACTGGCCGCTCAAGTTTGAGACCGCGGACCTGCGCCGCCGCACCGTGGACGGGCTGCGCGCCCTGCGCGGGCTCATCCGGGACCGGATGCCCGCCGCCACCCTGCACGACACCCTGCTGCTCGGCACCTGGAACATCCGCAACTTCGACGACAACCGCTTCGGCCACGGCCCGCGCATCAAGGAGTCCCTGTACTTCATCGCCGAGGCCGTCTCGGCCTTCGACGTCCTGGCCGTGCAGGAAATCTGCCGCGACCTCGGCCCCCTCAGACAGCTCATGCGTCTGCTCGGACCGAACTACGGCTACATTGTCACCGACGTGGCCGAACAGGACGGCGGCAACCGGGAACGGCTCGGGTTCATCTACAACAAGGCCAAGGTCCGCTTCAAAGGCGTGGCCGGTGAGATGGTCCTGCCGGTCAGGGACCTGATCAGCCACGGCGACAAGCGGCTGCAACTCTCCCGCTCGCCCTTCGGCTGCGAGTTCCAGGCGGGCTGGTTCCGCTTCCTGTTCACCACGGTGCACATCTATTTCGGCAAGGAGAGCCAGGGCACCCCGGAATACGCCCGGCGCGTGGCCGAGATCGACACGGTCGCCGCCAACATCGCCGCCCGCGCCGAGAAGGAGCCGTGCAGCTACATCCTGGTGGGCGACTTCAACATCGACGAGATGGGCGACCCCTCGGGCAACGCGCTCGTGCGCAACGGCTTTGAGGCGGCCCAGAACAACGTGGGCTCCAACATGGACAAGACCCGGTTCTACGACCAGATATCCTGGCTGCCGCGCAAGGGCACGGTCCGCCAGACCCGCTCCGCCCGCAACCAGGGCGTCCTGGACGTGCTCTCGGCGGTCATGGGCGAGGACCGGTTCCCGGACTACCGGGAGGCCGTGGAAACCACGGTCCGGGGCCAGCTCGACAAGGTCCGGGCCGAACGTGCCGAACGCAGAGCCCGGTCCAAGGACGTCGCGGCCCAGGACAAACGCATCGCCAAGCTCGACGCCCTGCTGGCCGACCCCGCCGAGCTCAAGGAGTACTATCTCAAGACCTGGCGGACCTTCCAGATCAGCGATCACCTGCCGCTGTGGGTGGAGTTGTCCATCGACTTCAGCGCCGAATACCTGACCCGGCTGCGGAACATGGCGGGCACCAGCGCCAAGGACAACGTGGAGATTCCCATGTAGCGGCTGGACAAACCGGCCCCGGGCCCGCATGATGCGGCCTCCCCGAAACCAGTGATCCACCCGGAGAAACCAGACATGGACGGAACAAACCGCAAGGACGTCAAGCCCGGCCAGCGCGTCAACATCGTGCTCAAGAAGGACCAGCGCACCGGCAGGCTGACCGAGGGCACGGTCGCCACGCTGCTGACCAAGTCGCCCACCCACCCGCACGGCATCAAGGTCCGCCTGACCGACGGCCAGGTCGGGCGGGTCAAGGAAATCCTCGGGCAGGAGGCCTGACCATGGCCCTGCGCATCTGGGTGGACGCCGACGCCTGCCCCAACGCCGTCAAGGAAATCCTGTTCAAGGCCGCCCAGCGCCGCCAAATCCCGCTGACCCTGGTGGCCAACACGCCGCTCCGCGTGCCGCCGTCCCCGCTCATCGACACCATCCTCGTGGGCGCGGGCTTCAACGTGGCCGACGACGAGATCGCCCGCCGGGTCAACCCCGGTGACCTGGTCGTCACCGCCGATATCCCCCTGGCAGACGCCATCGTCACCCAGGGCGCCACCGGCCTCAACCCGCGCGGCGAACTCTACACCGAGGACAACGTCAAGGGCCTGCTGCGCATGCGCAACCTCATGGAGGAACTGCGCTCCGCCGACCTCGCCCCCGGCGGCCCCCCCCCGCTCGGCCCCAAAGACAAACAACAATTCACCAACCAGCTCGACCGCTTCCTGACCAAGGCCGGAAAATAGGATGCCTCCGGCGGCCGGGGAAGGGAGGAAAACCCTTTGAAAAGGGTTCCTTCCTTCCTTCCCCGGACCCTATCCCTTCCTTTTCCGAGACCTTTTATGCCGCTTCGCGGGTGGAAGCACATCGTAAAGTCCCCCCGGCTCATCCGGGCGTCGAAGTCCCGCCTTTCTCTTAAAATGGAGCGACTCGGGTGCGCAGCACCCGACAGCGGCTCTCTTACCGCGCTCGCACAAGGCTTTCGAGAGTGGGTCAGCTGTGCATTTTCTTCCGGCCGCGACAACCGCAGCGTAGCCGTCTACGTGAGGATTGGCGCGGCCGGAAAAAATGTGCAGATGGCCCGCTCTCGGAAGCCGCCCCCCACCCACGCTACACAACAAAAAAGGGCCCGGTAAGAACCGGGCCCTTTTTTGTTGTGTAGCGTGGCAGCCAATCAAAGCTTCGCTTTGATTGCTGCGGCGATAGCCTTGCCCTGTTCATAGCATTTGTCGAAGACTTCGTGATCCGGGATGTACTGGTTCTTGATCCCTTCCACGACTTCCATGTTCATGTCCTCGAGCCACTGGGTCAGGATCTTGACGCATTCTCCGGACCAGCCGAAGGACCCGACGGCCGAGCCGATCTTGTTCTGGGGCCGCAGACCCTTCATGTAGGTCAGCATGTCCGCCATCAGCGGCAGGATGCCGTTGTTGTGGGTCGGCGAGCCGACGATGACCGCAGCGGCGTCGAAGACCTCGGCCATGACGTCGGAGTGGTGGTTGTTCTTCATGCACATGAAGCGCACGGACACGCCCTCGTCGGCCAGGCCGCAGGCCATGGCCTCGGCCATCTTCTCGGTGGAGTGCCACATGGTGTCGTAGACGATGACCGCTTTGTTCTTGGGCTTCTGCTCGGCGTAGGCCTGGTACTTCTCCATGGCCCAGGCGCAGTCGTCGCCGCGGAACAGCAGGCCGTGGTCCGGGCAGATGGTCTCGATCTCCAGGCCCATCTCCTTGATGGTGGCCAGGGTCTTGAGGACCACCGGGGAATACGGCAGCACGATGTTGGCGTAGTAGTTGGCCATGAGCTCTTCCAGGCGGTAGCGGTCCACCTGGTCGGCCCAACGCTCGGACGTGGCCCAGTTCTGGCCAAACGCGTCGTTGGTGAAGACGAGCTTCTCCTCCGGGCAGTAAGTCAGCATGGAGTCGGGCCAATGGAGCATACGGGTCTCAAGGAAGGAGAGGGTCCGCTTGCCGATGGAAAGCTCGGTGCCGGTGGGCGTGACCTCGACCGGCCAGTCCGTGTACTTGAAGTGGGCCTTCATGGCCTTCTGGCCCATGGGGGAGGTGTAGATCTTCTCGGGCTGATATTTCTCGACAACCTTGGCCAGGCAGCCGGAGTGATCGGGCTCGAGGTGGTTGGCCACCACATAGTCGATCTTGCGGTCGCCGAGCACCTGGGCGAGGTTGCACTGCAACGTACCCCAGAACTCCTCGGCCACGGTGTCGATCAGGGTCACCTTCTCGTCCACGATCAGAAAATTGTTGTAGGTAGTGCCCTTGTGGGCCTTGGAATAGCCGTGGAAGTCGCGGCGGTTCCAGTCGACGGCGCCGAGCCAGAAAATGCCTTCCTTGATTTCAACAGGTCTCATGGTCTTCTCCACATTGAGCGGTTACTCAACCGCTATGGTAAAAAAAAAGGAGCGCGGACCCTGGGGGGCGCGCTCCCTGCCCGCGTTTCGGGCCGAAAATTAATCCTCGGGTACGAAGCTGTCCTTGTCCGCACCGCAGACGGGACAGGTCCAGTCGTCGGGCAGGTCCTCGAACTTGGTCCCGGCCGGGATGTCGGAATCGGGGTCGCCCTGGGCCGGGTCGTACACATAGCCACAAATCTCACAGACGTATTTTTGCATGGGGTCAGTCTCCTTTTGGTCGCCCATATTCGCAGCAGCGGCGGCCGCTGTCAACTTCTCGGGATCGGTTTCAACGGGCAATTCACAGTCCGATTGGGTGGAGCCGGGCCCGGCCAGGGGCCGGAAGCATTTTTTGGTGCCGCCGCAGATGGGACAGCGCCAGTCGTCGGGCAGGTCCTCAAACCGGGTGCCCTTGGGGATCTTCCCCTTCCGGTCGCCCTTGTCCGGGTTGTATATATAACCGCAGTTGACGGTCTGGCACTGGTATATCTCTTCGGGCAGGGCCATGGCTCTCTCCTGGGATGGAAAGGGCGGGCCTTGCAGCCCGCCCCCTTGATTCGCACGCGGGCGCCCCGCGGGCCCCGCCTCGCCGGAACCGCCTTACGCGCTGGCGGTCCACAGGCCGTGGATGTTGCAGTACTCGCGGGCCTTGAGTTCGCCGGACATGCCGCAGATGCAGAATTCGGCCTCGGGCTTGTCGCCGGGCTTGAGCATCTTGGTCAGGACCTTGTCGCCCACCTGGAGCTCGATCCATTCGATGTAGTGCTTCTCCTCCATGGGATGGGCCACGGAACCGACCTTGACGGTGACCTTGTCGCCGTCTTTCTCGATGACGGGAACGTGCTTTTCCTTGGCCGCGTCAACGGTGTTCTCGGCCATCAGCACCATGTCCTCGCCACAGCAGACCAGATCGCCGTCGCCTTCATGAATGGCCATGACGATATTCCCGCAGACATTACACTTGTAAACTTCGCCCAATTTGATTGCCATGTCGAATCCTCCTTTAAGGATGCGTTGAGTTGTGATTTCCTACCAGTTGGTGTCTTTGATCTCGAAGTGGGCCTGGGGATGGTCGCAGGCCGGGCATTTCACGGGAGCGGTGGTGCCCCGGTGGATATAGCCGCAGTTCTGGCAGCGCCAGAAGACTTCCCCGTCCTTGACGAAGACGTGGTCGGTCTCGATGTTGTTGATCAGGGCCGTGTAGCGCTCCTCGTGGTAACGCTCGGCCACGGCGATGTTCTCCATGACCGCGGCGATCTCGTTGAAGCCCTCTTCCCGTGCGATCTTGGCGAAGCCGGGGTACATCTCGGTGTTTTCCTCATGTTCGCCGGCCGCTGCGGCCTTGAGGTTCTCGAGCGTGTTGCCGATGACCCCGGCGGGAAAGGAGCCGGACACCTCGGCGGTGCCGCCCTCCATAAACTTGAACAACCGTTTCGCGTGCTCCTTCTCGTGCCCGGCGGTCTCCTCGAAAATCTTGGAGATCTGCACGTAACCCTCTTTGCGGGCCACGCTGGCGTAGTAGGTATATCTGTTGCGAGCCTGAGACTCGCCGGTGAAGGCATACATCAGGTTCTTTTCTGTCTGGGTTCCTTTCAATGACATTGTTCCTCCTTATCGGATCTGTCCTTGGTTTTCTGATTCACCACGCACCTTACACAAAAATACGCTCCTTGTCGTAGTTTTATGTGAAAAGGTATGGGCTTTCTCTTCATAAAGTCATTTGTCCCGATAAAACTTCCGGTTACCTTCAATGTGAGAATCATTCCTACATTTAACCGTCCCTGCTGTCAAGCGGGTCCGGCAAGGATTTTGACCATAAATAAAGCCGGTTGCCCAAAAGGCAACCGGCTTTGCGCCGTGCGAACGGAGAGTGCCGAAATTTATTGCCGCGCGGCCTGGCACTTAGGGCAGATGCCCACGAACTCCACGTTGGTGGTCAGTATCTTGTAGCCGCTGGTGCAGCTCTCCGGGATGACCGGGATGTCGATGTCGCATTCCACGTCGGCCACGGCCGTACAGACTTCGCACCGGATGTGCGGGTGCGGCTCCGGCGTGCCGTCGAAGCGCTTCTGCTCGCCGGGGGCGCCCAGCTTGAGCACCAACCCTTTGGACGACAGAAACTCAAGATTACGATACACCGTGCCCAGGCTGATCCTGGGGATAATCTTGCGCACCATGTCGTAAACCTCGTCGGCCGTAGGGTGCGACTTGACCTTGCGCAACTCTTCCAAAATAACTTTCCGCTGCTTGGAAAGCCTGAAACCCATTTCTTGAGCCATGGATGTCCTCCATATTTGATAACAATTACTATTCACCCAGACCGACCTTGTCAAGGGGAATCGTCGCCAGCGAAATTTACGGCTCATTATCCCAGAAAAGCAATTACTGCAAATGGCCCGGATGGGCAGAAGGTAGCAGCCTTGATTTGCTGGATAACTTCAGCCTGTTCAGGCCCGGCGGCCGGTGTCCGGAGCGCGTGAAAAAAGGCCCGGCCGAAGCCGGGCCCGTTGTGTCTTCACGCCCGCTAGTTGCGGAACTTGGCTACCAGTTCAGCCAGTTTCTCGGCCAACTCCGAGACCTCCTGGATGCCCTGGTTGGACTTGCGGATGCCGGACAGGACCTCCTGGGAGAGGTTGTTGATCTGGGTTACCCGGGTGTTGATCTCGTCCGAGGTGGAGGACTGCTGCTCCGCCGCGGTGGCGATGCCGTTGACCATGTCGGCGATCGAGTTGGAATGCTTGACGATCTCGTCGAGCACGCCGCCCGCCTCCTGGGCCATGCCCGAGGTGTTCACGACCCGTTTCTTGACGGTGTCCATCTCCTTGACCACGTCGCTGGTGGACTGCTGGATCAGGGAGATGGCCCCCTCGACCTCCTTGGTGGCGTCCATGGTCTTCTCGGCCAGCTTGCGGACCTCGTCCGCGACCACTGCGAAGCCGCGCCCGGCCTCGCCCGCGCGGGCCGCCTCGATGGCTGCGTTGAGCGCCAGCAGGTTGGTCTGGTCCGCGATGTCGTTGATCACGGCCATGACCTGACCGATGTTCTCGGCCCGGGTGGACAGGGAGGCCAGGGCCTCGGCCAGGTTCTCGGTGATGTCGGCCACGGAGTTGATCTCCTCCACGGTCTTGCCCACCACCACGCCGCCCGAGGCGGCCACCTTGTTGGCCTGGTCCGACGCCTCGGCGGTCTCGGAGGCGTTCTTGGCCACCTCCAGCACCGTGGCGTTCATCTCCTCCATGGCCGTGGCCACCTGGCTGGTCTCGTTGGCCGTGGTGTCCACCCCGTTGGCCAGTTGGTCCATCTGGGTGGACAGGATGTTGGAGGCCTCGTTGAGCTTGTTGGCCACTTCGGTGACCTCGTTGGCCACCTCCAGGAGGTTCTGGCGCTGCTGCTCGATGTTCTTCTTGTCCTCTTCCTCGCGCGTCAGGTCGATGAGCACGCAGATGACGCCCACGGTCTCGCCTTCGGCGTCCTTGAGCGGCGAGGCCTCGAACAGGAGCGGGAAGGTGGTTCCGTCCCGGCGGGTGAACACGAAGCGGCCGTTGAGCGGCTCGCCCAGGGCGATGACCTCGCCCGCGTTGCAGGCGGAGCCGTCCTCGGACTCGCAGGCGAAGACCTCGGACACGGGACGGCCCTTGAGTTCCTCCTCGGACAGATCGAGGATGGCCTGCAGGGGCGGATTGGCGAACTGCAGGGTCTGCTGCGCGTCGGTCACGAACAGGGGGACCACGATGCCGCTGAGCACGCTCTGATTGTATTCCAGTTGGTTCTTGATCTGGCCGACCATGGCCCCGAGGTAGCGCGACAGGGAACCGAGCTCGTCGGTTCCGGCCACTTCGAACCGGGCGTCCAGGTTGCCGTGCGCCACGTCCTTGGCGGTGGTCGCGATGGACGTGATGCGGTTGACGATGGCCTTGCGCATGAAGATGATCAGCGCGGCCAGCAGGGCCAGGACGCCGAGCACCGAGATGCCGGCGGATTTGAACTGGTTTTCGAGCAGTGCGTTGTACTGCGGGCTGACGTCCACGGCCACGACCATGGACCCGAGGATCTTCCGGCTGCGGCCATGGCAGTGATAACAGAACGGATTGTTCTCGACGGTCTTGACCTCGACGAAGTGGCGCTTGCCGTCGATGTCCTCGAGTTTGCCCTCGGCCAGCTTCTCCTCAAGCCCCCTGGTCACCAGGTCGGGCAGCCCGGCCTCGGGCCGGACCTCGAAGATCTTCTTGCGCTCGGCGTCGGTCTCGGTGGAATAGGTGATCTCGCCCTTGTAGTCGGTCAGGTAGACCTTGATGTCCGGATAGCGCTCGGCCATCTGCAGGAACTTGATCTCGGTGCCGTCGTTGTCCCCCTTGGCCATGGGGTCCTCGATGGCGATGTAGAGCATGTCCGCCACCCGCTCGGCGGCTATGGCCACCTCGCTCAGGGTGTGGTCCTTGGTGGACATGGAGCTGTAGGCGAACAACCCGGCAAAGGCCAGGATGGTCAACAGGGACGACAACAGGATGAGCTTGATGCCCAGGGACCGCGTGATGAAATTGTCCATACGGCCTCCTAGTGCGCCCCGCCGTACAACAGCGGCTTGAAGTCAAACGCCTTGACCCGCTCGGGGTTGTGGCAACCGGTGCAGTCGTCCAGGCTCAACTTGCCCTTGATCAGTTCCGGGTCACCCCCGGACTCCACATGGTCGTAGCCCGGCCCGTGGCAGACCTCGCACCCGGCCTGGGCCAGGTCCGGGGTCTTCTCGAAGCTGACGAACCCGCCCGGCTTGCCGTACCCGGTCATGTGGCAGCCGTAACACTCGGCCAGCTCATCCGGGGTCAGGTCGCCCATCATGATCTTGACGGAGTCCCCGGAATGGGCCTTCTTCGCAAATTTCTTGTAGTTGCCGTATTCCTGCTCGTGGCATTCATTGCACGCCTCGGAACCGACGTAGCGTCCTGAATCCGTCCGGCCCGTACCGGTCATAGCGGCGGATACGACAAGGGCTGCCAGCGAAAATGCACAGCAGCCCTTGATCCAAACCGATCTTTTGAACATGAACCAACCCCCATCAGCTATAAAGCCAGGTGCCGCAACCGGCCGGGCACCCTTAACCCGGCCTGGTCAAATACGCCGTCACCATAGAGAATTATTCACTTTTGGTAAAGGCTTGGCGTTAGGGATTGTGTTCTGTGAGGCCAAGTTACCAGGCCAGGGTCTCCTTGAAGGCGCGGGCCAGGTCCGAAACGTCTGCGTCCAGGACCTTGCGGTCGGCCAGGGTGGCGCTCAGGGCGGGCGCCTCCGAGACATTGCCGACCCAGGCGCAGTCCTGTCCGGCGAACAGGGACTCGAACCGTTCGCGGTCGGTCGGGGCTACCGAAACCACCAGCCGGCTGGCGGATTCGGCATAGAGCAGGCCGGTCAGGTTGAGCTCGCCGCAGGCGGGCACCTGGTCCAGATCCACTTCCGCGCCGAGCCGTCCGCCGATGCACATCTCGGCCAGGGCCACGCCCAGGCCGCCGTCCGAGCAGTCGTGACAGGCGGTGATCAGCCCGGCCTGGGAGGCCGCGAACACGGTCTCATACCGCCTCTTGGCGGTGAGCAGGTCCACCTGGGGCACGCGGGCGTCGGAGAAACCGAGCTGGGCCGCGATCTCGCTGCCGCCCATCTCGGGTCTGGTGAGGCCCAGGACGTAGATCAGGTCGCCCGGCTTCTTGAAGTCCGAGGTCAGGCACTTGTTCACGTCCGGGATGACGCCGATGATCGAGAAGAGCACGGTGGGCGGGATGGAAATCTTGCGGCCGCCGCCCTTGTAGTCGTTCTTCATGGAATCCTTGCCGGACACGCAGGGCACGCCGAAGCCGAGGCAGTAATGGGCCAGGGCCTGGTTGGCACGGACCAGTTGGGCCAGCTTGTAGTGGCCGTCCGGGGTGGACTCGGACTGGACCGGGTCGCACCAGCAGAAGTTGTCCACGCCGGCCATGTAGGAGACGTCGCCGCCCACGGCCACCGCGTTGCGCACGGCCTCGTCGATGGCGTTGGCCATCATCCAGTAGGTGTCAAAATCCGAGAACTGCGGGCAGATGCCGTGGGAGACCACCAACCCCCTGTCCGAGCCGTATTCGGGCCGGATGACGCCCGCATCCGACGGGCCGTCGCCGTGCACGCCGACCATGGGCTTGACTGCGGACTTGCCCTGGACCTCGTGGTCGTACTGCCGGACCACATACTCCTTGGAGCAGATGTTCAGGCGGCCGAGCATGGCCTTGAGCAGTGCGTTCTGGTCGTCGGCCACGGGCACCGCGTCCTGGACGATTGCGGGCCGCTTCCAGACCGCCGTAAGCTCCATCTGGGGCACGCCGTGGTGCAGGAACTCCATGTCCAGGCAGGTGACCAGCTTGTCGCCGTAGCGCACCAGGTACTTGCCCGATTCGGTGAAGGTGCCGAGTGCGGTGGACTCCACGTCCATCTCGTCGGACAGGCGCATGAACTCGTCGAGCTTGTCCGCGGGCACGGCCATGGTCATACGCTCCTGGGCCTCGGAGATGAGAATCTCCCACGGGCGCAGGCCGTCGTACTTGAGCGGGGCCTTTTTCAGGTCCATGTCGAAGCCGCCGGAATCCTCGGCCATCTCGCCCACGGAGGAGGACAGGCCGCCCGCCCCGTTGTCGGTGATGGCGTGGTACAGCCCGAGGTCGCGGGCGCGCATGAGAAAATCGTACATCTTGCGCTGGGTGATGGGGTCTCCGATCTGGACCGCCGTGGCCGGGGAGCCCTCGTGCAGTTCCTCGGACGAGAAGGTCGCGCCGTGGATGCCGTCCGCGCCGATGCGGCCGCCGGACATGACGATGACGTCGCCGGGCAGGGCGCACTTCTCGTAGGACGGGTGCCCGGACACCGTGACCGGCATGGTCCCGATGGTGCCGCAGTAGACCAGCGGCTTGCCCAGGTAGCGCTCGTCGAAGACGATGGACCCGTTCACGGTCGGGATGCCGGACTTGTTGCCGCCGTGCTCCACGCCCTCGCGCACGCCCTCGAAGACGCGGCGCGGGTGCAGCAACCGGGGCGGCAGCTCGCCCTCGTGGAACGGGGAGGCGAAGCAGAAGACGTCGGTGTTGCACAACAGGTTCGCGCCCATGCCCGTGCCCATGGGGTCGCGGTTGACGCCGACGATGCCGGTCAGGGCTCCGCCGTAGGGGTCGAGCGCGGACGGGGAGTTGTGCGTCTCCATCTTGACGCAGACGTTGATGGATTCGGAAAATTTGATCACGCCCGCGTTGTCCTTGAACACGGACAGGCAGTAGTCGCCGCCCTCGCGGGAGGCCGCGTTGCGAGCGCGGATCTGTTTGGTCGAGCCCTGAATGAAGGTCTTGTACAGGCTGGAGTACTCGACGGTCTTGCCGGTCTCGGTGTTTTGGTACTCGATCTTGGCCGAGAATATCTTGTGCTTGCAGTGCTCGGACCAGGTCTGGGCCAGGACCTCGATCTCGGCGTCCGTGGGGTCGGCGGACAGGCCGACCTTCGCGCGCTCGGCCGCAACCGCCGGGTCGGCGAAGTAGGCGCGGATGTCGTGCAGCTCCCTGAGCGACAGGGCCAGGGTATTGGCTCGGGAAAAATCCATCAGTTCGTCGTCGGACATGGTCGACAGGGGGATGACCGCCACCTCGTCGGAGGCCTGGCCCGTAACCCGGGCGGCCTTGGCCGTAAAACCGGGGTCGTCGGCCCACTGGGCGGCGGACTTGTACTCGAAGCGCTGGATCAGCTCGTTGGCGAGCAGGTCCTTGGCGATACGGTGCGCGCCCGCGTCGTCCATATCGGCCTGGATGAGGTACTGGCGCGAGGTGTAGACCTTGATCCCCTCGCGCTCGGCCTTGGACAGGCCCAGGACCACGCCCATGGTCTCGCGGGCGGTGCGGCCCTCGTTGTCGGTCACGCCGGGCCGGAAGCCGACCTCGATGATCCAGTCGAAGTCGCGCGCCAGGGGTTCGAGCGAGACCTCGTGCAGGACCGGGTCATGCAGCGCGGCCCGCTCCAGGACCAGGTCCACCTGCTCCTGCGTCGCGCCCTCCAAGGTGAACACGTTGACGATGCGGACGTCGCGCACGTCCATGCCGAGCTCGCTCTTGATCTTGCGGGCGATCTTCTCGCCCAGCACGTCCCGGACGCCTTCCTTCAGTCCAACGATCACACGACAAAGCATATCTGGCCTCTCCTCTCGATATGAAAAGCTGTAGGGCCGGCCTTCCCGTGCGGAGGACCGGCCCTGAAAGTCACTTGGTTCGGGTCAATACGAAATCCGCGGCCTGTTCGAGCACGACCAGCTCGTCGCCGGGCGCGAACCCGTCCAGACACGCCTTGGCCTTTTCGACGTACAGGGCGGCCTCCTCCCTGGTCTTCTCCGAGTAGCCCCCCTCCCGGACCTGGTCCAGGATGTCGGCGGTCTGGGCGTCGCTCAGGGAGCCGTCCTTGAGCGCCTCCAGCAGGACCTCGGCCCCGGCCCCGTCACCCTCCTCCATGAGCAGGATGAGCGGCAGGGTGACCTTGCCCTCCTTGAGGTCGCCGCCCTCGGGCTTGCCCGTCTCGGACGTGGGCGAGGCGTAGTCCAGGGCGTCGTCCACCAGTTGGAAGGCGATGCCCAGGTTCAGGCCGAACTCGCCTGCGGCGTCCTCCCGTTCCGGGGAGGCCCCGGCCAGGGCCGCGCCGCACCGGCAGGCGCACTCGATGAGCCGCGCGGTCTTGCCGATGATGATGCGCATGTAGGTCTCCCGGTCGAGCGACGGACTGCGCGAAAATTCGATCTCCTCGATCTCACCCGCGGCGGTCTCCATGATGCCCTTGGCCAGCAGCCAGGACAGACGCGGATTGCCGTAGCGCGCGCCCATCTCGTTGGCCAGGGCGAGCAGGGCGTCGCCCGCCAGGATGGTCTCGGTCCGGCCGAAGACCAGATGGGCCGCGTCCCGGCCGCGCCGCAGTTCGGCGTCGTCCAGGTAGTCGTCGTGCAGCAGGGTGGCGGAATGGAGCAGCTCCAGGGCGGAGGCGATGGCGTGATAGTCGTCCTTGCCGTAGCCGAGCGCGCGGGCGAACAGGAGGGTAAGCATGGGCCGGATGCGCTTGCCGCCGGACCCGATGATGTACTTGGCGACATCCCGGACCAGCCCGTTGAGCTGCTCGGCTTCGTTGTCGAGAAATTCATTGATTCCGGGAAGTTCCCGTTGGAAAAAGCGCAGAAGTTCGTCCATATGTGCGTACTATGTCAGGTTGCGGGTTGCGGGGCAAGCCCCGTGTTACGCGGCAAACAGGGTGGTCGCGACGTCATGAAGCGACCTCAGCGCGCCCTTCAGGTTCCAGTCGCCGGGTTCGCGGGAACCCACCAGGTTGGAGATGGTCCGCACCTCCAGAAAAGGGAGCCCGCGCAGGGTGGCGGCATAGGCCGCCGCGAATCCCTCCATATTTTCCATCTGTCCGTTGCAGGACAGTTCGAGCCAGCCGGCCCGCTCCGGAGTTCCGGTCACGCCGGACACGGTCACGCCCGCGGCGCGCAGCCAGTCCTCGCCCAGGGTCAACCCCATGCGCCCGGCGTCGCGCACCGGCGACAGCTTGAGCCGGTTCCAGACCTTGCGTCCGCCCGCCTCGCCCTGGGCAAACCCGAGCGCTTCGGGGTCGGCCGCGCCCTGCTCGTCCAGCAGGCCGTATTCCGGCCAGGTCTCCTGCCAGGCGAAACAGACGGAGCCCATGGGCGTCCCGCCCAGGTCGTACCCCCCGGCGATGCCGAGATCGACCACGCCGACCACGTCCGGACGGGCCAGCCACTGCCCGGCGCACAGGGCCGTGTTGAGCAGCCCCACGCCGGTCACGCCCAGAAGCACGGACCGCCCGCCGACCTCGTACCCGGCCGTTTCGCCCTGGGCCACGGCGGGCGCTTCCGGGAAGGCGGCCCGCATCTCGTTGGCCGTGGCGGTCAGGACCAGAAGCACGGACGGCGCGCCTTACAGCCGCCAGCAGGCGACGGATTCGGCCGCCAGCTCGGCCCGGTCGAAAAATCCCTTCACGTCCACCACCAGGGCCTTGGCCGGGTCCGCGAACCAGCCCTTCAGCTCGCTCACGGCGATGTCCTTGTACGCGGTGTGCGGCACGGCCAGGATCAGGGCGTCCAGGCCGCGCATCTCGTCGAGCGAGCACAGGGAAATGCCCAGCTCCCGCTCGGCCTCCTCGGGGTCGGCCTGGGCGTCGTGCACCAGGACCTCCACGCCGTAGTCGTCGAGCTCGGCCAGGATGTCCACCACGCGGGTGTTGCGCAGGTCGGGGACGTTTTCCTTGAAGGTCAGCCCGAGCACGCCCACGCGCGCGCCCATGATCTTGCAATCGTTCTTGATCAGCCGCTTGATGGTCGCCTCGGCGATGTGCCTGCCCATGTTGTCGTTGATCTCGCGGCCGGCCAGGATGACATGGGGGTGCAGCCCCAGGGCCTGGGCCTTGAAGGTCAGGTAGTACGGGTCCACGCCGATGCAGTGGCCGCCCACCAGGCCCGGCCGGAACGGCAGGAAATTCCATTTGGTGCCCGAGGCTTCGAGTACGTCCAGGGTGTCGATGCCCATCTTCTCGAAGATCAGGGCCAGCTCGTTCATGAGCGCGATGTTCAGGTCGCGCTGGGTGTTCTCGATGACCTTGGCGGCCTCGGCCGTGCGGATGTCCGGGGCCAGGTGGGTGCCCGCCTTGACCACGGAACCGTAGACCTGCTGGAGCAGCCTGCCGGTGGGCTCGTCCTGCCCGGCCACGACCTTGGCGATGGTCTCCAGCCGGTGGACCTTGTCGCCGGGGTTGATGCGCTCGGGCGAGTAGCCCACGGTGAAGTCGGGACCGCAGGTCAGGCCGGACTCGGCCTCCAGCAGGGGCACACAGACCTCTTCGGTCAGGCCGGGGTAGACCGTGGACTCGTAGACCACCACGGAGCCGGGCTGAAGGTGCTGTCCCACCGAAATGGAGGCCCCGCGCACGGGGCGCAGGTCCGGGGTGCGGAATTCGTCGATGGGCGTGGGCACGGCCACCAGGATGAGCCGGGCCTTTTCCAGATCGGCCAGGTCGGCGGTGAAGACCAGGTCCACATCGTCGCCCACGGTGGAGAAATCCACCTCGTTGGTGCGGTCGAGGCGCTGCTTCAGTTCGGCCACGCGCCTCTCGGACACGTCCACGCCGAATACCCGGAAATGCCGCCCCAGGGCCACGGCCAGGGGCAATCCCACATAGCCCAGCCCGACCACGGCAATGGCGTCTTCCTTGGCCTGCAACCGCTCAAAATCAACCATGCTCATTTGCGTACTCATCGACTCCCCGAGTGGACACCAATCGGGTTCTGTGGCTTACTGCCCCCATGAACATCGACTGGTCGCTTCTCATCGCCGCCATCGGCTTGGCCCTCGTTTTCGAGGGCATTCCCTATTTCCTGTTCGCCGAGCGGATGCCTCGGCTGCTCACCCGGCTGGCCATCCAGCCGCCGAAATTCCTGCGCTTCATCGGGCTCGCGGCCATCATCCTCGGCCTGCTCGTCATCTCGTTCGGCCGCTCTTTATCCCAATAAGGCGCGGCCTGTCCAGAAAGCCGGGCCTATCCCCCGGCCGGACAAGACCTTCCGCCGCGCCGGGCGCGGGCCGCTAGCGCTTCGCCGCCCTTTTCGGAGCCGCCTTCTTCTTGGGGGCGGCCTTCCTTTTCGCGGCGGTCCCGGCCTTCGACCCGCTCCGTGCCGACACGGCCTTCTTCGGGGCCGCCTCTTTCGCGGCCTGCGGTTCCGGAATCTGTCCGTCCGCCCGTCCGTCCGGGGCCTCGGCCACGTGCAGGTAGACGATGCCGGACATCATGGGGACGTTGTAGACCCGCTTAAAGCCCGCTTCAAGCAGTTCTTCGCCCAGGGCGCGTTCGTCCGGAAAACTTTTTATGGTCTCGGCCAGATACCGGTAAGCGCCCGGATCGCCGGAGATGCGGTCGCCGAGGAACGGCAGGACCTTGTCCAGGTAGAAATTGTACAACCCCTTCCAGACCCGCTTGGACCCGGTGCCGAACTCGAGGATGCACAGCCGCGCGCCGGGCTTGAGGACCCGCAGGAACTCGGCGTAGGCCTCCGCGCGGGGCAGGATGTTGCGGATGCCGAAGGCGATGGTCGCCGCGCTCATGCAGCCGTCCGGCAGGGGCAGGCTGCGTCCGTCGGCCTGGACCGGGAAGATGCGCTCCTCGCGGCCCTTCTTCAGCTTCTTGGCCTTGCCGTTTTCGAGCATGGGCAGGGCGAAGTCCAGGGCCGCCACCTTGCACTCCGGGTACTGCCTCAGCAGCTCCACGGACACGTCCATGGTGCCCGCGGCCAGGTCCAGGATCAGGCCGCCCGGCTCGGGGCGGGCCGCCTTGGCCAGCCGGTAGCGCCAGTAGATGTCCTGGCCCCCGGACAGGGCGTGGTTGAGGAAATCGTACCATCCGGCGATGCGGCCGAACATGTCCGCCACCCGCCTGCCGTGCTCGGCGTGGGTGGAGGCCCCGGTGTGGGACGCGCATTCGGGGCGGGCCATTACTCGGCCTCTTCCTCGATCACCGCCTGGCGCGAGCCGTCCCCGGCGGTCACGCCGGTGATGGTACGCATGATGTCCTTGTAGATGACGTCGAAATTCTGTCCGAAATTGGAGGGGGAGATGCGCCCCACCTCGATGAACTTGATGACCACTTCCTTGGCCACCTGCAATGCCTGCTTGTCGTACTTGTCCATGCTCCACGCTCCCGGTCGTCAAAGGAAAAACCGCCCGGTGGGAAATGGCCTTGACCAACATAGTCAGGGTAGCCGGGCGGAGAAAAAGGGAGAAACCGGAAAGCCCCTCTCTTTTTCCGGGGTCAGTAGCATGCGCCGGGCCGTTTCGTCGAGGAGTTTAGGGACGGGAATATCGGCTGCGGCGCGCGGATTTCGCTGGACTGCGAAGGGGTTCCGCCCTACCGTCCTTCGACCCGGCGCGCCGGGTACTCCCCTCCCCGAGGTGCCCATGAGGATTCCCCTTTTCACCGCCCTGCTGCTCACGGCCTCCAACGTGTTCATGACCTTTGCCTGGTACGCCCACCTCAAGGAGCTGAACCAGCGCCCGTGGTACGTGGCCGCCCTGGTCAGTTGGGGCATCGCCCTGTTCGAATACCTGATCCAGGTCCCGGCCAACCGGCTGGGCTACACCGTCCTCTCCCTGCCGCAGCTCAAGATCATGCAGGAGGTCATCGCCCTGGCCGTGTTCGCCCCCTTCTGCCTGCTGTACATGCACCAGCCCCTCAAGCTCGACTACCTCTGGGCCGCCCTCTGCCTGCTCGGCGCGGTCTATTTCATCTTTCGGTCCTGAGGCCGGGCTCAAAGGAAGGGGGGGAGCGGCCGCGGGAAGGGTCACTCCGGGGAGCCGTACCCGTCGGCCTCGGCCAGGCGGTTGCGCCCCCGGCGCTTGGCCTGGTACAGGGCCGCGTCCGCGCGCTCCAGGACCCGGGCCGGGGTGGTCTGGGAGCCGTCGTGGACGTACAGGCCGATGCTGGCCGTGACCCGGTGCTCGCGCCCATCCACGACGAACGGGGCGGAGCCCACGCTCTCCAGGATGCGCTCGGCCACGCTGCGGGCCGCCAGGAACCGCTCGCCCGGCAGGAGGATGACGAACTCGTCGCCGCCCAGCCGGGCGATGACGTCCTGGCTGCGCACGGCCGAGGCGCAGCGCTCGGCGAATCCGCCCAGGATGACGTCGCCCGCGTGGTGGCCGTGGGTGTCGTTCAAGGTCTTGAAATGATCGATGTCCAGCATGAGCACGGCAAAGGGCGCGCTCCGGTCCACGGCCCGGTCCAACTGGGCCTGAAGCTCGCGCCAGAACATCCGCCGGTTGAGCACCCCGGTCAGGGGATCGGTGACCGCCTCCTCCCGGAGCCGCTCCTCCTCCTGCTTGCGCGCCCGGATGTCGACGGCGATGCCCGCCAACTGCTCGGGCCGCCCCCCCGCGCCGCGCCGCAGGTTGCCGATCAGCTCCACCCAGCGCTGGTCGCCGCAGTCCATGAACAGCCGCAGGTCCTGGCGAAAGACGTCCTTGTCCCCGGCCATGTGCTCGCGCACGGCCTGGAGCAGGCCGTGCCGGTCCAGGGAATGGACCAGGCGCAGGGCCGCGCGCAACGAAAGATTGATGTTCTCGGTGGGCATGGGCACGGAATGGATCAGCTCCGCCGCGCACCACAGTTGGCCGGTGGTGAAATCATAGGACCAGGCCGAGCTGTCGGTGATCCGGCGCAGGATCTCGAACTGCTTGCGCTTGGCGCTCAGGCGGTCCCGGAGCACGGCGTTGGCGATCAGGTAGCCCGCGGTGCGCAGCAGCGCGATCTCCGCGTCGGTCCAGTCGTACTCCCGTTCGCAGTCGTCGAACCCGAGCGTGCCCCACCACTCGTCGTCGACCATGATCGGGATGGTCAGCATGGACTTGATCCGCTGGACCTCCTGGCTGTCGCGCAGCCAGCCCGGTTCCAGCAGCCGGGTCAGGATCTTCTGCCACTCCCCGTTTTTCCGGCTGCGGATCATCTCCCGGTAGCCGGGGCGGTCTATGGGATTGGTGAACATGGAGAACATGGGCATGCCGATCTGCCTGTACCGGGGCGCGGCCGCCCATTCGAAGGTGTAGTTCTGGGTCAGGTGCGTGTCGGTCAGCTCCAGGGTCTGGAAGATCCACACCCGGCTCACCCCGGTCACGCGCCCGAGCGCGGCCAGCAGGTCGTTGACCCCCTCGGGCCACCCCTTGCCCGAGGTCAGTTCCTCGGCGCTGCGGGCGATGGCCGAGAGCAATGCGGCATTGCTGCCCTCCTCGTAGGAGTTCCCCAGTCCGTCGAATGTTCCCGTCTGAATCGGCATGGCGGGCACAGTCCACACCATCGCCGCGGCGAGGTCAAGAATTGATAATCACTCTTGCCTTCCTTGCTCCCGGTTGGTACAGGGGATTCGATGCATTCTCTAGACTTTCTCAAGAACAGGCGGCGGAAGCGTACCCGGCTCCTCCGGGCGCTCCTGTCGGTCCTGTTGGTTTGCGGCCTGTTCCCCGCACCCGTGGCCTCCGAGGTTATCGGCAGCGTGGACACGGTCTTCCACCTGTTCTCGCGGGACGACGACATCGTGGTCGAGGCCTTCGACGACCCGGACGTGGGCGGGGTGACCTGCTACCTGAGCCGGGCCCGCAAGGGCGGGGTCAAGGGCATGATCGGCGTGGCCGAGGACCCGTCCGACGCTTCGATCATGTGCGTGGCCACCGGGGACATCGACGTGCCCGACCGCGTCAGGAGCGGCAAGGCCGACGGAGACAGGGTCTTCAAGAAGGGCACCTCCCTGGTCTTCAAATCCATGCAGGTGGTCCGCTTCTACGATCAAAAGCGGGACGTCCTCGTGTACATGGTCTACAGCGACCGGGTGGTCGAGGGCTCGCCCAAGAACAGCATCACCTGCGTCAAGGTGCAGTGACAAGGAGATCGCAATGAGCAGGGACGAATTATCGCGGCTGATGGGAGACGCCCTGGCCGACCCGGAGCTGATCCGAGAGGCTATGACTCTCAAGGACCGGCCGGCCCTGGAAGCCTTTGTGCGGGAACGGGGCTACGCCCTCTCCCCCGACGAGATGGACGAGATCTGGGAGCTGGCCCGCAAGGTCCTGGGCGGCGGAGCCGGGGCTGTGGACGCGGCCCGCTGGCGACTGACCACCGTGGGCAACGAGCCCCTCGCCCCGTTGGACTAGCCCCCTCCCCGGTCAGAACCGCCAAAGAATCCGGGCGAATCCGCCCAGGGCGTTGTCCAGGTCGTGGGACGACTTGTACGAGCCCGCCTTATTGTACAGCCGGTACTTCCGATTATAGTGGTATTCCGGCCCGACGCTGAAGGTCAGGGCCTTGTTGGGCAGGTAGTCCAGGTAGAGCCCGACCGTGGACTGGACCACGCCGAGGTAGCCGCTCTCGTAGATCGCGTTGTCCGGGGCCAGCCGATAGGTCTTTTCCTGGGTGGAGATGGCGAAGTTCAGGCCGATGTGGTCCGAGCCCGGCTTGGAATCCTTCATCAGCCCCACGGATTGAAGCGTCCGGCGCAGGGTCTTCTGCGACACGGCCACGGCAAAGCCCAGCTCCATGTCGCCGAACAGGTCGCTGTTCAGGGCCGACAGGGCCACGGTCCGGGCGGTCAGCCCGAGCATCCAGCCGTCCCAGAAATCATAGGCCACCCCGCCGTCGATACCCACGCCGACGGCACCGGGCGCGACCTTCTCGTAAGCGGCGTTCACCTCCGCGTTGACCCAGTACCGCCAGTTGTCCGTGAGTTCGTTGTTCAGCAGCCGGGCCCGAAGGGTGATGTCCTGGAGCGTTTCCCAGGGAATGAGCGCCCCGCCCGTGTCGAAGCGGCGGCCCAGGCCGTCCTTGCCCGCCCACTTGAAGTAGTCGATGTCGTAGGACAGGTGGAAGATGGAATAGTCGGCGGACAGGGAGGCGCGGGTCACGCTGACGCTGCCCAGCCCGTTGGTGAAATCCGCCTGGCTCACGTGGCCCAGGCCCCCCTGCAATTGCAGGGTCTTGCTCACGTTGGTCGGCGTGGCCACCAGGAAGCCCGGTTCGTTGCCCACGGTCACGCCCCCTTGGGCGAAGGCGCGGGGGGCCGCGGCGAACAGGGCGGCGAGCAGCACGGCGGATATGGCGAAGATGCGCAACATGGCGCGGAAAATACACGCCACCCTGCGCGATGGCAATAGCGCCCGCCCCGGCACAAAAAAGGCCCGGCCCGGCGGATGCCGGACCGGGCCTGGAACGGTCTCTTTGCCGGGCGCTAGGCTCCGCAGCACTTCTTGTATTTCTTGCCGCTGCCGCAGGGGCAGGGGGCGTTGCGGGATATCTTGGCGTCCTTGCGCACCGTGGCGGGCTTCTTCTCGCTCGCGGACTCGCTGTCCGTGTACTGGAGGTCGTCCGTGTCCTCGTGCTTGAACTCCTCGTCGCTGACCTCGGCCTGGATGCGCAGGTGGGAGAAGGAGCGCAGGGCGTTCTCCTTGATGGTGTAGATCAGCTCGGAGAAGAGCTCGAACCCCTCGCGCTTGTACTCCTGCTTGGGGTCCTTCTGGCCGTACCCGCGCAGGCCGATGCCGTCGCGCAGGTGGTCCATGTTCAGCAGGTGCTCCTTCCAGTTGCGGTCCAGCGAGTCGAGCAGGAAGTAGCGCAGGATCTCCTGGTAGTGCTCGCCGGTGGAGGCCCGCAGGTAGGCGAAGATCTCCTCCACCCACTTTTCGGCCTGGTCCCTGTCGGGCAGGCCGGACTTGCCCCAGTCCGGGAAGCGCTCGAAGTTGAAGACCTCCTCCAGGCGGGCCCGGACCGACTCCACGGTTTCCTTGTCCGCGCCGCCCTTGGCGTCCAGGGCGGGTTCGAGGATCTCCTCCAGGAGGTCCTCGGCGTACTCCGTGGCGATGGGCTCGACCTCCTTGGACTCCATGAGCTCGCGGCGCAGGCCGTAGATGGCCTCGCGCTGCTGGTTCATGACGTCGTCGTATTCGAGCAACTGCTTGCGGATTTCGTAGTGGTGGCCTTCCACCCTGGTCTGGGATTTCTCGATGGCGTTGCTGACCATCTTGTTCTCGATGGCCATGCCGTCTTCGAGGCCCAATTTCTCCATGATGCCCTTGAGCCGGTCGGAACCGAACAGGCGCATGAGGTCATCGTCCAGCGCCAGGTAGAAGCGGGACGAGCCCGGATCGCCCTGGCGGCCCGCGCGGCCGCGCAACTGGTTGTCGATGCGCCGCGACTCGTGGCGCTCGGTGCCGATGATGTGCAGGCCGCCCAGTTCGCGGACGCCCTCGCCGAGCTTGATGTCCGTGCCGCGCCCGGCCATGTTGGTGGCGATGGTCACCTTGCCCTTGTGGCCCGCTTCCAGGACGATCTCCGCCTCGCGCTCATGCTGCTTGGCGTTGAGCACGTTGTGCGGGACCTTGCGTTTCTTGAGCAGGTTGGAGAGCAGCTCGGACTTTTCGATGGAGACCGTGCCCACCAAGGTGGGCTGGCCGGTCCGGTAACACTCCTCGATGTCCGCGGCGATGGCCTTGTACTTCTCTTCCTGGGTCTTATAGATGGAGTCCGGATTGTCCTGGCGGACCATGGGCATGTTGGTCGGAATGACCACGACCTCCAAGCCGTAGATCTGCTGGAACTCCACGGACTCGGTGTCGGCCGTGCCGGTCATGCCGGCCAGCTTGTCGTACATGCGGAAAAAGTTCTGGAAGGTGATGGAGGCGAGCGTCTGGTTTTCGGCCTCGACCTTGACGTTCTCCTTGGCCTCGATGGCCTGGTGCAGTCCGTCGGACAGGCGGCGGCCCGGCATGAGGCGGCCGGTGAACTCGTCGACCAGCACGACCTGGTCGTCCTTGACGATGTACTCGACGTCCTTGATGAAGCAATGGTGCGCCTTGACCGCCTGGAGAACATGGTGCTGGAGGGCGATGTTCTGCGGGTCGAACAGGTTGTCCACGTCGAGCAGTTCCTCGATCTTCTCCACGCCCGCGTCGGTCAGGGTGATGGACTTGGTCTTCTCGTCCAGGACGAAGTCGCCGTCGGGCACGGCGTCCTTGTCCTCGGGGTCCGTGGGGCTGGACTTGATCAGCTTGGGCACGATGGCGTCCACGCGGCGGTACAGGCCGGACGACTTCTCGCCCGGGCCGGAGATGATCAGCGGGGTCCGCGCCTCGTCGATGAGGATGGAGTCCACCTCGTCGACGATGGCGAAATTCAGCGGCCGCTGGACCAGTTGCTCCTTGTAGAACTTCATGTTGTCGCGCAGGTAGTCGAAGCCGAATTCGTTGTTCGTCCCGTAGGTGATGTCGGCCGCGTAGGCCACCTGGCGCTGCTCGTCGGTCAGGCCGTGGACAATGACGCCGTAGGTCAGGCCGAGGAAATTATAGAGCTGGCCCATCCACTCGGCGTCGCGCGAGGCCAGGTAGTCGTTGACCGTGACCACGTGCACGCCCTTGCCGGACAGGGCGTTGAGGACCACGGCCAGGGTGGCGACGAGGGTCTTGCCCTCGCCGGTCTTCATCTCCGCGATCTTGCCCTGGTGCAGGACGATGCCGCCGATGAGCTGCACGTCGAAGTGGCGCATGGGCGGGTCGAAGGCGCGCTTGCCCGCCTCGCGGACCAGGGCGAAGCACTCGGGCAGCAGGTCGTCCAGGGTCTTCTCGCCCGCGGCCACCTGCCCCTTCCAAGCCGCGATCTTGACCGGGAAATCGCTGTCGGCCAGGGCCTGCATCTCCGGTTCGAGCGCATTGACCTGCGCAATGATCGGGTTGAGTTTTTTCAGGTATCGGTCGTTCTTGGAACCGAAGATCTTTTTGAGCATGTATGGGTTCTCCAGAGGATCTTTGGCGGCCCTTCAGTGCGCGGCCGCGAACGCTGTAGTGCAAGATAACGTCGGAAAACGGAAAGTCAACGCGACAATCGTGTGACAGTCCCCTTTCCGCGCGGGAACAAGGGATAGCACAAAGCGGGCCGGGCGTAAAAGGGACCGCTCCGGCCCCTTCCGGAACGGAAACACAACGGCGGAAGGCGTCACCCGGCGCGCACGGCTTCCCCGGCGTCGGGCCGCAGCTCCCGGTACCAGGCCGCGCCCACGGCCCAGCCCAGGACGGACACGCCGCACTGGACCGGAAGATGGAGCCACCGGGAATACAGTTCGGTGAACGGACTGAACGGGAAGCCGCTGAACAGGATATCGGACGGCAGCCGCCGCGCCGCCCACCACAACAGCGCGGTCAGGAACAGGGTCCCGGCGGCCGGGCGCGAAAGCTCCCAGGAGCGCCGGAAGGAGACGCGCTCCCCCGCGGCCGCGCCCGCCAGGGTGAACCCGAAACGGCCGAGCAGGTACAGCAGCGGCAGCGACCCCAGGTGGTATAGGAGGCGGTCCACAAAAAGACGGAATTTCCCCCGAACACCGGCTCGGCCAGCCACTGCACGCCCCAGCCGAGCAGCCCCCAGGCCTGGCCGAAGCAGACGTAATAGCAGAAGGCGTAGGGCAGGGCCCGCAGGAACCGGCGCGGAAAATCCGGCCCGAAAAAACCGCGCTCCCCCTCCCCGCGCAGCACCGCGCCCGCCACGACCACGACCAGGGCCAGGTCCAACAACGCCCCCAGGGCCGACCACGACCAGGCCACGGCATACAAGTACGCGCCGTCCAGCCGCGAAAGCGGCAGCAGCTTGAAGGCGAGAGTCCACATGTACAGGCAGGCCACGCCGACGACAAAGGGCAGCGGCTCGGCCCGCATCCGCCCGAGGGCCGTGCGCAGGACCCCGCCGATCCGGCGCTGGGCCGCCCGCCAGGCGTCCTCGGCGCGCAGGAACCAGGGGGAACCGGGCCTGCCGCCGGGTGTAAAAGCCACGGCTATTCGGCCTCGGGCAAATCCGCGTACGGCCCCACGCCCGAACCGGCGCGCGGGTCGGCGGCGGTTCCGGGAGCGCTTCCGGGCGCGAACCCGAAGGCCGGGCCGGAACCGGTATCGGGACCTGCCGCACGCAGGCGCAGCCGCTCGTACCAGATGGCGTTCATGACCAGCATGACGATCCAGGCGAACATGTCCAGGACAAACAGAAGCAGGACCGGGACGGCCAGGGCCGCGCCCGGCCGGCCGTCCGAAAAGGAGAGCGCGATGAACGCCTGGAAGGCCCCGCCCAGGACGAGGACCGGCAGGGCGACCAGCATCATGGACCAGAACATGCGCCAGGCATGCCCGCGGGTCATGGCCAGGGCCTCGCGCACCCGGACGACGACGCCCACGGCGGCGGCCGGGATCATGATCCCAAGGCGCAGCATGAGGGCCACCACAAGGGCGTAGGCCGCCACGCACACGAAGATGATCAACGGGATGGCCGTCGGCGACAGGCCCGCCCCATCCTGCGGGAAAAACATGTAAAGCAGCCCCCAGGCGGGCAGCATGAAGACGATCATGACCGCAAAGACGAGGCCCAAGATGATCAGCCCCCGGACGAAGACCCGGCCCATGGCAGGCCAGAACGGCCGCGGCAGGACCGTGCCCGGCCCGCGCTGCATGGTCACGGCCAGGTGGTTGGTGGTGGTCAGCAAGAACAGCATGCCCAGGATGTGCACGCAAAACGTCAGGAAAAACACCAGCCCGGCACCACGCGACACCGCGGTGGACACCATGCCCACGGCCAGGGGCGCCATGCCGACCAGCAGCAGGCCCCAAAACGTCCACTTCCGTCTCCAGCTCAGAACCACGGCCTGCTTGGCCACGGCAACGGGCGAAATCTTGTCCGACATGCACACCTACCTTATGATTTCAAGCCAGTGACCCACCTCCACATCCTCCGGCGCGGTGGCCGAGAGCTGGGCGAGACAAGCGGAACAACCCGAGAGGACCACGTCCGCGCCCTCAAGCGCGTCCCAGCATTGGCGGTTGACCGGCTCGGTCAGGCCGGGTGCGGCCAGACGCATGACCCCGCCGAAGCCGCAGCACTGCGCATCCGTGGCTCGGATGAGCCGGTCGCCCAGGACCTCGCGCAGAAAAGCCCGGTCCGGGTCGTCCGCCCCGGCGTGACACGGATGATGATATCCCAACCGTTCCGGCACGTTGTCCGCTATCACGAATTCGATACCGCGTACAGCAACCGACAGCGGCAGTAGGGAATCCGCCCATTGCGCGGCCTCGGCCTCGGACGCGAAACAGTCGTAGGCCCTGAGCCCGGCCAGGCAGGAGGCGCAGAAGACCGTGATGCGCGGGCGGCCCGCCTTACGCCAGACCGCCACGTTGCGCTCGGCCATGGCCGTGGACTCGTCCGTGAACCCGGCCCCCTTGAGGCCCGAGCCGCAGCAGGCGAAATCGCCCGGCAGGACCTCGGCCCCGAGGCCGTCGAGCAGGCGCAGGGCGGCCATGAGCCAGCGGCCCTGGACGTAGTTGGCCGTGCAGCCCGCGAACAGGAGCAGTTTCTCGCCGCGGAGGGTATCCGGAAAGGTCTTGGGCGTCAGGAAGGGGTCGAGGCCCGGCCCGCCGGTCATGCCCGCGAGCATTTTGAGCATGGGGCCGAGCCTTTCGGTGCGGAACCGCTCGGGCACCAGCCCGGCGGCCTTGGCGCTCGGCGACCAGAGCTGCCGGGCGCGGGTCAGCCAAGTCTTCCACAGCCAGGACTTGAAATTCGGGTGTGCCGCGCGCAGGGCGGCCACCAGGCCGGGAACGTCCTGGCCCTGGGAGCAGACCTCGCGGCACCGGCCGCAGCCCAGGCAGAGCCCGGCCAGCCTGGCGGCATCGGTCTCGGACAGCTTGGCCGGGTCCTCGGCCAGAACCCGGCAGAGGTCGGACTTGGAACGCGGGCCGAGCTCCTCGCGCCCGGTGGCGCGCAGCAGCGGACAGACCTGGAGGCACTTGCCGCACAGGATGCAATGGGAAACATGTTGGGTGATGCTGTCGGACATGGCCTAGGTCCTACCCGCGTCCGCCCCCCTTGGCAACCGGCCGGAACGGCGGCGGGAAACGCACTCCCCCCTCAATACAGGGGTGGAAGCACGGCCTCCGCCGCCATGCTCACGACAACGGCCCACAAGTAACTCGCCAGCGTGCCGACCAGGACGTATTCCGCCCGCTCCCGGTCCGCGGAATCCTTGATTTCGCCGAACCGGAGGATGGATTTGGCCACCACCAGGAACCCGATGCCCTCCCAATGGCCGCCCAGAATGAAGATCAGGATAAACAGCCGCTCCAGGATGCCTATCCACTTGCCGGCGTTCTTGCGGCCCCGGAGCCCGTCGTCCCTGTCCGGTTGCGGGTCTTCGGCGGCATCGCTCGCGGCTTCCCCGCCCTTGCCGGCGTCCCAGATCCCGATCATCGTCTTGACCGCTATGGAACCGGGGATGCCGACCAGCAGGAGCCCGCATCCCCAGACGCGCACGGGAACGGAGCCGAGGGTGGCTTGCCAGAGGGGGGCCAGCCAGGACGGCAGCGGCCCACCCGAGGGAGCCCACCACACCAGCCCGCCGATCACGGCCAGGTGCAGGGCCTGGTCCGCCAGCAGCCATCGGGTCCCGCCTTTGCCGAAACGCGCCTTGAGACCGTCCAGGGCCCAATGGCTGGCGGCCGTGACGGCGAATACGCGGACGGGATCCAATGCCCCCCAACCCAGGAGCGCGGCGAGCCCCCCGGCCACCGCCGCGTGCAGGGCCAGGACGCCGGAACCGAATCCGCCGTCTTCCTTGGCCTTGACCCACCCGTCGGGCTGGAACAGGAAATCCGTGGCAAGATGCGCCAGGAGCAGGCCGAGAAGCGCTTGTTCAGGATCAGTCATGGGGGTGCTCCTCCCCGGAGACCAGCTCCCGGACCGACCGCTCGTAATATTCGATGAACTTCTCCACGGCCCAGAAGCCCGAGGCCGCGAGATGCTTGTGCGCGGTCGACTGACCGATGCCCATCAACTCGCCGATCCGCGTCTCCGTCCCGCACTCCTGCAGGGCGAACCCGGCGGCCCGGCTCTGCCGGTCGGTCCAGCCGGATGCCAGGGCATCGAACAGCGCGCACTGCGGGACCATGGCCCGATTGAACGGCTCCCATGGCGTCCGTACCGCCAGGCGTCTCTTCTCCGCCACCTTGACCGACAACTCGTCCACGCCCCTTCCGGACAGCAGGAACGCCTCGCCGCGGCTCTGGCCGGGGCTTTCGCCCAGCGCATCGACGCGGCCCACGCCCACGCCCATGCGCACGTCGAGCTTTTTTTCGCCCCACCCGCGGAACTCCGCCAGCAGGCTCATCCTGATATGCAGGGCCACCCGGAGAGCGCCTTCCGGCGTGACCACGCCCTGAAAACCGTCGCCCCGGTACACGGCGAAATCCCGCACCATGCCGCTTCGGTTGGCGAGGGCAACCTCGTTCAGCACCCGCGACAACGTCTCCTGGACCCGCCCCGGTTCCCTGGCGCTGGTGGAACTGACGACGTCACCCGTCACCACGCCGATACAATCCATTGATTCGTGCACAGCCCCTCCGCAATCGCCTTGAAAGGCGATAACAGCCGTTAATCGCCCTAAGAGGCGATAATCGAAATTAATAGTCTTGAGACGCCATAATTATCGACAATAGCCTTGAAAGGCGATAATTGCAATTAATAGCCTCAAAAGGCGATAAACGGTGTGGTGCTGCCGGGCCGCCTACCACCCCTTGCCGGGATTCATGATCTCGTTGGGGTCGAAGACGCGGCGCACGGCGTCCATGTAGTGGAGCTGGTCCGCACCGAGCTGTTCGGGCACGAAGGAGGCCTTGGTCAGGCCGGTGCCGTGCTCCCCCGAGATGGTCCCGCCCAGTTCCACGGCGGCCCGGAAGAGGCGTTCCTTGACCCGGTGGGCGGCCTGGACCTCCTCGGGACGGCTCGCGTCGTGCATGATGTTGGTGTGGATGTTGCCGTCGCCCAGGTGGCCGTAGCAGAGCACGGGCAGCCCGGCGTCGGCCCCGGCCCGCTGCGCGAGGTCGACCAGCTCGGGCACGCGGCCGCGCGGCACGGCCAGGTCCTCGGAGAGCTTGTTCGGCCGCAGCCGGTAGGAGCCGGGCGAGATGTCGCGGCGCGCGGCCCAGACAGCCTCCTCGGCTGCGCCCTCGCCCACCTCGACCGAGACCGGGCGCACGGGCGCGAGGGCCTGCTTCAGCCGCTCGATCTCGGAGGCCACGCCCTCGGCCGTGCCGTCGAACTTGAAGAGCAGCGCGGCCTGCGCCTCCTTGGCCAGGGGGATGTCCCCGCCCATGCGCACGGCCTTGATGGTGGTGGCGTCCATGAACTCGCAGGCGCAGGGCAACAGCCCGGCCCCGAACACGGCCTTGGCCCCGTCCATGGAGGCGGCCAGGTCGGGGAAGCCCACCAGGACCGAACTCGCGGTCTCGGGCAGGGGGATGAGCTTGACCGTGGCCCGGGTGATCAGCCCGAGTTTGCCGTCCGCGCCGACGAAGAGGCGCTTCAGGTCCAGGCCGACCACGTCCTTTTGCGAGCGCCCGCCCATGGTCAGCACCTTGCCGCCGGGCAGCACGGCCTCGATGCCGAGCACCCAGTCGCGGGTCACGCCGTACTTGACGGCCCGCAACCCGCCCGCGCAGGTGGAGATATTCCCGCCCATGGTCGAAATCTTCACGCTGGCCGGGTCCGGGGGATAGAACAGCCCTTTTTCGGCGCAGGCCGCCTGGAAGTCCGAAGTGATCACTCCCGGCTCCACCTCGGCGGCAAAGTCCCGCTCGTCGATGTCGAGGATGCGGTTCATGCGCAGCAGGGAGACGGTCACGCCGTGCAGGATCGGCACGGTGTTGCCCACCTGGCCCGTGGCCCTGGCCCTGGGATACAAGGGCATGCGCTCGGCGTCGGCCCAGCGCAGAAGTTCGGCCGCCTGCTCGCGGCTCTCGGGCCGGACCACGGCCCACGGCATGGACCGCTCGCGGCTGGCGTCGGTCGAAAAGGCGTTGAGCTGCTCGGTCGCGAGCACGCACCCGTCGCCGGGGAACAGATCGGTCAGAAACGCCCGGTGGGCGTCGGTCAGAGACTTGGCGTATTGCGGCATGGGGCGAACCTACGAGGGCGGCCTCCGGCTGTCAATGGCCGGAGCCCGCCCCCGCGTGCCCCGCCCGCGCTACGAACCGTTCCGCTTGAGATAGGCGTCGATGCGCGTCTGCACGTTGCGTTGCAGGTTGCGGTACCAGAAGGCGTAGTCGAACTTGTGCAGTACGCCCGGCGGGAAGTGGCCGAGGACCAGCTTGTCCGGCGGCACGGTCTCCAGGGCCCCGTTTTCAAGGTTGATGCGCGCCCCGGCGTACTGCGGGACGATGCGCAGGACCTTGCCCTTGAAGTCGTCGAAGAAGACCGCACCCAGGTTCAGGTTCTTGTCGGCCATGGTGTCGTCGGTCTTCCAGTTGAGCGGGTTGATGGCGATGGCCCCCGGCCGCAGCACGGGCGACCCTGTGGCGCCGGGCTCCTGGGTATTCCAGGACACGACCACCCCGGTGTCGTCAGCCCCCTTGGCGGGCTTGATCCACGGGTACTTCCTCAGGTCCTCGCGGGTCACGGAATAGCCGATGAGGTAGGCGGCCACGAGCTTCTTTTGCAGGGCCGGGTCCTTGAACCGGCTGCGCAACAGGTCGAGCAGGACCACGGAGCCCTGGCTGTGCGCGGCCAGGATGAACGGGCGGCCCTGGTTGAGGAAGTTGAGGTAGTAGTCGAAGGCCCGGTGCACGTCGTCCGCCCCGATGCGGAAATAGCTGTTCAGGGTCATTTCCACGTTGGGGTCCAGCGCAGCGAAGGAGACCTGGCGATAATAGGGCGCGAACAGGTTGGCCGACTGCGAGTAGACCCCGGCCTGGGCCTTGAGCAGCCCCTGCACGTCGGCCCGCAGCGCCTGGTTGAACACGTCCATGTTCATGGGCGATTTGTCGGGGTAGATGGTCGGGTAGACGTAGAAGACGTCCACCGGCTTGTCCGGGCTGACCGGCAGCGAGGCCCAACTGACCAACTGGCTGTAGTCCGGACACCCGGGCAGACAGTCCACGGCGGCCTGGGCGGCGGGCGCTTTGGGCGTGGCTGCCGAAACAGGCCCGATCGCGAGCACACAGAACAGCAAAGAGAGAACGGCGGTACGAATCATGCGCATGGGCATCTCCTCAACGGTTTTTTTGTCTGCTTAGCAACTCGGGGGAAAAAGATAAAGCGCCTGCGCGGCCCGGCGTTGCAGAACGCGGTTTTAGGCCCGCGCTTGCGCGCCAGGGCTTTGGGGTGTCCGCCTGGCGGCGGGCTTTGGTGAATGCCGTAGAACGTCCGCGCATCCGCGTCCGGGTTGTGGTGGATCGCCTGGCGGCGGGCCTTGTTGAGCTCGGGGGATTGGCCGCGCATTCGCGTCGGAGCTTTTGGCTGTTCGCCTTACTTTTTGATTTCGCCTTTACGGCGACTTCCTTTTTTGCTGGCGCAGAAAAAAGGAAGCAAAAACTGCGCTGCGGTGCGGGCGCGCGGAAGCGGACCCAAGAGCCCGTAGGCGGCTTTCGCTGGCCGGATGGATGTCTGCTTCGCAGACGCGATCCAGCCTGCGCTTCGCCGCCGGGAACGGGCTCTAGGGTCCGCTTCCGATTGCTGTCCTGCGCTTGCGGGGAATGGATTGCCGCGAAAAGCCCGACGTAAGAAGTCGTACACCGATGATTGGCCGCGCATTCGCGTCCGGGTCGGGGTGGATCGCCTGGCGGCGGGCCTTGTTGCGCTCGGGGCAATGGCCGCGCATTCGCGTCGGGGCGTTTGGTTGTTCGCCTTACTTTTTGATTTCGCCTTTACGGCGACTTCCTTTTTTGCTGGCGCAGAAAAAAGGAAGCAAAAACTGCGCTGTGGTGCGAGCGCGGCGGAAGCGGACCCAAGAGCCCGTAGGCGGCTTTCGCTGGCCGGATGGATGTCTGCTGCGCAGACGCGATCCGGCCTGCGCTTCGCCGCCGGGGACGGGCTCTAGGGTTCGCTTCCGATTGCTGTCCTGCGTCTGTGGGGAATGGATTGCCGCGAAAAGCCCGACGTAAGAAGTCGTACACCGAGGATTGCCCGCGCATTGGCGATAAGGTTTGCGTGGGCCCCCTGGATATGGCTTGTTGTGCTCGATACATTGGCCGCGCATCCGCGTCCGGGTTGAGGTGGATCGCCTGGCGGCGGGCCTTGTTGAGCTCGGGGGGATGTCCGCGCATTCGCGTCCGGGTCGGGGTGGTTCGCCTGGCGGCGGGCCTTGTTGTGCGCGGTTAATTGACCGCGCATCCGCGTCCGGGCGTTTGGCTGTTCTCCTTACTTTTTGATTTCGCCTTTACGGCGACTTCCTTTTTTGCTGGCGCAGAAAAAAGGAAGCAAAAACTGCGCTGCGGTGCGAACGCGCGGAAGCGGACCCAAGAGCCCGTAGGCGGCTTTCGCTGGCCGGATGGATGTCTGCTTCGCAGACGCGATCCAGCCTGCGCTTCGCCGCCGGGGACGGGCTCTAGGGTTCGCTTCCGATTGCTGTCCTGCGCTTGCAGGGAGTGGGCTGCTGCGAATGGACTGGCGAAAGAGCCTGTGCGCCGGGAGTTTGGCCGCGCTTTGCGACAGACTGGATCGGCCTTCCACGTTCGGCTCGGCAAAAGGCCCGGCAGGGACTCACTACTGTGGCCATGGAGCGACTCGGACGCGAGCGTCCGACAGCGGCTCTCTCAGTCCCGCGCCGAAGCACGGTCCACCGCGTCCCGCCGCCACTCTTCATTTCGCCCAAACGAGCCCTTGATCGGGGGGGTTAGAAGCTGACGATTCGGGGCGGCGGCTCTTCGATTCGCAGCGAGCGCAGCGAGCCTCGAATCGGGAGCCGACCCGAATCGATCAGCTTCTTATCCCCCGATCTCCGGGCGGTCGCCCAACACTCCAAGGCCCTTTTTTTCGTCTATTTTTTTGGGCCAGCAAAAAAATGGACCCCGCCGGGAGGGCTGGGAGAATTGTGTGGGGCTTCAGCCCCGCACAGCGGCTCTCGGAGGCTGAAGGGGTGCAACCCCTTCACCGGCTCTCAGCGGTGCAACCGCGCATTTTATCCCACAAAAAAGCCGCCCCAAAGGGCGGCCTTCCTTTCCTCTTCTCTAATCCTCTTAAGGCACCGTCGAGGCCCTTCGACTACTCCCCCCCAACCTCTATCCAGGCGGTGTCGCCGCGCGAGCTCTCCAAACACGCCTCCATGAAGCGCACGCCCCGCAGCCCATCCTCCCCGGTAGGAAAATCCGGTGCCGCGCCCGTGGCGAGGGTGTCGCAGAACGACCGATAGAGGTTGGCGAACGCCAGCAGCCACCCCTCGGGGTGCCCGGCCGGGGTATGGGAATAGTCCATGGCCCCGGGCAGCAGGTCCGGCGTGCCGCGGGTGATGATCCGGGCGGGCTCGTTGAGCGGGGTGTAGCGCAGATGGTCCGGGTCCTCCTGGAACCACTCCAGACCGCCCCGGTCGCCGAAGACGCGCAGCTTCAGCCCGTTGACCGCACCGGTGGCCGCCTGGGAGTACCAGTACATCCCGCGCGCGCCGGTGTCGTATTCGGTCAGGATGACCCCGTTGTCGTCGAGCACGCGGCCCTCCACCAGGGAGTCGAGCCGGGCGGCCAGCCGGGTCAGTTCGAGGCCCGTAACGTGGGGCACCAGGTATTCGATGTGCGAGCCCACGTCGCCGAGCGACAGGGTCCCGCCGCCGCGCTCGGGGTCGGCCCGCCAGGACGCCTGGACGTGACCCGTGGTCTCGAGCGGCTCGGCCAGCCAGCCCTGGGGATACTCGCAGTTGACGAAGCGGACCTCGCCCACGTCGCCGCGCGCGATCATCTCGCGCATCTGCCGGACCATGGGGTAGCCCGCGTAGGTGTAGGTCACGGCCAGGACGAGCCGCCGCTCGCGGGCCAGTTCCACCAACTCGCGTGCCTGGGCCGAGGTATGGGTGAACGGCTTGTCGCACATGACGTTGATGCCGCTTTGCAGGCACGCCTTCACGTTGGGGTAGTGGGCCTCGTTGGAGGTGACCACCACCGCGAAATCGATGTCCCCGGCCTCAAGCCGGGCCAGCTCCTCGGGCGTGGCGTAGACCCGGTCCCCGTCCAGCCCGAGTTCCGCGCCCAGGACGCGGCTCTTCTCCAAGTCGCGGGAGAAACACCCCGCCACCAGCCGGGCCTGCCCGTTCAGGGCCAGGGCCCGCCGGTGCACACCGCCGACAAACGCGCCGGGGCCGCCGCCGATCATGGCATATCTCAGCATGGCTTCACCTCTTTTGCGAGTCAGCATACACCATGTTCCGCCGCCGGGGAACCCTGTGCCACGGTTCCGCTGGCCTCGCAAAACCGGCTGTGCTATCTCTCCAGGGCATGGGATTCTTCACGAAACTGCTGTCCGGCCAGCCGACGAACGACCGCGCCGGACACCGCGGCGCTTCGGGCGAAGCCGCGGCCGCGCGGTACCTCGAATCCAGGGGGTTCAAGGTCCTGGCGCGCAACTGGCGTTTCCGCCAGTGGGAGCTGGACCTGGTCTGCCGCGACCGGGACACCGTGGTCTTCGTGGAGGTCAAGACCCGGCGGGCCGGGTCCATGGCCGCGCCGGGCGAAGCCCTGACGCGCAAGAAGCAGGCGCGGCTGATCAAGGCGGCCGGACACTACCTGACCGCGTACGACCTGTGGGACGAGCCGTGCCGGTTCGACCTGGCCTCGGTCACGGACACGGGCCGGTCCCTGACCGTGGAACATGAAGAAAACGTTTTTCAACTGGACGGACAGAGAGCATGAGCGACACCGGCACCCTGTACGTGGTGGCCACCCCCCTGGGCAACACGGACGACCTGTCCCCCCGGGCGCGGGCTATTTTGATGGATGCGGACGTGGTCCTGGCCGAGGACACCCGGCGGGCCGGGCTGCTCTTCCAACGGTTGGGGCTGACCCGCCACGGCAGGCTGATCTCCTTTTTCGAGCACAACGAGGACAAGAAGCTGCCCAAGGTCCTGGACCAATTGGCCCAAGGGCTGAACGTGGCGCTCATCTCGGACGCGGGCACCCCGCTCTTGTCCGATCCCGGCTTCACCCTGGTCCGCGCCTGCCGCGACGAGGGCTACCGGGTCACGCCCGTGCCCGGCCCGTCCGCGCCGGTCACGGCCCTGTCCGCCTCCGGGCTGCCGCCCCTGCCCTACACCTTCCTGGGCTTCCCGCCGCGCAAGAAGCGCCAGACCGAAAGGCTGTTCCGGGCCCATCGCGACACCGGGGCCACCCTGGTCCTGTTCGAGCGCAAGACCCGCCTTGCGGGCACCCTGGCCATCGCCCGCGAGATACTCGGCGAGCGCGACTTCTGCGTGGCCCGCGAACTGACCAAGGAATACGAGGAATTCCTGCGCGGGAACCTCGGCGACCTGGAGTCCTTCGACTTCGAGCTTCGCGGCGAGCTGACCGTGATCATCGCGCCCGGGCAGGACGACGGCGAAGCGGACGAGGAGACCATCCTTGAACGCATCGCCGAAGAGACCGAGGCCGGGGCAAGCCCAAGGAGATCGCCCGGCGGGTGGCCGAGCGCAGCGAGGGCTGGACGGCCAAGGCGGTCTACGCCCTGATGCGGGATTGATTTCGGCGTGGCCGATATCCATAAAAAAAACCGGAAGGCCGGAAGCGGATTGATCCCCGCTCCCGGCCTTCCGGTCAATAACAGGCTGTGGCCCTGCTATGCGCCGTACAGGGCGTCCTTGTGGAAGAAACAATAAAAATCTTCCGACTCGGTGAACAGGGCGGGATGACGCCGTCCGAAACGGCGGGCATACCGGAGCGCGGTCGGGCAGCAGGCCTTTATCTTGGCGCCCACAATGGGACCGAGGCTCGCCATAAACGCCATCAGGGCGAAGAGAAACACTCCGTCCACGAAATAGAAATCGAATTCCATACTTGAACCCTCCGAAATTAGTTCTGTACTAACTATAAGCTCTTTTGGCGGCGAAGCAACCCCCCACGAAAATTCTTTTCTTCACATTCTCCCGTACGGCGGGGCTTTCCGGGCGACTTGACTTCTCCGGCCGCCTGACCCACAAAGCCCCCATGAGCCTCGATTCCATTGCCAGAAAGGCCCTTGACGGGGTCCTGCCCTCCGATGCGGAGATCATGTTCCTTATTGAACAAGCCCCGGAACGACTCCCCGAGCTCCTCGGCCACGCCCACAACGTGCGCACCGCCCGCCTGGGCAACGAGGTCGGCCTGTGCGCCATCGTCAACGCCAAGTCCGGGACCTGTTCCGAGGACTGCGCCTTCTGCGCCCAGTCCGGGCACCACGCGGCCAACAGTCCGGAATACCCCCTGCTCTCTGCGGACGAGATCGCGGCCGCCGCATCCCGCGCCCGGTCGGCGGGCGCGACCCGGTTCGGCATCGTGGCCTCGGGCAAGCTGGTCGGCGACCCCGACCTGGACGGCTTCGAAGCGGCCATCCGGCGCGTGGCCGGACTGGGCATGATCCCGGACCTGTCGCCGGGCATCCTGGAGCGCGATCAGCTCGTCCGGCTGAAGAAGGCGGGGCTGCGCGGCTACCACCACAACCTGGAGACCTCGGCCACGCACTTCCCCAGAATGTGCACCACCCACCGCTACGAGGAAGACGTGGACGCGGTCCGGGCCGGGCTGGACGCCGGACTGTACGTTTGCTCGGGCGGCATCTTCGGCATCGGCGAGACCTGGGACGACCGGGTGGAACTGGCCCTGCTCCTGCGCGAACTCGGGGTCCCGTCCGTGCCCATGAATTTCCTGACGCCCATCCCGGGCACCCCGCTCGAAGGGCGCGCCCCGCTCCCGCCCGAGGAGGCGCTGACCATCGTCGCCCTGTACCGCTTCCTGCTCCCGGACCGCCAACTGCGCATCTGCGGCGGGCGGCCCACGGTCTTCGGACCCGAACGGCAGCATGAGCTGCTGACCGCCGGGGCCAGCGGCCTGATGGTCGGGGATTATCTGACCACCAAGGGCGGGGACGCGGCCTCGGACCTCAAGGACATCCGCCGGGCCGGACTGGTCCCGGCAAAGGAGTGACCCCCATGGCCGACGACAACCCGCACGGGAACGCCCTGCCCCGATCTCCCCTGGCCGACCTGCACCGGCTGGTCTGGACCGCGCTCATGGCCGCGCTCATCGGGGCCGGGGCCTACCTCATCGTGCCCATCGGCCCGGTGCCGGTATCCATGCAGCCGTTCTTCATCTTTCTGGCAGGGTACCTGCTCGGCCCCCGGCACGCGGTCCTGGCCATGGGTCTCTACCTCCTGGCCGGGGTCATCGGCCTGCCCGTGTTCGCGGGCGGCAAGTCCGGGCTCGGCTACCTGCTCGGCCCCACGGGCGGCTACCTGATCGGTTTCTTGGGCACGGCCCTGATCTGCGGACTAGCCCGGACCCGCGAGGGCGGGCTGCCGTGGCTGCGCGGCGTACTCGCCGGGCTGGCCGCCGTGGGGCTGGCCTACGTGACCGGCGCGGCCTGGCTCAAATACGTCCTCACCCTGACCTGGACCAAGGCCGTGGCCGCGGGCGTACTGCCCTTCATCCCCTGGGACACCCTCAAGGTCGTGGTCGCCCTGGCCTGTGCCCGGCACATGGTCCGGCTGGGCCTGACGCCCGGCCGCCGGTAAGTGCAAACCCCCGTACCCACTGGACAGACGTGACCGTCTGTGCTTTGATGCGCTCCCGTCAATAACCTGTTAGGATGCGCGCAATGAACACCCCCCCGCCGACTGACAACGACCGCCTGCCCCGGACCGCGCCGGTCTTCTGCTCGCCCGGTTCCGACACGGGACGGCCATGACGGCTCACGGCATCTCCCATATGCGCGCCGACACCCGGACGGTGGCCTTCCTGCGCAGCTTCCTGCGCTGCTACCTGACCGGCGCGGCCTTCAACACGCGCGGCATGCAGAACATCGGGCTGATGTACGCCATGCTGCCGGGTCTTCAGGCCATCCACGAGGACCCCAAGGACCTCCGGGCGGCGCTCAAGCGGTACGCCCGCCACTACCAGTCGCACCCGTTCTGGACCCCGTGCATGGTCGGCATCCTGCTCAACGTGGAGACGACCATCAACGCGGGCCACTTCCCGCCGCGCATGCTGGGCAAGGTCAAGGACACCACCAGCTACACCCTGTCCGCCATCGGCGACTCGGTCTTCGCGGGCAGCGCGCTCATCTTCTGGGCGTTGTCGACCATCTGCCTGCTCCTGACCGGCTACCCGGCACTGGCCTTTGTCCTGGGACTGATCTTCTTCCTGGGGCTGCAGGCCTTCCGGGCCTATACCTTCGTCTGCGGGGTCAAGCAGGGCTTCCGCTTCCTGGAGAAGCTCCGGCGCTGGGACCTGATCAACTGGGGCACCAAGGTCAAGTACGCCAACGCGGCCCTGCTCCTGTGGCTGTGGACGCTCATCTGGCCGCGGCCGTACGACTGGTGGGAGTTCGCGGTCGGGCTGTCCGCACTCATGCTCTTTGGCCGTTATGTGCGCACCGGCCTGCTCTCGCGCGTGCTGGCGGTGGCCGTTTTCGTGGGCCTCATCGAATTTTTCCCCTGGGTGGAGACCCTGGCCAAAAACGCTTTTGGCTTGTGATTTCCCTCCCGATCAGACATAAACACGACTTGGAAAGCAGGTTTTGCTATGATGGATGAAAGCACCATGACCGACGAGACTCCGGGATACCTGTCCAGGAAGGTGGTCGTCTCCTCGGAGAACGGGTTGCACGCCCGGCCCGCCGGACGGCTGGCCCAGGAGGCCCAGACCTTCGACTCGGAGATATCCCTGGTCGTCGACGACCAGGCGGTGGACGCCAAGTCCATCCTCGACATCCTGACCCTGGCCGCCGGTCCGGGCCACATGGTGGAACTGCGCGCCCGGGGCGCGGACGCCGAGGCCGCGCTGGACCGGCTTGAGGCACTGTTCCTGAACAAATTCGAAGGGGCATAAATGGCTGACTCGACCCTCACGGGCATACCGGTTGCCACCGGCATTGCCATCGGCAAGGCCTTTTTCGTCAACCGGAACCACATGGCGAACCTGCCCCGGCAGATCGTCGCCGCCGAGGACATGCCCGCGGAGATCGAGCGCCTCCACGCCGCCTTCAAATCCGTGGAGACGGAGCTGGCCGCCATCCGCGAGCAGGTCCCGGAGGAGCTCAAGAGCCACGGGTCGCTCATCGACACCCACCTGATGATGCTCAAGGACCCGAAGCTGTCCGGGTCCGCCGAAAAATACATCGAGACCCTGGGCCTGAACGCGGCCTGGGCCCTGGAAAAGGCCGTGTCCGACCAGGAGGCCGCCTTCGAGGCCATCAAGGACCAGTACATCCGCGAGCGCATGCAGGACGTGCGCGTGGTCGCGGAAAAGGTCCAGACCAAGCTGATGGGCGTGAAGACCGACCTGGCCTCCATCTCGGGCCGGGCCATCATCATGGCCCACGACCTGACCCCGGCGGACACCGTCGAGCTCCAGGTGGACAAGATCATGGCCTTTGCCACCGTGCGCGGCGGCAAGACCTCGCACACGGGCATCATGGCCCGGTCGCTGGGCATCCCCGCCCTGGTCGGCGTGGGCCGCCTCGAAGAGGTCCACGACGGCGACCTGGTGGTCATCGACGGGCTGACCGGCAAGATCGTGGTCAACCCCACCGAGACCGAGCTGGCCGAATACAACGAGCGCGCCGCCCTGTTCGAGGACTACACCCGCAAGATCCGCCGCCACTGCCACCTGCCCGCCGAGACCTTCGACGGCTCCCGCGTCATGGTCCAGGCCAACATCGAGTTGGTCGAGGAGGTGACCGCCGTGCTGGACAACGGCGGCGAGGGCGTGGGCCTGTACCGCACGGAGTACGCCTATCTCAACCGGACCACCCTGCCCACCGAGGACGAACTGGCCGAGAAGTACATCGACCTGGCCGCGATCATGTCCCCGCGCAAGGTGGTCTTCCGCACGCTGGACCTGGGCAGCGACAAGTTCATCTCCACCTTCGGCGAGCTCAACGAGACCAACCCGGCCATGGGGCTGCGGGCCATCCGCTTCTGCCTCAAGTATCCCCAACTGTTCAAAACCCAGCTACGGGCCATTCTGCGCGCCTCGGCCTATGGCAACGTCTCGCTCATGTTCCCCATGATCTCGGGCGTGAAGGAGGTCCGCCAGGCCAAGGCGTGGCTGGCCCAGGCCAAGGCCGAGCTCAGGCGCGAGGGCGTGGACTACGACCCGGACATGCCGCTGGGGACCATGATCGAACTGCCCGCGGCCGTGATGATCGCCGAGTTCCTGGCCCACGAGGTGGACTTCTTCTCCATCGGGACCAACGACCTGATCCAGTATTCCATCGGCGTGGACCGGACCAACCGGCACGTGTCCTACCTGTATCAGCCCCTGCACCCGGCCACCCTGCGGGCCATCAAATTGGTGGTTGACGCCGCGCACCAGGCGGGCATAGAAGTGTCGCTCTGCGGCGAGGTGGCGTCGGACCCGTTCTGCGTGCCCATCCTGCTCGGCATGGGCATCGACTCCATCTCCATGACCCCGCAGGCCATTCCCGGCATCAAGCGGATCATCCGGCAGACCAACATGCACGACTGCCGACTGCTCCTCAAGGACGTCCTGGAGTGCCGCACGGTCAGCCGCATCAACAACCTGGTGATGGACAACATCTTCAAGCATTTCCCGGAAGAAGTGACCTTCTTCTCCTCGCTGCTCGAAAACGACGAGCTGCCCAGCTAACATCATGGCCAAGAAAAAGAACAAGACCACCTCGCCCGACACCATCGCGGTCAACAAGCAGGCCCGCCGCCTCTACGAGATCCTCGAGACCTTCGAGGCGGGCATCTCCCTGGTCGGCTCCGAGGTCAAATCCCTGCGCGCGGGCCAGGTCTCGTTCAAGGACGGCTACGTCTCCTTCCGCCAGGGCTCGGCCTTCCTGGTGGGCGTGCACATCGCCCCCTACGAGAAGACCGGGACCTACGACCAGCACGACCCGGAACGCGCCCGCCGCCTGCTCCTGCACCGGCAGGAGATCGCCACCCTCCAGGCCAAGACCGAGCAGAAGGGGCTGTCCGTGGTGCCCATGAAGATGTACTTCAGCCGCGGCAAGGTGAAGGTCCAACTCGGCCTGGGACGCGGCAAGAACGTCCATTCCAAGAAGCAGGACCTCAAGGACCGCGACATCGCGAGAGATACGCAGCGCCAGTTGGCGGCGTACAAATAGGATCCGCCTCCGGGCCTCCCCCGCCCCCCATTCCTTTTTCCCACCCAACGTGGTTGTACCCGCATCGGCAGGATCGCGGCTTGCGGTTGAGCCTGTCCTTCGCCCGTCTGCGGACGGCGCGGGCGCGCCCGGCGACACGGGACAAGGGGAACGGACTCCGTCGGCGCACCCGTCGCGAAGCGGGGCCCGAAGCCGTTCAAATGGATCTCGGAGGCCGCCCTAGAACAGACTTCCCTGGACCTGGGGCGTTTCCTCGGGTTTGACCTTCCTGAAGGTCAGGCGGTGCATGCGGCAGGGGCCGAGCTTTTGGATGGCCTCGACGTGGATCTTGGTCCCGTAGCCCATGTGTTTGGACAGGCCGTAGCCGGGGTAGCGCCCGGCAATATGCACCATCAGGCGATCGCGGAAGGTCTTGGCCAGGATGGAGGCGGCGGATATGGCCGGGACCTTGCCGTCGCCCTGGACCACGCACTCCTGGGGGATGTCGCGCTCAAGCGCGTAGTTCGGAATGAGTTTGTCGCCGTCGATGCGCAGGAAGCGCGGCTCCGCCTTCATGGCCCGCACGGCCCGGCCCATGGCCCGGAAGGTGGCCTGCAGAATGTTGATCTGGTCGATCTCCCACGGCCAGGCCACGCCCAGCCCCCAGGCCACGGCCTGCTCCCGGATAAGCGGATACAGCGTCTCACGCTTGCCCGCGGTCAGTTTCTTGGAGTCGTTCAGCCCCGGCAGGTCATACTCGACCGGCAAAATACACGCCCCGGCCACCACCGGCCCGGCCAGACACCCCCGCCCGGCCTCGTCCACGCCCGCGATCTCGGTCGCCGAGTAACTCCGTCCGCCAAACAACAACACCTGCGACATCAAAAACCTCCAGCCCACCTTGTGCCCCAATCCACTCAGAAAAACCACACCCTCAACCCAGAAAAGCCCGGAGTGTCGCTAGACACTCCGGGCATATATATCCATGTAACACCGGGTAATTTTTTGGAGAGGTGGTGAGATGCGGCGACGCGAGCGGAAGCCGGGGCCGAAGCGTATTCCAATACGCGAGGGTCCGGATTTCGCGAGCGGCGTCGCAGATCGCCGCCTATCCGAAAAATTATTCCCAGATCTGCTTGGACTTGATGCGGGCGGCCTTACCGCGCAGATTGCGCAGGTAGTAGATGCGGCTCCGGCGAACCTTGCCCTCGGAGACCACTTCCACGCGGTCGATGTAGGGGGAGTTCATGGGGAACACGCGCTCCACGCCGATACCGTCGGAAATCTTGCGCACGGTGAAGGTGGAGTTGGTGGTGCCGCGGCGACGGCGCAGGACCGCGCCCTGGAAGACCTGGATGCGCTCTTTCTCGCCCTCGATGATCCGGTAGTGCACCTTGACGGTGTCGCCGGCCTTGAACTCGGGGATATCCAAGCGGATGTGTTCGGCTTCGATTTTCTTGATGATGTCCATGGTATGCTCCTTAAAAATTATAGAGTGCTGGACGATGGGCCCGTGGCCGTCATCCGCCTCTAGTACTCATCCGCGATCAGTCGGTCGACGATGATGGCGACCGCGCTTCTGACCGAAAGATGGTTGTAGTCATCCAAATACCGAAGCGGCCGTACAATGCCGTCCGTCTTGGAGAGGACTTCTTCCGCCAGACCGTGTCCGGTACCAAATATCAATAATACCGGAGAGTTGGCGAGCCAGCTTCGCACTTCGCCAAAGGTCAGGGCGGGCTGGGCTTGCTTGCGGCGATCCAGTCTTGCTGAGGTGGCCGCGAGGCGGGGACATTGCCCTGTTTGGGCCTCGATGTCAAGGACCGCACCTTCGATATCGTCAAAAACCTTGACCTTGGAAAAGGCCTCGGCCCGGTCCGGATTGGCCTGGGCGCCCGCGCCCTCGCGCCAGTGGCCGAGCAGCTTCTCGGCCAGGGCCTTCTGGTCCTCGATGGGAGTGGTGGCGTAGAACCCGCCGAGCCCGTAGCTGCGGGCCACGCGGGCCATGTCGTGCAGGTCCAGGTTGGTCACGGACACGGCCACCTTCTCGCCGAACTTGTTGACCACCGGGTAGTGGCACAGGGCGATGTACAGGTTGCGGCCCAGCCGCGTACGCGGCAGGGTGCGCAGAAAGTCGATGTCCTCCACGGTCAGGCCCGCCGTGGGCAGCACGTCCGGCCGGTCGCGCAGGGTGGCGGTCAGGGACTGCTCCCTTCGCCAGGCCGCGATCTTGCCGTGGTCGCCGGAACGCAGGACCTCGGGCACGGTCAGCCCGTCGAAGTCCTCGGGCCGGGTGTAGTGCGGATATTCGAGCAGCCCGGCGGAAAAGGATTCCTCGTCGCCGGAGTCCTCGTGGCCCATGAAGCCGGGCAGCAGCCGGGCCACGGACTCCACCAGACAGACCGCGGCCGCCTCGCCGCCGTTGAGCACGAAGTCGCCGACCGAGACCAGTTCGATGGGATAGAGGTCGAGCAGCCGCTCGTCGATGCCCTCGTAGCGGCCGCAGATGACGGTCACGTCCTCTTCAAGGGAGAGCTCGCGGGCCATGGCCTGGTTGAGCGGCTTGCCTCGCGGGGAGAGCATCAGGATGCGCCCCTTGGACCCGATGGAGTCGAGCGCCTTGATCATGGGGTCGAGCTTGAGGAGCATGCCCGGCCCGCCGCCGAAGGGGCGGTCGTCCACGGACTTGTGCACCCCGCCCGCGAACTGGCGGACGTCGACATAGTCCAGGCCGACCAGCCCGGTCTCCACGGCCTTGGACATGAGCCCGCTGTCCAGCGGGGATGCGAAGAAGTGCGGGAAGATGGAGACGAGGTGGAAATTCATGAGGCCTGCTTCCTGGGGCGCGGGGGACGGCGCTTCTTCTTTTTGGGCGGGTCGGGGTTGAGGTAGAGGTCCAGCAGCCCCTCGGGCGGTTCGACGACGATGGTCTCCGCGTCCAGGTCCACGTCCAGGACGAACTCGGGCACGGCGGGCAGCAGAATCTCCGCGCCCGCGCCGTTCTCGATGACCCAGGTGTCCTGCTCGCCGGTCTCGTAAAAGCCCTTGAGCTCGCCCACCTCGGTGCCGTCCTCAAGGACCACCCGGCAGCCCATCATCTGGTAGAGGTAGTGCTCGTCGCCGTCGAGCTCGGGCAGGTCGGCCTCGCGGACCAGAATCTCCCGGCCGCGCAGGGCCTCGGCCTGGTCGCGGTCGGTGATCTGCGGCGAGGTCATCAGGACGAGGTCCTTGTGCTCGCGCCAGGAGGTCACCTCAAGGGGCTTGGGGCGTCCCTTGGCGGCCGACAGGTACAGCGGCACGCCGTCGAAAAGGGTCGGGGAGTCCGCATAACTTTTTATGCCGAACTCCCCTCGAATTCCGTGCGCCTTGACCACCCCGCCCACGGGGATGAAACCGGGCTCTTCTTTCATGGGCCACCGTTGGTTGCTGCAAAAGACCGGGGCCGCCGCGCGGGGCTTGCCCGCACGCCGGTCCAGGATCGTTCGCGTCTCGCCTCGGGCCGCTGGGGCCCTCACGCGGACGTGCAAATGTTCAGCCGTTCGCCAAAGGAAAGGGCTACTCGAGAATCTCCAGGACGGAGCGTTTCCGCGCCTTGGTGGAGGCGGCCCCGAGCAGCGTGCGCATGGCTCTCGCCGTGCGGCCCTGCTTGCCGATGACCTTGCCCAGGTCTTCCTTGGCCACCTTCAGTTCGATAACCGAGGTCTGCTCGCCTTCGACTTCAGAAACTTGCACTTCGTCCGGGTTGTCCACCAGGGACTTGGCAATGTACTCAATCATCTCTTTCAACATGACGTCACCTCCGGTGCAGGCGCGTCGCCGCGCGCCATGAATATGAGCTGCCAAACGTGGTCCGGACCCTGCAGGCCGGGTCGACGAGACCCGCCTGTGAAAAAGCGCGAGCTACTTGCCGGCTTTCTTCAGCAGAGAACGAACCGTGTTGCTGGGCTCCGCGCCCTTTTCCAACCACTTTTCGATCTTCTCCATGTCCAGCGCGATCTCGTTCGGCTCGACCATGGGGTTGTAGTGCCCGAGGAATTCGACGGGGCGTCCATCGCGGCGGGTGGCGCCGTCGAGGGCCACGACACGGTAGAAGGGACGCTTCTTGGAACCCATCCGGGTCAGTCTGATTTTCATTGCCATGGTTCTTATACTCCCAATAGTTGATTAATACGTTTTTGCCTACTTTATGGCAAGTTTTATCACTTGCAGGACATAAAGTCCCGGTCACTTACTTTTTCCGATTCTTCTTATTCTTCTTTTTGTTCAGCTTTTTCTTCTTGCGCTCTTTGAGCGTCTTCTTGGAGACGGTCCGCTGGGGAGCTTCCTCCTCCATGCCGGGCATCCCGGGCATGCCGGGCATTCCGGGCATGCCGCCGCCCAGCGCGCTCATGTCGGGCATGCCGCCCCCGCCCAGGCCGGGCAGCTTGGGCAGGCCGAACTTGCCCTTCTTCTTTTTGCCGCCGCCCATCATGGACTGCATGACCTTGCTCATCTGCTTGAAATTCTTGATGAGCGCGTTGACGTCCGCGACCTTCACGCCCGAGCCCCGGGCGATGCGGTCCTTGCGGCTCGCGTTCTTGAGCAAGTCGGGCTGGCGGCGCTCCTTCAGGGTCATGGCGGAGATGATCGCCTCGGTGCGCTTCATCTCGTCCTCGGGCAGGGCATTGTCGCCGAGCTGCTTCATGATGTTGCCCATGCCGGGAATCATCTTGAGCAGCCCTTCCATGGACCCGAGCTTCTTGAGCTTCTTCATGTGGCCCAGGAAGTCCTCGAAATCGAACTCGGCCTTGGCCATCTTCTCGGCCATGGCCTTGGCCTCGTCCTCGTCGATCTGGCTCTGGGCCTTCTCGATGAGGGTCATCATGTCGCCCATGCCGAGGATGCGCGAAGCGATGCGGTCCGGGTGGAAGAGCTCCAGGTCGGACAGCTTCTCGCCCACGCCCACGAACTTGACGGAACGGCCGGTCACGGTCTTGATGGACAGGGCCGCGCCGCCTCGGGCGTCGCCGTCCATCTTGGTCAGGACCACGCCGGTGATGCCGAGCTTCTCGTTGAAGCTCTCGGCCACGGTCACGGCGTCCTGGCCGGTCATGGCGTCGGCCACGAACAAAATTTCCTGCGGCTCGCACTCGCGCTTGATGTTCGCCAGCTCGTCCATCAACGTCTCGTCTATGTGCAGGCGGCCCGCGGTGTCGAACAGGATCAGGTCGCAGCCGAGTTCCTCGGCCTTGGCCATGGCGTCCTTGCAGATGTCCACCGGATTCATGTCCGTGGTGGACGGGTAGACCGGCACGTCGAGCTGCCGGGCCAGGGTGTTCAACTGGTCGATGGCCGCCGGGCGGTAGACGTCGGCGGGCACCAGGTACGGCTTCTTGCCGTGCTGCTTGCGCAAAAACAGCGCGATCTTGCCCGAGGAGGTGGTCTTGCCCGAGCCCTGCAGGCCGACCATCATCAGCTTGAGCGGCCTGGCCTTGAGGTCCAGGTCCTGCTGCTCGCCGCCGAGCAGCTCGATGAGCTCCTCGTTGACGATCTTGATGAAGTGCTGGCCGGGTTCGAGCCCCTTGAGGACCTCATCGCCCAGGGCGCGCTCCTTGACCTGATCGACGAACTGCTTGACCACCTTGAAGTTGACGTCGGCCTCCAGGAGCGCGAGACGCACCTCCCTCAGACCCTCCTTGATATTGTTCTCATCAAGGGTCTTTTTGCCGCCCAACTTGGAGAAGGTGGCGCCGAGTCTTTCTTGCAGGCTCTCGAACAACGGATCAACTCCCTGGAATTACTAAATTTATTCTTTTTACCTGCGCGAAGACCACCGTCCATCGCGGGCAAAGAGGACGTTTGTTAAGCCAGATTCCCCGGATAGTCAAGGGCGGCGGGGGATGGCTCCCGGCGGTGTTCCCTTGCCACGAGGACGCATTTGCCGCACCGGGGCGCTGAGCATACCCGGTTGCTCCGCCTTTCGCCACCCCGCCGCAAAACCGCCTCCCGAGTTGCGCGTGGACCGGGAATGTGCGAATAATCCATGGCATATGACGCACCACAGGGAACCGCTCTTCGTCCAAGTCTGGCTGACCCACTTCGTGCCCTGCTTCTTTGCCGGGGCCGTGCTCCTGCTCACGGCCGGCAGGCTGCCCCTGCCGCGGCTGCTCCCGGACGGCGCGGCCGCCGACCCGCTCCGGTCCGCGCTCAACGGCGCGGCCGTGGCCCTGATCACCCTGCTCTACCACCGCTGGCGGAACCGGCGCATCCAACGCTACTGGCCGGACGCCGTGGCCATATACACCGGCATCCGGCTGCGCCGGGCGGTCCTGGTCGGCTTCCTGGCCGGGGCGGCGGACATCCTGCTGACCCTGAACGAGTGGGGCGTCCTCTTCCTGGCGGCCCTGATCCTGTCCGTGCTGGGCTGGAACCTGCGCGCCTTCGCCCTGCGCGCCCTGACCCTGCTGCGGCCCCACGGCCGGATCACCTGGGCCGACGTGAACGAGCTGCTGCGCATCTACCTGGCCACCCTGATCGGCTTCACCCTGGTCAACGCGGCCCTGGACGGGCTGCACGTCCTGGCCGGGAACCCGCCGCCGTTCAATTTCATGGCCGGGGGCGGCGAGCCCTTTCTCAACGCCCTGTACTACACGGTGGTGACCATGACCACGCTCGGCTTCGGCGACATCGTGCCGCGCACCTGGGACGGCAAGGTCCTGCTGATCATCCAGAGCCTGCTCAGCTACTTCATGTTCGCCATCATGGTCGGCATCATCACCCGCGGCGTGACCGGGGCCGGGGGCAGGGACAAGGACTAGCCCCCGCCTTGTGCACCCCCTGTGCAAGCGGTTGCCAGCGGCGCGCGATGGGTATAGGGACCCGCCAGACAAGACAGGTTCCCATGAAAATCACTCCCGACCGTTTCCGGCTGGCCGTCCAGGCGGCCTTCACCCTCCTCTCCCTGTACGCGGGCTACCGCTTCATCCTCTTCCTGAACTGGGCCTCGGGCCGTTCGGACGCGTTCGTGCCCAAGCCCGGCGCGGTGGAGGGATTTTTGCCCATCAGCGCGCTGCTGGGCTTCCGGCGGCTGGTCTCGTCCGGCTTCTGGGACCGCGCCCATCCGGCAGGGCTGGCCGTGTTCCTGGCCGCCCTGATCATGGCCTTCCTGTTCCGCAAGGGGTTCTGCGGCTACGTCTGTCCGGTGGGTTTCCTGTCCGGGCTGCTGGAGCGGGCCGGGCGCAGGCTCGGCATGGCCCGGATCCCGCCCCGCCGGGTCGACCTCGCCCTGCATGTCTTCAAATACCTCGGCATGGGCGGCTTCGTGTTCGCGGTCTTCGCCATGGGCCCGCGCTCGCTGGAGTCCTTCCTGCGCAGCCCGTTCAACATGACCTCGGACGCGCGCATGCTCGACTTCTTCCTGCACCCGTCCGGCATGGCCCTGGCCGTGCTCGCGGCCCTGGCCCTGCTCAGCCTCATCGTGCGCAACTTCTGGTGCCGGTACCTCTGCCCCTACGGCGCGCTGCTCGGGCTCTTCGCCTGGTTCGGGCCGGTCCGCGTCAAGCGCGACCGGGACGCCTGCGTCCACTGCGGCAAATGTTCGGCCAGTTGCCCGGCGGGCATCCCGGTGGAAAAGAAGGACGCGGTGCTCAGCCCGGAGTGCATCGGCTGCGGCCGGTGCGTCGGGGCCTGCCCGGTCGAGGGGTGCCTCGGCTTCCGGGCGCTGGGCAGGCGCATTCCGTGGCAGACCGTGGCCGTGGGCGCCGTGCTGGTGCTGCTGATCGCCAGGGTCTGGGCCGGGTACGCAGGGGTCTGGGACAACCCCCTGCCGCCGGACATGCTCAAGCGTGTCTACCAGGCGGGCGCGGGGCTGATGTAGCGCCTACTCCGCGCAGTCCACGCAATAGGCCGTCTCGGGCATGGCCTTGAGCCGGGCCATGGGGATGGGTTCGCCGCAATCCAGGCACAGGCCGAACTCCTCGTCCTCGTCCACCCGCTTGAGGGCCTCCTCCAGGCGGGCCAGCCGGACCCGGGCCTTGGACAGTTGCGCCTCGGCCACGGACTGGTTGACGATGGTGTCCATGCGCGAAATACGCCCGATGGCGTTGTCCGGGGCCACGGGCTTGACCAGCTCCTCCAGCCGGGGAATCTCGGCCTTGAGCGCGTCCATTTCCTCTTCGGCGAACCGCTTGAATTCCTTCTTCTGTGCCTCGGTCACGCGAGCCTCCCCAGCCGCTGCATGGCGTCCTCCAGAACATCCATCTCCTTGGCGAAGCAGAACCGCGCCAGGGTCTCACCCACCGGGCCGGAATAGAAGGCCGAGCCCGGCACGCAGGCCACGCCGGTCTTTTCCAGCAGGTACAGGGCGCGCTCCTTGGCCGTGGCGCCGGGCAGCCCGGTCACGTCGGCCAGGGTGTAGTAGGCCCCGTCCGGGACGTGCGGGGTCAGCCCCACCGAGCGCAGGGCGTCGCAGAAACGGTCCCGCTTCATCTGGTGGTCGTCGGACACGCCTTGGTAATAGTCCGGGCCGAGTTCCTCCAGGCCCTTGGCCGCGCCGACCTGCAAGGGCGCGGGCGCGCAGACGTAGACCAGGTCGCTGAAGTGGCCGATGGCCAGGGCCCATTCCGGGTCGCACAGGGCGTAGCCCAGCCGCCAGCCGGTGATGGCGAAGACCTTGGACAGCCCCGAGATGGTGATGGTCCTCTTGGCCATGCCCGGCAGGGTGGCGGGGGCGATGTGTTGCTTTCCGTCAAAGACGAAGTGCTCGTAGATCTCGTCGGTGAAGACGAACAGGTCGTGGGACTCGGCGAAATCGGCGATGAGCTCAAGCTCCCCGCGATCAAAGACCTTGCCCGCGGGATTGGACGGGGTGTTCAGGACGATGGCCCGCGTCCTCGCGGTCACGGCCCGCTCCAGGTCCTCGGCAACGAAGCCCCACTCGGGCGGCTGAAGGGTGACGTAGACCGGCTTGATGCCGAGCGAGACCATGGTCACGATGTGATAGCCGTAGTACGGCTCGAAGACCAGGACCTCGTCGCCCTCGTCGAGCAGGGCCAGGCAGGCGGCGTAGAACGCGCCCGTGGCCCCGCAGGACACGACCACCTGGTTGTCCGGGTCCAGGTCCATGCCGGTGAACCTGCGCTGCTTGGCCGCGATGGCCCCGCGCAGCCTGGGCAGGCCGTCGAAGCGGGTGTAGATGTTGGTGCCCGCGCGCATGGCCTGCTCCGCGCCCTCGATGACCGGGGCGGGGACGGGCAGGTCGCACACGCCCTGGGCCAGGTTCACGCCGGACACGCGGGCGCACTCCAGGGTCATGTTGCGGATTTCGGACTGGGCCACAAGCGGTCTGCGCTTGCTCATTTTCAGCGACATGGGGTACTCTCGGGGTGAAAAGGGTAATACATAACAATAAGGACAGACCATATATGAGTTTACTGCGGAATAAAACCCTGGTCCTGACCGGGGCGTCCATGGGCATAGGCGAAGCCCTGGCCGAGGAACTGGCCGGAGAGGGCGTGAGCCTCGTTCTCGGCGCACGCACGAGGGACAAGCTGCTGGCGGTGCGCGACCGCTGCCGCGCGCTCGGCGTGCGCGCGGAGTGCGTGGCCGGCGACGCGGCCGACGATGCGGTGGCGGCCCAACTCGTGGACACGGCCCTGAAACTGGGCGATTTCCATGGCTTCATCCACGCCGCCGGAGTGCTCGCGCCCGGCCCGGCCGTGTGGGAGCTTTCCGCCGAGCGCTTCCGTGAGGTGGTGGACGGCTCCCTGGTCGCGGCCCACCAGCTCATGCGCCACGCCGTGCCCCGGTTGCTGGAGCGCGGCGAGGGGATGGCCGTGTTCTTCGGGTCCGGGGCCGCACAGCGGCCCCAGACCGGCATCGGGGCGTACTGCGCGGCCAAGGCCGGCGAGGAGCACCTGGCCCGCCAACTGGCCAACGAGGCCCCGGCGATCACCACCGTCATCTGGCGGCCCGGCGTGGTCGAGACGCGCATGCAGGCCGACGCCCGCACGGCCGTGGGCTCGGCCGCCGCGCCCCTGCGGGAACTGTTCGCCTCCTGGTGCCGGGACGGCCTGCTCCTGACCCCGAAGCAATCCGCGCGCGGCCTGGTGGACTTCCTCCAGGGGGATCCGCGCGCATACCACGGCAAGGTCGCGGACATCCGGAAGATTTGACCCCCCCCATAAGGGGGGGCTATGGTTGTTTCGCTCTGAGCTGCCGACAAGGAGTTCCCGGTGCAACGCCCGTCGCCCCCGGCCCTTCGCCCTGCGGCCCCTTTTCTGCATCCCGTCGTGGGCCGCTTTCCTATCCGCCTGGGTTCACCCCCTTTTCCCGGTTTCCGTCCCTGCACGGTCCCTTGCCCGACACCCCCGCGCACGCACCGCGCCTCCCTTCCTCCCGCCGTTCCCGGCGACCCCGCCGAACAGTTCGAAAACCGGATGTCCGCGCCGTGGCGCATCGGCATCCGGGATGCCGATCTTCCAACCCGATCGAGGACAACGTGATGCAAATATTCCGCACGCCCCTCGGGGCACCCCTTTCTCCCTGCCTGCTCCTGCTGCTCCTGTCGTCTCTCCCGCTCTGGGGCTGCGGCCCGAACACACAGCCCCCGCTCACGGCCGAGGAGGCCGACAAGTTCGTGCACGATAACCGGCTCGTTCAGGAGCGCGGCCAGGAGTTCCGGCAATCCCTCGGGATCATGGACCTTCGGGAGCTCGACAAGACCGTGGGGCGAGCCAAGCAGGCCAAGATCATGGAACTGGGTTGGAGCCCGGACCGCTACCGGTACGTGTTCAATCTCTTCCTCAATGCCCTGCGCATGGAAGGCTACCGGAAATCCCTGGCCCGCCTCGAAAGGGAGATGGGCAGGCCCGCCTCCGCCTCCAAGCTCGAACAGGTACGCAACACGTACGACTACATGGAGAAGAGCATGCGCGAGCTGGGCAAGCGGATCGAGGAGACCACCACCATCCCGGAGCGGACTTACGTCCACGAACGCCTGGGTTCGCTGTCGGAGCCGTTCGACGAGAGCGCCCCGACCTTTCACTGGATCGAATGACGCGCCCGGCCCGCGAACCGGGTAAAAACCGGCCCGGGTTGACGCTGGGCGCACATCCTCCTATAGCCTGTAATACGGCTAACCCCTTTCAAGGAGAATCCCATGAGAGTCCTCGCTTCCGCACTGCTTTCCCTGCTCGTCCTGGGCATGTTCGCCGCCTGCTCCGGCAACGAGACGGCCGACGATCCCAAGCTGTCCGACCAGGGCAAGGAGGTGGTCAAGGCCGTGGGCGGTCCCTTCACCGCCGACGAGTTCCGGAAATTTCTCGATGACCTGCCGAAGATCCCCGGCCTGACGAAGTCCGCGCAGGGCGCGAGCGACGCCTCGGGCGCGGCCATGAACACGGCGGTGCGGAACGCGATCAAGGACCAGGGATGGGACGAGGACCGTTTCCTGTACATATACAGCCACGCCATGACCATGGTGAACCTGGACCAGATGCAGCGCATGACGGACCAGATGCAGGCCCAGTTCAAGGACATGCCCGACGACCAGCGCAAGGCCATGGAGCAGATGCTCTCCAAGCAGATCGGCGGCCAGTTGAACGACGTGCAGGCCGACGTGGACAAGCAGGTCCCGGCCTCGGAGCAGGCCATTGTCCGCGACAACATGGATAAGCTCATGCGCGTCATGGGCATACGGTAGACGGCCATGACCGACCTGCTTTCGATCTGGGGATTGTCCGCGGGCCGACAGCGCACGGACATCATCCTGCCCGGCAGCCCGGAGCGCTGCCTGTCGCGCCGCGCCGTGGAGGACGGACAGGGCCGCGTGTGGATGCTCGAAACCCTGCGGCCGGGCCAGTTCGACCGCCGCGAGCGCATCGGCCGCGCCCTGGACCGGCTGTCCCGCGCCGGGCTGCCCGTGCCCGCCTACCTGGCCGGGCCGGACGGCCGCTACGTGGTCGAGTCCGAGGGGCAGTATCTCCAGCTCTCCCCGTTCATCCCCGGCGACCCCCTGCCCCAGCCCGAATTCATCGAGGACGATGTGCGCGGTGAGAGCCTGGGCAAGTTTCTCTGCCGGCTGCGCGAAATCGCGGGCACGGTCCACGAGTTCGACGACGAGCCGCCCTTCCTCCTGGAGGGGTACGTCAACGAGCTCATGGCCGCCATGGCCGGACGCAGGCCGGACCTGCACCGGGCCCTGATTCCGGTCTTGCCCGTCCTGACGCCGCTCTTCGAGGCCTGGGGGAGCCTGCCGTCGGTCTTCTCCCACGGCGACTTCCACCCCCTGAACGTCATCTGGCACGGCCGGTCCGCCGTGGCCGTCATCGACTGGGAGTTCGCGGGCCTCCGGCCCTGCCTGTTCGACGCGGCCAACTGCCTGGGCTGCGTGGGCATCGAGGACCCGCCCGCCCTGGTGCGCGGCCTGGCCCCGGCCATGCTCCGGGCCATGCGCCGCGGCCTGTGCCTGGACCGGACCTCCCTGGCGCTGCTGCCCGAACTGATCCTCGGCCTGCGCTTCGCCTGGATGTCCGAATGGCTCCGCCGCAAGGACGAGGAGATGGCTCGGATCGAGGTCAGCTACATGCGCCTGCTGGCCAACTCCCTGGACACCCTGCTCCCGGCATGGGAAAAACTGCTCGGAGAGTGATGCGCTTCATCAATACCTACGCCCGATTGCCCGAGTCCTTCTTCGAACGGATCGCCCCCGAACCCGTGGCCGCCCCGGCTCTCATCCGCCTGAACCGCGACCTGGCCGCGCGCCTGGAGCTCGACCTGCCGGACGACGACGCGGACCTGGCCGCGGTCTTCACCGGCAACCGGCTCCTGCCCGGCGCCGAGCCCATTGCCCAGGCCTACGCGGGGCATCAGTTCGGCCAGTTCGTGCCCCAGCTCGGCGACGGCCGCGCCCACCTGCTCGGCGAGGTGAAGAACGCGGCGGGCGAGCGGTTCGACATCCAGCTCAAGGGCTCGGGCCGGACCCGGTTCTCGCGCGGCGGCGACGGCCGCGCCCCGCTCGGGCCGGTCATCCGCGAGTACGTGGTCAGCGAGGCCATGCATGCCCTCGGCGTGCCGACCACCCGCGCCCTGGCCATGGCGGCCACGGGCCAGCCCGTGTTCCGCGAGGACGAACTGCCCGGCGCGGTCATCACCCGTGTGGCCTCGGGCTTCGTGCGCGTGGGCACCTTCGAATATTTCGCGGCCCGGCGCATGGAGGACGAGCTGCGCACCCTGGCCGACCACGTCATCGAGCGCAACCACCCGGCCGCACGGGAGGCCGGCAACCCGTACCTGGCCCTGTTCGAAGCCGTGTGTGCGGCCCAGGCCGACCTGATGGCCCGGTGGCTCTGTCTCGGCTTTGTGCACGGGGTCATGAACACGGACAACACCGCCGTGAGCGGCGAGACCATCGACTACGGACCGTGCGCCTTCCTGGACCACTACGACCCGGCCATGGTCTTCAGTTCCATCGACCACATGGGGCGCTACGCCTTCAACCAGCAGCCCACGATCATGGCCTGGAACCTGGCCTGCCTGGGCGGCTGCCTCCTGCCCCTGCTCGATCCGGACGAGGCCACGGCCCGCGAGGCCGGGGATGCGGTCCTGGAGCGGTTCATACCGGACTTCACCGGCCATTACCGCCGGAGGTTGTGCCGCAAGATCGGCCTGCCCGCCGACGACGACGCCTTTTCCCTGGCCCGGCGGCTTCTGGACCTCATGCGCCGCAGCCGAGCCGACTTCACCAACGCCTTCCGCGCCCTGTGCGACGCCCAGACGGCCCCGGCCCCCTTCTCCGCCCTGTTCGCCACCGCCGAGGAGATCGCCACCTGGCTCAACGACTGGCTCGCGCTGCTGGACCGGACCGGCTCGGCACCCGCCGCCCGGGAGACCATGCGCGCGGCCAACCCGGCCTTCATCCCGCGCAATCACCGTATCGAGGCGGCCATCCGAGCGGCCATGGGGGGCGACTTCGCGCCCGTCCACCGGCTGATCGACGTCCTCGCGCACCCCTTCGACGACCAGCCCGAACACGCCGAATTCGCCGCCCCCCCACGTCCCGAGGAACGCGTCACCCAAACCTTCTGCGGCACCTAGCCCGGTTGACAGCCGTGGTCCGGCGCTATAGGCTCGGTGTGTTCACGGCATCCGTGGACCGTAAGCGTTAACGTCAACCAACGCCCAGACAGGACGGATTGCCCGTCCCGGTTTGGGCGTTGGTTTTTTTATTGCTCCCAAACGAGGTTCCCATGCAGTTGCGCTGTGCCGCCGCCTCGGACGAGGCCTGTTTCTGGAGGCTCCCGGTCTCCATCTTTCTCTGTTACCTGACCGTGGGGCTGCCTCTGCCGGTCATCTCCCTGTTCGTGCACCAGCAGCTCGGCCTGAACTCCACCCTGGTGGGCGTGGCCGTGGGCATCCAGTTCCTGGCCACGGTCTCCACGCGCGGCTACGCGGGCCGCACCGCCGACACCCGGGGCGCCAAGCGGACCACCCTGGCCGGGATGTTCTCCTGCGGCGGGGCCGGTCTCTTCTACCTCCTGGCCGCGCTGCTGCCCCTGCCCGTCTGGCCGCGCTACGGCATCCTGCTCATCGGGCGGCTGCTGCTGGGCTACGGGGAGAGCCAGATGCTCACCGGGGTGCTGGTCTGGGGATTCGGTCTGCTCGGCCCGGCCAGGGCGGGCGTGGTCATGTCCTGGAACGGCATGGCCATCTTCGGAGCCCTGGCCGCGGGCGCGCCTTTGGGACTGCTGCTCTACGGACATTTCGGGTTCGCCGCCCTGGGCGTGTCCACCCTGGTCCTGCCGTTCCTGTCCCTGCCCCTGCTCCTGCGCATCCGCGCCACCGAGCCGGTTTCGGGCGAACGGCCGCCGCTCAGAAAGGTCATCGGGCGGGTCTGGCTGCCGTGCACGGCCCTCTTCCTGCAGGGCATCGGGTTCGCGGTCATCGGGACCTTCTCGGCCCTCTATTTCGCGGACAACCACTGGGGACACGCGGGCCTGGCCCTGACCTGCTTCGGCGGGGCCTTCGTCCTGGTGCGCGTGTTCTGGGGCAAGCTGCCCGACACGCTCGGCGGCATCAGGGTCGCCCAGGTCTCCTTCACGGCCGAGGCCCTGGGCCTGCTCCTGCTGTGGCTGGCCCCCCACCCGAGCGTGGCCTTCCTGGGCGCGGTCCTGACAGGCGCGGGCACCTCCCTGCTCTTTCCGGCCCTGGGCGTGGAGGTGGTCAAGATCGTGCCGCCCAACGTCAAGGGCTCGGCCATCGGCGGGTTCGCGGCCTTCCAGGACATCGCCTACGCCGTGGGCGGCCCGGCCACCGGGGCACTGGCCGCCGTGGCGGGCTACCCCTCGGTCTTCCTGGCCGCAGCCGTCAGCGCGGCGCTCGGCCTGGCCGTCACCGAACTCTTTCGCCGATCCATGGCCCGGAAAGCCGCCTAGGGGCCTGCCGCCCGCCGGGCAAGGCGTAGCCGGAGGGTGAAAGGGAGAGGCGGAGTCAATCCTTTTTAGCCTGGGCCGCGGCCTGCCGGTAATAGCTGCCCACGGCCTCAAGCAGGGCATTGGCGGCCAGCCAGGCGCAATGCCGGTCGTCCTCGGGCATGCAGGCCGGGCCGCCCAGCCCTTCCAGCACGGTCTCCCCGGTGATGGCGGCGATCTCCTCGCAGCGCTTGCCCACGGCCAGTTCCGCGGCCATGGAGCCGCTGATGGCGCTGGAGCCGCAGCCGTCGGTGGCGTATCCGGCGTCGACCACGGTGTCTTCCTCTATCTGCAGGTAGATCCAGATGGTATCGCCGCACCCGCCGGTGGACGCGCCCTCATAGTTGGCCCCTGCGGGCTCCCCCCGATACGGCTGGTTGCGCCAGCGCTCGAATCCGGCCTGGCCATAGGCCTCGATGGTCTCTTCGTTGATCTTGTCCTGCAGTTCACTCACGATGTCGTCAAAGCTGGGCATCATCCCGTCCATATGCTGAATGGTTGGCCCGCCATGCCTACCCAAATCCCTCGCCAAAGGTGTTACCAGCCCGGATTCCATTCCACAACCGATAAGACCAACCCAAGCCCTCGACACTCCCCCGGAAAAGCACAAAAAAAGACCCCACCAAACCGGTAGGGTCTCCACAAATTTCTTTCCATCTTGGAGCGATTCGGGTGCCAAGGGCACCCGACAGCGGCTCTCTCCCCCGCACCAGGAATAGGCTTGGGAGAGTGGGTTAGCTGTGCATTTTTCGAGGGCCCGCCTGACCGCAGCGTACCCCAGTACGTGAGGATCAGGCGGGCCCTCGAAAAATGTGCAGATGGCCCGCTATCGCAAGCCGCTTCGGCTAGTCGTCCAATTCAGCCGCCAGGGCGGCGATCTCCTCTCGGATGATCTTGGCCGCCTCGGCCGGGACGAGCTGGGCGATCTCGTCGCGCAGGCGGCGTTCCAACTCCTCGACGCGGCCTTCGAGCTGGCGGACCGTGGCCTGGAGGCTTTCCAGGGTGGGGTCGCCCTCCTCGCGGGTCTCGGCCAGGAGCAGATCCACGTCCGCATCCACGTCCATGCCGGCGTCGGGCGGCATGGCTTCGGCGGCCAGGACCTCGTCCAGGGAGCCCTCGTCCAGGTCCATGACCAGGTCGGCGTCCAGGTCGGCGTCCAGGTCGGCGTCCGACTCCTCGGCGTCCATCACCCCGGTCACGTCCACCTCGACGTTGTCCAGCAGGCTGTCCACGTCCTCGATGTCGTCGTCCTCAAGCTGGTCCAGGCCGGTCAGTTCGGCATCGACCGGGGCTTCGCCCGCGTCGGCGAACACGTTGCCCTCCACGACCGAGGCCTCTTCAAGTTCGATTGGCTCCGGCTCGGGCTCGGGCACAGATTCGGCCTCCGGCATAAATTCGGGCTCCGGTTCGTCCTCGGCCTCGGGCGCGTCCATGATGGCCTCGATATCCTCGGCGGCAACCGCCTCGTCCACCGGCACCTCGGGCTCGGCCTCCTCGGCCATGGCGGCCAGCATGTCGTCGGCCAGGTCCGCGGCCGGATCTTGGACCGATGCCTCGGCCAGGTCTTCGGTCAGGTCCACGGTCACATCTTCGACCGTGTCCTCGGATTCAAGGGAAATATCTTCTTCGGGTCCGGCGGCGGCCTCCTCCTCGATCAGATCGTCGAGATCGATGAGCGGCTCGTCCTCATCCTCCGGGGCTTCGGGGGCCTCGGCGGCTTCCTCGACCAGGTCGTCGAGGTCGATGATCTCCTCGTCCTCGGCGTCCGCCGCTTCGGCGACGTTCTCCTCGGCGATGTCGTCCACCAGGGCCTCGACCTCGGCGGCGCTCTGCGCGGCGGCTTCCGGGGCGGGCTCGTCGCCCGCATCGGCCTCCTCGACCAGCTCGACCACTTCGTCGAGCACGATAAGGTCGTCCTCTCCGGTGCCCTCGTCCGCGGCAGCGGGCTCCTCCACCAGGTCGTCCAGGATCAGCAGGTCCTCGTCGTCCTCGGCGGAGTCGTCCCCGGCGGGTTCCTCCACCACACCGTCCAGGACCAGGAGTTCCTCCTCCGCGACCTCGGCCTCTTCGATGTCGTCCCCGGCGAACTCCACCTGGTCGTCGAGCACGATGGGACCGCCGCTCTCGTCCACGACGGGAGCGTCCTCAAGGTCGTCGGCGAACAGATCTTCGAGCTCCTGCTCGAAATCCGCGTCCACGGTATCGGGGTCGAAGCCCTCGCTGTCCGCAGCGGGTTCGTTCAGCACGTCGCGCACGTCGGCGTCGTCATCTTTGGGAGGCGGTGGAGCCGGGGTCATGGGTACCTCCGGAGGAGTTTAAAAAGGGGGGCCGTATCGCACAGCCCCCCTTGAATTCACCCTAAAGGCTTATTTGGGGTGGCACTGCTTGCAGCTGACCGGGACGTCCTTGCCGGCCTTCTTCTGCACCTTGTGGCAGCCGAGGCAGGAAGCCTGGGACTTCTTGCTGTGGAAGGCGGAATAGAAGCCGGTGGGCTCCTTCTTCGCGGCCTTGCTGGCATCGGAGTGACAGCCTTCGGAAGCACAGCTCTTGGCCTCGGCCGGGGACTTGGCCTTGTGGTGGCAGACCAGGCAATCCAGGCCGCTGTCCACGTGTTTCTTGTGCGGGAAGGTCACGGGCGTTTTGGTCGCTTTGGCGCCGGCGGGGACCTCGATGGTGATGGTGTCTGCGGGCGCAGTGGCCGCAATGACCACGGGCAGGCAGAAGACACACACCAGGGCGGCCACCATCAGGCTGATGATGAGAGATTTCTTCATTTACCTAGTTCCTCCTGTTGCATAAAAGATAAACAGTCACACTCTCTACTATGCGGGATAAATAAGTATCCACCCCCTGTCAAGCGGGGGCTGCCATCGTAGACCCTTGCTTTTACCCGATAAAGCCCCTTGAGCGCAAGGGGGGAATTACACTTTGATCCGGCAGTTTACAGGGCGTATTTGCGGTGATAGCCGCGCGGAGTGAGCATCCGGCCGTCCACCAGGCGAGTGGCCGAGTTGCCGACGATGAGCACGGTCTGCATGTCCACCTTCTCCACATCCACCCGGTGGAGCGGCACGGCCTCGACGAACTGGCCCACGCGGTACGCCTTGCGCACGATGCCCACGGGCGTGGAAGGCCTGCGGAACCGGCCGATGATGTCCAGGGCCTCGCGCAGGTGGTCCGCGCGCTTCCTGGAGCGGGGATTGTACAGGGCGATGACGAAGTCCGCGCTGGCCGCGGCCTGGAGCCGCTGCTCGATGCGTTCCCAGGGGGTCAGCAGGTCGCTTAGGGAGATGGAGGCGAAGTCGTGCATGAGCGGCGCGCCGAGCAGGGCCGCCGCCGCGTTGAAGGCGGCCACGCCGGGGATGACCTCGAAGGGCACGGTCTCGAGCAGCCCCTCGCTTTCGAGCACCTCCATGAGCAGCCCGGCCATGGCGTAGATGCCCGCGTCTCCGGAACAGACCATGACCGTCCTGCGTCCGGCACGGGCGTGCTCCACGGCCTGCCTGGCGCGGTCAACCTCGCCCGTCATGCCCGTGGAGACCACGATCTTGCCTTCGAGCATTCCCTCCGGGACCAGCTCGATGTACCCTTTGTATCCGGCCACGACATCGGCCTCCTCGATGGCCCAGCGGGCCGCCGGGGTGAGCAGGGACAAGTCGCCCGGTCCGAGACTGACCGCCTTAAGCACGGTTGCTCCGGGCCACGGCCAGGGTCACGGTGGGGGTCTTCTCCTTGGTCACGATCAGCTCCCCGCCGTGGGAAGCGAGCATGGCCGAGGCCTCGGCCACACTGGGCACGCCCATGTGCGCCTGGACCCGGTCGGACGGCGTGGGCGCGTCCACGGCCGCGAGCTGCGCCGTGGAGTAGAAGACCGGCTCCACGCCGAACTCCTCGGCCGCTTCCAGCAGCCCGGCCTCGTTGCGCTTGGCCTCCACCGATCCCACCGAGGCGATGGACTCCATGGAAAATCCGTATTTCTTGAAGACCATGTAGACGTGGTCGAGGATCTCGTAGGTCGTGATATCCCGGCGGCAGCCGATGCCCAGATGCAGCACCCTGGGGTGCAGGGCCAGGCTCCCTTCCGGGGCGTCGTTGTGCCAGGAGACCCAGATGCCGGGCTTGGCGTCGTTCCAGTCCCCGTACCCGACCTTGCCCTCGAACCCGGCGTTCCAGGCCAGGCCGAGCCAGTCCTCGGGGTCGTAGAGCTGGACCACGCGGTCTTCGAGCAGGGCCATGTTCACGTCCTTGACCTTGCTGATGGTCCCGATGGCCAGTCCCTTGGCCATGGCCAGGCTGTCGATGGACAGGACTCCGGCCGTGTCCGTGGCCGTGGTGATGACCGACTGACCGCCCATGATGCGCGCACAGCGGTCGGCGAGTTCGTTGGCCCCGCCCAGGTGGCCCGAGAGCAGGCTGATGGCGAACAGCCCGGTCTGGTCCATGCAGACCACGGCCGGATCGGTTTCCTTGGATTGCAGGTGGGACGCGATGCAGCGGACCACGATGCCCGCGGCGGCCACGAAGATGTGCCCGTCAAAGGCGTTGAAGGTGGCCGAGATCAGGTGCTTGAGGGACTCGAAGGAGATGGCGTCCTCCGCCTCGAGATTCTTGGAGGCGTAGAGCGTGCCCGGCAGCCTGGCGGCCAACCGCTTGCCCACGGCCAGTCCCTGCGAGGTCAGTGCGTATATGGCGATTTTCTTGGCTGGCATTGCTATCATCTACCAGCAACCGACCACCGGGGGAAGAAAAAAACGGCACGAGGTGGGGTGTTTTTTCCCGCTTCGGCGCACGGTCGACGGAAAACGGGCCGGGAACCCGAAGGATCCCCGGCCCGGTGCGTTCGCAAGATCGGCGCGGACCTAGAATTCCACGGCGCGCGCGGCCGCGAGGGTCTTCGCGAAGTCCTCGTCCGAGTGGGCGAAGGAGGTGAAGGCGCACTCGAAGCCCGCCGGGGCCAGGTAGATGCCCCGGGCCATCATCTGCTTCCAGTAGGCCGCGAAGGTCGCCTGGTCGCACTGCCCGGACTCGATCATGTTGGTCACGGGCCTGTCCGAGAAATACAGGGTGAAGGCCGAGCCCGCCTGGGCCACGTAGACCGGCTTGCCCTTGCCTTCCAGGATCGCGGCCAGCTCGTCGGTCAGCGCCTTGGTCTTCGCCTCCAGGGAGGCGTAGTCGCACTCTTGAAGGCGCTTGAGGGTGGCCAGCCCGGCGGCCATGGCCACGGGGTTGCCGGACAGGGTGCCCGCCTGGAACACGCCGCCCACCGGGGCCATGTGCTCCATGATCTCGCGCTTGCCGCCGTAACAGCCCACCGGGAACCCGCCGCCGATGATCTTGCCCAGCGTGGTCAGGTCCGGGGTGATGGAGTAGCGTTCCTGGGCCCCGCCGGGGGCCAGCCTGAAGCCGGTGATGACCTCGTCGAAGATGAGCACCGCGCCGTATTGTGTACACAGGTCGCGCAGCCCCTGGAGGAACCCTTCCTTCGGCAGGACCAGGCCCATGTTGCCCGCGCAGGGCTCGACGATGACGCAGGCGATCTCGTCGCCGGACTGCTCGAAATGCTGCTTCACGGCGTCCAGGTCGTTGTACTGGGCCAGCAGGGTGTGGCTGATGACCTCCTCGGGCACGCCCGGAGTGCCGGGCACGGTGCCCGCCGCCGACCCGGCCGCGGCCAGGAAGGCGTCGGCGTGGCCGTGGTAGTTGCCGATGAACTTCACGAACTTGTTGCGCCCGGTGTAGCCGCGCGCCAGGCGCAGGGCGGACATGGTCGCCTCGGTGCCGGACGAGACCATGCGCATCATCTCCATGGACGGGATGAGCTTCTGGATCTCCTCGGCCAGCAGGACCTCGCCCAGGCAGGGCGCGCCGTAGCTGGACCCGTGGTCCACGGCCGCGTGGGCGGCCGCGTTCACGGCCGGGTCCTGGTGCCCCAGGAGCATGGGTCCCCAGGAGAAGACGTAGTCCACGTATTCCCGGCCCTCCACGTCGAAGAGGTGCGCCCCCTTGGCGTTTTCGATGAAGACCGGCTCGGACTGAACATACTTGCAGGCGCGCAGCGGCGAGTTGACGCCGCCGGGCATGAGGGTCTGGGCCTTGGCGAAAAGGGATTTCGAATCCATGTCGTGCTTCCTTACTTGAAATAGACCATGGAGGTCTTCTTGAGTTCCTTGAGCGACTTGAGCGTGCAGTGGTCGTCGATGCCCACGGCCTTTTCGAGCTCGGCCACCACCTCGTCGGTCTGGCCGGGCCGCTCGCCGTGGATCATGGTGTAGAAATTGTAGGTCCACTCCGGGTAGGTGCGCCGGACGTAGCAGTGGGATATCTCGGGCCGGGCGGAGAAGAGGGCGCCGACTTCCTCGCTGCGCTCCTCGGGCACCCGCCAGGCGACCATGGCGTTGTGGCCGTAGCCCGCCTTCTGGTGGCGCAGGGTGGCCCCGAAACGGCGGATGATCCGCCGCTCCTTGAGGTCGCGGATGAGCCCGATGACCGTGTCCTCGTCCACGCCCACGGCGTCGGCTATGGTTTTGAACGGCTGCTCGGTGTCCGGCAGGTCCCCGCCCGCCAGGGCGAGTATCCTCTCCTCGGTTTCGCTGAATTGTATTGCCATGGGGGGTCTATACCTTCCGCCGCCCCCGGATGCAACCGGCGCGGGCCGTTTTCGGCGCGCCCCGCCCTTGCCACCGCCGCGCGCGCCACGTATGCTGTCGGACTGGATAACCCATCGAAGGAGACCTCTTAATGAAGATAGCCGTACTGGGCGCGGGCGCATGGGGCACCACCCTGGCCGACATGCTCGCCAAAAACGGACGGGAGACCACCCTGTGGGCGCGCGAGCCCGAGGTGGCCGCCGACATCCGCCAATATCGGGAGAACCGGGTCTTCCTGCCCGGCGTGACCCTGTCCGAAGCCCTCAAGGTCGAATCCGACCCGGAGACCGCCTTTGCCGGGGCCGACTACTTCCTGGTGGTCATCCCCAGCCAGTTCATCCGCCCGGCCCTGGCCGGATTCCGCGACCTGCTCCCGGAGCGGCCGGTGATCGTCAACGCCTCCAAAGGCATCGAGCTGTCTTCCCTGGCCCCGGTGTCCCGCGTGGTCGCCGAGGCGCTTCAGGGCAAGGCCCCCCGCTACGCGGCCCTGTCCGGCCCGTCGTTCGCGGCCGAGGTCTCCAAGGACATGCCCACCTCCGTGTCGCTCGGCTGCGAGGACCTCGATCTGGGCCGCGAGCTCCAGGAGGCCTTCTCCACCCCGTATTTCCGCGTCTACTACACCCCGGATTTCCGCGGCGTGGAGCTGGGCGGCGCGGTCAAGAACGTCATCGCCATCGCGGCGGGCATCGCCGACGGGCTGGGCTTCGGCCACGACGCCAGGGCGGCCCTGATCACGCGCGGCCTGGCCGAGCTGAGCCGGTTGGGCGAGGCCATGGGCGGCCAGGAACGGACCTTCATGGGGCTGTCCGGCATGGGCGACCTGGTCCTGACCTGCACCGGCGACCTGTCCCGCAACCGCCAGGTGGGCCTGAAGCTCGGCCGGGGCCAAACCCTGGACGATATCATCGGCGAGATGAAGGCCGTGGCCGAGGGCGTCAAGACCACCCAGTCCCTGCACGACCTGGCCGCCAAGCTCGAAGTGGAGTTGCCCATCACCGAACAGGTCTATAAGATACTCTATGAAGGCAAGGATCCGGCCCGTGCGACCACGGACCTGATGAGCCGGGATTTGAAGGATGAATAACCGGGGAGCCGCCATGCGGAGCATTGTTACCGCCACCATTTTGGCCACGTTGTTCGCGGCCGCCCTGCTCATGGGCGGCTGCTCCAAGCCCTGGACCCACCCGGACTACACGGGCGCGACCCTGGACCGCATGTTCAAGAACGACTCGGTCCAGTGCGAGGTCGTGGCGGGCGAGAAGTACCCCCTGGACAAGCACAAGCAGAACAGGGAATTCCTCATGTGCATGGCCGACAAGGGCTGGAACTACCACCCGGACGGCGAGGGCATCACCTTCCAGACCAAGCCGCGCTAGGCGGGGGCCGCCATGGCTGACGGTCCGGTTCTCGTACTCGGCTCCACGGGCTACGTGGGCGGGCGGCTGGTGCCGCAGTTGCTGGCGCGCGGCCACCGCGTGCGGGCCGCCGGGCGCAGCGTGGAGAAAATCCGCGCCCGCTCCTGGGGCGACAAGGTGGAGGCCGTGCGCGCGGACATGCACGACCCGGAGAGCCTGAAACAGGCGGCCGAGGGGTGCTGCGCCGCCTTCTACCTGGTCCACTCCATGACCCACCCCGGCCGCGACTTCGCGGAGCAGGAACGCGACGCGGCCTACAACATGGTCCTGGCCGCCGGGCACGCAAACCTTCCGAGGATCATCTACCTGGGCGGCCTGGGCGAGGACCGCGCGGACCAGCCCCTGTCCAAGCACCTGCGCTCGCGGGCCGAGGTCGGCCGCATCCTGGCGCTCGGCACGGCCAAGGTGACCACCCTGCGCGCGGCCCAGATCATCGGCTCGGGCTCGTCGTCCTTCGAGCTGGTCCGCTACCTGGCCGACCGGCTGCCGTTCATGATCACCCCGGCCTGGGTGCGCACCCGGACCCAGCCCATCGCCATCCGCAACGTCCTCGGATACCTTGCCGGGTGCCTGGAAAACGAGGCCACGGCCGGGCTGACCCTCGACATCGGCGGGCCGGACGTCATGTCCTACACGGAACTTTTCCGCCTCTACGCCGAGGTCGCGGACATCCCCCGGCGACGGCTGCTGCCCCTGCCCTTCGTCACCCCCCGGCTGTCCTCCTTCTGGGTATCCCTGATCACCCCGGTGCCCATGGCCCTGTCCCGCGCGCTGATCGAGGGGTTGCGCAACGAAGTGGTCTGCCGGGACAACCGCATCCGCGAACTCGTGCCCCAGGAGTTGCTCTCCTGCCGCGAGGCCATCCGCCGCGCCCTGGAAAAGACCGAACAGCAGGCCGTGGAGACCTGCCTGTTCGACGTGGGCTCGGCCTGCATGCCCGAGTGGGCCTCGACCGACGACCCGCTCTACGCGGGCGGCACCCGGTTCGAGATGGGCTACAAGGCCCGGCTCCAGGGCGACCCGGACAAGGTATGGGAACAGGTGGCCCGTATCGGCGGGGAACAGGGCTGGTATTTCGGCGACCCGCTGTGGCGGCTGCGCGGCTTCATCGACCGGCTCCTGGCCGGACCGGGCATGAAGCGGGGCCGCCCGCACGGCGACGCGCCCCCGCGCGTGGGCGACGCCCTGGACTTCTGGCGGGTGCTCGCTTCGGACCAGGGGCGGCGGCTCCTGCTCCTGGCCGAGATGCGCCTGCCCGGCGAGGCCCTCCTGGAATTCAGGATGGACGCCCGGTGGGGGAACGCGGTGGACCTGTCCATGACCGCCAAGTTCCTGCCGCGCGGGCTGACCGGCATCCTCTACTGGTACGCCATGTACCCCTTCCACGTGATCCTCTTCAGGAACATCATCGAAAACATCTCCGACCTGGCGGGCACCACCCTGTACGAGCCCGCCCGGAGGGTGCGCTAGCCGTGACCAAGCCGCTGAGAACGGGCCGGACCACCGGCTCCTGCGCCTCGGCCGCGGCCATGGCCGGGGTGCGCTTGCTGCTCACGGGCGAGCGTTCGGAGACCGTGGATGTCCCCCTGCCGCCGGGCGGCACGCTGACCGTGCCCGTCGAGCGCATTGAGCCCCTAAACGGCGGGGTGCGCGTGACCGTGGTCAAGGACGGTGGCGACGACCCGGACGTGACCCACGGCCACGACATCCAGGCCGTGGTCCGTCTGGAACCCGGCGAAACCGCCCCGCCCATAGTCAGCCTCGACGGCGGCCGGGGCGTGGGCCGCGTCACCCTGCCCGGCCTGCCCGTGGCCGTGGGCGAGCCCGCCATCAACCCGGAACCGCGCAAGCAGATCGAGGCGGCGGTCCGCCGGGCCGCCGAGGGATTTGCGGGGCGCATCGAGGTGACCATCGAGGTCCCCGAGGGCGAAGCCATCGCCAAGGCGACCATGAATCCGCGCCTGGGCATTGTCGGCGGCATCTCCATCCTCGGCACCCAGGGCATCGTCAAGCCGTACTCCCACGACTCCTGGAAGGCGACCATCGAGGAGGGGCTGAGCGTGGCCCGCGCCCAGGGGCTCGACCGCGCGGTCTTCACCACGGGGCGGCGCAGCGAGCGGTTCTACCTGGAGAGCCGCCCCGGCACCCCGGAGACCGCCCTGATCCAGGCCGCCGACTTCTTCGCCTTCTCCATGCGGGCCGCCGCCCGGCACGGATTCCGCGAGGTCGTCTGGGCCGTGTTCTTCGGCAAGCTGGTCAAGCAGGCCCAGGGGCTGGAATACACCCACGCCCGGACCCACCCCGTGGATTTCGGCCTGCTGGCCGCGCGCTGCCTGGAGGCCGGGGTCGATCCGGCGCGCGTCCCGGCGGTGCGCGCGGCCAACACCGCGGTCCAGGCGCTGGCCTCGCTGGAGGGCGATCCGGCCCGTGACAACGTGCTCAAGTTGCTGGTACAGAAAGCCGCAGGGCATGCCGAAAGGTATGCAGGCAGGACTTGTTCGGTTTCCTATGCGGTGTTCGACTTCGACGGCCGCGCCCTTGGAGACTAGGCCCGGCGCACCACTTGCGTTACATGCGCCCGGCCGAAACTGAAAACTGGATGAAGGGGCGCATATGCCGGTTCTTTCCGTCGTGATCCCGAGCCATGACTATGGCCGGTTCAGCGACAGGCTCTTCGGTTCCCTCGCGGCGCAGACCGCAGGGCTACATGACGTGGAAATCATTTTCGTGGACGACGCGAGCGGCGACGACTCCGTGGACCGGGCCGAGAAATGGGCGGAGCGGCTCGACTGCGAGCGGTTCGTCCTGGAGCGGCTGGAGCGCGTGGGCAGGCCCGGCCCGGTGCGCAACCACGGCCTGGCCCTGGCCAGGGGACGCTACCTGTTCAGTATGGACCCGGACGACGCCCTGCTGCCGGACTTCATGGCCCGGTGCATCCGGGCCCTGGACGACAACCCCGGCGTCTCCGGGGTCTATCCGGACTACTTCGAGTGCACCCCCGGGGAGCGGCGCGAGACGCGGCTGCCCGACTTCAACCAGGGGCTGCTGCGCATGCAGAACATCCTGCCGCCGCCGACCGTGTACCGCCGCGAGGTGTGGGACGCGGGCGCGCGCTACCCGGCCAACACCGACTACGAGGACTGGGATTACTGGGTGCAGTGCGTGGCCGCCGGAGCGCGGTTCCTGCACATCCCGGCCCCCCTCTACGAGTACCACTTCCACGGGGACAACTTCTCCTACCAGGCGAGGGAGCACGACGGCCCGGCCAAGGCGGCCATCGTCCTGAACAACCCCGGATTCTTCCATCCCGTGGTCGTGCAGTGGGCCGAGGATCTCGGACGCGGCCGCCTCTACGCCCAGCCCTTCACCCGAGGCCACATCCCCAGCCCCGACGACGTTCGTGAACTGCTCAAGACCATCGAGGGCAAGGTCCTGACCGTCTCGGGGCTCTAGCGCACGGCACCCCGGCCGCACCCCCAAAAAAAGCCGCCCCGGAGGGCGGCCTCGCCTTGGACCTTTCTATTCGCCTTTCTGGAAGGCCTCCCAGTCGGCCAGGAATTTCGCCAGGCCCTGGTCGGTCAGGGGGTGGTGCATGAGCTGGGTGATCGTGGAGTACGGCAGGGTGATGACGTCCGCGCCGATCAGCCCGGCCTCAAGCACGTGCAGGGGGTGGCGCACCGAGGCGACCAGGATCTTGGTGCCGAAGGCGTAGTTGTCGAACAGGGTCCGCATCTGGTCCACGCCCTCCATGCCGGACTGGCTCAGGCCGTCCAGCCTGCCCACGAAGGGCGAGACGTAGGTGGCCCCGAGCTTGGCCGCCAGCAGGGCCTGGGTGGGCGAGAAGACCAGGGTCACGTTGGTCTTGATGCCCCGTTCGGTCAACTCGCGGAGGGCCTTGAGCCCCTCAGGGATCATCGGGATCTTGACCACCACGTTGGTGCCGAAGGAGACCAGGTCCTTGGCCTCCTTGATCATCTCCTCGTGGCTGGTGCCGATGACCTCCAGGGAGACCGGGCCGTCCACCATCTCGCAGATGAGCGCGGCCTGCTTGCGCCAGTCGCCGCCCTCGCGGGACATGAGCGTCGGGTTGGTGGTCACGCCGTCGAGCAGGCCGAGTTCACCCACTTCGCGGATCTGGTCCAGGTTGGCGGTATCGAGAAAGAATTGCATGGTTCCTCCTAAGTAGTGGGGGGCAGGACGCTCCGAAGTTTGCACGGGTGTGATAACATAAACAAAATAAAGTGGAAACCTCCCGCAAACGTTTTCGCCGAACGCGCATTGTCCTTCCCCCCCGGCCCGGTTTCGTTTACATTGGCTCAATGACCAAGATGGAACCCGTTCGCATCATCGGGCTGCCGCCCGGCTCCCTCGTCCCTTCCGGCTCTGCGGCCGCGGCCCTGGCCGAGGCCGACCTCGTGGTCGGCGGCAAGCGCCTGCTCGCGGCCTGCCCGGACACGCTGATCCCGGAGAGCGCCCACCGGCTGGCCATCGCCGGGCCGCTCAAGCCGATCATCGAGGCCGTGCGCAAGAACGCCCGCAAGGGGCGGAAGGTGGTGGTCCTGGCCGACGGCGATCCGCTCTTCTTCGGCATCGGCAAACGGCTGGGCGACGAACTGGGCCGGGAGAACCTGGTCGTGGAGCCGAGCCTGTCGACCATCCAACTGGCCGCGGCCCGGCTGGCCCTGCCGTGGCAGGACATGGACTTCGTCTCCCTGCACGGGCGCGACGACTTTTCCCCGCTCTACGCGGCCCTGGTCCGCGCGGACCTGATCGCGGTCTTCACCGACGCCGTGAACTCGCCCGCCGAGGTGGCCCGCGCACTGCTCGAACGCGGCGCGGACTGCTTTTCCATGACCGTGCTCGAAAACCTGGGCGCGCCGGACGAGCGGATCCGCCCCCTGGCCCTGTGGGAGACCTGGGGCATGGAGTTTTCACCGCTCAACCTGGTGGTTCTGGAGCGCCAGTATCCGCCGGAGATCAGTCTGTCCCTGGGCATCCCGGACCATTTCTACCTGCACCAGAAGAACTTGATCACCAAGCTGCCCGTGCGCGCGGCCGGACTGGCCCACCTGGGCGTGGCCCCGGACTCCACGGTCTGGGACCTGGGCGCGGGCTGCGGGTCCGTGGCCATCGAGGCCTCGCACCTGGCGCGCCGGGGACGGGTCTTCGCGGTGGAGCGCAACAAGACCCGGGCGGCCATGATCCGCGAGAACATCCGGCGCACCGGAGCGTGGCTGGTGGACGTGGTCCTCGGCGACATGCCGGGGGCCCTGGACGGACTGCCCGAACCGGACCGCATCTTCATCGGCGGCGGGCTGGGCGGGGAATCCAACCAGGACACCGCCCTGCTCGAAAGCGCCTGCCGCCAGCTTGCGCCGCGCGGCCGGGTGGTGGTCCACTGCATCCTCCTCGACTCCCTGCACGCGGCCAAGGACCACTTCCAGTCCCTGGGCTGGCACTTCGGCGTGACCCAACTCCAGGCCTCGGCCACGGATTCCCTGGCCGGAGACCTGCGCTTCAAGGCGCAGAACCCGGTCTTCGTGCTCTGGGCCGAAAAGCCCTAGCGGGCCACCCCGCCCGAGTCCATCAGAAGCATGCGGACCTGGGGGCAATACTTCATCACCAGCCGGTCGTAGGTCCCGTCCCTGCGGATGGCCGCGAGCCCCGCGTTGAAGCGGGCCAGGAGCTCCCGCGCGCCGGGGTAGTTCTTGGATACCATGAGGTGCTGCGGGTTGAGATTCCAGGGAGTGGGCGTGGAGCCGAAGAGATCGGCCCGGCTGGGGAAGATCCGGTTGATCAGGGTCCAGCCGACCAGTTCGTCCTCGGCGAAGAAGGCGGCGCGCAGCTCCCACAGCCGGCGCACCCCCGAGGCCTCGCCCGGCGCGTAGTCCACGGTCAGCCCCTTTTCCTTGAAGATTTCCTCGTAGTAATGGCCCGAGGTCCCGGCGATGATGTAGCCGCGCAAGGCGTCCAGGGAGGTGTAGTCGAATTCGTCGAACCGCCCCTTGAGGTAGAAGAAGACGTTGCGGCAGACCCAGATGGATTCGCTGAACCAGGCGTAGCCCGCGCGCTTTTCCGTGCGGGCGTAGGGGTAGGCCGCGAAGGCGTCGCCCTCCCGGACCATCATCGCGCTACGCCGCCAGGGGCGGTACAGGACCTTGGTCTCCAGCCCGGCCTCGGCAAAGGCGGCCTGGACGATCTCGGTCAGCAGGCCGGGCCGCGCCCCCTTGGTCAGGACATAGGGCGGGTACTCGTCGGTCACGAGAACGACCGGGCCCGCGGCCCGGACCGGGACGGATCCGAGGAGGGGGAGGGTCAGGCTCAGGCAGGCGAGAATGAAGACGGAGATTCTGGACATGCTGCACATTAGCACGCTCCCCCGCCGTTTGCCTCTCCTTTTTTGCCCCGGCCCGCAGCTATGGGTGGCACACGCGGAGCGCATGTATTACCCTGCTCAACATGCCCGAAGCCCGCACCCCGCCCAGCCTGCGCCGCACCCCGTCGCGCCCGGTCCGCGCCCTGGTTTCCTGGGCCCTGTACGACTGGGCCAACTCCGGGTTCGCGGCCCTGGTCCAGACCTTCGTGTTCGCCGCCTATTTCGCCCGGGCCGTGGCCGAGAACGAGACCCTGGGCACGGCCTGGTGGGGCAACATGATGGGCGTGGCCGGGCTGGTCATCGGTCTGGGCGGGCCCCTGCTCGGGGCCGTGGCCGACCGCGCCGGACGGCGCAAGCCCTGGCTGGCGGCCTTCACCGGCCTGTGCATCGCGGCCACCGGGCTGCTCTGGTTCGTCCGGCCGGACCCGGCCTGGACCTGGCCCGCCCTGCTCCTGGCCGGGGCCGGTACCCTGGGCAGCGAATACGCCATGATCTTTTATAACGCCATGCTCCCGGATCTGGCCGACAAGGCGCGCATCGGCCGCTGGTCGGGCTGGGGCTGGGGGCTGGGCTACGCGGGCGGGCTGGTCCTGCTGCTCATCGCGCTCTACGGCCTGGTCCAGCCGCCGGGCTGGTTCGGGGTGCCGCGCACGGACGCCCTGAACGTGCGCGCGGTCATGCCCCTGACCGCCCTGTGGTATCTGCTCTTCTGCCTGCCGCTCTTCCTGTTCACCCCGGACGCGCCGAGCGCGCGCATCCCGCTTGGACGCGCGGTGGCCGAGGGCGCGGCCCAGTTGCGCCGCTCGCTCAGAGACCTGCGCGGCCACCGGCCCATCGCCCTGTTCCTGCTGGCACGCATGTTCTACAACGACGGCCTGACCACCATGTTCGCCTTCGGCGGCATTTACGCGGCCGGGGCCTTCGGCATGACCCCGAGCGAGGTCATCGTCTTCGGCATCGGCCTGAACGTGACCGCCGGGCTCGGCGCGGCCTCCTTCGCCTGGCTGGACGACCGGCTGGGGCCCCGCCTGACCATTCTCCTGTCCCTGGTCGGGCTGACCGTGCCGGGCGCGGCCATCCTGTTGGTGAAAAGCAAGACCCTGTTCTGGATTTTCGGGCTGGCAATCGGTATATTCGTAGGACCGGTCCAGGCCTCGAGCCGGTCCTGGCTGGCCCACGCCGCCCCGGAGGCGGTGCGCACCGAGATGTTCGGGCTCATGGCCCTGTCCGGCAAGCTGACCTCGTTCCTCGGGCCGTTTCTGGTGGGCTGGCTGACCCTGGCCACCGGCAGCCAGCGGCTGGGCATGTCCGCCGTGGTCGGCCTCTTCGTCCTCGGCCTGGCCGGCATGCTCTTCGTGCCCGCCGCAAACCGCAATCAGGAGTAAATCATGTCCGACTTCCGCTTCGAGTTGACCGACGGGGAAAAGCAATATCTCAAGGACCTGGTGGTCCGGTCCATATCGTCGGGCCTGGGCATCGGCGACGGCGAGACCCGGCCGCCCGAGCCGCCCACGGACAAGCTGCGCGAGCACCTGGGCGCCTTCGTCACCCTCAAGCTCGGCGGCAACCTGCGCGGCTGCATCGGCAACGTCCAGGGGTCGGGGCCGCTCTACCAAACGATCTGGGACATGGCCCTGTCCGCGGCCTTCCGCGACCCGCGCTTCCCGCCGCTGACCGAGGAGGAATTCCGCCGCGTCGAGTACGAGATCTCCATCCTCAGCCCCGTCGAGCCGTGCCCGGACCCGAGCCTGATCGAGGTCGGCCGCCACGGGCTGATCATGAGCGCCCACGGCCGCTCCGGCCTGCTCCTGCCCCAGGTCCCGGTGGAATGGCACTGGGACCGCGAGACCTTCCTGGGCCAGACCTGCTACAAGGCCGGCCTGCCGCGCGACGCCTGGAAGGATCCGGACACGAACATCTTCTGGTTCGAGGCGGAGGTATTCTGACGGTTGAAGGGGGATAAATCTCCTATCGACAGTGGTACTTATTATCGTGTATAGATTTCTTCCATGAAAGGTTGTCCGGCGATTCCGCCGGACAACCGCACAGACCGCCCGCAGGCAAGGTATTCCATGGCCGAGAAGCCCGAAAAGGAAACCGACAACATGATCGTCCCGGCCGAGACCAGGGTGTTGAAGATGCCGGGCGTGCAGTTGCGCATTTCCTTGGGCAAGAACGTGGTCATCCGGGTACCGGGCGCGGACCACTCCTACCGGGGCCGCATCGTGGGCTTCGACCCCTACGAGTACCTCATCGTCTCGGTCCGCCTGCCCGGCCGCATCCGCAGCCAGTTGGCCCTGGGCGGACAGATCATCGTCAAGTACATCCACCAGGGCACGGTCTACGGGTTCAAGACCACGGCGTACAACACGGTCACCTGCCCCACCTCGCTGGTCTTCTTCGCCTACCCGTCGGTCATAGAGAAGGTGGAACTGAGGCGGGATACCCGGACCCCGTGCAACATCGACGGCAGCCTCCAGGCCGAGGACGCCGAGTACGAGTGCCTGATCGTCAACATCAGCGCCACGGGCTGCAAGGCCACGGTCCGCGCCGGGGCGCGGGACCCCATCGCCCGGCTCGAGGTGGGCGACACCCTGATGGCCATCGTCAACCTGGGGACCGAGGGCACGCTCAAGCTGCCCATCGTGGTCCGAAACATCCAACGGGAACAGGGCCTGCACATCATCGGGGCCATGTTCCTCGATCTGAACGAAGTCGAAGAGGAACGTATCGGAAAGTATCTGGCGAGAATGCGCAGACTGACCCGCTAACCCACCGGACGCCGACATGATAAAGAAAATCCCCATCGAAGCTCTGAAACCAGGCATGGAAGTGGTTCAGGTCCCCGGAGAGCTCTGGCAGCACCTGCCCTATCTGTACACCGACCCCGGCATCATCGAATCCGAGGCGGAGGTGGCCCGCCTGCTGGAGCTGGGCTACAGGGAGGTCTTCGTGACCACGGAGGAGCCGGATGGGCTGTCCGACGAGGCCCACCTGGACCGGCTCATCTCCGGCAGCCAGGTCAACCGCGAAAAGCCCGTGCGCACCCCGTTCGACCAGGCCATTTCCTCGGCCATGGTTACCTACGAGGACGCCATGGTCCACGCCATGCAGATCGTCCAGGACGCCAAGCTCGGGCGCAAGATGGACTACGCCACCTCGTTCAAGACGGCCAGTTCCATAGTGGAGTCGGCCGTGTCCAACCCCGACACCCTGGTCTGCCTGGCCAAGCTGTCCGAATTCGACGACTACACCTACACGCACTGCATCAACGTGGCCGCCATCAGCGTGGTCTTCGGCGAATTCATCGGCATGACCCGCGAGGAATTGATCCTGCTCGGCGTGGCCGGAATGATGCACGACCTGGGCAAGACCACGGTACCGGCACGGATCATCAACAAGCCCGGCCCCCTGACCGGGCCCGAGCGCGACGAGGTCCGCCGCCACCCCGGGTACGGCTGCGACATCCTGCGGCGCAACGGCGACATCCCGGATCGCGTCCTCAAGGCCGTCATGCACCACCATGAGCGGTACAACGGCTCGGGCTATCCCGGCGGCCTGTCCCGAAAGGGCATCCCGGCGTTTGCCCGCATCCTCTGCCTGGCCGACGTGTACGACGCCCTGACCTCGGACCGCTGCTACAAGAACGCCATCCTGCCCAACAAGGCGCTCGGCATCATGTACGGCATGCGCGACCAGGACTTCGACCCCACCGAGGTCCAGTTGTTCATCAAGTGCCTGGGCATCTTCCCGGCGGGCAGCTTCGTGCGCCTGAACACCGGCCAGTACGCCCTGGTCTTCGAGACCAACTCGCGCGAGCCGCTGAACCCGAAGATCCGGATCATTATGGACGAGGAGATGAAGCCCATCCACACCAGGGACGTGGACCTGACCGCTCAGCCCAAGGGCGCCGGGGCCATCGAGATACTGGAATGCGCCGACCCCTCGGTCTACCGCAAGAACCTTATGAACTACCTGACCAGGAACTGACCCGCTCCGCCGGAGACCCTCGATGCTGGACATGAACATTTGGCTTGGCGTGATCGTGCTGACGGTCCTGCTCTACGGTTTCAAATGGTGGCTCGGACGCAGTCGGAAGGTGAAGGTCTACCGGATCTCGCCCCAGTCGCTGAAGCGGGCCAAGGAGGTGGTCGTCGGCGTCCTGCCCATGGTGGAGGACGGCGAGAACTTCCCCCTGGACGAGCGGCGGCTCGCCTACTCCAAGGAAGACGTCAAGAGCGCGGCCAAGATCATGGCCTATTATTTCTGGAAAAAGCGCAGGCACGACGAGCTGTCCAGGGTCAAGCACTGCTTCGTGTCCCTGGCCCGGTTCCAGGACTCCGGGCTGGACCTGGAGGCCCAGGAGCGGCGGGCCTCCCGCGAACGCACCCGGCTGGAGCGCGAACTCAACTACTACATGACCCACTCGCCCTTCAACGCCCGGCGCGGCGCCTAGGCGGTCAGTCCCCTTCCGGCCCGGCCTTGCGGATTTCGGCGAAGCGCGCCTTCAGCCTCCCCAGGATGTGGTCGTAGCCCTCGGGCGTATGCGGAATCAGGCAGTTGGTGCAGTCCTTGACCCCGGAGTCGAGGATCACGTAATTGCCGCCGCACTCCTCGAAGAAGTAGAGCGGGCAGAAGCAGAACAGGCAGTTGAACCGTTCCGGCCGCTTGGTCTTGTGGCAGGGGAAGTACTCGCAGTCCGTATTGCTGAAAAAGCGGTAGCTGTTTTTCATGTCAGCGGAACTGTACCTGCTTGGCGGGCGGCTCGCAATCCTCGTCCGAGGGGAATTCGGCAAAGGGGAAGGGCCGCCGGTTGTCGTTCAGGGTGGCGTAGCGCATGATCCGGTAGCCGTACTGGGACAGCCCGTTGCACAGCCGCCTGAGCGGCTCGCTGCGCTTCTTGGCCACGAGCAGGTAGGCGTACTGAAACAGGGTGGCCACCTCGATGATCAGGGTCAGGACCTCGAAGAAAATGAGGCAGACCAGGGTGACGATGAGGCGCTTCAGGATCTCGCCCCGGTTCACGGTGGTCGTGCGCGTTTCCGTGGACATGGGATACCCTCCGGGTTGGTGTTTACTCGTATCCAGCCTACCCCATCCCTGCCCTCCTGTACAACCGCTCCGGCACGGGCCTTTCCGAGCCGGCCGTGCGCCTCCCTTTTCAAAACCCCGGTTTGTCCGTAGGCTATGGGCGCAAACCAAACCGGGAAAGGAGCCCCATGATCGAAAACGTGAACCTGGTCGTGTATATTTCAGGCATCACCCTGCTGGCCCTGGTGGCCTACCTCTGGCTGCACATCAGGGTGACCTCCTTCAGGGAAAGCCGCGTCCGGCGCATCAAACACCTGCTCAAGGACCCCGAGACCAGGGCGGCCATGCCCACCGAGGTCCTGTCCGACAAGGAGGAGCGGCAGGACCGGCGCGACATCATCAAGGGCGTCCAATCGCGGTTCACCATCATCCGCCGGGCGCTGATCCTCTGTGTGTTCGCGGCCTGGGGCGTGGCCCTGACCTTCCCGTTTATCGGCAAGCTGCCGAGCACCATGCTGTCCATCCTCATCGCCGTGACCACGGCCGTGGTCGGCATCGCAGCCCGCCCCCTGGTGGAGAACATGATCTCCGGCATCGTCATCAGCTTCTCCAAGCAGCTGCGCGTGGGCGACACCCTGATGATGGACGGCCAGTACGGCACGGTGGAGGACATCTCCATCACCCACACGAAGATCAAGACCTGGGACTGGAAGCGCTACGTCATCCCCAACAGCCGCATGCTCAACAAGGAATTCGTCAACCTGACCCTGAACGACTCCTTGCTGTGGGCCTACCTCGAGTTCTCGGTCTCCTACGAAGCGGACCTGGAGGAAGTCAGCGAAATCGCCACGCGGGTGGCCGGGCAAAGCCAGCACCACAACGCCCAGGAGCCGCCGCAGTTCTGGGTCATGCGCATGGACAAGGAGTGCGTGACCTGCTGGGTGGCCGCCTGGGCGGATTCCCCGGCCGAGGCCTGGAACCTCAAGAGCGACATCGCCGTCCGCCTCATCCGCGAATTCCGCGAACGCGGCATCCCCACGCACATGAACCAGGTCCACCTGAACCGCGGCCCGGCCACGGCCTGACCCGCGGCCCGCAAACCGCCCGGCGCGGCGCCTTGGCGTTCGCCTCTGGACATTTAGTCCACTTTCCCGCACAGTTCTGCCGACAACATGCGTTCAATCGTTCAGCGTAGCGACGATAGGCGCGCGCTCTACGGTGCGGTCTGAAAAGGATAACGGTAGTCATGCGTTTCAACAATCTGTCGGTCAAAATCCGGCTCTCCATCTGTTTTTCCCTCCTGTCCCTGATCTTCATCGGATTCGCGATCATCCAGAACCAGGCGGTGGACGACCTGTCCAGGCTTGAGCAAACCGAGACCGAGGCCGCGGACGAGATGTCCGCCCTGCTCGAAATCGATACCCGGCTGGAATCCGTCAACGGCTATTTTTCCCGCGCCCTGCTCCGGCAGAACGCTGCGGAAGCGGAGAAAAGGGTGGCCGACATACGCTCGCGGGCCGAGGAGGACCTCGGCCTGATTGAGAACCTGGGCGGCCAGCTGGGCATGGAGGAGAACGTGGACCAATTCGCCAAGGCCTACAACAACCTCCTCGACCTCATGGGCAAGGACCTGCTCGCCATGCTGAACGACTACGGCACCAGCCGACTGCGGCTGGCGTCCATGAGCGACCGCATGGACAAGTATTATCAGACGGCCATGGCCCAGATGGACGCCCTCCAGGCCAGCCTGAAGGAGCGCATCGCCCTGCAGCAGGCCGGATTCCGGCAGACGCGGGACGAGCTGCTGCGGACCACGGCCGTCCTCACCGCCGCGTGCGTACTCGCCTCGATCCTCTTGTCCGTGTTCATCGCACTGGGCATCTCGCGCCCGGCCAAAAAGGCCCTGACCTTCGCCAGGGAGATCGCCAAAGGAAATTTTCAGGCCCGGCTCGACGTCCGCCAGAAGGACGAGATCGGGCAGTTGTGCGCGTCCCTGGTCGGCATCACCGACGTGCTCAAGGACATGTCCCGCCGGTTCGAGGAGACCGCCGAGGCCATCGTGGTCGGCAGACTGCGGACCACGGCTCCGGCCGAAGGACTTGAGGGAGAGTACGCCCGCATCCTGGACCGGAGCAACGAGATCGCCGAGGCCCTGGTCCGCTACCTGGACACCATCCCGCTGCCGCTCTTGACCGTCGACAAGGAGCTCAACGTCCTGTTCCTGAATGAGACGGGCCGGACTCTGGGCGGGTTCGAGGACCACAAGGCCTACCGCGCGGTCCGCTGCCACGAGATCTTCAAAACCTCGGACTGCCGCACCGAGAACTGCGCCTGCACCACCAGCATGCGCTCGGGCGAGATGGAGACCTCGGAGACCGACGCCCACCCGCGGGATATGGATCTGGACATCCGGTACACGGGCAAGCCCATCCTCGACGCCAAGGGAAACGTGGTCGGCGCGGTGGAGATCGTGGTGGACCAGACCGAGATCATGACCATGCAGCGCAGGAACGCCCAACTGGCCCAGCAGGCGGCCGACATCTCCCGCATCCTGGCCGATTCGTCCTCGGCCCTCGGGGTGCAGGTGGAACAGGCCAGCCGGGGCAGCCAGGTCCAGAACGAACGGACCGCCGAGACGGCCGCGGCCATGGAGGAGATGAACGCCACGGTCCTGGAAGTGGCCCGCAACGCCGGACGGGCGGCCGAGAACACCAGCCAGACCCGGCTCAAGGCAGGTGAGGGCGCGGAGGTGGTCAACCTGGTGGTCAAGGCCATCCGCGAGGTGCAGGCCCACGCCGACCGGCTCAAGGCGGACATGACCGGCCTGGGCGAACAGACGGACTCCATCGGAACCATCATCGAGGTCATCTCGGACATCGCGGACCAGACCAACCTGCTGGCGCTCAACGCGGCCATCGAGGCCGCCCGCGCGGGCGAGGCGGGCCGGGGCTTCGCCGTGGTGGCCGACGAGGTCCGCAAGCTGGCCGAAAAGACCATGGCCGCCACCACCGAGGTGAACAACGCCATCCACGCCATCCAGGAGGCCGGACGGAGGAACATCGCCTCCACGGACACGGCGGCCCTTGCCGTGGGCGAGAGCACCAAGCTGGCCGACCGGGCCCTGGCCGTGCTCGACGAGATCGTGGCCTACTCGGACGATTCCTCGGAGCAGGTCCAGTCCATTGCCGCGGCCTCGGAACAGCAGTCCGCCTCGGCCGAGGAGATCAACCGGGCCACCGAGGACATCAGCCGGGTCTCCGGCGAGACCAGCCAGTCCATGATCAAGGCCGCCGATTCCGTAAACGACCTGCAACGCATGGTCATCGAACTGGACAATCTCATCCAACGGATGGCTGCCTGACCGCAAGACAAAAAACCCCGCCGACAACGGTGGGGTTTTCTGCGCCCTCCGCCAGGGCTCCGGCACCCTGCCTTTCCTATGCGCCCAACCACTTCACCCACAGCTTGCGGGTGCGCGGCCCGTCGAACTCGCAGAAGTAGATCTTCTGCCAGGTGCCGAGCAGGATGTCCCCGCCCTCGACGATGACCATCTGGTCGCAGCCGAACAGGGAGGACTTGATGTGCGCGTCGGAGTTGCCCTCGGCGTGGTGGTAGTCGCCCCGGTGCGGGACCAGCTTCCGCAGGTTGACGACCATGTCGCGGACCACGTCCGGATCGGCGCCTTCATTGACGGTCACGGCCCCGGTGGTGTGTGGGCAGTAGAGAAGCAACGCACCGTCGGACCAGCCGTTCTCGCGGATGGCACGGCGCACGGCCGGGGTGACGTCCAGCAACTCCTCACGGTCATGGGTGCGGATTTCCAGCGTTTCCATGGCGTATCTCCCTGCGGCTAGGCGCGATACATGTGCTTGAAATTCTCGTCGTACAGCAGCGAGCGGGCCTTGCCCGCGTCTTCGCGGCCCTGGCCGGGCAGGACCAGGAACACGGTCTGGCGGGTGAAGCCGCTTTCGCGCGCGGCCTGCGCCAGCTCGGCCAGCTCGGTCTCCACGACCTGCTCGTCCGGCCAGCCCACCCGGTAGGCCATGACCACCAGGGTGGCCCCGGCCAGACCGCCGGCCAGCAGCTCCCGCTGCACGCCTTCGGGGTCGCCCGCCGAAAGATAGATGCACATGGCCGAGCCGTGGGCCGCGAGCTTGCGCAGCCCCTCGCCCTCGGGCACCGGGGTCTTGCCCTCAAGCCTCGTGAAGATCAGCGTCTGGGTCACCTCGGGCACGGTGTACGACCGCCTGGCCGCCGCCGCGGCCGCGAACCCGGCGGTCACGCCCGGCACCACCTCGTAGGAGATCCCGACCGCGTCCATGAGCGCCATCTGCTCGCGGATGGCCCCGTACAGCGACGGGTCGCCGGTGTGCACGCGGGCGACCGTCCCGCCCGAGGCCACGGTCTCGGCCATGAGCGCGTGGGTCTCCTCCAGGCTCATGGGCGCGGAATCGGCCACCTGCGCCCCGGCCTTGGCCCCGGCCACCACCTCGGCGGGCACCAGGGACCCGGCATAGAGCACCAGGTCGGCCTCGCCGATCAGCCGCCGACCCTTGACGGTCAGCAGCTCAGGATCGCCCGGCCCGGCGCCGATGAAATACACGTCCGCCATCACAGCACCTTGCTCATGAAGCCGGGGTTGAGCCGCAGCCCGTTGACCGCGATGAGCGCGCACGCCTCGGCGTCCGAGGCCGCGTTGTGGTGGTTCAATTCAATGCCCAGGTGCTCGCACACGCTCGGCAATTTGTTCGAGGCCAGCTCCCACGTCTTGCGGGCCAACTGCACGGTGCACAGGAACGGCTGTTCCGGCGCGATACGGCCCGATTCCCGGCAGCAGGTGTGCAGCACCGACTTGTCGAAGGCCGCGTTGTGCGCCACCAAGAAATCCGCGCCCTGGAAGTAGCCCTCCAGTTCGGGCCACAGGTCGCCGAAACTCGGCTCGTCGCACACATCCGACCAGTGGATGCCGTGCACGCGCACGCAAAACGGATTGAACCGGGCCCTGGGCGGACGGATCAGGCGGTAGTCCCGGGCCACGATCTCGCCCCGGTCCACCACCACAATGCCCAAAGCGCACGCCGAATCCCGCTTGGGATCCGCCGTCTCGAAATCAATCGCCACAAACCGCACGTCGTCCAATGTGGGCATAAAGCGCCTCCGGCGGCCGGGAAGGGAAGGAAAACCCTTTGAAAGGGTTCTTCCTTCCCTTCCGGACTCCATCCCTCCTTTCCAAACTTTTTATCGCCGCCTTCGGCGGGGAGGGTTACGGGGATGGGTTACGTCTTATCAGGTTGCTACAAAACATCTTTCAAACCGCTCCCGCACGCACCCGCGAAGCGGCGCCAAAAAGCTCGGAGGGGATCCAGGGCAACCCTTTCAAGGGTTCCCCCTGGCCGCCGGAGGCATCAAAAACCTTCTTCCAGCGGCGGCCAGACCAGGGCCTGGGTGTCCACGTCCACGTCGGCCGTGGGTTGCATGGCCAGATTTCGGCTGGCCGGTTTGAGGTGCACGAACCGGCCGCGCTGCTCCAGGCGTCCTTCGGCCAGCCATTGCAGGGCCTGGGGGTAAATGCGGTGTTCCAGCTTGAGGATGCGCGCGCCGAGCGCGTCGCCGCCCTCCCCCGGCTGGCACGGCACGGCGGCCTGCATGATGACCGGGCCGTGGTCCATCTGTTCATCCACGAAATGCACGGTGCAGCCGGAGATCTTGACCCCGTAGTCCGCGGCGTCGGCCTGGCCGTGCACGCCGGGGAAGCTCGGCAGCAGGGCCGGGTGAATGTTGACCACGCGCCCCCGGAACGGTTCGAGGAAGACCGGGGTGACGATGCGCATGAACCCGGCCATGACCACCGCGCCCGTCTCGTTCACGCCCGATTCGCGGATAGCCCGGACCATCTCCTCGTCGAAGGCCTCGCGTGACGGGAATTCCGTGTGCAGCAGTACGCGGGTGGGAATGTGGTGGTTGCGCGCCCGGATCAGACCGTGGGAGTCTTCCCTGTTGGACACGACCACCTTGATCTCGGCGTCGAGCATGCCCGCTTCGATGCGGTCGATGATGGATTGCAGGTTGGACCCGCCCCCGGACACGAGGACGGCGATGGGCATTGCCATGGGTGCTCCCTTGAATGGTTGAAAAAGGCGGGGGTCGCCCCGTCCCCGAACTTGGCCCAAAGCGCGCCCTTTTTCAAGGGCGTATTTCCGTTCCGGGCCTGCATTGCCTTTTCGGAAGGCGCTCCGTATATTGTGTCGAATCAAGCCTATTACCCAAGGGATAAACCCATGTATCGGCTGTGCACGCTGCTCATCCTGTTCCTGTTGCTCGGTCCCGGTCCGGCCGGAGCCGCGGACGTGCGCGTCATCACCGAGAACAACCCGCCCCTGAACTTTGCCGGGACGGGCGGGCCCTCCGGCCTGGCCACCGACCTGTTCCTGCTCATGGCAGGCCGGGCCGGGCTCAAGGTGGCTCGCAAGGACATCCAGGTCTGGCCGAGGGCGCGCGGGTACCGGGAGATACAGGAGAAGAGCGACGTCATCCTCTATGCCATGGCCAGGACCGCCGCGCGCGAAAAGCTGTTCCGCTGGATCGGCCCGATCATGCCCCTGCACACCAGCCTCTTCGCCCTGAAATCCCGAGGCATCGTCATCAAGGACCCGGTCAAGGGGGCCTGGGAATATCGGTACGGGACCATCCGGTCCAGCGCCTCGGAACAGGAGCTCATCCGCCTGGGCGTGCCCCCGCACCGGCTGGAATCGGTCCACGACCGCACCCTGAACATCCGCAAACTCCTCCTGGGGCACATCGACATCATGGTGGCCAACGAACCGGCCACCTTCTACTCCATCCGCCGGATGGACCTGAACCCGGACGACTTCGAACCCGTCTACCGGCTGATGAGCTCCAACCTCTACTACGCCGCCAGCCGGGACCTGGACCCGGCCCTTGTGCTCCGTCTCCAGTCCGCCCTGGACGGACTCAAGGCCGACGGCACCGCCGCGCGGATCATCGAAAGCTACCGCTAGCCCCACCCGACCCGCCGGTATTTTTTCGGCGTTCCATGCGATATTCGCCACCGGACGGTGGCATGGACATCCGGGATATGGTATAGAATGACATTATCAATAAAAGAGCGGCGTTTTCGACGGCGCGACGCCCGGCGCGGACGCTCCTCGCATATCCAAGGAGAACATCGATGGCAGGCAAATTCGAACGCAAGCAGGCAAAGGACGAGCAGTGGATGTTCAACCTCAAGGCGGGCAACGGCCAGGTCATCCTGACCAGCGAGCTCTACACCACCAAGGCGGCCTGCAACAACGGCATCGCCAGCGTGCAGGCCAACAGCCCGCTCGACGAGCGCTACGAACGCAAGGAGTCCAAGAGAGGCGAGCCCTATTTCGTGCTCAAGGCCGCGAACCACCAGATCATCGGCAAGAGCGAGATGTATTCCTCCAACGCGGCCATGGAGAACGGCATCGAGTCGGTCAAGACCAACGGCTCGACCGAGGTCATCGAGGACGTCTAGCCCTGGTCCCGGCAACGAAAAAGGCCCGGTGCGCAATCCTGCGCGCCGGGCCTTTTTTCGTATCTTGATGCGGGCCTATTTTGCGGCCGTCGCGTCCTGGATGAGTGCGTCCACCAGGCCGGGGATGGTGTAGTCCTCGGGCTCGATGGCCGGGGTCAGGCCGAATTTGCGGACCGTATCCGAGGTGACCGGGCCGATGGAGGCGATCTTCACGTCCGGATAATTTTTGAAGGCGTCCGCCGGGACCAGTTCGAAGAAGTTCTCCACCGTGCTCGACGAGGTGAAGGTCACGTAGCGGATGTCGCCCGCGCCGAGCGCTTCCATGATCTCGTCGCCCGAGGCCTGGCCCAGCCGGGTCTCGTAGACCGGCAGGACCGTGACCTTGCAGCCCGCCGCCTTGAGCTCGCGGGGCAGGACCTCTCTGGCCACCTTGGCGCGGGGGATGAGCACGTCCGAACCGGCGATGCCGCGTTCGAGCAGTCCCTTGACCACGTGCTCGGCCACGTATTTCTCGGGGATGAAGTCCGGCTCGATGCCCCGGGCGCGCAGTTCGTCCGCCGTGGCCGGGCCGATGGCCGCGATCTGCATGCCGCCGAAGATGCGTGCGTCCAGGCCGATGGCCCGAAGCTGTTGCCAGAAATGCTTGACGCCGTTGACCGAGGTGAACACCACCCACTGGTACCGGGCCAGTTGCAGGATGGCGGTCTCGACCTCGGCATAGTCGTCGAGCGGCTCCACCGAGATGGTCGGGAACTCGCGCACGCACGCGCCCTGCTCGCGCAGGACGCCCACCAGGCCCGAGGCCTGCTCGCGAGCGCGGGTGACGATCACGCCCCGGCCGAGCATGGGCTTCTTCTCGAACCAGCCGAGCTTGTCGTGCAGGCTGCACACGCCGCCCACGATGATGATGGACGGGGCCTTCCACTGCCGGGCCTCGGCCTCTTCGGCCACGTGCTCCAGGTCGGACACAAACGAGGTCTGGTTGCAGCGCGTGCCCCAGCGCACCAAGGCAACCGGGGTATCGGCGGCGCGGCCGTTGTCCATGAGATTTTTGGCGATCATGGGCAGATTGCCCACGCCCATATAAAAGACCAGGGTGGAGGTGGACTGCCCGTACACGGCCCAGTTGTGGCCGGACTCGGATTTGGTCGGGTCCTCGTGCCCGGTGATGAAGCAGACGCTGGTGGTGTGGTCGCGGTGGGTCACCGGGATGCCCGCGTACGCGGCGGCGGCCACGCCCGCGGTGATGCCGGGCACCACCTCGAAGTCGATGCCCGCCTCAACGAGTTCCTCGCCTTCCTCCCCGCCGCGCCCGAACACGTACGGGTCGCCGCCCTTGAGGCGGCAGATGACCTTGCCGGACTTGGCCTTTTCGACGATCAGGCCGTTGATCTGGTCCTGGGGCAGGGTGTGGTCGCCGCCCTTCTTGCCCACGTACAGGATTTCGCAGTCCGGCTTGCACCACTTCAGAAATTCGGCGTTGGCCAGATAGTCGTAGATCATCACGTCGCACGACTCGATGATCTCCTTGGCCCGCAGGGTGAGCATGCCCGGATCGCCCGGCCCGGCTCCGACGAGAAATACGTTTGCCATAAGATTTGCCTCCGGCGGCCAGGGAACCTTTTGAAAAAGGTTCCCTGGACCCTCCAAAACTTTTTATCGCGGCGCAGGCCGGTCGTGCGGAATCGTTACCGCTGCATGCGCCGATTGGGGCCTGTTCTTTGCCCTGGATGTTACCCCATCACCGACTCAAGGCGCGCCTTGAGCTGGGTCAGCTTGGTCTTTTCCTCTTCCATTTCGGCGAGCTTCTTCTTCTCGCCCTCGACCACCTCGGCCGGGGCGTTGTTCACGAAGCCGGGGTTCTTGAGCTTGCCGGCCACGCCCTTCATGGTCTTTTCGAGCTTGCCCAGGTTCTTGTCCAGGCGGGCCAGTTCGGCGTCGAAGTCGACCACGCCTTCCAGCGGCACGGACAGCTCGTTGCCCTGGACCACGGCCGCGCCCGAGGCCTTGGGAGCCTTGACGTCCGGGCCGATGGTCACGTTGTCGATGCGGGCCAGGGCCTGGATCAAGCCGAGGTTGGCCTCCAGCACGGCCTTGTCCGCGTCGCTCACGGTCCGGATCAGCAGGTCGAGCTTCTTGGCCGGTTCGATGAGCAGTTCGGTGCGGATGTTCCGAGTGCCGGAGACCACGCCCATGAACAGCTCCATCTCGGCCACGGCCTCGTCGTCCAGGCAGTCCGGCCGCTTCTCGGGGAACGGCAGGGTGGCGATATCCTCGCTGCGCTCATCGCCCGCGGGCCTCGGCAGGACGTTCCAGATCTCCTGGGTGATGAACGGGGTCACCGGGTGGAGCAGGATCATGGTCTCGGACAGCACGGTCCACAACACGCGCTGGGTGGCGGCCTTGGCCTGCTCGTCTTCACCATAGAGCGCGGGTTTGATCATCTCCAGGTACCAGTCGCAGAACTCGGACCAGATGAACTTGTAGAGCGTCTGGGCGATCTCGTTGAAGCGGTACTCCTCGGTGGCCCGGGCGATGGCTTCCTTGACCTCCTCCAGCCGATGGAGAATCCAACGGTTGGCCAGGTCGTCGGCCGCGTGCACGTCCGCGTCCGGAATCTCGTCGGGCAGGTTCATCATGGCGAACCGCGTGGCGTTCCAGACCTTGTTCATAAAATGCTTGTAGCCCTCGATGCGCTGCTCCGAGAGCTTGATGTCCCGGCCCATGGCCGCGAAGCTGGTCAGGGTGAAGCGCAGGGCGTCGGCCCCGTACTTCCCGATCATGTCCAGCGGGTCGATGACGTTGCCCGTGGACTTGGACATCTTTTTGCCCTGCTCGTCGCGCACCAGGGCGTGGATGTAGACGTGCCTGAACGGAATCTCCTCCATGAACTGGAGGCCCATCATCATCATGCGCGCCACCCAGAAGAACAGGATGTCGAAGCCGGTGACCAGGCAGGAGGTCGGGTAGTACTTGGCCAGCTCTTTCGTGTCGTCGGGCCAGCCCATGGTCGAGAACGGCCACAGGGCCGAGGAGAACCAGGTGTCCAGCACGTCCTCGTCCTGGACCAGCCTGGAGGAGCCGCACTTGGTGCACTTGGTCGGATCTTCCTTGGCCACGATGAGCTCGCCGCACTCCTCGCAGGTCCAGGCCGGGATGCGGTGGCCCCACCAGATCTGGCGGGAGATGCACCAGTCGCGGATCTCGTCCAGCCACTGGTAGTAGGTCTTGGTCCAGTGCTCCGGGAAGATCTGGGTTTCGGCCGGCACGGCGGCGCGGGCCTTTTCGGCCAGCGGCTTCATGGACACGAACCACTGGGTCGAAACGTGGGGCTCAATGGTCGATTTGCAGCGGTAGCAGACGCCCACCGAGTGGTCGTGGTCCACGATCTCGCCGAGCAGCCCTTCGGCTTCCAGGTCTTCGAGGACCACCTTGCGCGCCTCGGTCACGGACAGGCCCCGGTACTTCTCGGGCGCGTTCTCGTTGACGATGCCCTGCTCGTCCAGGATGGAGATGACCTCCAGGTTGTGCCTGCGGCCGATCTCCCAGTCGTTCATGTCGTGGGCCGGGGTGACCTTGAGGCAGCCGGTGCCGAACTCCACGTCCACGTAGGAATCGCCGATGATCGGCAGTTCGCGGCCGACCAGGGGCAGGATGGCGGTCTTGCCGATGTACTTGTTGAACCGCTCGTCTTCCGGGTTCACGGCAATGGCCGAGTCGGCCAGCATGGTCTCGGGCCGGGTGGTGGCCACGATCAGATGGCCGGAGCCGTCGGCCAGGGGATATTTGACGTGGTGCAGCTTGCCCGGCTTGGCCTCGTGTTCGACCTCGTCGTCGGCCAGGGCGGTGTGGCAGCGGTTGCACCAGTTGATGATGTAGTCGCCCTTGTAGATCAGTCCCTGCTCGAACAGGGAGACGAAGACCTCGCGCACGGCCTTGGCCCGCTGCTCGTCAAAGGTGAAACACTCGCGGGTCCAGTCCACGGAAGCGCCCATGCGCCGGATCTGGCTGAGGATGTGGTCGCCCTTCTCCTTTTTCCACTCCCAGACGCGCTCGATGAACTTTTCGCGCCCCAGGTCGTCGCGGGTCAACCCCTCTTCCTTCAACTGCCGTTCGACCACGTTCTGGGTGGCGATGCCCGCGTGGTCCGTGCCCGGCACCCACAGGACGTTCTTGCCCTGCTGGCGGTTGAAGCGGCAGAGGATGTCCTGGAGCGTCAGGTTCAGGGCGTGGCCCATGTGCAGGACGCCGGTGACGTTGGGCGGCGGGATGACGATGGAATAGGCGTCGCCCGGACCGTCGGGGTCCGGGGTGAAGGTCTCGCTCTGTTCCCAGTGGGTCTCCCACTTCTCTTCCACATCCCACGGTTCGTAGGCTTTGGCTAACTCTTTCCGGGCCATGTGTGTGCCTCCGGCGGCCGGGAAGAGGAGAGGAAACCCTTTGAAAGGGACTTTCCCTCTCCCTCCCCGGACCCCATCCCTCTTCCTTCCTAAACTTTTCGTGCCGCTTTCGGCGGAGTCCGGATCTCTTGCGGGGGGTCTGGTTCTTATTGGGGCGGTGTCGAAAACACCGTAGTATCATTCCATTTTTCTTGCGGTCAACAGCCTCGCTTGATAGCGTCGGCCTACACTTGTCAAGAGCGCCGCATATGTCAAGCATACATATATATTGGGACGAATCGCACTTCTGGGGGCTGCTGGCCGTCCGGGCCCTGACGGCCTGGGGCGTGCCCCACCGGCTGGTGCGCGGCTCAGAAATAGCCGATGGCGCGCTCGCTGGCAAGTTCGGCGAAGTCCCGAAGGCGCTCTTCGTGCCCGGCGGCCGGGCCAAGGGCAAGGCCGACCGGCTGGGCGCGCGCGGCATGGACGCGATCCGCGACTACGTGCGCGGGGGCGGCACCTATCTCGGCTTCTGCGGCGGGGCCGGGCTGGCCCTGTCCACCCCCTTCGGCCTGGGCCTCTCGCCCTGGACGCGCAAGGGATACCGCAACCGGCTGCATCACTTTCTCTCGGGCCACGTGCATGCGAGCCTGGACACGACGAGCGACCTGGTCCCGGACGCCATGGACAGTGGTCTGCTCCCGGTCTGGTGGCCGGGCCGGTTCGATCCGGTGGACCCGTCGGTCCGGGTGCTGGCCCGCTACGGCAAGCCCGGCCCGGACTTCTGGGTGGCGGACCTCAACCTGGCCACCCTGCCCAAGGGGACCATGGCCGACTGGGAGACCCTGTACGGCGTGAACCTGAACCCGGACTTCATGGAGGGCTCGCCGGTGGTGGCGACCAACGGGTTCGGGCAGGGCCGGGTGATCCTGAGCTACGCCCACCTGGAGACTCCCGCCTCGGACCAGGCCAACCGCTGGTTTTCGCACATCCTCGGCCGGGTGCTCGGCGAGCCCGCATCCGCCGCGGCCGAGCGCGGCCCGGTCCCGGCCTGGGACGTGGCCGCCCGCCAGATCGTCTGGGAGGACGCGGTGCTCATCCGCGCCCGCCGGATCATGGAGGAGATCATCCGCACCGGGTCCGAGCACTTCCTGCTCTTCTGGCGCAACCCCTGGCTGCTCGGCTGGCGGCGCGGCATCCCCGGCGCGGGCGTGAACACCCTGTACTCGCTCATCTGCGAATCCCTAGCCGCCGAACCGAACGACACCGCGCTACGCTTTTGGCAGGAACACCGCGACCGCTTCCGGGTGCTCATGGACCTGCTCGGCAACGGGCTGACCGGCTACCTCCTGGCCGAGCGGCTGGCCATGACCGTGTTCCACTCGGACTCGGGCGCGGTCTCCAAGGAGGGCCTCAGGGAGCAACGCCGGGCCCTGTTCGGCCTGCCCCCGGAACCGGGCGGCATCTACGCCGACCTGGCCGGACTGCTCGAAGAGCTGTACTGGCGGCTGTCCCTCCGGCAGGACACGTAACTATTCCTGAAACTACCGTTTTTTCAACTAATTGCCAGGCGGTTGACTGCTGTGGTACATTCCGCAAAGGGGTAATGCCGGACGGAGCGGCCCGACCGGCGGACCCGCCATTCCCTGCATCATGCAAAGCGGTGCGCCATGACGGATGAAGAGACTCTGAAAACGTGTCCCGAAGCGATCTTCCGCTTCGCCATGTCCGAGGACGGCATGAAGCTGGGCGTCAACCGGTACTTCCCGCCCAACGGCGGGGAAGAGCCGAGCGTGGCCCTGCTCAAGGCCCAGGTGGCCGCCTGCGGAGTCCGGTTGCCCGTGGACGAGGACGCCGCCAGGCGCATCGTGGAGGCGGTCAGGACCGGGGGCGATTTTCGGGGCATCACCCTGGTTCGGGGCATCCCGCCCCGCGAGCCGAGGGAGGCCACCCTGGCCGGTCTGGGGGACCTGGAGTTTCCCGTGTTCCCGGACGACCGGTTCCTGCGCTTCCGCCCCCCGGCCAAAGCCGCCGACGGCGAGACCATCGACGGTCGTCCGATCCATCCCAGCGGCACCTTCACGCCCAAGCCCGTCAAGGTCGAAACCGGCGAGAACGTGGCCTGGGACGCGGCCGCCGAGGCATACTACTCCCTGGTCTGGGGCATGGCCCACATCCGGGACAACGTGGTCTCCGTGACCCCCGTGGCCCACATCACCCACGACGAAGTCGAGGTCGTGGGCACCATCTACCACAAGGATTTCCGGGGCGAACGCATCACCGCCGAGCGCATCGAGAAGCAACTGCGGGACATGGGCGTGCTCATCCCCGTGGACCTGGAGGCGCTGGCCGCCAAGCTCAGGCAGGCGGCGGACATGAACATGCCCCTGCCCAACCAGGTCCTGGTCAAGGGCGCCCACCCGGTGCCGGGCCGCGACGGCTGGCTGGAATCCCTGGTGGCCACCCGCGAGGAGACCGGTACCGAGGACGCCGCGGGGCGCCTCGATTTCCGCGACCGGGGCGTCTATCCCATGGTCAATACCGGGCAGATCATCGGCAGGCTGCACCCGCCCACCGCGGGTGAGGGCGGCATCGACATCTACGGCAAGACCATCCCGGCCCACGCGGGCAGGGAGCTCAGGATACACCTGGGCGAAAACGTCCTGCCGCAGAACGACGGGGTGACGTACACCTCCAAGGCGCAGGGCGTGGCGGTCATGGAGCAGAACACCCTGTCCGTGACCCAGTGCCTGGTGGTCCAGGGCAACGTGGACCTCAACTCGGGCAACGTGAAGGTCGAACACGGCTCGGTCAAGGTCCTGGGGTCGGTCCAGGCCGGGTTCTCGGTCTCGGCCCCGAAGCACGTCCTGGTGGAGGGCTCCATAGAGAGCGCCGCCGTGTACGCGGGCGGCCTGGTGGAGGTCAAGGGCGGCATCCTCATGCCCGACGGCGGCGAGATCGTCTGCGACGGCCGGGTCATCGCCAACTACGCCGTGGGCGCGCGCATCCGGGCCAGGCACGACGTGCTCATCGCCAACGAAATCCAAAATTCGGTCATCCGCACGGACGGCAGGCTCATCGCCCTGTCCGGCAAGGGCACGGTCCAGGGCGGCGTGATCCTGGCCCGCAAGGGCATCGAGGTCAACGAGCTCGGCTCCGAGCTGGGCGTGGCCACGACCGTGGGCATCATCGTCGAGGAGGCCGAGGACGAAAAGCTGCGCGAGGAACGCAGCCGGGTGGTCCAGGCCATCAAGAAGATCGATGCCACGCTGGGCACCGAACCGCCCGAGGTCCTCCTGGCGCGCACCCCGGAGTCCAAGCGTCCGGCCCTGGCCGAGATCATCAAGCACCGCGAGGCCTTGGTCCAGCGGCGCGAGGCCCTCAGCGGCAAGATCCACCGGCTGCTGCTGCGCCACCAGGCGGAGATGCAGGGTGTGACCGTGAAGGTGAAGAAGTTCGTCCACCCCGGCACGATGATCACCTTCGGCAAGCACAGAAAAAAGGTCGAGAAACGGCTCGAAGCCTCGACCTTTTACTGGGATGAGGAAAAGCGCGACATCGTCTACCGCTAGTACGCCACCCGGACCAGGGTCAGCCCCTGAGGCGGCACCGTGGCCGGGGCCAGGGTGCGGTCGCCCGAAGCCAGTATGGCCCTGACCCCGTCGACCGAGAGTTTCCCCCGCCCGCAGGCCACCAGACAGCCCACCAGGTTACGGACCATCTGCTTGAGGAACCCGTCCGCCGTGAACCGCCAGACCGACTCGTGCGCGGTCAGGCCCGCGTGGCGCGAGATGTCGACAATGGTCCGTACCGTGGAGCCCACGTCCGTGCCCACGTTTTGGAAAGCCGCGAAGTCGTGCTCGCCCATGAGCACACGGGCGGCCCCCTCCATGCGCGCGAAGTCCACGGGCCCACAATCCCAGACAAATCGGCGGCGCTGGGGCAGGCAGAACCCGCGCTCGTGCCACAGGCAATACTCGTAGGTCTTGGACCTTGCCCCGTACCGGGCGTGGAAGTCGTCGGCCACCGGGCCCGCGTCGAGTACGCGCACGTCGCGCGGCAGGATGGCGTTCAGGCTGCGCTGCCACGGAAATTCGGGCCGGTCGTCCGGGGTATCGAAATGGACCGTCTGGCCGAGGGCGTGGACCCCGGAGTCGGTCCGCCCCGAGCCGTGCACCCGGACCTCGCGCCCGAGGATGGTCGAAAGCGCCCGCTCCAGCTCGCCCTGCACGGTACGGTCGGCGGGCTGCACCTGCCAGCCGCAGAACTCGGTGCCCTCGTAGGCCACAACCATTCGGATACGCGTCATGGGCCTGCTATACGTGAAGCCGCCTCGCAGTTCAACGCCGCCAAGCGCCTCTCCACCCGCCCCCCTTCCGCTTCGGCCCAAAAAAAGGCGGGCGGTCCGAAGACCGCCCGCCCGTGGGATTCGTTGTCGCGCCCGGCCTAGTTGCCGAAGGGGATCTGGAGCTTGGTCAGTTCCTCGGAGAGCTTGGCCGCCTTCTTGGATTCCACGAAGGAGAGGATCTCGCCCGCCTGCCTGCCGCGCATGCCGGACAGGACCTTGACGGCCAGGGTGTCGTCCATGGACTGGAGGATTTCGGCGGCCTTCTTGGCCTTGGTGTTGGAGAGCATGTCGACCAACTGCTTGACGCGCTGATCCTTGATCTGCTTGGCCTCGTCGAGCATGGACTTGATCTCGTCGTGGAGCTTCTGGACCTTGGTCGCCTCGGCCTTGATGGACGCCTCCATCTCCTTGAGGGTCCGCTCCTTGATGGCCAGTTCCTCCTCTTTCTTCTTCAGGGCCTTCCATTCGGCGGGCATATCCGCCTCGGTGCGCTTTTGCGCCGCGGCCTGGTCCTTGGCCGCCTCGGCCTGCGCCGCGCTGTTGGCCGCCGAGTTGGCCTTGTCGGCGATGGGCGTGGTGGACGCGGCGTTGGTCTGGGCCTCGGCGGTCTCGCCGGAGAGGACGTCGGGCAGCACGGTCTCGACCGCCTTGAGCGTCAGGGAATCGACGCTCAACAGGCCGAACACGGCGAGCTTGAGCAGGGCCAGGAAAACGAGGCTGAGAAGAACCTTAGTGATCGTGAGGCTCGAACCGGATCGTTGCCATTTCGTCGTTTTCCTTTTCTTCGCGGGCGTTTTCTTGGTCATGGTGCCTCTTGGCTTGCGTTTGCTTGAGCTTTTCCAGGAGCTTCTTGTCCTTGGACCGTTCCACGGCCTCCGTGCGGCATCTTTGCAATTTGAGTTCCAAATTGTTCAGCTCCACCCTGGCCACGGAGATGTCCTGGGACAGTGCGTCCCGGTACTGCCGCCACAACCACATGTCGTTGGCCGAGGTGCGCGACTCGGCCTCGGCGGCCATATGGGCCGCGAGCCGGGCCTCGAGACCGGCCAGCTTCTCGGCCTGAGCGTCGCGGGCCGCCCGGGCCCGGGCGAGGGCGCCCTTGGCCTGCTCCTCCAGTTGCTCGCGGTAATCGAGCACCTTGTCGAGCTTGAAATGGAACGGTCTGGGCATGGCGTGCGCTTGTCTTGACGGCTGTTTGACGCGGTCCGGCGCGGCCTAGCCTTCGGCCCCGGCGGGCCTGCCCGCCATGCCGCAGTAGCCGGTGCCCTTTTCGCGGTCCACCCAGCGCCACATCATGCACTGGGCCACCTGGCACATCTTCATCTTGTCGTCGTGGGTCATGAGCAGGGGACAGAACAGGAATTTGGCGTCATCCACGTGAACGAGCATACGGCTTCTCCTTGCGGCAAAATGAAAACGGCGCGCCGAACCGTCGGCGCGCCGTCAATATAACGTGTATCACGACCGCTGGCTAGCTGCCGGGCACGGCCTCGTGCTGGGCCACTTCCAGCGCCTGGTCGGACTGCCCGGTCTGCGGGGCCAGGGCCACGGGCTCGGGGGCCTCGTCGCCCAGAGTGACCAGGGTCTCCATGCCGAGCATGGACTTGAGCTTTTCCAAAGCCAGCACCGAGCGGCGGTCCTTCTCGTCCAGGACCTCGGCGTAGCCGCCGTCACGGATGACCTTGGCGTAGTCGCTGTCCTGAAGCTTGGGGTTGTCCTTGAAGCGACGCTCGAAGTTGCGGGCGTACTCCTGGATCAGGGTGTTCATCCGCGCGTCCGGCATGGTCAAAACGCTCTTGAGGCCGTCGGCCAGGTACTCGGGGGTCAGGTCCCGGGACTCGACCACCTTGGAGAAACTGCGCACGTAGCGCAAGGTGCCGTCATAGATGTGCGAACGCTGGACCACGTTCATGCCCGCCCAACCGGCTTTGAGCCACTTGAACAGGAAGACCGTGCTGCGCGGCGCGGCCGCATCCTGCTCCACGAAGACCTGGACCGAGCCCGAGGCGTAGGTGTAGGTGTCCATCCAGCCGATCAGACCCCGGTTGAGGCCTTCCTGCCCGGAGTAGAAGTAATCCCAACGGGTGTCGTCCAGGATGGCGCCCTTGCGGCCCACGTCGGACTTGCCGTCCTGCTGGGACACGGAGATGAGCACGTTCTTGCCCTGGAATTTGGTCAGGATCATCAGCCGGTTCAGGTCATAACCGTAATACGCCTCGGCAAAGGAGTCTGGCGTGGTCATCTCGTACTCGCGGCCGCGAACGACCACGGGCTTGTCCGCGGTCAGGCCGGGCAGTTCCTCCCACAATCCCCTGGTCCTCGACAGGAACTCGCTGCCCTTGTGCCAGCCGGACATGCGCAGGACCGCCGGGCAGAGCAGGTAGTTGGGGATATCGGGGTTGTAGAACAATTCGAGGATACGCGTCAGGTCCGTGGACACGTCGCGGCGCAGACAGATGCCCCGGCCGCCGAACCGCTTGGCCGGTTCGATGTCCTTGGGGTCCGCGTCCACGTTGACCACGAAGTCGAGCATGGGCTGGATCTCGGCCACGGAGAGCGGCTTGGAACGGTCCTCGAGCACACTGAAGAGATGGGAGATGCCCTTTTCCACATCTCCGGCCAGCGGCGCGGGTTTGGGAGAAAGGTTCACTTCCATGAGGCCCTTGGGCTCATCCTCGGCCAGGGCGGGCATGGCGAACAGGCACAGCGCAAGCAGCGCCAGCACAAAAGCCCACCTACCCCGATTACGGGGCTGTTTTTTACTTTCCATAAGTTTTTAGAGAGGTTGTTATTCGTTTGCACCCGCCGGACAGCGGGCCATTTTGTTCATCCTTACATCTATTCTATGTAGTAACGTTCACCCGGTTTGGCAAGGCGCAACCGCCGGGCCGAAATCGCCCGGATCAATCCGCCGAATTGGTTGGTTTTTTCTTGAACCCCAACAGTCCCACGCGGGTCACGGCCTTGCCGCCGAACTTGCGCCGGACCTCGTCCACGGCCTTGTCCAACTCGCTGGTGGCCTCTTTCCGGGCCGGGGCCTCCTCGAACAGGGTGACCTGCCGGGCGCGGGCTTCGAAATTGGATACCCCCACCCCGATGAGCCGCACCGAGCGGGGCAACTTCAACTGGTCGAGCAGCCCGCAGGCCGTCTCGAAGATCACCCCGGTGTTGTCCGTCCGCGCGTCCAGGCTCTTCGACCGGGTGATCTGGCTGAAATCCGAATACTTGATTTTCAGGGTCACGGTCCGTCCCTTGTACCCGTGGCGGCGCAGGTCCTCGCCCACCCGCTCGGCCTGGGCCAGGAGCCACTTCCTGAGCAGAGCCCGGTCCGTGGTGTCCTCGCGGAAGGTGTTCTCCGCGCTGCAACTCTTGGCCGCCTCATGCGGCGTGACCGGCGTGGGGTCGATGCCGCGCGCCCGGTCATAGAGCGCCGCGCCGTACTTGCCCAGCCGTTCCTCCCAGTACTCGCCGGGCTTGAGCAGGAGGTCGCCGCAGGTCCGCACGCCGAGCCGCTTGAGCACGTCCAGCAGCTTGGCGCCCACCCCCGGAATCCTGCCCACGGGCAGGCTGCGCAAAAACTCCGCGACTTCCTCGTGGCGGACGATGTACATGCCGTCCGGCTTGTCCATGTCCGAGGCGATCTTGGCCAGGAAACGCACCGGGGCCGCGCCCACGGAACAGGTCAGCCCGGTGACCTCCTTGACCCGCGCCTTGATCCGCCGCCCGACCTCGTCGATGGGCCCGAACAACCGTTCCAGCCCGGTCCCGTCCAGATAGGCCTCGTCCACGCTGGCCTGCTCCACCGTGGGCGAAAACTCCCGGAGCACACCCATGACCTGGACCGAAAGCTCCTTGTACCGCCCCATGCGGCCCGGCACCATGACGATCTCCGGGCACAGCTTGCGCGCCTTGACCACGGACATGGCCGACCGCACCCCGTACTTGCGCACCTCGTAGCTGGCCGCCGAGACCACGCTGCGGTCCGACGTCCCGCCCACGGCCACCGGCTTGCCCCTCAGCTCGGGGTTGTCCATCTGCTCCACGGACGCGAAAAACGCGTCCATGTCGATATGTAGAATCCAGGTGCGCATCCCCATAATTTTACCCGGTCCCGCCCTGCCCTGCAAGGGGATGCCTCCGGGGTGCCCCGGGATGCCTCCGGCGGCCAGAGGGGGAACGTTTTGATAAAGTTCCCCCCTCTGGACTCCCCCTTCCAAACTTTTTATCGCCGCTTCGCGGGGCGGGTCACAAAAAAAATCTCCGACACAACATTGAGTCGAAGGTTCCTCCCATTCTCTTTGGAGCGATTCGGGTGCGTCAGCACCCGACAGCGGCTCTCCGCGCGCGGGATAGGCTTTGATTCGCCCCGTCCTGGGGCTCACCCCTTCGGGGCGTTGCGGAAAGACCGCAACGTCCAAATCCGTTGTCCTGCGGATTTGTCGAGAGTGGGTCAGCTGTGCATTTTTCGAGGGTTCGCCTGACCGCAGCGTACCCCTGTACGTGAGGATCAGGCGGACCCTCGAAAAATGTGCAGATGGCCCGCTATCGGAAACCGCCTATCGCGCTAGTTCTTCTGGCACACAGTAACGAAAGCCTTCGCTATATCCGGATTAGAACCAAAATGAAGGTGTACATACGACCCCAAGGTATTCCAGGTAACAAAACCCTCCGGCGTATCGAGAGGGCCCTTGCGTCCAGCCAGATCGTAAACCGGATGGAGATTTTCAGAGGGGGACTCCTGGATCGAGGAGTAGTGGAACTCGTGGCCGCGCGCGGTGGTCCCGGCCGGGCCGAGACTGGTGGCCTCGCGGACCGTGACCTCGCGGTAGCCCAGGGCGCGGAACTTCTCGCCCATCTCGGCGCGCACCGGGTAGACCCCGGACATGGCGTAGCGGCCCCGGCCGGTGACGATGTCGTTCATGAGCAGCATGAACCCGCCGCACTCGGCGTAGACCGGCCGGCCGGACTCGCAGAACTCCTTGATCTCGCGGCGGATGCGGGTGTTCTGGCCGAGTTCGAAGGCATACAGCTCGGGGTAGCCGCCGCCGAGATACAGGCCGTCCAGGTGCTCGGGCAGGCGCGTGTCGCTCAAGGGGGAAAATTCGATGAGCCGCGCGCCCGCCTCGCGCAGGAGACGGAGGTTCTCCTCGTAGTAGAAGCAGAACGCGTTGTCCCTGGCCAGGCCGATGGTCACCTTGGGGAGCTGGGGCACAGGCTCGAACGGGGCCACGGCCTCCACCTCGGGCACGGAGGCCAGGAGCGCGTCCGGGTCCAGCCCGGTCTCCACCCAGTCGGCCAGCCGCTGATAGCGGGACAGGTCCGGGCCGTCCTGGTCCGGAGTAACCAGGCCGAGATGGCGCGAGGGGGTGCTGATGTCCTCGTCGCGGCCGAGGCAGCCGATGACCGGCACGTCGGGCACCAGGGTCATGGCCTCGCGCAGCAGTTCGGCGTGGCCCGGGCTGCCCACACGGTTGAAGATCACCCCGGCGATGGTCACCTCGGGGTCGAAGTCCGCGTACCCGGTGACCAATGCCGCGGCGGACCGGGCCATGGACCGGGCGTCCACCACAAGGATGACGGGCAGGCCGAGAATCTTGGCCATCTGGGCCGTGGACCCGGCGTCGCCGGTGCCGGAGATGCCGTCGAACAGCCCCATGACCCCTTCGATCACGGCCACGTCGCTGTCCGCAGCATAGCGGTTGAAGATGTCCAGATTGGCGGGCTCGTCGAGCATCCAGCCGTCGAGGTTGTGGCTGGGCACGGGATGCCCGTCGCGCGCGCAGGCCAGGGCGTGGTGGCCGGGGTCGATGAAGTCCGGGCCGCACTTGAAGGGCTGGACCCGGATCCCCCGGCGGGCCAGGGAGGCCATCAGGCCCAGCGAGATGGAGGTCTTGCCGCACCCGCTGTGCGTTCCGGCGATGACGAATGCCCTGACCGTGCCCATGCGCCCTCCCGGCCTAGACCAGGCCCTTCCTGGTCAGGTGTTCCATCATCTTGCGCCCTTCCTCGTGCAGCGGATCCAGGTCCAGGCACTTGGCCACGGCCTCGGCGCAGGCGGCCCAGTCCTGGCGCTCGTACTGGGCGCGGGCCAGGTTGTACCACAGGTTCTCGTCGTCGTTCGACAGTTCCAGGGCGCGGCGGTAGTAGTCCACGGCCTGGCCGAAGAGCTTCTTCTTGCGCAGGGCGATGCCGTACTCGTTGAACAGGTGCTTGTGGTCGTCGGAAAAAGCGGTGTCCAGACCGAGGATGCGGTCAAAGACCTTCCTGGCCTTGTCCTCCTCGTCGCGGGCCAGGAGGCACAGGCCGATGCCGAAGTTGGCGCGCACGTTCTGCTCGTCCAGGTTCAGGGCGTTGGCGTACTCGTACTCGGCCGTGAAATTCTCGCCCCGCTTGCGGAACTTGTCCCCCCGAGCCACGGATTTCTGAACCATGCGCAGGTTGCCGACCACCTCCTTGAAGAGCTGGGGCATGGGCAGGTAATCGGCCAGCAACTCGTCCTTGGTGATCCTCTCCACCGGCCCGAAGGGCACGTGCTTGTTGTTCAGCCCCTGGAGCTCTATGTTGTCGCCCTCCACTTCCCTGGCGTAGTACAGGGCCGTCTGCTTGACCCGACGGGCCGTGGTGCCCGTGCCGATCTTGGCCATGCGTTCGATGGAAAAGACGCCCTCGATCAATCCTTGCTCGCTCATCATTGTCTCGCTGTGGTCCGCTCGTTTCGGTCCGATGCCTCGGAGGTTGCTGGAAAAGTCGACCGCATACTCCGGTTGACGATACACCGGATCGGGCCCGATAGGAAGCGTTCTAGCCTGTCGGCGGCTTTGCAGGCGGGGCCGAGCGCAGAACCAGGTAGCCCGCAACGCCCGCTATCAGGGACGCGCCGAGCACGGCGGTCTTGGCTCCGGCCAGCAGGCCCGGCGCGTGCCCGAAAGCCAGGGTGGCGATGAACAGGGACATGGTGAAACCGATGCCGCCGAGCAGCCCGGCCCCGACGAAATGCCGGAGCGTCACGCCGCGCGGGTAGCCTTCGGAGAAGCGGATGATGAACAGGACCATGAGCACGATGCCCACGGGCTTGCCAAGGACCAGTCCGAGGGCCGTGCCCAAGGCCGCCGGAGCCGCCTGGGCCGGGATGCCGCCGCTCAAGCTCACGCCCGCGTTGGCCAGGGCGAAGACCGGCATGACCACGAAGTCCACCAGGGGATGCAGGCCGTGTTCGAGGCGTTGCAGCGGGGTCTGGGCACGGGTGGTGATGTGCTGCATGGAGAGCAGGGCCGAGTGCATGTCCCGGTTGGTCAAAACCGACTCGTCCGGCCCGGCCGCCTTGCGATAGTCCTCAAGCAGGCGCCCCGCGTTGATCGAGTAGGCCGCGGCGTCGCACCGGGTGCGGGCCGGGATGGCGAAGGCCATGAGCACGCCCGCCACCGTGGAGTGGACCCCGGACTTGAGCACGAAGAACCACAGCAGGCAGCCCGCCAGGGCATAGAAGACCGGGGTGCGCACGCCCATGCGGTTGGCCGCGAAGGCCAAGGCCAGGCAGACCGCGCCCAGGCCGAGCATGGCAAACGAGATGTCCGCGGTATAGAACAGGGCGATGACCAGGATGGAGCCGATGTCGTCGACGATGGCCACGGCGGTCAGGAATATCTTGATCTGGTAGGGTACCCGGTCGCCGAGCAGGGCCAGGATGCCCAGGGCGAAGGCGATGTCCGTGGCCATGGGGATGCCCCAGCCCGCGAGGGACGGCTCGCCCCGGTTGACCAGGGCGAAGAGGGTCGCGGGCACGACCATGCCGCCGATGGCCGCGGCGATGGGCAGCACGGCCTGGCTGCGCGAGGAGAGCTCTCCCACCAGGAATTCGCGCTTGATCTCCAGACCGACCACGAAGAAGAACAGGGCCATGAGCCCGTCGTTGACCCACAGGATGACCGGCTTGGACAGGGCGGCCGCGCCGAAGCCCACAGTGAACTCGGTCCCCCACAGGGCGTCGTAGGAATCGGCCCACGGGGAGTTGGCCCAGGCGAGCGCGGCCAGGGCGCCGACGATGAGCAGGATGCCGCTGGTGGATTTGGATCGGAAGAACTCCTGGAACGGCATGAGCACCTGTTCGATGGGCTCCACCCCGCAGGCCATGAAATCGCGTATCGCCATGGTGTAACTCCGTTTTTTCGTCCGCGCGTCAACCGCGCCGCTGTCCCTCCAGGAGGTGGTCCACCTCGGACACGGTCAGCGGCTTGTAGAAGAAATAGCCCTGCACGAAGCGGCACCCTTCCCGCTCCAGGAAGCCGAGCTGGCCCGAGGTCTCCACGCCCTCGGCCACGATCTTGAGCCCCATGGACTCGCCCAGGGAGAAGACCGTGCGCACGATGGCCTGGCTGTCCGGGTCCTCGTCCACGGCAATGATGAAGGAGCGGTCCACCTTGACCACGTCGATGGGGAACCGTTGCAGGTAGGACAGAGAGGAATAGCCCGTGCCGAAGTCGTCGATGCAGATGCGGATGCCGAGATCCTTGAGCTGCTGGAGGATCTCCTCGGCCACCGAGGGGTTGTCCATGAGCGCGGACTCGGTGATCTCGATGTTCAGGGAGTCGGCGGACAGCCCCGAATCCTCCAGGGCGCGGGAAATCTGCCCGGCCAGCATGGACTGGCCGAAGTGCTTGCCCGAAATGTTGATGTTCACGGTCAGCTCGCTGCCCTTGGTCACCCCGGCCAGGGTCTGCCAGCGCCGCACCTGGGCGCAGGCCTCCTCCAGGACGAGGTTGTCGATGGCGTAGATCAGGCCGGTGTCCTCGGCCAGGGAGATAAAGTCTCCGGGGCCGATGATGCCGTGCTCCGGGTGACGCCAGCGGACCAGGGCCTCGAACCCGCAGACCTGCCGGGTGTCCAACTGGACGATGGGCTGGTAGACCACCTCGAACTCGCGCAGGTCCACGGCGCGCCGCAGGTCGGTCTCCAACTCCATGAGCTGGAGCGCCTGGTCGTGCATCTTGCGGTTGAAGACCTTGAAGCGCGACTTGCCGAGCTCCTTGGCCCGGTACATGGCCGTGTCCGCGTCGCGCAACAGGGCCTCGGGCCGGTCGTAGCCGTCGGTCTTGAGCACAATGCCCAGGGAAGCCGAGGTGAACACCTCGTTGCCGCCGATGGTGAACGGCTGGCGCACGCCCTCAAGGATGCGCCGGGCAATGGCGATGGCGTCCTTGGGCGCCGAAATCTCTTCCTGCAGGATGGCGAACTCGTCGCCGCCGAACCGGGCGATGGTGTCCACGGACCGGCCGCACTGCTCCAGCACGCGGGCCACCCCGCGCAGGAGCTCGTCCCCCGCGTCGTGGCCGAGCGAGTCGTTGACCACCTTGAAGCGGTCCAGGTCCATGTACAGGACCGCGAACATGTGCTTGCGCCGCCGGGAGCGCTCCATGGCCATGCGCAGGTGGTCCAGGAACAGGGCCCGGTTGGGCAGTCCGGTGAGCGGGTCGTGGAAGGCCTGGCGCTTGAGCTGGTCCTCGGCCTTCTTGCGCATGGTGATGTCCTCGATGGACCCCTCGAAGCAAACGATGTTGCCGTTCTCGTCCACGATCTTACGCGCGTTCTCCGCGACCCAGATGATCCGGCCGTCGCGCTTGCGCATCTTGGACACGAAATTCTTGACCTCGTTGCGCTCCTCGATGAGGCGCAGGAACTCCTTGCGCCGGTCCGGGTCCACGTACATCTGGGTGCCGATGTCGTAGACGGAGCTCATCAGGTCCTCGGGCGACTTGTAGCCGAGGATGCGCGCCAGCGCCGGGTTGGTGTCCTGAAACCGGCCCGAGTAGGAGGACTGGTAGATACCCTCCACCGCGTTTTCGAAGATGGTCCGGTACTTCTTCTCGGCCTTGCGCAGGGCGTCGCCGATGACCTTACGCTCGGCGATCTCGATCTTGAGCTGGGTGTTGGTGCGCATCAACTCGCTGGTGCGCTCCTCGACCTTCTGCTTGAGGGCGTCGCGGGCCTCCTGCAGCTCGCGGGTCTTCTTCCGGACCCGGTCCTCCAGGCTGCCGACCAGCTCGGAAATCTGGCCGGTCATGGCCTCCATGGCCTTGGCCAACTGGCCCACCTCGTCGGTGGAGTGGATCTCCGGCACCTTGCCGAAGTCCTTGACCGCCACCCGGCCCGCGTACTCGGTCAACTGGCGGAGCGGCTGGGAGATGTTGACCACGAACAGGAAGACGAGCAGCAGGCTGACCCCGAACAGGATGAGCATGACCACCTGCTGTTCGAGCACGGCCTCGTGGATGTTCCGGTCGATGACCGCGTAGTCCATGCCGATGTGCACGTCCCCGGCCAGGCCGGACAGGATGGGGCTCGACACGTGCAGGTAGCGCTTACCGTCCAGGACCACGTCACGCAGGATGTGTTCCTCGCGGGTCTCCACCTTGGGGGTTTCGGCCACCAGGCGCATGATCCGGTCGGGGATGAACGGCACGAAGGTGTGGGCCAGGACGTTGCCGTTCTCGTCGGCCACGAGCACGTAGGAGACCGCGTTGATGCCCAGGTACTGGTCGATGCGGCCCTGGAGCGCACCCGCGTCCTGGCTCAGGATGGTGGAGATGTCGGACTCGGCCACGGACCGGGCCAGGGCCAGGGCCTTGGACTCGTATTCGCGGGTCATCTCGCGCCGGAGCTTGTTGGAGAAGGTCATTGAGGTGACCACCGCGATCATGCCGAAAATCACGACCATGAACAGCAGCGGCTTGACGAACAGCTTGGGCGCTTTCATCGCCGCCACCTTTCCCAACTGTCGACGGGCCGGAACCGCCCGTCCCGCACGGTGGTCAGGTAGACCGCGTCGAGCCCCTGGTGCCGGTTCGGACCGAAATGCGCGTCCACCCCGATGCCCAGGTCGAAGTCATGGATGGACTCCATGACCTCGGGGATGCGTTCTCTGGACGGGGCGTCGCCCATGCGCCGGACCATCTCGCCCAGGAGCATGCCGTTCAGGAACCCCTCGAAGCTGACGAAGCTGTAGCGGCGCGGGGAATACTCCTCCCCGCCCGAGGGCATGATGCCCCCCTCGTAGTTGCCCATGATCTCGCGGTAGAGACGCACGCCGGGCAGTCCGGTCTCCTCGTAGCTCGGGACCACCTGGGACTGGATCAGGTCGGTGGTGTAGTCCCGGCCCGTGCGCTCGCTCTCGGCCTTGAGCAGGTCGAGCATCTTGTCGCTGTCCGTGAAGGACAGCCCGGCGATGGGCAGGTCGCACCCGGCGTTGCGGGCGTCGCGGATGAAGGCCGCCTGGGAAGCGTAGGTCCCGACCACGATGATGACGTCCGCACCCGCGTCCATGAGGTGCCGGGCCTCGACGGAAAAGTCCTGCCCGAAGGAGGCTCCCCGGTGGTAGGCGGCCTCGGACACGATGTGCAGCCCGTGCACGGCCAGGGCGCGGCGCACGCCGTCCCAGCCGGTGCGCCCGTAGGCGTCGGACTGGTAGAAGACCCCGATGCGTCCGCGGCCCACGGCCAGCAGATGATCCACCAGGACCCTGGTCTCGTCGAAATAGGAAGCCCGCAGGTTGAAGACGTACTTGCCGAAGGGCTCGCCGCGCAGGGGCTGTGCCCCGGTGAAGGGGAAGAGCATGTAGATGTGCCGGTCCGCGAATTTCTGGAGCAGGGGGAGGACGTGGGTGGCCGTGGGCGTGCCCACGTAGGCGGCCAGGGCGAAGACGTTGTCCCGGACGATGAAGTTGACCGTGTTCTGGAAGCTGGGACCGGGGTTGTACCCGTCGTTGGCCGGCTCGACCCGGATGGTCCAGCCGCCCTCTCCCACCCGCTCGTTGTAGTAGTCCAGGTAGGCCATGAGCCCGCGGTAATATTCGATGCCCAGTTCCCCGTTGGCGCCGGTGAAGGCGGCGGACATGCCGAAGACCAGCTCCCGCTCCCCCTGTGCCCTGGCCGGCGCCGGACCGAGCAACAGGGTAAAGAGCAGCGCGAGCAGCACGGCACCGGGCAATATTGTCCTCATTTTATCCACGGTTGAGTCATGCCATCCCTGAAAAAAAAGTGCAACCGCCGGGCGGAGTTCTCCGGCTTGTGCACAATGGTCGCGGGGCGGGCTGGAAGCGGGGAAATCCGGGGGAGCCGCGCCTAGAACACGTCGACGAATTCACAGCGCAGCCCGCCCTGGCCGTCCACGTGGACCAGGGCCAGGGAACCGCTTTCGCCCAGGGAGCCGGGATTGACCAACCGGACGCCGTCGACCACGGACCAATCGCGGGCATGGGTGTGGCCGTAGCAGACCAGGTCGTAGCCCGGTCCGAACGCCCGGGCCACCTGGACCGGCACCTGGGAGCGCGGCCCCCAGCCGTGGGTCACGCCCACGTTGAGCGGCCCGACCTGGGCGGTGAGCATGGGCTCCAGCCGCTCGGCCAGCTCCGGGTCCCAGTCGCAGTTGCCGCGCACGCAAAGGAAATTGTCGTGCCGCAGGAAATAGGCCCAGGCGGCCGCGGAGGTGATGTCTCCGCAGTGAATGAGCGCGTCGGACGGGCCGAGCCAGCGATCGTAGACGGCGTCGAGCCAGGAGGGCGGCGTACCCATATGGGTGTCCGAAATGACGGCGATCTGCATGGGGACGGAAAGGGGTGTGCCTATTCGGCGACCTTCTTGGCGCGGAAGCGGATGTAGGCGTCGCGGACCGCGGCGTACTTGTCCACCGCCCCGTCGGTCAGGGTCTCGTACTCGTTGCCTTCAAGCTGCAGGGAGAGCTCGTTCAGGTTCTTGTAGGCACGGATGCCCAGGAACTCAAGGAAGGTGAACCGGCCGTAGGTCAGTGGATCGCAGTAGGCGTCCGCCACCCAGCCCACGGTGCCCCGGATGGAGCTGGGGCCGATGAACGGCCAGACGAGATATATACCGGGGCCGAACCCGGCCTTGCCCAGGGTCTGGTCGAAACCGTCGGCCGTGGGCCGCTCGGGCTCCCAGTTCTTGGGCATGCCGCCGGTGACGTCGCCCAGGCCGAGCACGCCGAACGAGGTGTTGGCCACGAACTTGGAGGTCTCCATGTAGGCGGCGTCCCACTTGCCGGTCAACAGGTCGTTGAGGAACCGGACCGGGAAGAGCAGGTTGGTGAAAAAGTTGGAAACCCAGGTGCGGGGCCGGGGCGGGACCACCCAGGCATACCCTCGGGCCATGGGCCGGAACACGCCCCGATAGAGGGAGTCGTTGATCTGGAACCAGAACCGGTTCCAGCCGGACAAGGGGTCGCTGACCAGGGGCTGGTCGCTGTACTGGGCGTCGAACTCGTCGAAGTCATCGGCGGCGGCGGGAGCGGTGGAGGGGACGGCGGCCGGCTCGCCGCCGAACTGGGCCACGCGGACCGGTTCGGCCGGGGCTTCGGCAGCGAAACAGACCCCCGACGCCCCCAGCAGGAGCGCGGCGGTCAGCACCATGGTCAGCAGGCGAAAGCCCTCTTTTTCTCCGTTCATCACGATGCCGGTTCTTCCTCTTTGCCCTGGTCGATCTGTTCGATACGATCCTGGATCGTTTTCAGCAAATCCTCGCCGGTCCCCTTGTTCAGGACCTCGGCAAACTGGCTGCGATAATTCATCACCAGGCTCACGCCTTCGGCGACGACATCATAAATCATCCATTTTCCTTGAACGATTTTCAAACGGAATTCAACTACTATTTTTTTGTCTTTGTCAATGATTTCCGTCTGGACCTTTGCGTTGTTGCCGGAAATCTCCTCGTGCGTGTAGCTCACGTTCTGTCCGCCATAAGCGGGGATGCGCTTCAGATAGGAGCGCTCCAGGAGCTTGACAAAGGCGTCCGTGAGCCGTTTGTGCAGGTCCGGGGACATGTCCAGCCAGGGCCGGCCCACGGCGTATTTGGTGACCAGGTCGAAGTCGATGTACTGCTCGGCCACCTCGCGCAGACGGCTGATGGCCTCGTCATGCCGGGACGGGTCCTGCATGGCCGGATCGGACAGCATCTTGACGATCTGGTCCACGCCTTCGCGCACCCGGTCGGTGGGGGACTGCCCGGCCACGGCGGCGAAAGCGCCGACGGCCATGAGGCAGCTCAGAACAAGGGCCAATGTGATTCGTTTACAAAACATAAGATTCCTATCCCTGGTGAGCCGTCGGTCTCTATACAGAGCCGAAGGCGAACTTGCTGATCAGGTCCTCGAGATCGACGGCGGGCAGGGTGTTGAACAGGGTATCGCCCGGCTTGACCGGGTCGCCGACCCCGCCCGGCGCGATCTTCACGTACTTGTCGCCGATCAGGCCGTTGGTCTTGATTGCGGCGATGGCGTCGTCCGTAAGCTGCACTTCCTTGAGCAGCATCATGGTGACCGAGGCCACGCCTTTCTTCTGGTCCAGGCCGATATGGCTGACAAAGCCGATGTCCACACCGAACATCTGCACCGGGGCGTTGACCTTCAGCCCCGAGATATCGGTGAAATTCGCCTTGATCTCGTAATACTTGTCCGAAAAGAGCTGCACGTTGCCCAGCTTGACGCTCATGTAGACAACGGCCAGCAGCCCCATGATCACGAAGATTCCTACAGCGGTCTCTTTCTTTATTTTGAACATCGGTCGTCCTTCCGGATGGTGATTTTTTCGCCCAGGGCCTTGGTGCAGTCGATGCGCAGCATGGCCGGATCGATGGGCGGCATGGTCAGCCTCGGGGCGTCCCGCTCCTCGGCCTTACGGTCCAGGAACCGGCGCAGATACGGGTCCGTGGTCTTCTCCAACTCCTCGATGGTCCCCTGGTACAGGCAGCGGTGCTCGCCCAGGATGACCACGAAATCGGCCAGCCCGCGCATGCTCGCCAGGTCGTGGGTGACCACGACCATGGTCATGTCGAAGTGGCACATCATCTCCAGCAGGAGCTGGTCCAGCTCGGCCGAGAGCACCGGGTCCAGCCCGGAAGTCGGCTCGTCGCAGAAGAGCACCTGCGGGTCCATGACCAGGGCCCGCGCCAATCCGGCCCGCTTGCGCATACCGCCGGACAGCTCGTTGGGAAACAGCTCCAGGGCGTGGCCCAGGCCGACCAGTTCGAGCCGGTCCTGGACGATGCGCATGACCTCCGGCTCCTTGAGCCGGGTGTGCTCGCGCAGGGGCAGGGCCACGTTGTCCTTGAGCCTGAGCGACCCGAGGAGCGCGCCGTCCTGGAAGAGCACGCCCGTGCGCTGGCGCATGCAATGCGCCTGCCTGGCCGTCATCCCGCCCAGGTCGTGGCCGCCCATCAGGATGCGGCCGCCCATGGGCTGGTGCAGCCCCAGAATGTGCCGGAGCACGGTGGACTTGCCGCAACCCGAGCCGCCCACGATCATGGACAACTGGCCGCCGGGAAATTCGATGTTCAGATCCTTGACCACGGGCGTGGCGCCGTACCCCACGGTCAGGTCTTCCAGTCGTATGCTCGGTGCCGTGCTCACGCCTCTCTCCTACCACAACAACGACGTCAGTACGTAATCCGCCGCCAGGATGACGACGCAGGACTTGACCACCGCGCTGGTGGTGGACTGGCTGACGCCCTCGGGACCGGCATGTCCGGACCGAAGGTGGGTGTAATACCCCTCGAAACAGCAGATGGTGCAGACCAGCACACCGAAGACGATGGCCTTGACGAACCCGCCCTCGATGTCGTCCCAATCCAGCGAACCGGACACCCGCGACCAGTACACGCCCGCGTTGGCCCCGAGCAGCTTCACGCCCGTCAGCCAGCCGCCCCACAGGGCGATGAGGTTGAAGAACGCGGTCAACAGGGGGAAGCTGATCAGGCAGGCGGCCATCTTCGGGGCCACCATGTAACGCATGGGATTGACGTCCATGATGGTCAGGGCGTCGATCTGCTCGGAGATGCGCATGACCCCGATCTCGGCGGTCATGGCCGATCCGGCCCGGCCCGTGAGCATGATCGCGGTCAGCACCGGGGCCAGCTCGCGGACCATGGACAAGGCCACGCCCGTACCCAGAAACCCGTCCGCGCCGAACACGGACAGGGCGTAATAGAGCTGCATGCCCATGACCATGCCCGTGAACAGCCCGATCAGGGCGATCACCGACACCGACTGCACACCGATGAAATATATCTGGCGGACGATCTTGGGGAATTGCCCCAGACCCGCGAAGATAAGCCGCAGGGAATCAAGGAGGAAGAGGGTCAGGCTCCCGATTTCGTCTACGATCTCGCGACAGATCCCGCATGGGAACAGAGGCATGGCTGTTCCGCGTGTTTTCTCCGTCATATGATTGGCTCCCCGCCCTTGGACGGCGATCCGCGCCGTCCCGACGAACGCCCCCGCCGTCAACAAACGACGGGCCGCGCATCATCCAATTTGGAATCTTTACCGAATATAGACATAAACGGCAAGACCGTTAAAATAATTTACTATGGGAATCGGCAAGGTGCCCCCGGCCGAAGAAACTCAGTCCTCTTCGGACTTGCCGTTCTTGCGCGCCCACCAGTCCCGGTCGGGGCCGAGAAACCACCACTCCTTGTGGTCGGTCTTCATGACGGTCTCGGCCAGCTCCCGGCCCCACTGCGTACGCACGCGCTTGACCGCGTCCCCCAGCCACTGCCCGGCGTACTTGTTGCCGTGGTCCAGTTCTTCCTTCAGGTTCATGATGAAGTCCAGCTGGTCCGCGTCCTGGGCGAGCTTGGCCTCCAGGGTCTCGGTCTCCTCCAGCTCCTTCCAGTAGCCGAGAATCTCCTCGCCCAGGCCCGTGCCCTCGGTGGCGTGCTCGAGCACCTTCGTGCGCTCGGACTTGTTGTAGATGTGGGCCACGTAGTTGAAGTCCCCGGTGCGCGCCTCATGCAGGTCGTGGAACAGGCACATGTACGTGGTCCGGGCCACGTCCGCCCCGGCCATCAGGGCTAGTACATGGCCGATGACCGCCGTGCGGAACGAATGCTCGGCCACGTTCTCCGAACCGGTGCCCAGGAACTGATACCCGGTCCTCGGCGTCTTGCGCAACATGCCGCACTCGTTCAAAAAGTCCACTATGCGGGTCATCCTGCCGCGCGCTTTCATATCTGCCATGGGTGTGCCTCCGGCGGCCGGGGAAGGGAGAGGGAAACCCTTTGAAAGGGCTTTCCTCTCCTTCTCGGACTCCATCCCTCTCCCTTCCTGAACTTTCTGTGCCGCCTTCGGCGGAGCGGGATGCGGATGGGGGGTCGGTATATTTCTTAAATACTAGTTAACTGCGGTAGTCCGCGTTGATGGAAATGTATTCGCGGGTCAGGTCGCTGGCCAGGAGCATGGAGGAGCCCGGACCGTCGCCCACGTCGATGTGGATGACGATGTCCCGCTCCTTCATGATCGGGTTCAGCAGGTCGTCCATGTTGCCCGGTTCCGGGGTGCCGTTGCGGAAGACCAGCACGCCGCCGATCTTGAGGACCAGGTCCTCGGCCTTGAAGTCCGCGCCCGAGTAGCCCGCCGCGCAGATGATCCGGCCCCAGTTGGGGTCCGAGCCGAACAGCGCGGTCTTGACCAGGGGCGAGTTGCCCACGGCCCGGGCCACCTTCTCGGCGTCCGCGTCGCTCTTCGCGCCCGAGACCTCGATGAAGGCCACCTTGGTGCCGCCCTCGGCGTCCATGACGATCTTGTAGGCCAGCTCCTCCAGCACGGAGAGCAGGTGCTTGCGCAGCAGCACGTAGTCGTCCTCGGACTCGATGGCCACGCCCGACTCGCCGTTGGCCAGGGCCATGACGCAGTCGTTGGTGGACATGTCGCCGTCCACGGTGACCCGGTTGATGGTCAGGTTCACGCAGTCGGCCAGCATGGTCTGCCAGGCCTCGGCCGAGATATCCGCGTCGCAGGCCACGAAGCAGAGCATGGTGGCCATCTTCGGCGAGATCATGCCCGCGCCCTTGCACATGCCGAGCAGGCGGACCTCGCCGCCCTTGAGCTCAAAGGACGCCTCGGCCAGCTTGGGCATCGTGTCCGTGGTCATGATCGCGCGGGCCGTGTCCTCGGGGCCGGCGGTGGCCAGGCTCTCCCTGAGGGCGGGCATGACGTCGGCCCATTTTTGCATGTCGAACTGCGCGCCGATGACCCCGGTGGAGGCGGGCAGCAGCTCGTCGGCCGGGACGTCGAGCGCCCGGGCCGCCAGGTTCAGGGTCTCGCGACAGTTGGCGCGGCCCTGGTCGCCGGTGCAGGCGTTGGCCTGGCCCGAGTTGCCCAGGAAGCCGGACATCTTCCGGCCGTCCGCCAGCATCTCCATGCACTGCAGCACGGGCGCGGCCTTGAACTTGTTGGTCGTGAACACCCCGGCGGCCACGGCCGGAGTCCGGCTGACAATGGCCCCCAGGTCGAGTTTGCCGGCTTTTTTGAACGACGCCGCGGCCGCGGCGAAGCTGTATCCAACGGGTATCTTCATCGGGTTCTCCGGATGCTGTTTTCGAATCGACCACAGCCATAACGCAGAGTCGGCCCGCTGAAAAGAGGGAAGTGGTTGCCTCGCCCCGCGAGCGGGCGTATGCCTGTCGCCATGGACCCGCTCACCCTCGCGCTGATATTCCTCACGTTCTTCTTCGCCGCCTTCCTCAAGGGTACGGCCGGGCTCGGCTTCGCCACCACCTGCCTGGGCATCATGGCCGCCTACCTGGACATGCGCGTGGCCATCCCCCTGGTGATCATCCCGTCCCTGCTGTCCAACACCCTGGTCATGATCGACGCGGGCGGCTTCCTGCCCATCCTGCGCCGTTTCAAATTCATGTTCCTGGCGGCCCTGCCCGGCCTGGCGCTCGGCCTGTGGCTGCTGGGCGGCAGCTCCTCGGCCACGCCCCGCCTGGTCCTGGGCGCGGCCATGATCCTCTATGGCGGCGGGGGGTTGTGGGGCGGCACCCTGCGCCTGACCCAGCGCCCGCTCCTGGACTGCGCCGTGGGCGTGGTCACCGGCACGATCAACGGGCTGACCGGCTCACAGATCATGCCCATCCTGCCCTATCTCATGGCCCTGCCCATCTCCAAGGACGAACTCGTCCAGGCCATCAACACCTCCTTCACCCTGTCCTCGATCATCATGCTCGTGGGCCTGAACAAGCTGGGGCTCGTGTCCGGGGAGCTGGTCGCCGTCTCCGTCGTGGGGCTGGCCCCCGTGTTCCTGGGCATCTACATCGGCAGCAAGGTGCGGCGCAGGCTGCCCGAGGCCGCCTTCCGCAAGATCGTCTTCGCCCTTATCGGCCTCCTCGGCGTCGGGCTGGTCGTGCGCGCCTTCCTGTAGGCCTTGCCTTCCGGCCCGGAACCGGCCTATTCTGGGTGCAAATCGGATATCCAAGGAGTTCCCGCCATGCGCACCACGTCCCTTCGCCTGATCGCGGCCGTCCTGGCCGTGGCCGTCTTCAGCCTGCCCGCCCTGGCCGGGCGCAAGCTCTTCGTGTCGAACGGACAGACCGTGTACGTGCCCATCTACTCCCATGTCTACCAGGGCCCCAAGGGGAAGCCGTACAAACTGTCCGCCCTGCTCTCCATCCGCAACGTGGACCAGAAGCACGCCATCACCGTGACCTCGGTGAAGTACTACGACAACAACGGAAACCTGGTGAAGGACCACTGCACCGACCCCATATCCATCCCGCCCATGGGCACCCGCGAGGTCTACGTGTCCGAGCGCGACCAGTCCGGCGGCTCCGGGGCCAACTTCACGGTCAAGTGGCAGGCCGAAAACGACGCCGCCGTGCCCGTGATCCAGGCGGTCATGATCGGGACCGCCTCCGGACAGGGCATCTCCTTTGTCTGCGACGGCGTGGTCATTGAAGAGAACTGACGGCAAACGGCCCGCATGGGCCGCCCGTCCGCAATCCGCGCGCAATCCGCCTCCCTCCCGCCCGCACGGTTCCGCCCCGACCCCGTGACGGGAGCCGCACAAGCCGGCCCGCAGGCCGCCGCGAGAAAAAGACCGAAAGCATGAAATCCAGCGTATTCACCAGCCTGTTCATCTCCACCGTGGTCGTCATGCTCGGCATCGGGGTCATCGCCCCGATTCTGCCCCTGTACGCCCACGGCATGGGCGCTTCGGGCGTTCAGATCGGCGCCATCTTTTCCGGGTTCGCCCTGTCGCGCCTCTTCCTGGCCCCCCTGGTGGGCCGGTTCGCCGACCAGCACCGAAAAAAACGCATCCTCATGGCGGGGCTCGCGCTGTTCATCGCCATCTCCCTGGCCTATGTCTCGGCCGACTCGCCCACCCTGCTGCTGCTCATCCGCCTGGTCCAGGGCGGCGCGAGCGTGCTGGTCACGCCCGTGGCCCAGTCCTACGTGGGCGACATTACCCCGGTGGGCCAGGAAGGCCGCATCGGCAACCTGTATTTCATGTCCATGTTCATGGGCATGGCCGGGGGCCCCTACCTGGGCGGCTGGCTGTGCGACCACTACGGCATGGCCGCGCCCTTCTATGCCATGAGCGTCCTGTCGTTCCTCGCCCTGCTGCTGATCCTGTTCCTGGTGCCCGACGCCCCGGCCACCGCGCCCCGGTCCGGGAAGTCTCCGTCCGGGTTCAAGGGGCTGCTGCCCATCTTCCGCGACCGCCCCATGTGGGGAGTCATGACCTACTTCGCCACGCGCGGCTTCTACCGCTGGGGCTTCAACTCCTTTTTCCCCATGCTGGCGGTCAAGGTCAGCGGAGCCAGCGTCACCGGGGTCGGGGTCGTCCTGTCGAGCTACATGCTCGCCGGTTCCCTGGTCCAGTATCCCTGCGGCCTGCTCGTGGACCGGTTCCCCCGCCACCGGGTCGCCTTCGTGCTCTGGGGCGGCGTCCTGGCCGCCCTGTCCATGTGCGCCATCGCCTACTGCCGGACCATGGTCATGTTTTTCCTGCTCTCCCTGGCCATGGGGCTGCTCAGCTCGGTGTCCCGCGCCGCCTGCATCGCCATCCAGACCGAGCGGGGCCGCATCCACGGCATGGGCGCGGCCGCCGGGGCGTTCACCTCCTCCATGAGCCTGGGCCAGGTCGCCGGCCCCCTGGCGCTGGGCCTGATCGTGGACTGGTCCGCCATCCCCACGGCCTTCATCGTGGCCGGCCTGATCGGCCTTGCCGGCGCGCTGGCCGCGGCCTATCTGCTGCGGCAGAACGGAGGCGGACAGACGGCCTCATGACCACGTCCGCCGAAACAAAGCGAAAAAAATCCCGCGACCACAGCCTTCGGGCGTGCGGTCGCGGGATTTTCGCTTCCGGCGCGATGCATTGCTGCCGAATTCGGCCCTCTAGGCCTCCAGCTCCTTCATCAGCCACTCCTTGATGGGCGGGGTCAGTTCAAGGATGCCCTTGATGCCCTTGATGTCGTCGAGCAGTTGCCGGGCCAGGTCCTCGGGAATCTTCTTGGAACAGAGCACGGTCGAACCGTAGTTGTTCATGCGCATGAGCACCACCTTGGGCTCGGCCCAGGTGTCGAGGGCGAAATACACCGAATATTCGCCGGACGTGGTCACCGGCGACCGCATGGCGTCGCGGTAGTTGTTGTTGCCCCATTCCAGGTACAGGGTGACGGCATCCTCGTGGATCATGTCCCAGTTCACTTCGTTCAGCCACTGCTTGCAGGCGTTGGTGTCGTCGCTCATATTCCCTCCAAAAGGTATTTATTCCATTTTTTTGATAATAGGTCTCATCTGGAATTCTGTCCACCCCCGCGGTCACGGGTCGATGCCGTTCTCCCGGTTCAGCCGGACCACCCAGGCCAGGACCGCGAACCCGGCCAGGAGCATCAGCGCCGCCAGCTCCCGGTCCCACAGGGCCCAGACCGCGAGCCCGGCCGCCAGCACCGTGAACGCCAGCCGCGACCACTTCACCCGGTTCCACGGCGCGGCCGACCAGTTCTTCTCCCACTCCACGCCGCCGCGCACGAACCGGAACCACCGGTTGTCCGGCGGCGTGTCCAGCCTCAGCTCGAAAAAACCCACCCCCAGCAGGATCAGCGAGGCGGCCAGCATCAGGTAGCCGTGCGAAAACAAGGCCAGGCCGAACAGGACCAGGGCCGCGCAATGCAGGCTCCAGTTCCACGGCTGCCGGTGCCTGGACACCGCGAGCGCGAACAATGACGACGGCGTGACGACCATGCTCCCTCCCCCCGGACCATACAAACGACCCCGCCGTCATTGCAACCCATTACGGGTTTTTGTAGAACCATGGCACGGAGGAACAACATGGATACCTATCTCATCTCGCGGGCCGTGGCCGAAGTGGGCGAATGCCTGCGCGTCGAAAACCGCTTCCTGGCCACCGCCGAGTCCTGCACCGGCGGCCTGCTCGCCAGCACCCTGACCGACACCCCCGGCAGCTCCGAATGGTTCGCCGGGGCCGTGGTCGCCTACTCCAATGCGGTCAAAAACAAACTCCTCGGCGTGCCCGCCGAAACCCTGGAAGCACACGGCGCGGTCTCCGAACCGGTCGTCCTGGCCATGGCCCAAGGCGTGCTCAAGACCATCGGCGCGGACGTGTCCGTGGCCATCTCCGGCATCGCCGGTCCCTCGGGCGGCACCCCGGAAAAGCCGGTCGGCACCGTCTGGATCGCCTGGGCTTGGCCCGGCGGCTCCCGCGCCAAGCTGTACAACTTCCAGGGCACCCGCGACCAGGTCAAAAGCCAGACCGTCATGGCCGCCATCAACGGACTGCTCGGCGTGACCAAGTAGCGCTGGTGGGGGATGGCTTGGGGGGAGGCCTCCAGCGGCCCCTTCGGGGAGACCAGGGCGCTGCCCTGGACCCGGCAGGGAGCAAGACCCCCTGCACCCCCATGTTCGCTTCGCTCAGGTTCGTGCGGCAAGGAAGGCTGGCAAGGGACGCCTTCCGCCGTGCCGGTTGGCGATTTCGGGCGGAAAAAACGGATGAAACGGCGTGCCTCTTCTCGTGAAGGAGCACGCCGTTTTTCCCGCTCGAAATCGCGGGTTGTTTTTAGAGAAGGCGGAAAGCGGAAAGAACCACTTTTTTAGCAGCCGCAAGAAAACGCCGCCAAACCGATTGAATACGTTCAGCCCGACCTCGCCTGCGGCGTTGGCAACCGTCCCGAAGGGATCGCGCCGGGCGGCCCTCCGAGGCCCGTGGCCGTCCGGCGCGATCCCTTCGGGACACCGCCTGGCCGTGCACACTCCGTCCCCACGCGGAACAGACCGCTCCGCGCGAACGCACGCCTCTGCCGAAGGCACACAAAAGGTTTGGGAGATTCTTAAGAACCTTTTTCCCAAAAGGTTCTTAAGCCGCCGGAGGCATGTCTTTCACGCCCGCCCGGCGAGGGCCTGCCGGAGGCTTCTCCTACTCCATGCCTTCGTCGACCAGCAAATCCCGGCTGGAGGCGGCGCCTCGGGCGAGGTCGTCGACGCGTTCGTTGAGCAGGTGTCCGGCGTGTCCCTTGACCCAATGGAAGGTGACGTCGTGTTCTTCGATGAGGGGCATGAGGCGTCGCCAGAGGTCCTGGTTCTTGACCGGTTTCTTGGCCGCGGTTTTCCAGCCGTTGCGCTGCCAGTTCTTGAGCCAGCGCTGGGTGATGGCCTGCTGGACGTATTTGGAGTCGGTCCAGAGGTCCACGGTGCAGGGGCGGGTGAGGGAGGACAGGCCGACGATGACGGCGAGCAGTTCCATGCGGTTGTTGGTGGTCCGCTTGTAGCCCTGGGCGAGTTCCTTGTAGTTGTCGGCGTGTTCGCCCTTGTATTCGCCGTGAATGAGGACCGCGCCGTAGCCGCCGGGGCCGGGGTTGCCCAGGCAGGAACCGTCCGTATACATGGTCACGCGATCACTCACTCTTGTTCTCCTTGTTCAATGAATCGAGTTTCTTGAGGATTTCCACCAAGACCTCCTGGATGGCCAGGGGCCAGTCGCCCTCCTTGAAGGACGGGAGCAGGAACGTGGTCTTGAGGGACTGGATGAATTCCGGGCCGAACGCGGTGCGCAGGAGCGGCGGGAAGCGCAGCTCCGCCGCGTCGATGGCCGGAGCCAGACCGATGTACAGGGTCTTGTCGTCCAGTTCGGGGACCACGAAGTCGCCGCCGTAGACCTGGATCTTGCAGTTGAGCCCCCACTTGTCGCGCAGGGTCTGGGTGAAGGAGACGATCATCTTCTTCTGGTCCCTGGTCAGGGAGCCGGTCTCGTCGTACACGGCGCTCTGCTGGTTGAGGACCTCGACCACGTGCTCGTTGTTCTTCATGAACGCCCAGATGACGGCGGCGAAGACCAGGATGAGCGCCAGGGAGCGGATGACCTTTTCCCGGGGCGAGGAACCGTACACTCGGGGGATGTTGATGCGGCGCATTTCTGCTCTCTATCGTGCGGGGGGATTTCAGGCAAGGGCCAAGCGTACACGCGGGTTCGGGCCGATGGCTGCAGCGCGGCACTCGAACCCGGATCGGCGCCCTAGCCTTCGCCGCGCAGGGCCTGGATGGGGTCCAGGGATGCGGCCTGCCGGGCGGGCTTGAGGCCGAAGACCAGGCCCACGGCCTGAGACCCGACCAGGGCCATGAAGAACGCCTTCCAGGAGAACTGGATGGTCAGGATGTCCAGGCGCGAAAGAAACTGGCCGAGCCCCAGGCCGAGGAACAGGCCGAGCACCCCGCCGAGCATGGTCAGAGCGCAGGCCTCGACCAGGAATTGCAGCATGATGGCGGAATTGCGCGCGCCCATGGCCTTTTTCAAACCGATCTCCTCGGCCCGCTCCGAGACCGAGATGGAGAAGAGGTTGGCCAGGACGAACCCGCCCACGAGCACGGCGATGCCCGCGGTCACGCCCAGGAAGACGGTCAGGCCGCCCTTGAAGAACGCCAGGAACTTGAGGATCTCGTCGGCGGTGACGATGGAGAAGTCGTCGTCCTCCTCGGGCGCGAGGTGGTGCAGGTGCCGGAGCAGGGAGCGCAGGTTCTCGGTGTGCGCGGGCATGTAGTCCGGCTCCACGAACTTGACGCGCAGGGCGCGGAAGTACTTGCGGTCCATGTTGTAGCGCTGGACCAGGGTGGACAGGGGGATGATGATGCGGTTGTCCACGTCGCCGCCCCCGCCCGAAGTCACGCCGCGGTAGGAGAGCTTGCCGACCACCTGGAACGGAATACCCGAGATGTACAGGACCCGACCCACGGGCGACTCGCCGCCGAACAGTTCGCGGGACGGCGTTTCGCCCAGCAGGGCGACCTTGGCCCCGACGCGCTCGTCCTCGGCCGACAGGTCGCGGCCCTCGCTCAGCGGCCAGTTCCAGGCCTTGGAATAGCCCTGGGTCGTGCCGACGATGACCACGTCTTGGTAGGTGCGGTTGCCCGCCCGGACCGTCTGCCCGTACTTGGCCCGCATGGGCAGCACCTGGTACGCGCCGGGCAGAGAATCCCGGATGCGCGCGGCGTCCTCGCGGCTGAGCGTCAGGGTGCGCATGCCCACGGCCCGTTTCCGGAAGTTGCCGCCGAAGACCAGGGCCGCGTCCGGGCCGAACATGTCGACCATGTCCACGGCCATGCGGTTGGCCCCGTCCACGGCCGTGACGATCAGGGTCAGCGAGGCGATGCCGAAGGCCACGCCCAAGACCACGAAGATGGAACGCAGCTTGAAGGCCCAGACAGCCTCCAAGCCCATGCCCGCCACTCTCGCCAAGGTCCGTATCATCGCGTTTCGCCTCCGGCGGCCCCCCATCCCCTCTCACCCTCCTCAACTTTTCAGCGCCGCTTCGCGGGGAGGGTGAGCCGGGTTCCGTCTGTTTCTCGTTACAATTCTAATAACTTATCAAAATTCCTGCCTGGGAATCCGTGTTCCCCATCTCCGCCCTTCGCTTCCGCACGCCCCTGCCGTAGGCACCCAAAAAGTTTTGGAGATTCTCAAGAACCTTTTCCAAAAGGTTCTTGAGCCGCCGGAGGCGCCCGCCCGGCGAGGGCCCGCCGGAGGCATTCTTTCCTTTTCTACACCTTCACTTCCTCGGCGATGCGCCCGTCGTGCAGGCGGATGATGCGGTCGGCCTCGCGGGCCACGTCCTCGTCGTGGGTGACCAGGACGATGGTCTGCCCGGCCCCGTGCACGTCGTGGAAGAGCTTCATGATCTCGCCGGAGGTGGTGGAGTCGAGCTGCCCGGTGGGCTCGTCGGCCAGGAGGATCTGCGGGTCGTTGAGCAGGGCGCGGGCCATGGCCACGCGCTGCTGCTGCCCGCCCGACAGGCGCGAGGGCTTGAAGTGCATGCGGTCGGCCAGCCCGACGCGCTCCAGGAGATTCTCCGCGCGGGCGGTCAGCTCGGAGCGCGGCTTGCCGGAGTAGAGGCCGGGCAGGATGACGTTCTCGAACGCGGTGGCGTAGGAGATCAGGTAGAAGGACTGGAACACGAAGCCCAGCGCCCGGTTGCGCAGGTCGGACTGCTGGTCGTCGTCGAGGTTGGAGGCGTCGCGGCCGAGCAGGCGGTAGACGCCGGCGGTCGGCCGGTCGAGCAGGCCGATGATGTGCAGCAGGGTGGACTTGCCCGAGCCGGACGTGCCCTGCAGGGCGATGAATTCGCCGGGGGCCACGTCCAGGGTGATGCCCTTGAGGACCTCGATGCCGGGCCCGGGCTCGTCGCCCTTGCCCTGGAGGAAGGTCTTGGTGATTTCTTGAAGGGAGATGGCCGGCTGGGTCATCACAGCCCCTTCTTGCCGACCTTGGCGCCGGGCAGGACGAGCTGGGTGGCGACCACGTCGCCCTCGGACAGCCCCTTGAGGACCTCGGAGCGCTCCAAGCCGGTCAGGCCGAGTTCGGGGGTGACCTCCTCGGGCTGCTTTTCGGGGTCGGTCACGCGGAAGCAGACCTGGCGGTCCTTGACCCACTTGAGCGCGTTGTTGGGCACGGTCAGCACGTCGTCCTTGGTCTGGACGACGATCTTACACTGGGTGGTCATCTCGGGCCGCAGGAAGTCGGCCTGCTCGCGGGTGACCTTGACCAGGGTGCGGTAGTAGACGATGTTGTCGCGGATCTCGGGCTCGGGGTAGATGCGGTCCACCGTGCCCTTGAAGACCTTGTCGCGGTAGGCGTCCACGGTATAGCGCACGGGCAGGCCGGGCTTGACGCGGCCCACGTCGGTCTCGTCCACGTAAATCCACATCTCGAGCTTTTCGGGGTTGAGCACGGTGATCAGGTTGGACACGGACAGGCCGGAGACGATGGTCTCGCCCTCCTGGGCGGCTACCTGGCTGACCACGCCGTCGATGGGCGAGTAGATGCTGGTGTAGGAGAGCTGGACCTTGAGGGTGTCGAGGAAGGCCTTGGCCGCGGCCACGCTGTAGCGGGCCATCTCCGTGTCCTGGGTGGCCACGTCCAGGGAATCCTGGGCCTCAAGCCGCTTCTGGACCAGGGTCCGCTTGCGGGGCAGGTTCTTTTCCATGTATTCGAGCTTGGCTTGGGCCAGGTCGAGGTTGGCCTTGGCCTCGGCGATGCGCGCCTTGAGCTCGCGGGCGTCTATCTTGGCGATGAGGTCGCCCTTTTTGACGTGGTCCCCGACCTTGACGGGCACGGATTCGAGTACGCCGGTGGCCTGGGCCCCGATCTTGACCTGGGCGCCCACCTGGGCCTTGACGATGCCGGTGGCCTCCAGAACCTTGGACACGCTGCCGCGCGTGACCTTGGCGGTCTTGAGGACCTTGATCCTGTCCCCGGACTGGCCCGCGGTGAAGTACCAGACGCCGCCCCCGGTCAGGAGCACGGCGATGAGGATGAATATGAGCTTTTTCATGTCTGCTTGTCTTTTTCCTGTTGGATTTCCCGGCGCAGCACGGCGGAGAAATCGGCGGGTTTGAACGGCTTGCGGCCCGTCAGCACGTCGCGGAACGTCACGTCCCTACAGGCGGGGCCGCAGCCGTCCGGGAGTCGGCCGCCCTGACAATATAGCGACTCGGGCGGATAATTTCTACATAAAGCGGGCCGGGTGTCGCGGCTGGTGCCCAGATTGCCGCCGTCGGGGCAGGCGCGGTCGAAGAACGGGAAGCCGGCGGCGTTGCGCCCGGCCATGCGGAACCGGCCGTGTTCCGGGGCCTCGGCCGCGAACCTTCCGGACCGGAAGACGCGGCACGGGACGAGGGAGCGGAAGTGGCGGAAAAGCCCGATCGGGGGATGGCCCCGCTCACGCCCCGCGGCTCCTGATTATGCCCGATACGGTCGCGCTCATGGTTTTTCCTCCGGCTTTTCTTGACCTGTCCCGGCAATATGCCTACTTGTGGTCATTATGAATTGGGATTGGGACAAATTACAAAAGCAGCAACAGGGGCGCCCCGGCGGCAAGCCGCCGAGCTTCGACGATTTCCAGGACCAGCTCGACAAACTGAAGCGGTTCAAGCTACCCGGCTGGAAACTCGTCATTCCTCTCTTCATCCTCCTCTGGATCGCCAGCGGGTTCTACATCGTCGAACCCGACGAGGTCGGCGTGGTCAAGCAGTTCGGCAAGTTCAACCGCATCACCACGGCGGGCCCGAACTACCACATTCCCTACCCGGTGGAAAGCGTGCTCACCCCCAAGGTGACCCAGATCCGGCGGGTGGAATTCGGCTTCCGGTCCGTGGGCAGGCCCATCACCCAGAGCTTCCAGCAGGGCGTCAGCCGCGAGGTCAAGGAGGAATCCCTGATGCTCACGGGCGACGAGAACATCGTCTCGGTCCAGTTCATCGTCCAGTACATGATCAAGGACGCCGAGAACTACCTGTTCAACGTCAACGATCCGGAGCAGACCCTGGCCCACGCGGGCGAGGCGGCCATGCGCGAAGTCATCGGCAACGGCAAGATCGACGACGCCCTGACCACCGGCAAGCAGGAGATCCAGGTCCAGACCCGCGAACTGATGCAGCGCATCCTGGACAACTACCACAGCGGGCTGTCCGTGGTCGCCGTGCAGATGCAGAACGTGCATCCGCCGGACGAGGTCATCGAGGCCTTCAAGGACGTGGCATCCGCCCGCGAGGACAAGAGCCGCTACATCAACGAGGCCGAGGCCTACCAGCGCGACATCCTGCCCAAGGCACGCGGCGAGGCCTCGCGCATCACCAACGCGGCCCAGGCCTACAAGGAGACCAAGGTCCGCGGGGCCGAGGGCGACGCCGCCCGGTTCCTGTCCGTGCTCAAGGAGTACGACAAGGCCAAGGACATCACCCGCAAGCGCCTCTACCTGGAGACCATGGAGGCCATCCTTTCCAATCCCGATGCGGATAAGCTGATCATGTCCGACGACGCCCTGAAGCAATCCGTACCCTACCTCCCCCTGGACAAGCAGCTCCGCCGGGCTGCCCCCAAGGAAGGGAAATAAGGGGGACATGACATGAAAAAATCGACCATCATCATAGCCGTTGTCATCATCCTGGGGGCCTTTGTCCTGACCTCCGCGGCCTTCACCGTGGACCAGACCCAGCAGGCCATCGTCATCCAGCTCGGCCGCCCGGTGAGCGACAAGCTCGGACCGGGCCTGCACTTCAAGCTGCCGCTGGTCCAGAACGTGGTCTTCTTCGACGCCCGCATCCTGGACTTCGACGCCAAGCCTGAAGAGATCACCACCACGGACAAGAAGTACATGAACGTGGACTCCTACACCAAGTGGCGGATCACCGACCCCCTGACCTTCTACACCAAGGTGCGCACCATCCAGGGCGCCCGAGCCCGGCTGGACGACATCGTCCGCTCGCAGCTTAGGGTGGCGCTGGGCCGCTACACCCTGATCGAGGTGGTCTCGCACAAGCGCCAGGAGATCATGGACGCGGTGACCAAACGCTCCCGCGAGCTGCTCCTGCCCTACGGCATCGAGGTCCTGGACGTGCGCATCAAACGCACGGACCTGCCCGCCGAGAACGCCCGGTCCATCTACGGCCGCATGAAGGCCGAGCGCGAGCGCCAGGCCAAGCAGTACCGCTCCGAAGGCCAGGAGGCCTCGGCCAAGATCAAGGCCAACGCCGACAAGGAACGGGCCATCATCCTGGCCGACGCCCGCAAGCAGGCCGAGATCATCCGGGGCGAGGGCGACGCCCAGGCCACCAAGATCTACGCCGAGTCACTGGGGCAAAATCCCGACTTCTACGACTTCATCCGGAGCCTGGACGCCTACAAGCGCGGTTTCGAGAAGAATACCCGCTTCATACTGACGCCCAAGAGCCCCTTCCTGAAACATCTGCAATAGAAAAACACCTATGTCTCGAATGAGGATGTGGTCACACAAGGGCCACATCCTTTTTCTTTTGCCAAAAATAACCTTAAACGATATCATTGACATTATCGGGAGATTCTCCCAAAGTCGCCAGGAGTTTTTCCCGGCAAAGCGAAGTTGACAGAACCTATCGTTTGGTTCGGGGGATTACCCCCTTGAAAAATATAATGGCGAGCATACAGGGATTGCCATATTCCGATTATAAGGACAGGCCCCCTTCATGCCGCCATCACTTGTTAAGGAGCGACTATGCCCAAGAAAAAACGGAGATGTGACGAAGCGCAGCTCAAGTGGTTCGAGGAAGCACTTGAACGCATCAAGAAAGCGACCGGGGCCCGCACCCAGGTCCAGCTAGCCGAAGTGCTCGACGTTCGTCAGTCGAGTATTTCGGACGCCAAGCGCCGATGCTCTATCCCCGCTGACTGGTTTTTGAAACTGTACCGCAGCCACGGGCTGGACCCGGACTGGCTGTCCGAGGGCGTGGAGCCCGTGTACATCAACGCCGACAAGGCCAAGGTCCCGGCCGACACCCTGCTGCGCGAGACCCCGGCCCCCTACGGCCGCATGAACTCGCGCGGACGGCTCGTGCCGGTCTCCACCATGGCCGGCGCGGACAAGGACGCCGCCGACTGGGAGCCCAAGTCCATCGAGGAACTGTCCGTGCCCGAGTCCTTTTGCCGCCCCAAGCTGCTGGTGGTCAAGGTCGACTCCGCGAGCATGGACCCGGTCATCACCCGCGGCGCCTTCGTCGGCATCGACCGAGACCAGAGCGAGCACCCGGACGGCGACCTGTGCGCGGTCCACTTCCCGCACCAGGGGCTGACCATCCGCCGGGTCTTCCACCAGGGAGACACCTTCCTGCTCAAGGCGGACAACGACCAGTACTCCGACCTGACCATTCCGGCCGAAGAGATGAACGACCGCACCGTGGGCCGGGTCATCTGGGTCCTGCAGAACCTCGCCCCCATGTAGGGCCCGCGAGGGTTTCGGCCGACACCGGAACGCACAAAAGGGCCGTCCGCTCGCCGGACGGCCCTTTTTTCGCGTCCGGCGCGCGCCGCTCCGGCCCGGAAAGGCGCATGAATACTTGACTTGGGGCCACCTGCGGCCCTACTCTCCGGGCCATGAGTACCACCAAGAAGCCCACCCCCGCGTCCCAGGCCAAGCCCGTTACCGCGCCCGACATCCTGGCCATGAAGGGCGGCGACAAGATCTGCTGCATGACCGCCTACGACTACCCGTCCGCGCTCATCGCGGACCAGGCGGGCGTGGACCTCGTCCTGGTGGGCGACTCCCTGGCCATGGTCGTGCTCGGCCGCCCGGACACCCTGTCCGTGACCGTGGACGAGATGGTGCACCACACCAGGGCCGCGGCCCGGGGCGTCAAGCGCGCCCTGCTCGTCGGCGACATGCCGTTCATGTCCTTCGCCACCGTGGACCGGGCGCTCGAAACGGCCCACCGGCTCATGGGCGAGGGCGGGGCCAGGGCGGTCAAGCTCGAAGGCGGCCAAACCGTGGTCCCGCAGATCACCGCCCTGACCGAGGCCGGGGTGCCGGTCATGGCCCACGTGGGCCTGACCCCGCAGCACGTGGCCAAGTTCGGCGGGTTCAAGGCCCAGGGCAAGTCCGCCGAGGCCACCCGCGTGCTCATCGAGGACGCCCAGGCCGTGGAGGACGCGGGCGCCTTCTGCGTGGTCCTGGAGGCCATCCCGGTGGAGGCCGCCCAGCTCATCACCGAGGCCGTGAACATCCCGACCATCGGCATCGGCGCGGGCAACGTGACCGACGGCCAGGTCCTGGTCTACCACGACGCGCTGGGCCTGTTCGACCGCTTCACCCCCAAGTTCGTGCGCCGCTTCGCCGAGTTGGGCGAGGCCTCGCGCCAGGCCGTGGAGCGATACTGCGCCGAGGTCCGCAAGACCACCTTCCCGGGCGACAAGAACACCTTCTACATGCCCGAGGCCGAACTGGCCCAGGTCCGCAAGATCAAGGTCAAACCCAAGAAGAAGTAGATGCACCTCGACCTCTCCTGGCCGGTGCTCTGGAGCGGCCTGTTCTGGCCGCTCATCAGGCTGACCTTCTATATCTCCGTGGCCCTGATGGTGGGCATCCTCATCGAGTCCCTGCGCTGGACCCGCTACGCGGCCAAGCTGGCCGACCCCCTGGCCCGGCGCGCCCGGCTCAAGGACATCTCCGCGGCCAGCTTCACCATGGCCTTCTTCTCCGGGATCACGGCCAACACCATGCTCGCCGACGCCCATGAAAGGGGCGAACTGTCGGACCGTGAACTGGTCCTGTCCAACCTGTTCAACTCCCTGCCCACCTACTTCCTGCACCTGCCGACCATCTTCTTCATCGCCAGCCCGTTCATCGGCTCGGCCGCCTACACCTACGTGGGGCTGACCGCGCTCGCCTCGGTCCTGCGGACCACGGGCATCGTCTTCGCCGGCAAATTTCTGCTCCCCCCGCTGCCGCCGGGCTGCCTGCCGTGCCGCCTGGCCGAGATCGAAGGCCAGGACGCAAAGAGGGTGAAGATCACCTGGCAACGGCTCAGGCGGCGGCCCGGCCCGGCCATCCTCATCGTCCGGCGCAGGCTGGCGGCCAACCTCGGACGCGCCCTGGGGCAGGCCTGGAAACGGTTCCTCAAGCGGCTGCCCAAGATCCTCTACGTGACCTGTCCCGTGTATACCCTGTTCTTCGTGCTCAAGCAGCTCGGCCTGTTCACCTGGATCCAGTCGGCCCTGGCGGGCGGGGTGCCGCTGTTCACCTTCCTGCCCCCCGAGGCCCTGTCCATCGTGGCCTTCCACATGGCCGCCGAGTTCACCGCCGGGCTGGCCGTGGCCAGCGCGCTCATCGCCGACACCAGCCTCACCCAGGTGCAGGTCATCCTGGCGCTCATGCTCGGCAACGTGCTCTCCTCGCCGGTGCGCGCCTTCCGCCACCAGTTCCCCTACTATGCGGGCATCTTCCGCCCGCGCATGGCCTTCAAGCTCATCCTCTACAACCAGGTCTCCCGCAGCCTGACCATCGCCCTGGTGGGCGCGGCCTACGCCCTGCTCATGAACTGATTCCCCCGCCCGCTTTGTGCAACACTGCACAAAAAAATGTGTAATGCACATCACATTGCACATACGTTGAACATGCAATGAATCGGTAACATGCTGTAATTATTGACTTCGAATCTTTGGCACGGGCTGTGCTTAAAGCAAGTCATGATTGATGCAGTTACCGTCACTCTCATCATCCTGGCCGTCGTGTTGTTGCGGCGGCCCCTCCTCACCGACCCGGACGCCGCCCCCGGCGTCCGGGAAGTCGGGGAAGATTTCGGCTTAACGGCCAGGGTCCCCGTGCCCGTCCGGACGTCAACCCCCCATCCCGTCCGGGTGAAACGGCACAAGGACCAGGCCTTTTAGCATATACCATACCTCCCTTGAAAAGCAGTTTCTAACCTCAAACCCCTCCTCAAAAGCAGACCTCTAACCCCCTGAAAGGGCCGCGCAAGCGGCCCTTTCGCCTCTCCGAAATACCCGCGATTTCCAGACCGATCCGGTCATTTCCTTGTCAGAATCGCCCCAACGGGGTATGTATGTGTCAAACCGTCATCCTCCAACCGGCCCGGACGCACACGCATGAACGACCTCGACAAGGACCACGACCTCTCCGGCGACAGCCTGCTCGACCTCACCGACGACGAGCGCCTCGCCCTCATCATCGAGCGCATCGAGTCCAAGTTCCTGGACTACGACGGATACGACTTCTCCCGGCGGCAGATACTGGCCCTGAACATTTTTTTCGAGCTCTCCCAGGAGTTGCGCGGGCGCGAGATGTTCTATGCGGTCTGCATGGCCATCCCCCAGGCCCTGCTCGGACTGGAGTCGACCATGTATCTCCTTGAGGACGAGGAGACCTTCGCCCTGGCCGCCTGCTCCTCGGGCAAGTGCGACAAGGACTCCACCCGGCCGTGGAGCGACGTCATGAACGACCGCCTGACCATCCAGGGCGAGAGCATGCACATCCCCATACGGGGCAACCCGGAATACAACGACCTGCTCTCCTTCGAGCCGCCCCACAACATCCTGGGCAGCTTCGTCATGCGCCCCTGCGCCGGACTGCCCGGCCACGCCCGGCTCTTCCTGGAAAAATACGTCAACCGCGTGGGATATCAGCTCCACCACCGGATCATCCGTGCCCGCAACCGCGAACACATCGCCTTTATCAAGTCCATGGTCCAGGACATCGGGCACAACGTCATCGTGCCCAACATGTACTACAAGCTCTATTTCAACCGGCTCAAGCGCAAGATCGAACAGTTGCACCTGGCCACCACCTCCATCCTGGCCAAGGTCAACAAGGGCGCGACCCCGGAACTCGTCGACGAAGGCAACCACCTGGCCGAGATCGCCGGGGGCATCGAAGCCCAGTACCAGGAGATATACTCGCACTACGAATCGACCTCCATGTTCCTGGAGACACTGCTCCGGCGGCGGCACTTCGAGGAAGGCCGCTACGTGCTCGAAAAGCGGGACGTCAACCTGCCCACCTCGGTGGTCGCCCCGGTCATAGAGCGGTTCCGCCACCGGTTCGAGGAGCACGACATCCAACTGGTCCTGATCGGCGAATGCACAGAAGACCAGGTCATCCGGCTGGTCCTGGACCGGGGCCTCATCTCCCAGGTCCTGGACAACCTCCTGTCCAACGCCCTCAAGTACACCGAACCGGTGCCCGACGGCCAAGGCGGCGAGGAGAAATGCGTGACCTACGGCTGGAAGGTCCTGGCCGACTTCTTCGGGCCGGGCAAGCCGGGCATCCGCGTGTGGGTGACTTCCTCGGGCGCGCCCCTGGACCTGAACGAGCCCATGGACGTGTTCAAACCCGGCTTCCGCGCCGACAACGTGGCCCACAAGGCGGGCACCGGCCGCGGCCTCTACTTCGTCCGCCAGGTGGTCGAACTGCACGGCGGCAAGGTCGCCTACAAGCACAACGGGGAGGGGAACGAGTTCTCCTTCATACTCCCGTTCGAGCAGGCCCAGGACGTCGGCTTGCGATAGCGGGCCGTCTGCACATTTTTCGAGGGACCGTTTGATCCTCACGTAGACGGCTACGCTGCGGTCAAACGGTCCCTCGAAAAATGCACAGCCGCCCCACTCTCCCAAGCCTCCATCCGGGCTGGGGGGGATAAGAAAGATGAGCGATGGGGTGGCGGGAGCACCGGCTTGACAATCGGGCGGATTGCCTGTCCAATCGCGGCTCGAATTCCCTCTCACCGCCGGAGCGCGCATGGATCTCGATACCTATCTGGTCTTCCTGACCGCCACCGTGGTGGTGCTGCTCATCCCCGGCCCCACCGTGATGATGGTCGTGGGCAGCTCGCTGGCCCAGGGACGGCGCGCCGCCGTGCCCCTGGCGCTGGGCGTGGGGCTGGGCAACGCCGTGGCCGCCACGGCCTCCCTGGCCGGGCTGGGCGTACTCCTGGCCGCTTCGGGCGAACTGTTCACCCTCTTCAAATGGGCGGGCGCGGCCTATCTGGTCTACCTCGGCATCAGGGCCTGGCGGGCCACCCCCGAAGCGGGCCCCGGACCGGACGCCGCGCGCCCGGCCAGCAGACGGACCCACCTGCTCAACGCCTGCGTGGTCACGGCCACGAACCCCAAGGCCATCGTCTTCCTGTGCGCCTTCCTGCCCCAGTTCATCGTCCCGGAGCGCCCCCAACTGCCGCAACTGCTCATCCTCGAAATCACCGTCCAGGTCCTGAGCATGGCGTCGGCCCTGTTCTATGCCCTGCTCGCGGTCAGGGCCCGGCGCATCGTAGCCAACCCCGGCGCCATGAAGATCGTCAACCGCATCGGCGGGACGACGCTGATCGGCGCCGGGATAGTGACGGCCGCATTGAAGCGGGCATAGGGAGCCGCTGCGACGCGCGACAGGCCTCCGCAAGCACAGAAAAAAAGCCCCCGGTCCGAGGATGGACCGGGGGCTTTCTGCTTTCCCGTTACCGTGATCAGTCCGTTTCCGCCACCGGATCCGGCGGGGTTCCCGCCGCCTTCTTGGCCAGCAGGCGGCGGTAGTAGGACAGGCACAGGCAGGTCATGGGCAGGGCGATGAGCAGGCCGAGGAAGCCGAGCAGCTTGCCCCAGACCGACAGGGACAGGAGGATGAGCCACGGGGACAAGCCCAGGCTCTCACCCTGGATTTTCGGGACCAGGACCGCGTCCTGGATGACCTGGACCACGGCCATGACCGCCACGGCCAGGCCGATGCCCACCCACACGGACTGGCCCCCCTCCAGTGAATCGAGCCCGGCCAGAAGCAGGACCGGGACCACCCCGGCCACGCCCAGATACGGGGCAATGTTCAGGATGCCGATGAGCATACCCATGGCCAGCCCGAGCGGGAGCCCGATGAGCATGAAGCCGATGGACATGAGCACGCCCACCAGGAGGCAGACGATGATCTGGCCCCGGAAATACAGCCCCATGGTTTTCTCGAACTCGTCCAGAAACCCGGTCACGCCCTCGCGGTACCGGGCGGGCAGGTAGTCCTGCCACCCGGCCTTGATACGCCCGAAATCGGCCAGCAGAAAGATGACGTACAGGACGATGACGAAGAGCCCGAACAGCCCGGCCGCCGCGTTGATCGCGCCCACGGCCACGCCCCGGATGCCCGGCACCAGGTTGCCGAGTACGCCCTTGGCCGCGTTGAGCGCGCCCTGGGCCGTGAACAGGTCGCGAACCTCGGGCGACTGCACGGTGTCGCGCACCCACTGCCAGATGTCCGGCGGCAGATGGGCGGCCACCTTGTCCGCGAACTCGGTGTTCGAGACCAGCCTCGACAGGACCTGGCCCATGTGCGCGAACTCGCCGACCACCATGGGCACCACCAGCAGGACCACCCCGGCCAAAACCACCAGCAACAACAGCATCGTCAGCAGCACGGCCACACCACGGTTGCCCACGCGCTTCTCGATGAAACAGGTCAGGGGATTGAGCAGATAGGCCACCAGCAAGGCCGCCACGAACGGCACCAGCACGCCCGAGAGATAGCCCAGCAGCCAGACCATGCCGATGAAAAATCCGGCCCCCAATACCATCCGCACCACGGAATCCAAGGTATACGGCTTGCCGCTCTCGAACATGGCCCCTCCTGAAAAAAGATAAGAAAATGAATCTGCCCCGTTCCTTACCAGCCCGCCCCGCTTTAGACAACGCCCACTTGTGTGAAGATGCTTCGCCTCCGGCGGCCGGGGCGCTGCCCTGGACCCCCTCCCAAACTTTTTGTGTGCCTTCGGCAAGGGCGTGCGGACGCGAAAAGCTGCCCCTTCGAACCATGAAAAAACGAACGCGCGACAGCACGCCACACCGCGCCCGCACGGTCCGCACAGCGGCACAAAAAGTTTAGGAAAAGGAGGGATGAGGGGCGGAAGGGAAGGAAAACCCTTTTCTCAAAGGGTTTTCCTCCCTTCCCCGGTTCTTCCCCCGCCGCGCGCTACACCACGTCGCGGGCGCGCATGCCGAGGAGAAAGAGGATGGCGTCGAGGCCGAGGGTGGAGATGGCCTGCCGGGCGCCCTGTTTGACTTTGGGTTTGGCGTGGAAGGCGATGCCCAGGCCGGCGAGGTTGAGCATGGGCAGGTCGTTGGCCCCGTCGCCCACGGCGATGACCTGTTGCAGGGAGATGCCTTCCTGGTCGGCGATGGACTGGAGCAGTTCGGCCTTTTTCTGGGCGTCGACGATATCGCCCACGGCCTTGCCGGTGAGTTTGCCGTCCTGTATTTCGAGCTCGTTGGCGTAGACGTAGTCGATGCCGTAGCGTTTGCGCAGGATCTCGCCGAAGTAGGTGAACCCGCCGGACAGGATGGCGATCTTATAGCCGACGTTCTTGAGGTTGGAGATGAGTTTCTCGGCTCCCTCGGACATGGGCAGGCGGTCGGCGACCTTTTGCAGCACGGACTCGTCGAGGCCTTCGAGCAGGGAGAGGCGTTTGCGCAGGGACTGTTTGAAGTCGAGTTCGCCGCGCATGGCGGATTCGGTGATGGCGGCCACCTGTTCGCCCACGCCCGCCTCCTTGGCCAGCTCGTCGATGACCTCGGCCTGGATCAGGGTGGAGTCCATGTCGAAGGCCACCAGGCGGCGGTTGCGGCGGAAGATGTTGTCTTCCTGGAAGCCGATGTCGACCATCATTTGGGAGGAAATTTCCAGGAACCGGGCGCGTAGCGCGGCCACGTCGTTGGGGGTGCCGCGCACGGTGAACTCGACGCAGCCGCGCGAGCATTCGTAGTCGTTGCAGTCGAGCGGCACGCGGCCGGACAGCCGGTAGATGGTGTCGATGTTCAGCCCGGCCTCGGACACGACCTTGGTGATGGCCGCGATCTGCGAGGAGGAGACCGAGCGGGCCAGCAGGGTGATGATGTAGCGCGGCTTGTGCGCCTCGCCCACCCAGGAGCTGTACTTTTCCTCGTCCAGGGGATGCAGGCGCATGGTCACGCCGAGTTCGTGGGCCTTGAAGAGCAGGTCCTTGAGCACGGGCTGGGAGTTGGCGGGCAGCCGGATGAGGATGCCGAGCGTCAGGAAGTTGTGGATGACCACCTGTCCGATGTCGAGCACGTCCACGTCGTAGCCTGCCAGGACGCCGGACAATTCGGCCGTCAGCCCGGGCCGGTCGCCGCCCGTCACATGCACCAATATGATCTTTTCCATGGATAAAACCCCCGTGCGAACTTCGTGCGGACCATCTCACATATCCCCAAGACAGTAAACCTTGGGGCGCCGCAGGCACCCGTCAGCACGGCAAAACGCGCCCAGCCCCGCGAAGCGACACCAAAAAATTAAGGAAGGAAGAGGGGATGGGGGTCCGGGGGCACAACCGAGACCAGCCCCCGGCGCGGCGCGGCGGGGGCTGGACTCGGGGCAACCGGGGCGGGCCGGTTACTTCTTTTTCGGTTCGGATTTGGCCTCGCGGATGTAGGCCAGGCCGTCGGTGAGAGAGCGGACGTGACGCTGCAGGAGCAGTTCGGCCTCTCGCTTGTCCTCGGCGGTAAAGGCGACGTATTCCGCGCCCTTGTCTTCGATAACCACTTCAAACATTGTTAACCTCCGTTAGGCTCCGCTGTCGTCGGAGCCGGTCTTGGCGACCTCAAGTTCCCTGGCGACCGGCTTGGCATTGCCGCCGCCGAAATTCGCGGACACGACCTTGGGCTTGGCCTCGACGGCCGCCGCCTTGGTCATGCTGACGGTTCCTTCGACCACGGCGCCTTTTTCCACCACAAGCACCGGCGTGTCAAGACTGCCCTTGAGCACGCTGGTCTTTTCGAACACGGCCTTTTCCTTGACGTGGACGTCGCCGAGGATTTCTCCGCAGGAGTTGAGCTGGCCCACGCGCACGGTCCCCTCGATGGAGGCTTTGCGTCCGAGGATGAGCACGCCATCGGTGGAAATTTCGCCCTCGAACCGGCCGTCGATACGGACCGTGCCGACGAAGTCGAGTTTGCCCTTATATTCGGTGCCAACGCCCAGGAAGGCGTTCAATTCGGATTTCTCTTTGGTGTTTTTGCCGGAGAAAAGGCCCATATCGTCTTCCTCGCTCGTTTCCCGGTCGGCCGAAGCCGCCCCGTGTTGCGCTCAATACAGCAGAGCAGGTTTTCCCTATATACCCCGCTGGCACCGAATGCCACTTTTTTTTCCACAGGGCAACGGCCCGGTCCGATAATAAAAGGAGAGCCCATGAAGGGGCCGCCCGCTACGGGTATCAGGCAATGCAAACGGCCGAGCATAATGATATGGATTGGGGAAATGACATCCGTTTCCGGAAGCAACCCGCAACGCCTCGCACGGCAAAGGACAGAACATGGGCTGGATAGCTTTTGCCGTTCTCCTGATCATTGTCATCTATCTGTTCGGAAGGAAAAAGGAAAACAGTCCAGCCGGAGTCCCGGTGGAGCCGCGCGAAGCCGGTTTGGAGGATGAGTACGATCCGTTCGACGGCTGGCGGCGTTCTCTCACCACGCCCTGGAGGGGCCAGGCGTCCATCGAATTTTCCTACGATTCCAACTCATCCGGCTGGTCGCACAGAAAGGTCGAGCTTGACGAGATAGCGGAGGGCCCGGAGGGCCGGGTCTATCTGCACGGCTTCTGCTCGCTGCGCAACGAGAACCGGTTCTTCAGGCTGGACCGGATCGTGGGGCCCATAGCGTGCGACGGCGCGGAGCTCTCCGGAGAGGAACTCTTCCAGGCCCTGGCGGGAACGGCGTTGCAGGCTACTCCAGGACCTTGCCCATGCTCAGGCGGGGCTCGGCGGTGAAGCCGTGGGCCTCGTAGAAGCGGCGGACCGCCTCGTTGGATTCGTGGATCTGGAGGTTGACCTTGACGCAGCCGCGCGCCTTGAGGGCGGCCAGCGCGTGGTTGAGGAGGCGGGAGCCCAGGCCGTGCCCGCGCCGGTCCCGGGCCACGGCCAGGGAGTAGATCCAGCCCCGGTGGCCGTCGTACCCGGCCATGATGGTCCCGAGCACGTCCCCGCCGTCCTCGGCCACCCAAAAAAAATCGTCCACCGCGATCTTGCGGTCGATGGCGCAGGCGGGATCGTTGTAGGCGGCCGGATAGCCGAAGACCTCGCGCCACAGGGCCGAGACCCGGCCCCGGTGGCGGGCGTCGTCATAGGTAACGATGGAGGCGGACATGCGGGTTGTGTAGCCGTGTCGGGTCCGGAAGTCCAGGCGCGCCCGCCGCTTCTTCTTGACGCCGGTACCCGGCTCACCTAGATAGATTTCATGAAACGCAGCGAGATCAACGCCCTCATTCAAGACGCCAAGGAATTCTTCGCCTCCTTCAAGTTCGCCCTGCCGCCGTGGGCCTTCTGGTCCCCCGAGCGATGGAAGGGCAAGGGCGACTCCGAGGTGGTCCGCAACCAGCTCGGCTGGGATCTGACCGACTACGGGGCCGGGGACTTCGGGAAGCGCGGGCTGATCCTGTTCACCATCCGCAACGGCAATCTGGCCACCCATCATCCCAAGAACTATGCGGAAAAGATCATGATCGTCCGCGAGAACCAGATCTGCCCCATGCATTTCCACTGGTCCAAGACCGAGGACATCATCAACCGGGGCGGCGGCAACCTGGTCATCGAGCTGTACGGCTCCACGCCCGGCGAGGAGTTGGCCAAGGAGCCCCTGGCCGTGTCCGTGGACGGGTTCACGCGCATCGTCCAGCCCGGCGGCGCGGTGGTGCTCACGCCCGGCGAATCCATCTTCCTGGAACAGGGCATGTACCACCGCTTCTACGGCGAGCCCGGCAAGGGCAAGGTCCTGGTGGGCGAGGTCTCGTCCGTGAACGACGACAACACCGACAACCGGTTCCACGAGCCCCAGGCCCGGTTCCCCGAAATCGACGAGGACGAATCCCCGCTGCACCTGCTGTGCACGGACTACCCGGACTACGTATAGATTTTCTCTTTTCCCGCGACAGGAAAGACCGCCCCTCCGGGCGGTTTTTTTCGTCCGCCGCCCCTCTCGAAGGCCGTCCCGCGACGGCGCGGTTCCGAACGCCTCCGGACGACGGTCACGCGATCACCATGTTTGCGTGACTGTTGACGTTTTTCGTTGCGAAAAAAAAACGGACGGCTATAGTCCATTTTTGGTCCCTGACGGTCAGGCGCGGACGTTCGCCCCCCCGCGAGCGCGAGGCCATCCGAACAACACCCAGCCGAGAGAGGTATGTATAGATGAAAAAGTTCCTGCGATTGACGCTGCTTGCCAGCTTGCTTCTGTTGTTGCCGTGCGCTTCGGCCTTTGCCCAGCGCACCGTCACCGACCAGTTGGGCCGGACCGTGGCCATCCCGGACACGGTCAAACGGGTGGTCGTCCTCCAGCACCAGTCCCTGGACATCATGATCCAGCTCGGCGCCCAGGACAAGGTCGTGGGCCTGATGGACAAGTGGGAAAAATACCTGCCCGGCGCGGCCAAGACCATGGCCGACATCCAATCTCTGCCCACCCCCGGCGGGCTCGACACCGTGAACATGGAGGCCCTGCTGGCCCTGAACCCGGACCTGGTCATCGTCACCCACTACGCGCCCAAGGAGATGATCCGGCAGATCAGCGACGCGAAGATTCCGGTGGTGGCCGTATCCCTGTTCGACGCGGCCAGCGACGAGGCGGCCAAGCTGAACCCCGATCTGGCCGACGCCCAGGCCGCCTACAACAAGGGGCTCAAGGACGCCGTGCTGCTCCTGGGCGAGATCTGCAACAAGCAGGCACGCGCCGAGCGGCTCATGCAGGTCGTCGAGGCCAACCAGAAGGTGCTCAAGTCGCACCTGGGCGACATCCCCGAGGACCGGCGGATCAAGTGCTACATGGCCCGCAACAACCTGCACACCTACGGCGCGGGCAAGTACACCAGCGTCATCATGGAGCGCGCGGGCGGCGTCAACGTGGTCGCCAAGGAGGTCACCGGCTTCAAGGAAGTGACCATGGAGGACGTCCTGCGCTGGAACCCGGAGGTCGTTTTTGTCCAGTGGCGGCACCGCTCCGCCGCCGACGGGCTACGCAACGACCCGGCCTGGCAGCAGGTCTCGGCCATCAAGAACGGACGGCTGTACGTCACCCCCGAGTACGTCAAGCCGTGGGGGCACGCCCTGCCCGAGTCCATGGCCCTGGGGGAGCTATGGATGGCCAAGACCCTGTACCCCGAGAAGTTCAAGGACGTCGACCTGGATGCCATGGTTGAGTCTTATTACCAGGAATTCTACGGCGTTGCCTTCAAATAGACCCTACCCCCCGCGGCCACGCCCGACCCTCGGCAGTCTTGCTCCGTGGGCGGGCGTGGCCGCCGTATTCTGCATCGGGCTCGCCTGGGGCCGGTATCCCGTGGGCCTGGGCGAGGTCCTGCGCATCCTGGGCCACGCGGTCGGGCTGCCGGTCCACCGCGACTGGCCGGGCGTGCTGGAAACCGTGATCATGCAGGTGCGCCTGCCGCGCGTGCTGGCGGCCATGCTCATCGGCGGCGGCCTGTCCGTGGCGGGCGCAGCCTTCCAGGGGCTGTTCCGCAACCCGCTGGTCTCGCCCTACATCCTCGGCGTGGCCTCCGGAGCCGGTTTCGGCGCGGCGCTCGGCATCCTGCTCTGGAACTCACCCTGGATAATCCAGGGCTCGGCCTTTTTCTTCGGCATGCTGGCCGTGACCGCGGCCTGGGGCATGAGCCGGTTGTACCGCTCGTCCGGGCCCATGATCATCATCCTGGCCGGCGTGGTCGTCGGCGCGTTCTTCCAGTCCCTGCTCTCCCTGGTCAAATACACGGCCGACCCGGACGACAAGCTGCCGGTCATCGTCTACTGGCTGATGGGCTCCCTGTCCTCCATGACCATGGACCGGTTGCTGACCGTGCTCCTGCCCATGGGCGTGTGCGTACTCGGCCTGCTCCTGGTCCGCTGGCAGCTCAACGTCCTGTCCTTGGGCGACGAGGAGGCCAGGACCCTGGGCGTGGAGGCGGGCCGCCTGCGCCTGGGCGTGATCGTGGCCGTGACCGTGGTCACGGCCAGCGCGGTCTCGGTCAGTGGCATCATCGGCTGGGTCGGGCTGGTCGTCCCGCACCTGGCGCGCATGCTGGTCGGCCCGGACTACCGCAGACTCGTCCCGGCCAGCCTGGCGCTCGGGGCCTGCTACCTGGTGCTCATCGACGGGCTGGCCCGCAACCTGACGGCCACGGAGATTCCCCTGGGCATCCTGACCGCGTCCGTGGGCGCGCCGTTTTTCGCCGTGCTGCTCGGCAGGGGGAGGACGGGATGGGCATGACCTTGCGCGCCGAAGGGTTGAGTTTCGCCTATCCGGGCCGCGACGCGGTCTGGTCCGGGGTGACCCTGGCCGCCAGGCCGGGCCGGGTGCTGTCCATCCTCGGGCCCAACGGCACGGGCAAGTCCACCCTGCTGCACTGCCTGGCCGGGCTGATCCCGCCCCGGACCGGGCGGGTCTTCGCGGGCGACCGCGACCTGGCCTCCCTGGGCCGCCGCATGACCGCGCAGGCCATCGCCATGGTCCCGCAGTCCCACACCCCGGTCTTCGCCTACCGCGCCCTGGACGTGGTGGTCATGGGGCGGACCCCGCACCTGGGGGCCTTCGCCTCGCCGTCCAGGACGGACTTCGACGCGGCCCGTGCGGCCATGGAAACCATGGGCATCGGTCACCTGGAAAACGTGTCGTACAGCGAGACCAGCGGCGGCGAACGGCAGCTCATCCTCTTTGCCCGGTCCCTGGCCCAGGGCGCGGACATCCTGCTCCTGGACGAGCCCACCTCCCACCTGGACTTCGGCAACCAGGCGCGCACCCTGGCCCTGATCCGCTCCCTGGCCGACCGGGGGCTGACCGTGATCATGACCACCCATTTCCCGGACCACGCCTTCGAGATATCGGACCAGACCGCCCTGCTCGCGCGCGGACGGCTCCAGGCCGTGGGCGCAACCGGCGAGGTCCTGTCCCCCGAGTCCCTGTCCTCGCTCTACGGCCTGGACGTGGACATCCACCGGCTCGAAAACGGCAAGACCGTGTGCACGGTCCGCCGGGAGGAAGCGTGACCCTGCCCGTGCTCGCCGCCGGAAGCCTGCGCAAGGCACTGCCCGCCATGGCCGAGGCCGCGGGGCTGCGCCTGGACGTGCGCTTCGGCCCGGCCGGGCTGCTGCGCGGACGCATTGAGGACGGGTTGCGCCCCGACCTGTTCCTGTCCGCGAGCATGGCCCACGTCCGGGCCGTGGCCCGGCTTGCCGACTATGGCGAGGCCGTGCCCCTGCTCGAGAACCGGCTCTGCCTGTTCGGACGGGAGGAAATCCTGTCCGAAGGCGATGCCCTGCGGGCCATGCTGGACCCGGACAGCCGCCTGGGCACCTCCACCCCCGGCGCGGACCCCGGCGGGGACTACGCGCTCGCGGTCTTTGACCGGGCCGAGACCATCCGGCCCGGCAGCCGGGCCATGCTCCGCGACCGCGCCCGCGCCCTGGTGGGCGGCGACCTGCCAGGCAAGGCGGCGGCCACCGGCTCGCCCGTGGCCGATCTCTTTCAGGCGGGCAAGGTGGACCTCTTCCTCGGCTACCGGACCACGGCCCTGGACGTGATCAGACGCTGCCCCGGCCTGGCTCTCCTGGACCTGCCCCCCGAGCTGGCCGTGCGCCCCGTCTACGGCGCCGTGGCCCGCGACACCGACGAGGCCCGCGCCGCCCTGGACGTGCTGCGCTCGGCCGAGGCCATGGAGGCCGCCGGGCGCTGCGGTTTCCACCCGCCGCGCAAGTCGGACCGGTAACCAACGGCTCGGGCGACCCGGCCCAAGCTTCCCATGCCCCCCGATTCCGCGTCACCCGACCAAAAAGGCCGCCCCGAGGGACGGCCTTTTCTTTCGCGCGGGGTGTCGGCTCACTGTTTCAGGACCATGCCGTCGGCCATCCGCACGGCGCGGTCCGCCCGCGCGGCGTATTCCTCGTCATGGGTTACCATGACGATGGCCAGCCCTTCGTGCTTCAGTTCCCCCAGCAACCCCATGATGGCATCCCCGGTCTCCTTGTCCAGGTTGCCGGTGGGCTCGTCCGCGAACAGGATGGCGGACTCCTTGACCAGGGCCCGGGCAATGGCCACGCGCTGCTGCTCGCCGCCGGACAGATGACCGGGCAGCTTGCCGCCCTTGCCGGACAGTCCCACTCTATCAAGACAGGCGTCGGCCCGCCTGCGCACCGCGGCGGTCACCGGGCCAAGTCCCTGCATATAGGGCAGCAGGACGTTCTCACGGGCCGTCAGATACGGGAGCAGGTGGTGGAACTGGAAGATGACCGCGAAATCCCTGCGCCGTAGCTCGTTGAGGCGCGCGCGGGACGCGTGGGTGATGTCCTCGCCCCGGTAGAGCAGTTCCCCGGAGTCCGGGGCCAGCAGGGTGGACAGGATGTTCAGGAAGGTGGTCTTGCCCGAGCCGGACCGGCCGACGATGGACACGAACCGTCCGGGTTCGACCAAAAGGTCCGCGCCGTTGAGCACGGCGGCCTCGCCGCCCTCGCCGTTGAAGGTCTTGGTGATGTTTTTCGCTTCGAACATGAGCGCTCCTAGAGTGCGATGAGGGCTTCGGACGGTTCCACGGAGGCCGCCTTCCAGGCCGGGATGAACGCGGACAGGACCGACACGCCCACGATGAACAGGCCGGTCAGGGCCATGTGCGCGGGGTTGAAGGACAGGGCCGCGTCCTTGGCCATATCGAGCAGGGCCAGAACCTTGAGGCTCAGGGCGTAGCCGCCCGCGTAGCCCGCCGCCCCGGCCACCAGGCCGATGAGCACGGCCTCGAGGCAGAAGATGGCGAAGACCCCGCCCCGGCTGAAGCCCAGCGAACGCATGAGTCCGATCTCCTTGATGCGCTCGTTGACCGAGGCCAGCATGGTCACGCCGACCATGCAGCAGGCAATGAACAGGATGACCAGGGAGACAGTCAGGATGAGCCGCTTGACGAAATCCACCGAGTACATGCGCTGCTTGACGATGGACTGGAGGGCCTGGATGTCCGTGCCCGGCAGGACGGTGCGCAACTGGCCCACGATCTCGTCGATGGGGCAGCCCGAGCACAGGGCGGCCACCTCCACGAAGCTGACCCGGCCCGGCTTGCCGAAGTGCGCCTGGGCGAAATCCATGCCCGCGAACAGGACCGAGTCGTCGTCCGAGCCCGTGGGCTTGAGCACTCCGGCCACGCGCACGGGCGTGCCGTTCAGGGTCAGTTCGGAGCCGGGCCTGAGTCCGAGCGACGCCGCCGCCTTGGCCCCGGCGAGCACGCCGTTGTCCGTGGCCGGGTAGGCCCCGTCCACGGCCCAGTAGCCCTTGAGGACCTTCTCGCGGTCGAAGCGCACGCCGACCACGCCCACGGCGGTATTTCCGGCCTTGGCCATGGCCACCAGCTTGGGCGCGACCACGGCGATGCGCTCCTTGAGCCCGATGTGGGCGACCTTGTCGGCCACCTCGGCCTCGTTCAGGTCGTGCACGCCAAGCGCCATGTCGCCCAGGGCGAAGCCCCCGTAGCTGACGGTCAGCTTCTCGCTCCTGGGCATGATCAGGATGTTCGCGCCGAAGGCCGTGAGCTTCTTTTCCAGGGAGCCGCCCACTGCACGGGACACGTAGTTGAGCGAGACGATGGAGGTCACCCCGAGGGTGAAGACCAGCAGCAGGAGCAGGGTCTTGACCCATTTCCTGCGGGTGTTCCGCAGGGGAATGGTCAGGATGTTCATGCTAGAAGTACCCCGCCCCGGCAGCCAGATCGCCGACCTTGATGGTCACGTTCCGCGCGTCGTTTTCGCGGGCCAGGGGCGAGGGATTGCAGCCGCCCTTGACCTCGTTGATGCGCGCGGAGTGAAAGCGCTGGCCGCAGTTGTTGCAGACCATGAACTCGCCGTCCTGGCTGTAGCCCTTCTTTTCCCCGAAGCAGACGTCGCAGGCGTCGAAGGCCGCCCGGATGATCCCGTCGTTGCTCTTCATGACAAAGAACTTCACGGCCTTGCCGCCCGCGTCGTAACTGTAGAAATGCGCGTCCCCGTCGGATACCTCGCTCACCGGTATGACGACTACCCCGTTCTCGGCCGTGACCGAATCATTCCCCCCGAACCCCCAAAAGGCGTGGGCCGACCCCGCCAGGACCAGCACGAACACCGCCGCGACAACCATGGATTGAATCCCTTTCATGGTTTCCTCCCGAAAATAATTCCAGACTTCTGTGGTATGAAAATAGTGCGGGCCTCTCCCGCAAGCAATGGACAAAGCCCGTACACATGCAATCCGCGCACCACCCGCGAACGCGAATCTTCCCCGCCGCTTACCGGTTCAGCCTCGGCGAAACACGGTGCACGGCCATACGCACTTGCACAAAACATGTGCAACAAACCGCACATGTCAACCAAAAACACCCGCGCCGGCGGGTGTCCCAACAGTCACTGCAAAGCGCCCCACTGGAGCGATCCGGGTGGCAACGCCACCCGACAGGGGCTCTCCCCGCACAGCAACTGTGCAAGCGCCCTCTTTTCTCAAACAGCACTCCCGCGCTCGCACAAGGCTTGGGAGAGTGGGTCAGCCGTGCATTTTCTTCCGGCGGGCTTTCACCGCAGTGCAGCCTTCTGCATGAGGATGAAAGCCCACCGGAAAAAATGTGCGGATGGCCCGCTATCGCAAGCCGCCTCCCGCGTCCCCTACTTTCCGAACGGGCATTTGGGGAAGGAGCAGGTCTTGCAGTTCATGCAGAACCCGCCCTCGCCCAGACGGGCGAGGTCCTTGCGGCGCAGTTCCTGTCCGGCCAGGATGCGCGGCAGGACCACGTCGAAGGCCGTGGTCTTGTAGAACAGGGCGCAGGCCGGGACGCCGATGATGGCGGCGCTGCCGAGCTTGCCCACAAGGGTCATGGTGCCGGGGAGCATGGGCACCCCGTAGAGATCGCCGTGCAGTCCGGCGTCCACCAGCGCGGCGCGGGTGACGTCGTCCGGGTCCACGGACATGCCCGCCGTGGTGACGATCAATTCGCAGCCGCTGTCGAGCATGGCCTTGGCCGCCTTGGTGATGGCCTCGCGTTCGTCGGGCACGATGTCGGTCATGTGCACGGTGCAGCCGAGCTTGATGACCTTGGACGAGATGATCGGGATGAACTTGTCTTCGATGAGCCCCTGGAAGACCTCGGTGCCGGTGACCAGGATGCCCACCTTGGCGGGCTTGAGCGGCAGCACGGACAGGACCGGGCCTTCGCCCAGCGCAGTCAGGGCACGGCTGAACCGGTCGCGGGAGATGTACAGGGGGATGGCCCGCGCCCCGGCCACGCCCTTGCCCTCGGGCATGAGCGAACCGTCGTGGCGGGTGGCCAGCATGACGTCCGGGGAGAGGTTGAACCGCGAGAGCGCGTCCAGGTCGATGGACAGCATGCCCGGATATTCGGCGAAGAAGTTGATCTTGCCCTCTTCCGGGTCGGGATCGTAGGTGATGCCCGGCCCGGCGATGCGCCCGGCGAAGGCCTTGACCGCGGCGTTCTCGTGGACCCACTCGTCACCGGGCACGGCCTCGCCGTCGTAGACGTTGAACTTGCCGATGCGCTGCAACCGGCAGACGTCGCCGATGCCGAGCACGTCGCCCGCCTTGGTGATCGGGCCCTTGGACTCGCCGGGCTCGATGCCGGTCATGTCGTGGACCACCTGTTTGCCCACGGCCTGTTCCACGGGCACGACCTTAAGGTCCGGCGCGTCGTCGGTACACAGCGCGCCCTCCATGGACTCGTACGGGTCCTCGCCCTGGCAGCCGCGGCAGATGGAGCCGTCCGAGCCGGGGTACGCCTCGCCGCAGACCGGGCAGACATCGATGGAGGTCATGTGGCCGTGGCCGAGGTACTTCCTGGATACGGTCACGGGCCGGATGGAGCAGATGGTGTCCCCGGCCTCCTCGATCTCCTTGAAGAGCTGGTCCGTATCCTGCTCGGCCTTGGGCTTTTCCTTCATGAACCAGGCGCGGATCTCGGGCCACTTGGAGAGCTTCTCCTGGTCGACGGCCACGCGGAAACCTTCGCCGGTGAACTTGTCGTACAGGGACACGGCGTAGCGCCCCAGCAGCTTGACCTTCATCCAGTTGTTGCCCGTGGAGCACAGGGTCAGGAGCTGGACCGCATCGGGCAGACACTTGCCGGACTCGACCAGGGCCTCGAACAAGGTGCCCTCGGGCAGCCGGGCCTTGGCCGCCTCCACCATGTACCCGCCTATGAGCAGACCCGGCGCGGGATAGCCGTGAAATTCCTTGGCCTTCTGTTTGAATTCCTCAAACGTATACTGTCCGATGTTCATGATTGCCTCGCAGTTCTATAGAATACCCGGCGTTGCCGCCGCCGTGTTTCCGCACATTGCCGCTGAAAAAGGGAAACGCACTATGCCACGCGGGTGGCATTGGTGCAACAGGGGTCCACCTTGCGCGTTTCCGCACAACATTTGAACGGACATGGGAGACGTCGAGCCCGCACCGGGACGGCAATTCTTGATCGCCGAACGCCGGGCGGCAGGGGCTAAAAAAGCGAGGCGGACCGGCCCCGCGGCACAAAAAAGGGGCCGCCCCGTTTCCGGGGCGGCCCTGTTTCAGCCTTGATGCCTAGCGAGGTGACGTTACGTGGCCAGGCTGTGTGCCGGTTTTAGGCCTCGGCAGCGGCTTCTTCGCCGGTGCAGGTGCAGCCGTCCTCGGAGGAACAGCCGCAGGCCAACCTCTGGGAGTGGCCCACTTCCTCTTTGACTTCCGTGGCTATCTTGAACAGCACGGTCACGATCAGAGCGCCGATGGAGTAGATCATCATCGAGACCAGCAGTTCCTTGCCGGTCGGCCAGTACGGCGTGATGGTGTCGAACGGCGTGGGGTTGAAGCCGCCGATCAGGAGACCGAGGCCCTTGTCCAGCCAGGTGGCGATGATCAGCAAGACCAGGGTCCAGGGCAGCAGTTTGAGGTTGTTGCGGAACCGCGGGGTCACCAGCAGAGTGATGGAGATCGCCGCGAACACGATGAACGTCCACATCAGGGTCACCAGGCCCGTACTCGCGTGCGCGAAGAGGTACAGGAGCGGATGCATGTGGCCGGGGATGTTGGAGTAGAAGGCCGTGAACACTTCCAGCAGGAAGAAGAACATGTTGATGCACATGGCGTACATGACGATCTTGACCAGCGTGGAAAGGGCGTTCTTGGGCATCTTGAAGGTCGTGACCTTCTCGGTGACCAGCAGCACCAGGATCAGGATGGCCGGTCCGGCGCAGAACGCGGAGGCCAGGAAGCGGGCGGCCAGGATGGCGGTCAGCCAGTAGTGGCGGCCGGGCAGGCCCTGGTACAGGAACGCCGTCACGGTGTGGATGGAGAAGGCCCAGATGATGGACGTGTAGATGAACGGCTTCACCCACTTGGGATGCGGCAGATGCTGGCGGTCGGCCTGCAGGCAGGTCCAGCCGCAGAGCAGGTTCAGGAACAGGTAGCCGTTGATGACGATCATGTCCCAGAACAGGATGGAGTTCGGGGTCGGGTGGAAGATCATGTTCATCATGCGCTGCGGCTGCCCGATGTCGACGATGACGAAGAGCAGGCACATTACGCAGGCCGCGATGGCCATGAACTCGCCGAAGATGACCATGTGCTTGTTGGTCTTGTAGGAGTGGAAGTAGTTGGGCAGCACGATCATGACGCCCGAAGCGGCCAGGCCGACCAGGTAGGTCAGCTGGGAGATGTAGAATCCCCAGGACACGTCGCGGCCCATGCCGGTGGTCTTCAGGCCGACCATGAGCTGGTTGACGTAGGCCGCGAAGCCTATGGCAATGAGAACCAGGAGGAACGCAATCCAGCCGTAGTATCTCTTGGAGCCTTTCAGAGCTAATTCAAGCATTCCGATTCCTCCTAAATGATGTAGTAAACACTGGGCTCAGTGCCTGCCGAGGGTTTACGACGAATGGTGAACTTCTCGCGAAGCACCTTGCGGACTTCGGAATCCGGGTCCATCAGGTCGCCGAAGTGCATGGCCCCTTCGGAGGCCTCCACGCAGACAGGCAGCTTGCCCACGGCCAGGCGCTCGACGCAGAAGTTGCACTTCTCGACGACGCCGCGCATGCGGGTGGGGAACTCGGGGTTGAGGTTGCCCAGGTCCAGGCCCAGCCGGGGGTCGCCCCAGTTGAACGAACGGGAGCCGTAGGGACAACCGGCCATGCAGTAGCGGCAGCCGATGCAGCGGTGATAGTCCATGGCCACGATGCCGTCCGGGCGCTGGAAGGTCGCCTTGGTCGGGCAGACGCGCACACACGGGGGGTTCTGGCAGTGGTTGCACAGCAGCGGGAAGACGCGCTCGTGGACCTCTTCGGCCATGTGCGGGTTTTCCTGCTCCGGGAAGGTGTGCGGATAGGTGTCGTGCCACAGCCACTTCACTTCCTGCTTGCCCTCGATGTGGGGCACGTTGTGGTCGTGGTGGCAGGCGGCGGCCAGCTTGTTGATGGCTTCGGCCGTGTTCAGCTTGGTGGTGTCGATGACCATGGCCCAATGCTTGGCGTGGATGGCCGTGGCATTGACCTTGACCGGCTCGTGCCCCTCCGCGGCCAGCCCCTTCCTGGGGGCCAGGGCCAGTCCGGCGGCGGCGATGCCGGCAAGCTTGATGAAGGTTCTTCTGCTGTTCTTCATTATTTCAAACCCTCCGGCTGAATGTGGCAATCCCAGCAATAGGGAGAGACACCCGCGTCGTTGTGACACTTGTCGCAGAAGTCGGCCTTGCTGGTGTGGCACTTCAGGCAGGTATTCTGCAGGGAGATGGTGAACTCTTTGCCCTTGTGGTTGATGTAGGTCCTTTTGCCGTCACGCAGGGCCCAGTCGCGCCACTCGTTCAGAAGCTGCATGTGGTTGGTGCGCATGTACTCGGTGGATTCGATGCACTCCTTCTCGTTCTTGGGCAGCTTGAGCTCGGGCTCCTTGTACTGCTTGGTCATGGTGCCGAGCGCAAAGGGTGCGGTCAGCATCGCGAAGAAGATGACCAGCCCGGCGACGATCGCAAATCCGTTGTACATTTTCATTTATGCATCCTCCTTGGTCGGGGGCGTCCAGTCGTCGTCTTCGTCCTCGAAACCGGGGAGGGGTTCCTGGCGCATGTCCATGGTGCGGACCTCGCCCTCTTCGAGGACCAAGGCGTTGGCGACCAGCTCGTGGGTGCCGGAGATGGTCACGCCGGGTGCCCAGTAATCGGCCAGCGGGATCAGGGTCGCGCGGTCGATGGCGCAGATGCAGGCCATCAGGTTCACGCCGTGCTGTTCCTGCACGTAGCGCAGGGCGTTGCCGCGGGGCAGGCCGCCGCGCAGGCGGATTTCCATGATCTCGTCGGTGTTCAGGCCGGAGCCGCCCGCACAGCAGAAGGTCTGCTCGCGGATGGTCGCCGGGGGCATCTCGAAGAAGTTGTTGCACACGTGCTTGAGCACGTAGCGCGGTTCTTCCAGCAGGCCCATGCCGCGCGCCGGGTTGCAGGAGTCATGGAAGGTGACCCGCAGATGGTCGTTGCGGCTGGGGTCCAGCTTCAGCTTGTTGTGCTTGATGAGGTCGGCGGTGAACTCCGTGATGTGGAGCATCTTGGTCGCCGCGGCGGTGTCGAACACGGTGCCGGTGACGGGCGATTTCGGGGTGGTCATGCCGGACCACTGGGTGTCGCCGGTCATGGTGTCCATGTACTGGTGCACGACGCGCCACATGTGCCCGCACTCGCCGCCCAGAATCCACTTGCAGCCCAGGCGCTCGGCCTCGGCGTACATCTTGGCGTTGAGCTTCTTCATGACCTCGTTGTTGGTGAACGAGCCGAAGTTGCCGCCCTCGGATGCATAGGTCGACATGGTGTAGTCCAGGTCGAGGTAATCGAACAGGAGCAGGTAGCCCATGAAGGTGTAGATGCCGGGGTCGGCAAAGACGTCGCCGGACGGGGTGATGAACAGGATCTCGTGACCCTTCTCGTTCAGCGGGGCCTTGACCCGGCGGCCGGTGACCTCTTCGATGTCGTCGACCATGAAGTCGACGATGTCCTTGAAGGCGTGCGGCTGGATGCCGAGGTGGTTGCCGGTGATGTTGCAGTTGGAGACCGGCTCCATGATCCAGTTGGTGTTCAGGCCGACCAGGTGCATGAGCTCCCTGGCCATCATGGTCATCTCCGCGGTGTCGATGCCGTAGGGGCAGAACAGGGAACAGCGGCGGCACTGGGTGCACTGGTAGAAGTAGATGAACCACTCTTTCAGGACATCCTCTTCCATGACCCGGGAACCGGTGAACTTGGACAGGATCTTGCCGGCCACGGTGAACTCGCCGCGGTAGACCGAGCGCATCAGCTCGGCGCGGAGCACGGGCATGTTCTTGGGATCGCCGGAGCCGATGAAGTAGTGGCACTTGTCGGCGCAGGCGCCGCAGCGCACGCAGATGTCCATGAACAACTGCAGGGAGCGGAACTTCTTGAGCCGCTCGCGGAAGCCGTTGACCACGGTCTCCTTCCAGTTGGCGGGCAGCTTCCAGTCCGCGTCGGAGGGCAGCCACTTACGGGGCTCGCCCCACAGGCCGGGCAGCTTCTTGTCCATGTACTCGATCTTCTCGGGCTTGGCGGGGTAGCACCAGTGGCCCGGAGAGAAGTCCACCGGGGTTTCCATCCAGCCGGTGAGCGGCGGATTGTAATCTATGCTCTTGAAGAGCTCGTCTGCTTTGGGAATGTCGGACATATTCTTATCTCCTCGGATAAAGAAAGTATCACCAGGTGGTGAACCCTAGGCCTCGGCCTCGTCTTTGGGCACCCCGTTCTCGGGGTTGTCCAGGGGCAGCCCCGCCTCGGCCATGGGCACGCCGAATTCCTTTTCGTAATCCGCGTAGGCATGCGCCTTGATGTTGGGGTCGTTCCAGGGGTTCACATGGTGCTTTGCGCGCGAGTCGTTCGGCAGGTTGCGGGTCGGGGACAGGAAGACGCCCGGCATGTGCATGAGCTTGCTGAACGGGAAGTAGACCATGAGCGTGCTGACCAGGAAGACGTGGATGAAGAAGGAGACGGTGATGGACTCGGGGACGACGTAGTGGAACGTCACCAGGCCCATGGTCAACTCCTTGATCGCGATGACGTCGACCTTGGCGTAGTAGCGCATGTAGATGCCCGACAGGGCGATGGACAGGATCAGCAGCAGCGGGAAATAGTCGGAGACGTAGCTGATGTAGTTGATCCTGGGGAGAACCAGCCTGCGGCCCAGCAGCAGGAGCACGCCGACCACCAGGCCGACATCGCTCAGGTACATGACCGGAGCGCCGATCTGCAGGATGCCGTCCACGAAATCGAGCGCGCCCACCGGGAGGAACGGGATCGGTTCGAGGAAGAGGCGCAGATGCCGCAGGGCGATGATGAAAAAGGAGTAGTGGAAGGTGATGGCGAAGAGCCACAGCCACTTGCTCGATTTGTAGGCGACGACCGGATGGCCCTTGCCCTCGTGCAGGGACACCTGGGTGTTCCTGAACAGTGAACGGAAGGCGAAAATCTCCAGGACCATGCGGAAAAAGGTCTGGGCGCCGGTCTGGGGACAGTCCAGTTTGTTCTGTTTGAACAATTCCGGGTCGAAGGACTTGAACTGACCGCCGGTTGTGGGGATGCGGAACGGCACGGCGCTCCGGCCCCAGGTGACGACTTTGTATACAAAGCCGATAATGAAGATGATGAACGCCGTCGTCGGGATGCAGACACCGAAGAAAGTCCTCATGTGTGCCGCATCAACCCCGAACAACGGGATCAACACCAGGAGAAAGACGAACAGAAGTGAGTAAAGAGCATTCATCTACCGTCACCTCGCTTGAAGGTTGGACCGCAGGGGTTACCTGGTCGGCCTGCCACTTTCGGGATGCCTCCGGAGGGGCCGGTGCAAAGATGCTTGAAGCTATGCATTGAAGACGGATTCCAGCCCTCGCGGCCGGAGCCCCCACCCTTGTCATACTTCGCCCGGCTTGCACCGTGCGCCACACCCGGCGCGTCCCTAATCGACCGTTTTATCGGCCGTAACGTCCGCAACTAATCCGGCTTTCCTGAGCAGACTGCTCTGGGCGCGCTTCACTTCCTCCACGCGGAACCGGAACACCTCATCGCGACTTTTGCTATAGATGTCGAAGGACATCATGGCCAGGTTGTCCACCTTGGCCTCGAACCGGAGCAGCTCATCCAGGGTGCCGTCCTTTTTCATGGGCCGGAAAAACTCGTCGCGAAGGAGCTTTTTCAGCAGAAAAACGAAGCTGATGGCCTGGGAGGGGGTGAAGTCCTGCACCGCCCGGATGCGGATGAGCTTGTCGAGGCTCCGCGCCATGCCCTCCGCATCCTGCCACTCGATCAAGTGATCGAGCAGCGCCCCGGTGGCCTCGATGATGGCCGCCCCGACCGGGTTCTGAAATCGATCTTTCTGTCGGGTCCAGACTTTTTGGGTTTCCTTGGGATAGGTCCTGAGGACCAGTTCCGCCCACTTCTGCGACAGTTCGGCCTTTCGCTCGGCCAACGTGGATTCAAAAGTCATTAACAACCCGCAACAATCCGTGAAATGGCCCACTTGCGGACCCGGCCTCGAAGGCGCGGGCGGACATTTCACGGACAGGCCTTTGATAAATTGTGAAAATCATCACGTAAAACTCAGAACCATATTCCAAACCCATGGGAAAACGTCAAGGTTTTTTCAAGGAAAAACCGGCCAATGAAAAGGGTTATCAGGGCTTGACGGGCCCCTGCGGAGCCCCGGTGAAACACGCTCCGCATCAGTCGCGCACCACCCGGTTGCGGCCCATCCGTTTGGCCTTGTACAGGGCCTCGTCGGCCCGGTTCAGGACCTCTTCCACGGTCTGGTCCCCGGCGCGCACCTGGGTCACGCCCATGGAGACCGTGAAGGTCACGGTTTCCGCCCCCACTTCCACGGCCAGCCCGGCCAGGGTCGACCGCAGCCGCTCGGCCACGGCGGTCCCCTCCCCGATGTCCGTCTGGGGCAGGATGACCGCGAATTCCTCGCCGCCCAGGCGGCCGAAGATGTCCGGGCCGCGCAACAGCGTCGAGACCGAGGCGGACAGGGTCTTGAGCACCTGGTCCCCGGCCGCGTGGCCGTAGGTGTCGTTGATGGACTTGAAATAATCGATGTCGAGCATGATCACGGTCAGGGGCAGGTCGTAGCGTTTGGAACGCTGCACCTCCACCGCGCCCAGGGAGAAGAACTGGTGGCGGTTGTTGGCCCCGGTCAGGGCGTCGGTGGTGGCCAGCAGCTTCATCTCCTGCTCCAGTTCGATGCGCTTGGTCACGTCGTGGATGACCGAGTAGAGGCGCTGGGCCCCCTGGACCATGATCGGCCCGGAATAGACCTCCACGTCCCGCATCTCGCCGCTGGCCAGCCGGTGCCGGAGGATGAAATAGGTCCGTCCCTCGTCCATGGAGCGGCGCATCTCCGTGAACATTGCGTCCCGGTCCAAGGCGTTGATCTGGCTCAGGTTCATGGTCCGCATGACCTCGACGGGGTAGCCGTAGAAGTCCTCGGCCGCCGGATTGGCGTCGATGATCCGCTCGGACTTGGGGTCGCTCAGGAGCATGATGGCGTGGTTGTTCTCGAAAAAGGCCCGGTACTGCTTCTCGCTCTCGCGCAGGACCTTTTCGGCCTCGATGCGCCGGGTGATGTCCCGGAAGGTCCCCTCCAAGGCCACGGGTTCGTTCTGGTTGTTGAGGACCTGGTGGGCGTTGGTCTCGATGACGATGAAGGTCCCGTCCTTGCGCCGGGCGGTCATCTGGAGCCCCCGGACGGCCCCCTTGCCCCGGAGGGTCTCGCGAAAGGCCATGCGCTCCCCGGCCCCCTTGTACAGGGTGTCGATGTTCCGGCCCACCAGCTCCGGCTCCTCGTACTGGAGCAGCCGGCAGGTGGCCGGGTTGACCATGAGCACGGTCCCTTCCAGGTCCGTGACCATGTAGCCCTCCTCGATGGTCTCGAAGATGCGCCGGAACTTCTCCTCGCTGCGCTTGAGCTCGGCCTCGGCGTACTTGCGGTCCGATATGTCGCGGATGACGTTGACCACGCCCAGCGTGGCCCCGTCGTCGCCCTTGATCAGCGAGACCGACTGGTCTGCGGGGAATATCTCGCCCTTGCGCCGCTTGAGCGGGAGCTCGAACAGGGCGCGCTCCTCGGCGTCGAACGCGGCCTTTGAGCGGGCCAGAAAATCGTCGTAGTGCCCGGCGCTGACGTGCAGCCCGCTGACGGGCTCCCCCTGGAGCTCTGCCTGGGTCCGCTCGAACATGGCCTCGGCCGCGGGGTTGGCGTCCAGGATGGTCATCTCCGGGGTGAGGATGAGCACGGCCTCGCCCAGGGCCACGAAGGTGCTGCGCAGCCACAGCTCCTTTTCGGCCAGGGCTTCCTCGATGGCCCGCTGCTCAGTGATGTCCGTGCCCGAGAGGAGCATGCCCACGGGCAGGCCGCCCTCGGTGGTCAGGACCTGGCTCTGCCACTGGACCATGCGCTTGAACCCTTCGCGGGTGGTTACCTGGAAGGTGCGCTCGTCCTCTTCCTCCACCTGGCCGGACAGGACCAGGTACAGGCAATCGCGGATCTCGTCCCGCTGGAGCAGGGGAACCAGTGTGTCCACCCAGTCCCTGCCCAGGAGCTCCTCCTCGGCGTAGCCCAGCACACGGCAGGCCGTGCGGTTGACCATGTCGACCTTGCCGGCGGCATTCAGGGTGAAAACCATGGACCCGACCACGTCGAGGTAGTGGGCCACCCGATTGCGCTCCCCGGCCAACTGCCGCTCGCCCTCCACCCGGGCGGTGATGTCGTCGAGGACCACGGCGTAGCCGTTGTGGCGGTCGGAAAAATCCGCGGCCAGGGAGACCGCGACGTTGAAATGGCGCTCGCCGTGGCGTTGGACCACGGGCACGTCGATGCGGCAGGATTCGACCCCTTCCGCGCCCAGGCCTTCGCCCTCCAGGGCGCTCTCCAGCCAAGGGGCCAGTTCGCCCAGGGGCACGGGGTCGTGGTCGCCCCGGCTCCACGCCTCCATGTCGCGCGCGCCGGTCAACTCGACGGCCGCGGGGTTCATGACCTCCACCGCGAAATCGGCGTTGAGCAGCAGGACCGGGGTGCGCAGGCTCAGGAACAGGGTGTGCAGCCTGGACGTCCGCGGGTCCGGGGGACAGTCGGCGTCCGCTTCGGGCGGAGCCGCCCGGCCCGATTCCGGGTGTCCGGCCAGCACTTCCTCGCAGAACGCGGCCCAGAACTCCACGGGATCATCGCCGTCCCGCAGACGGGCGGCATGCTCCCGGACGCGGTTCCGGAGGGGTTCCTCGGGGATGATGCGGCGATTCTTCAAGCGTTCTGTCCTCGGTCGGCGGTGCGGTTCGACAGTCATGGTCCTCGTGCGCCGCCGCGGTCGGACGGCACATCGAATGCGGGCGGAAACCATACTGCTTCACGCCGCCGTTGTCGAGCCGGTATGCCCGGATTTCCCTTTTGTCACAAAGGCTGCACCACTGTGCAGCAGGCTGCACGGCCGCCTGAACGATCCCATGGGGACGGTTGAGCGGAATGGAGGACTCGATCGGAGCCTGCTTCGCGGCGGACCCGGCCCGGAAAAAAGGCCCGCTCTACTGAGCGGGCCTTGAAGGGATTCGTGATCAGGACTCGGTCTCGTCCGAGCCGTCCTCCTGCACGGAAACGCCGGGCAGGTCCCCGGTCTCGTCCGGGCCGTCCTCCGGCGCGGAAACGCCGGGCAGATCCTCGGCCTGAGCGGCCTCGGGCCGGGGCTTGGCCGCGGGCGGCTCCATGTACCGAGCGAAGACCAGAAAGCCGGTGTGGGCGACCATGCGGTCGTCCGGACGCAGCCGGTCGGCCACGGGCTTCCAGCGGCGGACCAGGATCTCCAGGACCTCCAGGTCGGCGAAGGGGCCGTCCTCCAGGCCACGCAGCAGGTCGGACACCTGGTTGACCGTGGGCAGCAGGAAGCCGCACATGGCGCCGGGGATGACCGCGCTCGGGATGGAGTGGAGATATTCCCACGGGGTGCGCACGTCCAGGAACAGGGCGTCCGCGCCGGAATGCAGGAAGCCGTCCTCGATATTCTGGTTGACCTGCTCCACGCGGTGGGCCAGGCCCACGCGTTCCAGGTTCTTCCCGGCCAGCTTGAAGAAGTCGGCGCGGCGCTCATAGGTGACGACCTTGCCGGTGTCGCCCACGAACCAGGCCAGCGCCGTGGTCAGGCCGCCCGAGCCCGTGCCGGACTCGATGACCGTGGAGCCGGGACCGATGCCCAGCTTCATCATCAGGTAGCCGATCTCCTTGGGGTACATGATCTGGGTCTGGCGCTTTACCCCCTTGATCAGGTCGTGCAGGGTCGGTTTGAGCACCAGGTACGCCTTGCCCAGGTGGGTCTGGACGTACTGGCCGAAGCCGGCCGCGGCGATGTCGTCCATGAGCAGCTTGCCGTCATGGGTGTGGACCTCGCCTCCGGCCTCGAGCTTGCGCAGGTAGCGCTTGCCCTTGTGGCTGATGAGCAGAATAAGTTGTCCCGATTCGATCATGGGTAACAGGCCTCCTGAAAGAGATGGCCCTGAGTACGGCCCGCAAGGCCGGAAGTCAAGGAAAACGGGCTCACGCGGCGGGCAGGGTCACGCGCAGGGTGGTCCGGTCCTCCTCGTCGGAGACCGACAGCTCGACGCTCCCGCCCATGGCCCCGGCCGCCAGCCGGGCCGAATAGGTCCCCAGGCCGGTCCCGCCCAGCTTGCCCTGGGTGGAATATTTGTCGAAAAAAGTCTCGCGCATCCCCAGGGGCACGGCCCCCGTATTGGCGATGATCAGGACCACGGACTCGCCCACGTCCAGGGTCACCGCGATCTCGCCGCCCTTGGGGGCGGCCTCCACCGCGTTGAGCAGCAGATTGGCGATCATGCTCTCCAGCAGGAGCGGATTGGCAGGAATCACCGCGCCCTCCTGCCCCCGGTCCGGGCTCCCGTCGAGCAGGACCGACACGGCCAGCCCCTTGTCCGCGATCTTGCCTTCCAGGTTCACGAGAGCCTCGCGGAGGACTTCCGCCACGGCGACGGGTTCGGGATAGTAGGCATAGGTCCCGGCCTCGATCTTGTAGAGGGCCAGAGACAGGCCGATCATCTGCAGGGCCTTTTCCGCCTGGTGTTCGATGAGGTGCAGCATCCCGCTCAACTCGGCGTCCAGGCTCTCCTCCTCCAGGAGCAGAAGCCGGCACCCGTTGATCACGCCGATGATCGGGGACTTGAGGTCATGGACCACGATGCGGTTCACGTCCTCGCGCAGTTCCTCGAGCCGTTTCTGCTCGGAGATGTCCTGCAGGCTGACCACCAGGCTCTTGCGCCCGTCCACCACGCTGGCGACCATGTTCTTGAGCACCGGCAGCCGGCTGCCGTCCTTGCGGACCAGGCAGCTCTCGTCCACGATGACGTGGTCCTCCTCGGGCATCCAGGGGCAGGACGTGGCGTCGCCGCACAGGATCTTCCGGCAGGGCGAGCCGCGCAGCTCCTCCCAGGCGTAGCCGCTCATGGCCAGGGCCCCGGGGTTGGCCCCGGACAGGGTGCGCGTCTTGAGGTCGACCACGAAGATGCCCACGGGCAGGGATTCGAGGATGCTCCGCAGGCGGCGCTTGGACCGGGCCAGGGCCTCGGCCCGCTCCCGGCGGTCGGTCTCGTCCAGGGCAAAGGCATAGAAATAGTAGTTCCGGCCGTGGTGGTCGCGGGCCATGGACATGTCCAAGCGGATCCACCGGATCTCCCCGTCCTTGCGCCGCATGCGCACGGTCATCGGCTTGATGGGGTCATGCTGCCGGGCCTGGCTGACGATGCGCTCCACGTCGGCCGGGTCCACGACATGGGAAAAGGTGTCGCCCTCCAGGGCCTGGGCCTGGGCCATTTCCTCGGGCGAGTCGTAGCCGAGCATGCGGGCATACGCCCGGTTGCGCTCCACAAACCGCCCGCCCACGAAGCCGTGCGTGATGCCCACCGGGCTGTTCTCGAAGAGGATGCGGCGGCGTTCGTCCGAGATGCGCCCCTCGGCCTCGGCCTTGCAGCGCCGGTCGACCTCCTCCTCCAGTTCACGGGTCCGGGCCAGGAAGTGCTCCTCCAACTCGCTCCGGGCCCGGTCCAGTTCCTCCTGGACCTCATCCATGGTCCGGATGGAAGGCAGCCAATACCACAGTCCGACCAGGAGCAGGAACGACCCGGCCAGTTGGCCCACGAGCTTGGTCAGGTAGACGTTCACGTGGACGTCGGCGACCGTGCCCCAACCGGGGATGCCGAGCTGGTCGGTGATCTCCATGAAGATGCCGAACAGGATGAGCAGGATGCCGATCTTGATGAGCAAAAAGCCCCGCCGGCCGTAGGATACGGAACGGTCGGCGCGGATGAAGAGCCCCAACGCCAAGGCAAGGACAAAAAATCTCAGGATTTCGAGAATGACTACCAGCACGAACGGTTCCTCCAAAATGACGGGACTCGAAGCCACACTAGCCCAGGCCGAATTCCCCTCCAATTATTAATTCCCGACCTTCCGAAACAGTCCGTCGAACTTGACAGAACCGCGCAGGTACTTAATAAGTTGGCAAGAGTTAGGGACTCCTTCCAAGGAACGCAACGCGACATGGCATACAAATACGTCTTCGGCCCGGTCATGAGCGGGCGGCTCGGCCGCTCGCTCGGTCTCGACCTGCTCGGGGACCGCATCTGCTCCATGGACTGCGTGTACTGCGAGGTGGGAGCCACCAGGGACCGGACCTGCGAACGCAGGGTGTACGTCCCGGCGGCCGACATCCTCAAGGAGCTCTCCCTGTGGAAGGAGGAGGGGCTGGAACCGCCGGACATGATCACCCTGGGCGGGCTCGGCGAGCCGTGCCTGAACTCGGAGATGGAGAACGTCATCTTCGGGGCGAAGCGGCTTTTTCCCGACACGCCCGTGGCCGTGCTGACCAACGCCAGCCTGATGACCGACCCCGAGGTGCGCCGCGAGCTGTGCGCCGCCGACGTGGTCCTGCCCAGCCTCGACGCCCTGGTGGAAGCGGAATTCACCAAGGTGAACCGGCCCGACGAGGCCGTGAAGCCCGAGGCCGTCGCCGAGGGGCTCCTTGCGTTCAAGAATGAATTCAAGGGAAAGATATTTTTGGAAATTTTGCTTGCCGAAGGAATTAACGATTCCGACGAGAACCTCGGCAGGCTGAAGGATTTTTGCCAGCGGCTTGCTCCCGACCGAGTGGACGTGGTCACCCTGACCCGTCCCGGAACGGTCAAGGGGGTCCGCCCCGTGGACGGGGCGGTTCTAAGCCGATGGCGCCTGGCGCTCGGAGGCGGGGATACCCGCACCGGCGAGCGGCGGGTCCGGGGCGGCAAGGAGATGAGTCTGGAGCGGATGACCGCTGCCGTGACCGCCTCCCTGAGCCGCAGGCCTCAGACCGCGCAACAACTGGCCCAGGCCCTGGGAGCGGACCCCGACAAGGTCCGCCAGGCCGTGGAAGCCCTGGAAAAGATGGGCGACGTAACCCGCCGGGATGACCGGGGGGAGACCTTCTACCACGGAACGGGCCATGTCATCGAAGAATGAAGGGCGCGCCGGGATCAGACACACACATTTCTCGTCAAGAGGTTTCCATGACCAAGAAGAAACGGCAGAAGATGTTCATCTCCGTGCTGCCGGGAGAGCAAGTCGAGGTCGTCATCGCCGAAGAGGGCAAGGTCAACGAATACTACGTTGAGATGGTCCACCAGGCCAAGACCAAGGGCAACATCTACAAGGGTTACATCCACAACATCGACAACGGGCTCCAGGCCGCGTTCATCAACTACGGAGCCGAGCGCAACGGCTTTCTGCAGATCGACGAGGTCCACCCGGAATACTACGTCAACGACGTGACCACCAAGAAGGGCCAGCGCTTCCCGCTGATGCAGAAGGTGCTCAAGCCCGGCCAGGAGGTCCTGGTCCAGGTGGTCAAGGAGCCCACCGGCAAGAAGGGGGCGTTTTTGACCTCCTACCTCTCCCTGCCCGGACGCAGCTTCGTTTACACCGTGGGCCGCAGCCAGATCGGGGTCTCGCGCAAGATCGAGAATGAGAAGGAGCGCGCCCGGCTCAAGGCCGCCCTGGAAGGGTTCGAGACCACCGAGGGCGTGGGGCTGATCGCCCGCACCGCCGCCGTGGGCCAGTCCAAGGCCGCCCTGGAGCGCGACTACAAGTATCTGAACCGGCTGTGGACCGACATCCGGTCCAACGCCCAGAAGGTCAAGGCCCCGGCCATCGTCTACAAGGAACTCGGCCTGGCCGCCCGGGCCGTGCGCGACTACCTGACCCTGGACATCACCGAGATCTGGGTGGACGACAAGGAGACCTATGAGCAGGTCCACCAGTTCGTGAAGCTGGCCTTCCCGCGCAAGAACAACCTGGTCCGGCTGCACGAGGACAGCGACCTCTCCCTGCTGGAGCGGTTCAACCTGACCAAGCAGGTCCAGGAGATTTACTCCCGCGAGGCGTCCATGCCCTCGGGCGGACGCCTGGTCTTCGACGCCACCGAGGCCCTGACCGCCGTGGACATCAACTCCGGCAAGATCGGCGGCGAGAAGAATTTCCAGAAGATGGCGCTCAAGACCAACGTGGAGGCCGCCCGCGAGATCGCCCGCCAGCTCCGGCTGCGCGACATCGGCGGCCAGGTGGTCATCGACTTCATCGAGATGAAGAACCCCAAGGACTGCCGCGAGGTGGAGAAGGTCATGCGCGCGGAGATGAAGAACGACCGCGCCCGGACCGACGTCTCGCGCATCTCGTCCTTCGGCCTGATGGAGCTGGTCCGCCAGCGCCTGGGCTCCTCGGCCATCGCCATCTCCACCGAGCCGTGCCCCTGCTGCAAAGGCACCGGCATCCGCCGCAACATGGAATGGCAGGCCCTCCAGGCCCTCAAGGATATCCACCGCGACCTGCGCAAGCCCGGCGGCGAGGAGGTCGAGTTCGACTGCGAGGAAGAACTGGCCATCTACCTGCTGAACAACAAGCGCGGCATCCTGGCCGACCTGGAAAAGCGCTACAACAAGTCCATCCACATCGACATCGAGTACGAATACGACGAGTAGCCGTCCCCGGATACGAAACAAGAAAGGCCCCTGTCCCGAATCATCGGGGCGGGGGCTTTGCTTTCGGAGTGATGCCGATCAATCCGGCCCCCCCTGGACCCCCCTTCCAAACTTTTTGTGTGCCTTAGGCAAGCCCGTGCGGACGCGGCGAGCCCCCCCCTGGAGCGGTTCGGGTAGCGCAGCGACCCGACAGCGGCTCTTTTACCGCGCTCGCACAAGGCTTTCGAGAGTGGTGTAGCTGTGCATTTTTAAGTGAATTGTAGGCGAGTCTTCGAGCCGTACAAGATCTTATGCCCTAGGTACAGACCCGGCCGGGGCAACCGCAGCGTAGCCGTCTACGTGAGGATTGGCCCGGCCGGAAAAAATGTGCAGATGCGCCGCTATCGGAAGCCGCTCTACTCCATGGAAGGCAGTGTAAAGATGAAGGTGGAGCCTACGCCGACCTCGGACTCGACCCAGATGCGGCCACCGTAGTGCTCGATGATCTCGCGGCAGATGGTCAGGCCCAGGCCGGTGCCCTTGGGCTTGTTGACCATGGTGTCGTCGGTGTGGGTCTGGTGGAACTTCTCGAAGATCTGGGACTGGTCCTCGGGGTGGATGCCGGTGCCGGTGTCGACCACCTCCACGCGGAGCTGGCCGAAGCGCGGGAAGGCGCGCAGGGTGACCGAGCCCTTTTCCGTGAACTTGGAGGCGTTGTTGAGCAGGTTGATGAGCACCTGCTGCATGCGGTCGCGGTCGGCGAAGATGTGCGGCAGGCCGGGCTCGATCTCGGTGCGCAGCTCAAGCGAGGTCTGGGCGAACATGCCCGAGACCGAGCTGGCGGCCACCTCGATGACCTCGTTCATGTCCAGTTCCTCGTCGCGCCAGCCCATGGAGCCGGACTCGATCTTGTTCAGGTCGAGCACGTCGTTGATCAGCCGGGTAAGACGCTCGCCCTCGTGGCTGATGATGGCCAGGTTCTCCCGGATGCGCTTGCCCTTGCGCGCGAGGCTGCCGTCCGGGCTGACCAGGGGCAGGAAGTTGCGGGTGAACTCCTTGTTCAGGAGCTTGGCGAAGCCCAGGATGGAGGTCAGGGGCGTGCGCAGTTCGTGGGAGACCGAGGACAGGAAGGCCGACTTCATCTCGTCCAGCTCGCGCAGCCGCTGGTTGGCCTCCTCAAGCTCGCGGGCCTTGTTGACCAGGTCCTCGGTGCGCTCGCGCACCAACTGCTCCAGGTGGCGGTTCAGGTCGGCCAGGTCCTGCTCGGCCTTCTTGCGGTCGGTGATGTCCTCAAGGATGCCGTCCACAAACACGAAGTTGCCCTTTTCGTCGTGGATGGCCCGGGCATTGAGCGAGCCCCAGATGGTCTTGCCGTCGCGGCGGTAGTACTCGGCCTCGAACCGCTTGACCTCGCCCTGGTCGCGGACCCGGTCGAAGAACCCCTGCATGTGGTCCGGGTTGACCATGATCCGGGAGCTCAAGGAGCGGACGTTGGACAAAAACTCGTCCAGAGAGTCATAGCCGAAGATACGGGCCATGGCCGGGTTGGCCCGGCGGAGTACGCCGTCCGGGGTGGCCTGGAAGATGCCCTCGATGGCGTTCTCGAAGATGGACCGGTATTTCTCCTCCGCTTCCTGGAGGGTCTTGTTCATGGTCTGGAGCTTGTTCTCGCGGCCCTCGATCTCGATGGACATGCGCCGGAACCGTTTCGCGATCTCCAGCAGCTCGGCGTGGTAGACCTCGCCGAAGTCGTAGGAGAAGTCGCCCTTGGCCACACGGGCGATGCCGGACTGGAGGACCCTGAGCGGCTTGTTCAGGAAAACGCGCAGGAGCAGGCCGGTGATGGCCAGGATGACGGAGATGGACACGACGATGATGATGATGGACACGAACATCTGCTCGTCGAGGCGCTTCTTCTCGCGCTCCAGGGTGAAGTCGATCTCGGCCCGGCCGATGGTGCGCCCCTCGAAGATGATGGGCCGGACCTTGCTGAAATCGGCGGGCGCGCCCGAGAACTTTTCATGGGCGAAGACCACCTCGTTGCGCGAACCGTAGATGCGGATGCCCTGGACCATGTCGTCGTGGGTGTAGACCGAGCCGATGAGCCGGGCGTTGTCGTAGTCCAGGTTCCAGATGGGTACGGCCAGGATCTCGGCCACCGAGGAGATGGTGTCCTCGCCCTTCTTCTCGGCCGTGGCCCACATCTCCTGGGACTGCTGCCAATAGATGAAACCGCCGAGCGCCGTGGCGATGATCATGACGATGACCACCAGGCTGAAGGTCAGGTCCCGCGAGATGGACCTGCTGGTCAGGAGAGGCCGGTTTCTCTTGGGTTTGTCTGCTCGCATCTGTTTTCCGGAAAAAGGGAAATGGGGGACAACTCCCTAATCGCGCATCCTCTTGAGAGGCTGTACACGACTCCCCGCAACCTGTCATCACAGTTATAATGGATACCGGCCCCGCAGCCGGGCCACGGTCCCGTCCTCGACGAGGCGGTTCAGCGCCTTGCGCAGGCGGGCGCGCACGGACGGCGGCACGCGCAGGGAGACGTAGACGCGCATGAAATCCCGCTCCAGGACCAGCGGCCGGCCCAGGAAGCGGCGGCGCAGGCCGAGCCGGTCGGTGGCCGCGGCCAGCCCCTGGCGCGAGCCGATCACGGCGTCCACCCGCCCGGCCATGAGCATCTTGAAGCCGAGTTCGTGGTTCTTGCACGGAAAGGGGATGTACTTCAGCGCCTTGGCCCGCGCGCGCTCGTACCGCGAGCCCCGGAGCACGGCCACGGTCTTGCCCGCCAGGTCCCGGACGTCGCGCAGGGGCGTTTCCACGCGCCCCCAGGCCACCAGGGTCATGGCCTTGACCGGACCGATGTCCTCGGCCAGTTCGGCGATCCGGCCCTCGGGCGGGGTGATGATCATGTCGGCCATGCCCGTGTCCATCTCCTCCACGCCCCTGGCCAGGGGCACGAGCCGGTTCTCGGATGCGAGCCCGGCTTCGCGCGCCAGGGCGTTGCCGAGTTCGAAGCAGAACCCGCCGGGGCGGCCCTCCTCCATGCGTCCGCACGCGCCCAGCTCCACCGTCACGATGCGCAATTCCCGGTCCTGGGCGAAAGCCTGGGCCGGGAGGCACGACCAGAGCGACAGGAGAAGCAACAACAGGACCGGTCGCAGGCGGGGAGGGGGCGAATCATGGGGCATGCCGCAATCTAAAACGCATCCCCCGAAAAAGCAACGGACCCCGGGAATTCGCGGGAGTCGTGAGGCTTGCCTTATTCCGCGCAGTCCCTTATCTGTGCCGGAATCAACCATGCGCACGTCCCCGACCACATGGCTTCCGGCAGCCCTGCTCCTCGCGGCCCTGTGCCTGTCGGGTCCGGACCGGGCCGAGGCCCATCCGCACGTCTACGTGGACGTGTCCCTGACCTTCCACCTGGACGACTCGGGCCTGTCGAGCGTGCACCAGAGGTGGCTCTTCGACGAGATCTTCACCCGGGCGATCCTGAGCGACCTCGGGCAGGACGCGGCCTCCCTGATCACGCCCGAAGGGCAGGCGGCCATACGCGACGGGGCGTTTTCGTACCTGGCAAACTACCACTACTTCACCCTGATCGAGACCGGCGGCAAGCGGCTGCCGGTGAGCGTCGAGCACTTCCGGGCCGGCCTGGAGGGGAACCGCTTCGTCTACGACTTCGACGTGCCGCTTTCCCTGCCCGTGGCCCGGCTGGCCGACTTCCGCATGGCCGTGTTCGACAAGGAATACTACACGGACATGATCTACGCCGAGAACGGCATCCGCTTCGACGTCCAAGGCGGGGTCTCGGTCAGCCACTCCATGCGGGCCGCCAACGACCAGACCTACTGGCAGTACATCGTGCCCGACGCCGTGCACCTGACCGTCACCGCCGCACCCGGCGCGGCCCCGTCCGTGGCGCCCGACCTTGCGGGCACGGCCGACGGCCCCGGACCGCTCGCCCGGCTCATGAGCCTGGTGCGGTCCACCCAGAAGGAGCTGACCAAACGGCTCAACGGGTTCGGCACGCGGCTGAAGGACGACCCGTGGGGCGCTCCCCTGTGGATGTTCTTGGCCCTGTCCTTTGTCTACGGGGTGGTCCACGCCGTGGGCCCCGGACACGGCAAGGCCGTGGTCTGCTCCTGGTTCCTGAGCCGCCCCGGCTCGCTTTTGCGCGGCGCGCTCATGGGCAACGCCATCACCTTCGTGCACATGGGCTCCGCCGCCTTGGCCGTGGGCGCGGCCTACCTGCTCTTCTCCTCGGGCATGGGCGGATTCGCCGCCGCCAGCCGGGCCATCCAGCCCGCCGGGTACGGGCTGCTCGCCTGCATGGGCCTGTTCCTGCTGGCCAAGAGCCTGCTCGACCTGCGCAGGGGCGGCCCGCTCGGTGCCCGCGCCTGCGCCCACGCCGAGCCCGAGGGCGGCGATGTCCGGTCCATCCTGGCCGTGTCCTTCGTCACCGGGCTCATCCCCTGCCCCGGCGCGGCGGTCATCCTGGCCTTCGCCATCGGCCTGAACATCTTCTGGACCGGGGTGGCGGCCCTGGTGGCCATGGCCCTGGGCATGGGGCTGACCACCACCCTGTTCGCCTGGTTCGCGGTCTCGGCCAGAAAGGCCGCCCTGACCCTGTCGGGCCGCAACCGCCGCCTGTTCAACACGGTCCACGCCGGGCTGTCCATCTGCGGCGCGGCCGCCATCGGCCTGTTCGGCACCGCCCTGTTCATCGGCTCCCTGACCGACTGATCCCGCTCCCCGAAGCGTCCCGAAGACCGGCCCGCCCCCGGCAATGGCCGTTCTCGTCCGGTTTTCTTGTTTGCAAAAAACAATTGACAAATTTTTTTACTTTTAGGTAAAAAGACCCTGGCTAAGCTTTCCAAATCGAAAATACGGAATAACAAAAATGAAAAATACATTGGATTCACAAGACAAGCGGCTGGTGGCCGAACTGACCCGCGACGGCCAGCTCTCGCCCGGCAAGATCGGGGCGGCCACGGGCGTGACCGCACCCACGGTCCGCTCGCGGCTCAAGAACCTGATGCAGGCGGGCGCGCTCAAAGTGGCCGGGCTGGTCAATCCCACGCGCATCAAGGGACTGACCGTGGCCCTGGTGGGCATCAGCCTGATGAGCCACGAGCAGCTCGGCGAAAAACTGGACCAGATCGGGGCCCTGCCCCGGGTCAACTGGGCGGCCGCAGTCACCGGGCGCTACGACATCATCGTGGAGATCGTCTGCCAGGAAGGCATGGACGACCTCTACCAGTTCCTGGACCAGGATCTTTCCCAGGTGGGCGGCATCAACGCCTCCGAATCGTTCGTTGTCATGAAATCCCGGCGCAAGTGGCTGCTGTTGCCCGACGCCGTGATCGAAACCTTCACCAAATAACGTTCAGCCGCCGGAGAGGGCGGATAGCTTTGCAAAGGAGCATCAAATGATTATCGGTATCCCCAAGGAAATCAAAACATTGGAAAATCGTGTCGCCATGACCCCCGGCGCTGTGGAATCCCTGGTCCGCCAGGGCAACGAAGTGCTGGTCGAGGCGGGCGCCGGACTGGGCAGCGGCCTGACCGACGCGGAATACGTGGCCGCCGGGGCCAAGATGGTTTCCGCAGCCGAAGCCTGGGGCGCGGAGATGGTCATCAAGGTCAAGGAGCCGCTGGAGAGCGAATTCCAGTACCTGCGCAAGGGCCTGCTCCTGTTCACCTACCTGCACCTGGCCGCCGCTCCTGAGCTGACCAAGGCCCTGCTCGACTCCGGCACCACCGGCGTGGCCTACGAGACCGTCAAGTCCGCCGACGGCACCCTGCCCCTGCTGACCCCCATGTCCGAGGTCGCCGGCCGCATGGCCACCCAGGTGGGCGCGCACTACCTGGAGAAGACCCAGGGCGGCCGCGGCATCCTGCTGGGCGGCGTGCCCGGCGTGTACCCCGCCGAAGTGCTCGTCCTGGGCGGCGGCGTGGTCGGCACCAACGCGGCCCGCATCGCCATGGGCATGGGCGCGCGCGTGACCATCCTCGACCTCTCCCACCAGCGGTTGCAGTACCTGGACGAAGTCTTCCAGGGCCGCATCACCACCATGATGTCCACCGAGCCCAACATCCGCCAGATGGTCCAGCGCGCCGACCTGGTCATCGGCGCGGTCCTGCTGCCCGGCGCCAAGACCCCGAACCTGATCACCCGCGACATGCTGCCCCTGATGAAGGAAGGCTCGGTCATCGTCGACGTGGCCGTGGACCAGGGCGGCTGCATCGAGACCACCAAGGCCACCACCCACGACAACCCGACCTATGTCATCGACGGCGTGGTCCACTACGGCGTGGCCAACATGCCCGGCGCGGTGCCCCGCACCTCCACCTTCGCCCTGGTCAACCAGACCGCTCCCTACGCCCTGCGCCTGGCCGCCAAGGGCCTGAAGGCCCTCAAGGACGACGCCGGACTGGCCCTGGGCCTGAACACCTGGGACGGCAAGCTGACCTGCCCGGCCGTGGGCGCCGCCCTGGACATCGAAGCCATGACCCCGGAAGAGGCCCTGGCCAAGATGTAGCCCCGACGGCATAACGCAAACGAAAAGACCCCGGTCGCAGGACCGGGGTCTTTTTCATTTTCCGTGGGCCGCGCATCAGCCCAGGGGCGCGACCAGCCGCCGCGTGATCCGGACCACCGAGGGGCTGGCCAGTACCCAGGCCAGGGCCGCGGCCACGGGGATCAGCAGCCAAGCCGTGGAGCCGAGCACGCCGTACGCGGCAGGCCACAGCCGGTAGGGCACGAGCAGCAGGGAGTGGAGCAGGTAGACGTGCAGGGAGTGGCGGCCGATGCGGGTCAGCGGATTTTCGCCCGGGGGGACCATGGCGAGGGCACCCAACCCCAGGCCGAAGGCCACGGCCAGTTGGATCGCGCGGGCGACCAGCCCCACGACCAGACCGGGCCCGAGGGCCGCGTATGGCCCGTTGCCGTAGAGCATGGGCTGGAAATTGTACCCGGAAAGCCACGCGGCCAGAAACAGCCCGGCCGCCGTCAGCGCCCATCCGGTCAGGCGGCCGAACGCGGCCGTGGGCGGGATGCCCCGCTCCCTGAGCCGGTGCCCGGCCAGGAAGAACGGCAGCAGCACCAAAGTCCGGGACAGGCTCAGGTCCAGGCCGATGAACGGCACAAACCCTGCGGCCAGGGCCAGCACGATGGATGCGGGCAGGGCGAACGGCACGCGCCGCGCATACGGCAGGATCATGCGCCAGCAGAACAGGCTGAGCAGGTACCACAGCCCATACAACCCCTGGAGGACCGGGTAGGGCTCCTGCCCCATGAGCCGCAGGATGAGCGTGTGCAGCGCCACGAAAACCACATACGGGGCCAGGAGCTGCCGACCGTTCCGGACCAGCGCCGCCCGCCCCGTCTCCACCCGCGACAGCCAGCCCGAGATCAGGGCGAACATGGGCATATGAAAGGAATAGACATAGAAATAAAGCGCGTCCGCCGCCCGGTCCCCGCTGGGCACGGGCCAGACCAGGTGGCCCATGACCACCAGGATGATGAGCAGCCCCTTGGCGTTGTCGATGCGGGTGTCGCGGCCGGTCATGGTTACCTTTTAGCAGACTCGGTGCGGCCGGGGAAGCGTGCCGGGATGCCCTGCGGACCGCTACTGGACCAGCAGCTTCTGTCCGGGGTGGATGGTGGACCGCCTGGATAGCTTGTTCAGCTTGCACAGCCGGTACAAGCTCATGTCGTGTTCCCGGGCGATCTCGGTCAGGGAATCCCCCCGCTTGACCACGTAGGTGTCGGGCTTGAGGGTCTCGCGGTACTTGGCCATGAGCGGGTGGTAGCGTTCGGCGAACTCCCCGGCCGCGCCCTCGGGCAGGAAGAGGACGTGCTGGCCGGGCGGGATGATCTCGCCCAGCAACTGCGGGTTGAGGTCGCGGATGTCCTTGTAGTAGGTGCCAGCGGCCTTGGCCACCAGGGTCAGGGGCGTGGGGTACTTGGCCCGCAGCTTGACCCGGTCGAACTTGCGCGGCTTGTAGTAGTCCTCGGGGTGCAGGTCGAAGCCGTAGCGCGCCGGGTCGGTCAGGATGAGCTTGGCCGCGATGGCCCGGAGCACGTAACGCTGGGTCTCCGCGGGCAGGTGCAGGTGGTAGTAGTCCTTGACCTCCTGCATCTCGATCTGCCTGTCCAGCCCCTGCTCGCCCATGTTGTAGGCCGCGCAGGCCAGGGTCCAGGAGCCGAACCGGTCGTGCAGGTCCTTGAGGTAGGCCGCGGCCGCGCCCGTGGCGAAATAGAAGTTGCGCCGCTCGTCCACGAAGCGGTCCACGGTCAGGTCGTAGTTGCAAGCCGTGGAGGCGATGAACTGCCAGATGCCGCGCGCACCCCGGCTCGACCCGGCCCTGGGCTTGAGCGCGGACTCGATGACCGCGACGTACTTGAGGTCGTCGGGCATGCCGCGGCCGCGCAGCACGGTCTGGATGTGTGGGAAATAGCGGCCCGTGCGTTTGAGCCAGAGGATGACCTGGGCGCGGTCCCAGAGCATGAGCAGGAGTTCCTTTTCCAGCCGCTCGCGCACCTCGGGCAGGTGCAGGGGCACGAACTCGCCGCAGAAATACAGCGGCCCCTTGATGCGGATGGCGGATTCGAGCGACGGGAAGGCGGCGGTCCGCATGGGCGCGAGCATCTCGATGTCCCCGGCCTGCGCGCGCAGGGGGGCGAGCAGCGCGAGGCAGAAGAGGATCAGTCCCGCCGCAAGCGGGAGAGCGGTGTGCCGCCTGGGCATGGATGCTCCCGTCAAGGCCGGGCAGGGGACTCCCCTGCCCGTGGCCGATTACAGTTTTGATTTCAGCACGATGTCGGTGATGGGGCCGCGCGAGCGGTCACCCTTCAGGACCATGTGCGCATAGTTCTTGTACCCCTTGAGCTTGCGGACTGTCCAGTTCAGGCCGTTGTTCGACTCGTTGAGGTACGGGTTGTCCACCTGCCGGGTGTCGCCCAGGCATATACACTTGACGCCCTCGCCCATGCGGGTCAGCAGGGCGCGGGTCTCACCGCGCGACAGGTTCTGCATCTCGTCCACGATGACCACCGCGTTCTCGATGTTCATACCGCGCAGGAAGGCCACGGGCTGGACCTCGAACTTCTTGGGGTTAAACTTGAAGGAGTCGCCGGTCGGGTCCATGAAGATGCGGTTGGCGGGCCGGATGTCGTGGAGTTTGATGAGCAGGTCCTGGATGTACTTGATGTACGGCAGCATCTTCTCCTCGATGTCGCCGGGCAGGTAGCCCATCTTGGCCCCGATCTCGACCACCGGCTTGACCAGGTAGATCTTGCGGTAGGGGTTGTCCTTGCGCTCCAGCATCAGGTACAGGGCCGCGGCCAGGGACAGGAAGGTCTTGCCGTAGCCCGCCTCGGACTGGATGGAAACCAGGTCGATGCCCTCGCAGAGCATCAGCTCCAGCGCCAGGTTCTGGTACACGCTGCGCGGCTTCACCCCCCATATCTCATGGGTGTAGCCGATCTCCTTGGGACCGTCCGGGCCGTGGAAGATCGGGGTGCCGTTCTCCCAGCGGAAACAGTTGCGCACGGGCTCGTCGCCCTCCTCCACGAACCCGGTGTAGCGCTGGGACTCGGACCGGAACGGGTCGGAGTCACGGTATTCCTCGCTGGGAATGCCGTAGCACTTGGCCTTGATCTGGAGGATGCGGTCGTTGGTGATCAGCGTCGCCTCTTCCGGCCCCACGTGGAGGATTTCCTTGAGGATGCGGTCGTCCATCACGGGGTCCGTGAGGGTCTCGGCAAAGTCCGGGGGGAAGATGTTGACGGCTTCGTCTTCGAGGATGGCCCGCACCGCCTGGGAGACGATGTGGCCGATGCGCGGGTCTTTCTTCAGTCCGTCCAACTCGCCCAGGACGGTGTAGGGAATGTATATCTGGTTTTCCACCCCGTTTCTCAGGGCGACGATACATTTGGGGTTTTCAATAAGGACGTTGGTGTCGAGGACAAAATGCTTCTGGGCCATAATCCCCCGTCCGAGGTTGATGTTGATTCCAGGGTTTCTCACGACGTGGCACCCGTGGCCGGGAATCAGCGAATCAATTTCATTGTAAGCCTCCGCTTGGGTTCGACGATGCATGTAGAGCATGACCAGTTTTCACGAGAAAGTCTAGACGCAAGATGCCCGACAAGCCGGGGTCTCGTCATGGCGAACGGGTGACGATCCGACGCCTGGCCGGACCGGTGCAGTGCTCCGCAACCGTCCGCAAACCCTCGCGAAACAGGCCGCTCCCACAGGCCCGGACGGCTCGCATGCAATCTCTAGTTTATCGAAATATCAGGATAAAATTAATTCATAAATTCCGATCACCGACCCTAAGCATTCGCGTCTCGCGTCCGATAAGAGAAGCAACCGAGTACTCCCGGTCAGGTCCGGGAGGCGGGAAACGCATCCGCAAGGTTGCGGGAGAACGCGGTCGCACGGATGCGGCCGGGGGCTGTCGCAGCGGATGAGGGGAGACCTTGGGGAAGGGCGCGCCGCCCTTCCCGCAGACTTCAATAACCCAGGGAGGGGTTAATGAAGGGTTACGACGACAGCCGCGGACCGTCCGTGGCCCATATGGAGACCGAGCGTCTGCTCGACGGCTTCGACGAAGTGGACACCGGCCGCCACCGGGACACCGCCGAGGAGCGTGCCGACAAGATCGCCCGGCTCAAGGCCGAGGTGAACGCCGGCCGCTACGAACCCGACGTCATGGACATCGCCAGGCTGCTGACCTCGGCCATGGACCCGACGCTCTAGACGAAATCGCAGCGGCACTCGGGGCCGGGGCGGGAACATTCCCGCCCCGGCCCCGCTGTGTTTTGGAGCGCGATCATCCCCCTCTTACGCCTTCGACGCGAACTTTCCATTTTTCCGCCATGACTCCGCGAGGTTGACCCGGCCATGAATATCTGGTGAGTTGCGGAAGACCACCAAAAACCGCCCCCCACCGGAGGAACGCCCATGGGCTCCGCACCCCGTATGGATTGGAACAAGCTGCTCGACGCCACGCGCTACGGCCGAGAAAGCGAATCGAGCGACATCCGCAGCCCCTTCCAGCGCGACATCGACCGTATCCTGTTCAGCGACCACTTCCGGCGGCTGGCCCGCAAGACCCAGGTCCACCCGCTCAATGAAAACGACCACATCCATTCCCGGCTGACCCACAGCCTGGAGGTGGCCTCGGTGGGCAAGAGCTTGGGGGAGTTGGTGGGCGTGTTCTTGGAAGAGCAGGGAGAATTACCCGACAAACTGGAACCCCGCGACGTGGGCGAGGCCGTACAGGCCGCATGCCTGGCGCATGACATCGGCAATCCTCCCTTCGGGCATAGTGGAGAGGAGGCTATCAAGGATTGGTTCAAAAACAGGCAGCAGGATTTTAGGCATCTTCCTAAAGACTGCCTTGCGGACTTCACAAAGTTCGACGGAAACGCCATGGCCGTGCGCGTACTCCTGTCCACAGGTTTCCATCAGACGGGCATGAGCCCGACATACGCGGTTTTGGGCGCCCTGCTCAAGTATCCCTGGCCATCCCTGGCCGCCGAAAAGGACAAATTCAGCTATTTCCAGACCGAAGCCAAGGCCATGGAAAAGGTGGCGGATGCGCTCGGGCTCATCGCCATGGACAACCGGTGGTCCCGGCCGCCCCTGGCTTACCTGACCGAAGCGGCGGACGATATCTGCTACCGGATCATCGACATAGAGGACGCCACCGAGCTGGGCATACTGGACGGCTGGTTCATGTTCGAGTGCTTTGCGGAATACCTGGACCTCAAGACCGCGCCGGGAGAGGCTTACGACTGGGTATGGGGCGCGCACTTTCGGCAGCGCAACAGTCTCCTCCGCGCCAAGCTTATCACCGCCGCGACCCAAGAGGCCGCCGAGCTCTTCAAGGAGCATTACGACGCCATCATGACTGGAGAATTCGACAAAAAATACAGTCTGATGGAAAAATCAAAAACCGGCATATGCCGTCGTATCCACGACGTCTACAAAGACATTTCGGGTACAATATTCCTGTCGCGCAGAAAAGCCATCCTGGAGCTGGGAGCCCAGAACGCCCTGGGCAGGCTCCTGGACCAAACCATGATCGACGTGCATGAATTTTGCGACAAGGAACAGTCGGCCATCAACAAAAAGGTAAAGGCCATCCTGGGCGACGAAATCATCGATGCCATCCCCAAGGGCGAAAAACTCTGCCAATACCGCGTCATGATGGCCATCGTGGACTACATCTCCGGCATGACCGACAACTACGCCACCGACCTGTGCCGCAAGTTCCTGGGGCTGGGGTACTGAGTGCCGGCCTGACGAGGAAACGGCCGGCCCGGAACCATTCCGGGACCGGCCGCTTCGCGTGAGGAGGTGCAATGCCCACCCCTTCCCGACTGAGGCCTGGACGGGACATCTGCGCTTGTCATCCCCATAGCACAGCGGAGTCTTTTTTGCCGTTATAATCTGTTCCGCGGCGGCCGAGGGGCATAAAAAAACGGATTCGGGAAAACCCGAATCCGTTTTTTTTCGATATGTCGCGCCGGAGCTACTTTTCGGAGGCCACGTACCAGCCGCTGGACTTGGTCAGCAGGTCCTGGACCCGGCCCACCAGGGCGTGGGGGTCGGTCAGGTAGCCTTCGAGCAGCAGGGCCGACTCGTAGAGCTGGTTGGCGGCCTGGTCGATGAACGGGTCGTTCTCGTCCTTTTCCAGGATGGTCAGCATGTTGCGGATGAGCGCGTGGTCCGGGTTGATCTCCAGGATCTTCTTGGGAATGGAGGTGTCCTTGCTCATGACGCGCATGATCTTGTCCATGGACGAGGTCACGTTGCCGTCCGGGTTGGCCAGGCAGACCGGGGACTCGGACAGCCGGGTGGACGCCTTGACCTCGGTCACGGCGTCGCCGAGCGCGTCCTTCATGCGCTTGAGCAGCGTGTCCAGCTCGCCCTTCTGCGCCTCGTTCAGCGGCTCGGGCCTGTCCTCCTTTTCCATGGACTCGAACTTGTCGAGCTTGGCCATGTCCGCGTGCTCGGCCGAGACCAGGGTGCAGCCGTCATACTCGCGCAGCGCGTCCATGACGAACTCGTCGATGGGCTCGAACAGGTACAGGACCTCGACGTGCTTGCGCCGGAAGACTTCCAGGTGCGGGGACAGGGCCAGCGCCTCGCGGCTCGGACCGTAGGCGTAGTAAATCTCCTTCTGGTCCTCCTTGGCGCGGGCGATGTAGTCGGCAAAGGAGGTCAGCCCCTTGTCGTCGTCCATGGCCGAGGAATTGAAGCGGACCAGCCCGGCGAACTTGTCCTTGTTCAGGAAGTCCATGTAGCCCGCCTTGAAGAGCTCGCCGTGGGCGCGCCAGAACTCGTTGTAGCGGTCCGCGTCGTCCTTGGCCATCTTGCCCAGGTGGTCGAGCACCTGTTTGACCAGGGTGGAGCTGATCTTGCGCATGAGCAGGTTGTCCTGCAGGGTCTCGCGCGAGATGTTCAGGGGCAGGTCCTCGGTGTCCACGACACCCTTGACGAAGCCCAGGTACTCGGGGAGCAGGTCCTTGTTCTGCTTCTCGATGAGCACGCGGCGCACGTACAGGTCCAGTCCACGGTTCTCGCGGCCCAGGCCGAACGGATCGTTGCCGTGCTTGGGGATGAACATGAGCGCGTTGAACTGTACGGGCGCGTCCACCGAGGTGTGCAGGGTGTCGAAGGGGTCGTCCGGGTCAAACGTCAGGAACTTGTAGAACTCGGCGTACTGTTCGGCCTTGATCTGGAACTTGGGCTCACGCCACAGGGCCTGGATGGTGTTGACCCGCTCGTCGCCCACAAAAATAGGAAAGTTGATGAAATTGGAGTGGGTCTTGACCACCTGCTTGAGGTGCGCCTCATTGGTGAACTGGGAGGCCAGGTCCTCCTTGAGGCTGACGGTGATCTCGGTGCCGTGGGGCCGGTCCTCGTCCAACTCCTGGAGCTTGTAGTCGGTCCGGCCGTCCGAGGTCCAGGCGATGGCCTTGGCGTCGTCGTCCATGGACTTGGTGGTCACGGTGACCTCGTCGGCGACCATGTACACGGAATAGAAGCCCACGCCGAACCGCCCGATGAGCGAATCCATCGACTCCTTGCCCTCTTCGGCCAGCTTGGCCAGCTCGGCCGTGCCGGAGTGGGCGATGGTGCCGATGTTGCGCATCAGCTCGTCGCGGGTCATGCCCACGCCGGTGTCGGCCACGGTCAGGGTCTTGGCGTCGGCATCAACGGTGATGCGGATCTCCGGGGCCAACTCGTCGGTCTCGCCCGCGGCCTGGGTCTTGAACCGGGCCTTCTCCAGGGCGTCGGACGCGTTGGAGATCAGCTCGCGGAGAAATATCTCCTTGTTGGTGTACAGCGAGTGCACAAGGATATCGAGGAGTTGGCTGACCTCAGCCTTGAATTTGTGGGTGGTTTTCTTACCCATGAAAAATTACCTCCGTACAGGATGAGATGCGCGCCCGCCGAATGCGCGGCTCTCGCGCACCCGGCGGGACTTTTTCATAGAGAGAGTATGTTCGGGAATGGCGTCCCGGGAACAGGTCTTAAGTAGACACGGATTTGATCTTGTCAAGCAGGTATTTTTCCATTTCGCGCCGATCCTTGCGCAACCGGACCATCTCGGCCTCCATGACCGCGAGCTTTTCCTTGAGCTCGCGGTTCTCGGCCCTGAGCGCCTCGGTCTCCTGCATGGCCGCGGAGATACGCAGCGCGGTCTCCTCCAGCCCCTCGCGGATGTCGGCCACGTCGGGCACGCCCCCGCTCTCGGCCGCGAGCACCGAGCGGATGCCCTCGCCCACGGACTTGGCGATCTCCATGCCGATGGCCGCGGCCATGGTCATGACCTGGTCCATGGACCCGACGGCCTGGACGGAAGCCCCGCCCGAGGTGGCGGGCACCGCGTCGGCCTGGAGCGGATAGTCCTGGGACAGCCGGTCCATGACGTCGCGGGCCGTGTGGCCTTCCTTGAGCAGCCGGGAGATGGTCGCGAAAATCTCCACCGCCTCGGGCTTGAAGCGCTTCTGGCGCCCGCGCCCCACGCTCGGCAGATGCTGGGCGAACCGGTTCTTCCAGTAGTGCACCGTGGATTCGGGCAGGTCGAGCTCGCGGGCGATCTCGGCCACGGATAGGACTTTCTTGCCAGTCATGTCACGCTCCCTTGGCTAGCTTGCGGTCTTTGTTGTTTTTCATTGGAGTACCGGAATTAGCACTTTTCGACAAGAAAAAACAGACTCCATCATATTCATTTCACAATGTTTTTTATGAACAACAACAGACCGTAAGCCGTTGTGGTTGAAATTCATGAATTTTTCTAGACTTTTTCATGGAAAACAGGGCCGCGAACGCGGATTTGCACTCGGAGGCGGAACGCTCTATGGTCGCGGGGCCTGTGCACCGAGCCCCAAAAGGACACCACCATGAAATCGCTGCTCGCTTCCAAAACCCTCTATACCGCCGTCCGGGTGGTCCTCGGCCTGCTCTTCGTCTACGCCGGGACGGTCAAGCTCATGCATCCCGAAGGTTTTGCCGTGACCATCAACATCTACGGCCTGGTCTCCTGGAAGATGGCGGGCTTTCTGTCCTACACCATCCCCTGCGTGGAAATCCTGTCCGGGCTCTGCCTCGCCCTGGACGTGCGCGGCGCGTTGCTGATCATTGTCGCACAGTTGTTGGGGTTCATGGTGGTCCTGCTCTACGCCCTGTACCTCGGCCTGGACGCCGACTGCGGCTGCTTCGGCAACCCCAGGAACACCGACAACGCCCCCACCGGCCCCTTGGCCGCCTTCCTCCGCGACGCCGTCATGCTAGCGGGCTGCGCCCTGCTCTATGTCCAACGCCGCGTGGCTTGTTTCAGGCCGTGGTCGCTTGGGCGGTTCTTCGGGAAGAAAAAAGGCCGCTAGAGAAAGCCGCTTCGCGGCGATAGTCGGGTGATTTCGCTTTGATTCGCCCCGCCCTGGGGCTCACCCCTTTGGAATCCCTGTGTAGCCTGCGGCGAAGGGATTGGCGCGGGAGATGAAAGCGTTACGCGGAAGGTTTGGATAAGCGCGGCTCAAGACAATCCGAAAAGGCAGCGTATCGGGGCTCCCCCCAAAAACGTTCACCCACCCGCGAAGCGGCACAAAAAGTTTAGGAAGGAAGAGGGATGGAGGTCCGAGAAGAGAAGGAAACCTTTTCTCAAAGGGTTTCCTTCTCCCTTCCCCGGCGCCGGACGCAAAGCGGGGCCGCTGATGCGGCCCCGCTTTCGTCGTCCTGCGCCGATGCTACTGGACGAGTTGCCAGGAGCCGTCGGGTTGGCGGTAGGCCTTGGCGTAGACGGTCTGGTGGGAGCCGTCGGCCATGCGGGCCTTGATGGTCACATCGCGTTCGACGCGGCCGTCGTTGTATTCGCGCGGCGGTTCGGGGATGGCTTCGTAGCGGGTACGGGTATCGGGGTTGACCCACTCGGTGCTGTATCCGGACGGCGTGGTTTCGAGGGTATTGGACAGCCGGGCGCGGTCCGCCTTTTCCATTTCGTTGCCCACGATATACCCGGCGAGCATGCCCACGCCCGCGCCGATGGCGGCGCCGGACACCTTGTTCTTGAAAGTCAGCGCGCCCAGGGTGGCCCCGGCCAGGGTACCGATCCCGGCACCGTTCTGCGCCTGGGTGGTCTGGCAGCCTGCCAGCAGGGACAGCATCAGCACCAACGATACGGCGGTCTTCATCAGAGTAGTCTTCATGGTTTCATCCTCCTTGCAGCCTCACGGCCTGTTCGCATATTCGGCCGTTCGGCCTTGCTCTCGTACGGACATGAGCATGGCCCGTGCCACGAAAACCGACGCGATATTATTGATTTTTCAACAAGGAGTCCTATCAATGCGCCCACAATCTGCGCACGAGGATGCAAGAATTGTCCTCGGATGCGCCACGAAGCCTGCTTCGCGACAAGCGGGCTTCCTTCTCTCGATGGAGCGTCTCGGACGGCGCAGCCGTCCGACAGCGGCTCGCACCCCGCGCCCGCTCTCGAAAGCCCCCTACGCCAAACGCAATTCGTCGGGCACCTCGGGCATGGCTCCGGGCTGGGTGCAGACGTAGGCGGCGACCTTGGCGGCGTAGCGGTTGATCTTGTCCAGGGGCCATTGCTTGAGGTAACCGAGCACTAGGGCGGCGGTGAAGGCGTCTCCCGCGCCGATGGTGTCGACCACCCCGACCGGCTCGCCGGGCAGGTCGGCGACCGTGTCCGAAGACAGGAGCAGGCTGCCCTTGTCGCCGCGGGTCAGGACCGCGAGTTCGAGGCCGTGGCGCTCCATCAGGGCCCGCAGGGCGGGCTGCTCGCCCGGAGGCAGGGAGAAGAGGCGGGTCACGGTGTCGAGTTCGGCATCGTTGATCTTGAGCACGTCGGCCGCGTCCAGAGAGGCGGCCAGGAGCGCCGGGGTGTAGAAATCCTGGCGCAGGTTGATGTCGAAGACCTTGAGGGCCTTGCTCGCTCCGGCCAGAAAGCGGTGGACGGCCCGGCGGGAGACCTCGGCGCGCTGGGCCAGGGAGCCGAAGCAGACGGCGTCCGCGTTGGCGGCCAGGGTCAGGGCGGACTGATCCAGGGTCAGAAAATCCCAGGCCACGTCGTCCGGGAAGACATAGGTGGCCACGCCGTCCGCATCCACTCGGGCGTCCACCGTGCCGGTGGGATGGTCCGGGTCCAGGGACACGGCGTCGATGTTCAGCCCCAGGCAGACGAGCAGGGACAGGGCCTCGCGGCCCAGGTTGTCGTCGCCCACGCGGGACACCGGCACCCCGGCCCCGCCCAGGGCGTTGAGGTGATAGGCAAAATTGGCGGGCGCCCCGCCCAGCAGACGGGTCTGGGGCAGGACGTCCCAGAGAATCTCTCCCAATCCCACGGCAAGTATCGGCTGCATGGCTACCCCGCTCTTTCCACGATCTGTTTGAGGCGCGCCTCGGCCCGCTCGCGCAACGGCGGATCCGCGGACGCGGTCCGTTCCAGAAAGGCCACGAGGTTGTCCAGGGCCTCCTCCATGTAGGGATGGTCCGGCCCGAGCGAACGCTCAAAGGCGGTAAAGCCGCGCTCGAAGCAGTCGAAGGCCTCCTCGGTCCGGCCCCGGTCGTCCAGGAACAGGGCCAGGTTGCAGAGCGCCTGCCCGGTCTCGGGGTGGTCCTCGCCGAAGGCGCGGCTGCGGATGGACAGGCTCTTGCGGAAATGGGCCTCGGCCTCGGGGTCCTTGCCCAGCCGCTCGAAGAGGAGTCCGGCCAGGTTATGGCTCGCGGCGGTCTCCGGGTGGTGTTCGCCATACAGGGAGATGGTCAGCTCCAGGCTCTCCAGGGCGCGCTTCAGCCCCTCTTCTGGGCGATCCAGGGCGTCCAGGACCAGGGCCAGGTTGTGCAGGCAGGAGGCCGCAGCCGGGTGGCGCTCCTGATTCGAGGCCCGGAGCACGGCCTGGCATTCGTTCAGGGCGGCCTCGGCCCCGGACAGGTCGCCGCGCGCCTGCTTGACCATGGCCAGCCCGATCAGGACCGGGGCCGTGGCCGGGTTGTTCTCGGTGAAAATCTCGCGTTGCAGGTCCAGGCAGGCCTTGAACGCGGCCTCGGCGCGGGGCAGGTCCTCCCCGGCCCGGTAGACCGTGGCCAGCCCTTCGAGGTCGGCCGCGATGTCCGGGTGCTGCCCGCCCTTGAGGGCCACGTCCACGGCCATGGCCGCTTCCAGGAGTTCGGCGGCCTCCTTGTGGCGGCGCTGGAAGTAGAGGGAAAAGCCGGTCTGGTGCAGGACCCGGTTGGCGGCGGCGGTGTTCACGCCGAGTTCGGCGGCCAGGTCGCGGCAGGCCAGCACGTGGGGCATGAGCCACTCGACCAGGGGCCAGTTCTGCGGGTCGGCGTCGGGCAGGGCCAGGTTCAGGGCGTAGACGGCCCGCCCGGCCCACTCGGCGACCTGCTCCGGGTCCAGCGACTCGCGCAGGGCCTGGCGCACCTCGGCGGGCAGGGCGAAGACCTGATGGTCCGCGTCGGCATCGACCAGGTCGCGGCCGACCAGCGGGTCCATGAGGGCCGTGGCCGCGAAAAAGGCCGCGGCCGGGTTGACCAGGGCCGGATTGTGCGGGGTGCCGTCCATGGACAGGGCGAAGTCGTAGGGCAGGGGGGCGTCGGCCAGCATGGCGGCCATGAAGAGTGCCTCGGCCCCGCCGGGGGCCTCCCGCTCCACCTCCCGGACCAGGTCCAGGATGGCCTCGGGGCTGCGGTCGTCGCGTGTTTGCGTCACGGAATGCTCCTTGTTGGCAAATCTCGCTCTGACTATCCGGTTTGCCGGGGGAATTCAAGGCGACCCGCGAAAAAGGGCGCTGCCCGGACCGGCCGGACAGCGCCCCGGAAGGCGGTGATAGGGGAGCGGCTAGCGCTTGACCGAGATGAGCGTGTTCAGGACCGAGTCCGAGGTGGTGATGACCTTGGTGTTGGCCTGGTAGCCACGCTGGGTGACGATCATGTTGGCGAACTCCTGGGCCATGTCCACGTTGCTCTCCTCCAGGGAATTCTGGCTGATGGTCCCGCGCCCCCGGTCCCCGGCCGTGCCGAGCATGGCCTCGCCCGAGGCGTCGGTGGCCAGGAAATTGGTCCCGCCGTCGCGCTTGAGCCCCCACGGGCTGTTGAACTTGTAGACGGCGACCTGGAACAGCTCCTCGTCCTGTCCGTTGGAAAAATGGCCGCTCATGATCCCGTTCTCGTCCACGCTGACGCTGTTGAGGTATCCCCAGGTGTAGCCGTCCTGGAGATGGTACAGGGTGGCGGACGGCTTGTCGTAATTGGTGCTCACGCGGGCGTCGCGGTCCATGTTGTCCATCTCGGGCAGCAGGTCCACCCGGTTGCCGATGGAGGCGGCCGTGCCCCCGCCGCTGGACCGCCAGGAACCGCTGGTGGAGCTGAGGCCGAAATCGTAGCTGATGGTGCTGGTCGCGCCGAAGGCCGCGCCGTTGCTGCCGAAGGTGTAGTCGAACTGCGGCAGGCCCTCCTCGCTGAAGGTCGCCGGGACCCAGGAGGAGAGGCTGGTGCCGCCCGCCGCCGAAGTGGCCGAGGAGTCCAGGGTGTAGGCCGACTGGTTGATCAGCACGCCCCGGTCGTTGAAGGTCAGGACCCCCATCCCGGCCAACCCGGCCGCCGAGGTGCCGTAGGCCTCCGAGCCGTCCGACTCCCCGGGCATGGCGACGACGTATTCCCAGTAGGAATAGCCCGGCGTGGCGTTGGACAGGTTGTCGGTGGACACCGGGTCGAAATAGATGGTCATTTCATGGCTGTTGCCGAATTCGTCGTATACATCCATGGAGGTGGAGTACTGCGGCCGGTCGCTGCCGAACGGCGAGCCCGCGTTGCTCTGGTTGGCGTTGTAGGCCTCAAGCATGGCAAAGAACGGGTTGTTCTGGCTGGAAATCTGGCTGGTGGCCGAGTGGTCGAGCTGGGTGACCATCTCGACGGAGGAGGTCGCCCGTGGCTCTGACCGGACCACGCGGGCGGTCTGGCCGTCCACGGTGATGTCCTCGTAGGGGAGCTGGATGTCGGACACGGCGGTGCCCCAGGCGTTGGCATCCCTATCGTAGGCGTAGCCCTGCAGCCGGTACCCTTCGGGGTTGACCAGATAGGCCTCGTTGTCGAAGCGGAATCCGCCGGCACGGGTGTAACGGAGGACGCCCGAGGCGTCGCTGACACCGAAGAAGCCCTGGCCCGAAATGGCCAAGTCCGTGGACTCCGTGCTCGAAGACAGGGGCCCGTCCGTAAAGATGCCCCGTATGGCGGACACGCCCACGCCCATGCCCATCTGGCTGATGCGCACGGCTTCCGAGTCGTACTTGGCGCCGCCCGAAGCCACCTGTTGGCTGATCAAATCGCCGAACAGGATGTTCGAGCGCTTGTAGCCGATGGTGTCGACGTTGGCCAGATTGTTGGCCAGGACCTGCATGCCCTGGCTGTGGGCGATCACGCCGGTGGCGCCCACATACATGCTTCCAAAACTCATACTACCTCCGATCCGGCGCTGGCCGGATTCGCGGGAACCACCGGGATACCCATTCCCGGCAATAAATTCCCGACGCCTTCTCGGAAGGATAAAGAGCAAGGGGTGTGCCATCAGGAAAACTTCACGTTTTCAAGGGGAAAGGATCGGTCGGGGCGCGGCACTTCCTGCCGGGAGCCCGGCCCGGACCGCCCGTTCGCCGTCGGGCGCGCGGCCGCGCCCCGGCCGCGCGCAGACCCCGGACAACCGATCTTTCCCTTGCCAGATACCGGCTGCGCGCGTAGGCTGGCGCGACTTTCCAATCAGAGTGACATCAAACGAAACAATGGAGATATAGTAATGAAACGGATTCTTCCCCTGCTCTTCGTCGCCATCCTGGCCTTGGGCCTGAGCGCCTGCAACCAGGAGCCGTCGGTCAAGATCGGCGTCGTGGACGAGGCCGCCGCCTTCAAGGAAAACAAGCTGGCCACCGAGGCCATGGCTCACCTCCAGGAGATGGGCAAGCCCCTGCAGCAAAAGGCCGAAGCCGCGTACAAGGCCATGCAGGCCAACCAGACCGAAGAGACCGTGGCCGCCTACAAGCTGGCCATGGGCGAATTGCAGAACACCATGAACGCCGAGCAGCAACGCATCGTCGCCATGGTCGACGCCAAGTTCAACGAAATTCTGGAGAACTACCGCAAGGAAAAGGGATTGTCCCTGATCCTGAGCAAGCAGGCCGTGATCGCGTCCAGCGACACCGTGGACATCACCAAGGACATCGAGGCCGCCATGAACAACGTGACCATGGACTTCTCGCTGCCCGAGGCACCCAAGGCCGAGGCGCCCAAGGCCGAGGCTCCGGCAGCCGAACAAGCCGCCCCGGCAGCCGAGGCGCCCGCCAAGGCCGCTCCCGAGGCGAAGAAGGACGCGGAATAACCGCTCCCGCCCTCCGCACACAGCAAAAGGCCTGTCCGCCACATGGCGGACAGGCCTTTTTTTCGTCTCGGGCTCCGGTTCAGCCGTTGTTTCGGAAACGGAGCATGAGCTCCCTGGCCTGATCCAGGCTCCCGGTAAACAGGTCGAGCCGGTCGCGCACGACCTCCAGCTTCCCGTCGCGTCCCGCGTGTTCCATTTCCAGGGCCAGTCTGCCCAGGACATCGGCACGGACCACGCCGCACATGCCCTTGAGAGAATGGGCCAGTTTGGTCCCCTGGACGATATCCCCGGCGCCCAGCGCTTCGGTCAACTCCGCAACGCGCTTCGGGCAATCCTCGAGAAAGGCATCGATAAGTTCCACGGCCAGCTCCCTGTCATGGGCAAGGCTGGACAGGAACTGATCGGTGTCGAACAGATCCCGCGTCATTGTTCCCCCCCTTCGGTTCCATTAGATATTTCAACATATCATCCGCGAAAGGGGTTGGAAAGGGCTTTTCCAAGGCCTAGATGTCCCAAATTGGGCTAAATCGGCTTAAATACAGGTACAGATGCCCCCGGACAGCCGATTCCACCGGCCCTGGTCAAAGGCGAGCAGGATTTCCTGCACGGTCCGGTCGCGGCAGTCGCGCAGGCAGCAACGGACCGCCTGCCGCCGGAACCCCTCGGCCACGCGCCGGGCGTAGGAACCGTGCGAACGCACCCACACGTCGCCCGCCGGGTCAACGGAACGGACGCGGGTGTACACCTCCTCCGCGCCCAGGCCGCCCTGCTGCGGGGCCGCGATCACGGTGGGACGGGTCAGCGGAAGGACCGTGCGCCGCCCCAGGAAGGCCAGGGTGGAATCGCCGCAGACGAGCGCACCGCAGTCCGCGTCGCCGTAGCGGAAGACCAGACCGCCGGCCGGTGCGTGCAGCCGCCGGACCGCCTGGAACAGGACCGATGCCGACACGCGGCCCGACGGGCCGGGCGCCTCGGGAACGGACAGGCCGTTCAAGCACATGACCGGGTGCCGGGACACCAGGTGCTCCTCCAGCCGCCCGGTCGGCCGGAACCAGCGCACCCGGACGTCCCCCCTGGCCCGCAGCCCCTCGGCAGCCACGGCCAGGGCCAGGGTCCCGGCCACCTCGCGGGCCACCCGGTGCCGGACCACGGCCAGTCCCTCGGCATGCCGGGCCAGCAGCCTGGCGCAGAGCACGGCCCGCGCCCCGACATCGCCCGCCGCGCCCCGAGCCAGGGCCTCGATACAGAACGACCGGAGGTCGCCGCCCGACCCGGCAAACTCGGTCAGCAGCAGCTCCGCCACCGCCGAGAAGGTTGCGGACGGCGTCATCGGCCGGGGTGCGGGCGGCAACCGGCCCGTGCCCGCCGCCACCCCGAGCAGGGCCAACTCCGCAGCCGCTGCCAGGGGCTGTCCTGGCCCGACCGGCGGCAGAGTGTCGGGCACGGGGAAGGAGGCCTCCACCGACACGGGACGGCCGCACCGGACCAGCCAGTCCGGGAACCCGCCGTCGAACCGGCGCGCCGCCAGGGCCAGGGCGCGCAACCCCTCGGGCAGCCAGTACTCGGCCACCGGATAGCCGCTGTCCATGAGATCGAGGATGCCCCAGAGCCGCGCGGACGACGCGGACGTGCACACCGCGGCCCGCAATTTGCGCACCCGCCGTTCCTTGAGCAGCCGGGGCAACTCCCCGCCCAGGCCGCCCCCGTCAAAGAGGTAGGCCCCGCGCCGCGTGGACAGCAGGCAAGCCTCGCCCCGGTCCACCGGGAGCATTCTGAATGTGATCGAATCCATCTGTATCCTTGGTGAAATTCACTACAACACCGTATGTTCGCGTTCACTATATTCAAAGTGATATTCTATATCAAGAAATAATTTCACCGACAAAAATGCACCTCCCGCAACGCGTTGTTATTCCAGGCGTCTCACTCGACCCTCACACCCAATCGAGAAAGCGATAATCGTGATTATCCTTATATTTCGAAGTATTATGAACTCACGGCATGCGTCCTGCATCGAAAACACTTAGGCGTTGACAAGGTATTGACCGGTCATTATATGCCTCGGACCTAAAACAACAAGGGAGCAATCCTTATGCGAATACTCTTCAACTACACCATCACTCCGGTCCTCTGCGCGACCCTGGTGATCATGGCCGTGGTTGTGGTCGTCAAGCAGCAGAAGATCGACGACCTGACTCACCGCCTTGAGCTGGTCGAGAAGACCGCCGCCGCGCGCAAGATCATGGTCGAGGAGGCCCGCCTCCTGCAGAAGGCCAAGAACATGTCTCCGGTGCGCACGGTCACCGTGACCGCCTACAACCCCTCCACCGAACAGTGCGACGACGATCCGCTCATCGCCGCCTCCATGCGCAAGGTCCGCTCCGGCACCATCGCCGTGTCCCGCGACCTCTTCGACCAGGGCTGGGTCTTCGGCCGCAAGGTCCGCATCGAGGGCCTCGGCATCTTCGAGATCAACGACCTCATGAACAAGCGCTATCACCAGCGCATCGACATCTTCATGTGGGACGAATCGAGGGCCAGAGAGTTCGGGCGCAAGAACATCAAGGCGGCGCTACTCGATATCTAGTCCGCCAACCGCGTAAGTAAGGGCCCCGTTACGGGGCCTTTTTTTTTCGCCCCAGGCGGCTCGGGATAGCGGGCCTATCCATAGCGCGGAGAGCCGCTGTTCGGGGCGTGGACGCCCGAATGCGCTCCACAGAAATGAGGGAAGATCGCTCCCCAAAAGACAAGTGCCTCGCTCGATGCCATATCGAGCGAGGCACTTGTCTTTCTGTGGGGTGAACGCACCGCCAAAAACTGGAGCGACTCGGGTGCTTCAGCACCCGACAGCGGCTCTTAAACCGCGCTGGCACAAGGCTTTCGAGAGTGGTGCAGCTGTGCATTTTCTTCCAGGGGGCTTTCACCGCAGCGTATTGCGGCATACGTGAGGATGAAAGCCCCCTGGAAAAAATGTGCAGATGCGCCGCTATCGGAAGCCGCTTACCGCTACTCCAGCCAGTCAATCTCGACGGTGCGCCGGGTGGGGATGCGCTTGTAGCGGTACTTCGGATATCCCAACACCAATGCCGCATACACGCCATGGCCCTCGGGGATGCCCAATTCCCTGCGGATGTTGCAACAGCCCTCGGCCACCTCCATGAGGAAACCGGCCCAGCAGGCGCCCAGCCCGTGGGCGTGGGCCGCGAGTTCGAGGTAGGCGGCGGACAGGGCGCAGTCCTCGGCCGGGTTGAAGCCGTCCTCCGGGGCGTGGGCCACGGCCACGTGGGGCGCGCCGTGCAGGATCTTGTCCACGCCGCGCGCCCAGTTTTTGACCACGCCGGGCATGATCGAGTTGGTGGCCATGTACTCCACGGTCATGCCCGCCAGGCGACGGGTGGCCTGGGGCGTGCGGGTGACGATCCATTGCGCGGGCTGGCCGTTCTTGGCGCTGGGCGCGAACGAGGACACGGAAAAGAGGTGGGTCAGGGTCTCCTCGGGCACGGTCTTGTCGCGGTAGGTGCGTACCGAACGCCGCCCGGACAGGAACTGATCGGCCTGGGCCGGGGTCAGCCGGAGGCCGCGGTCGAGTGTGGCGCACTGGCCGGGGGCCAGACCGGCGGTCACGGCGGGCATCTCGGGCAGGGTCACGGCCCCCACCGGGCAGACGGCCACGCAGTGGCCGCAGTTGATGCACGTCTTTCTGGCTGCGGGACGGAGCTTGGGGAAGCCCTCGCGGTCCTCGACGACGAGGTCGAAAGGACACTCGTCCAGACACGCGCCGCAGCGCTTGCAGATATCCTTGTCGGCAAACATAGAGGCTCCTCAGAAGGGGCTAGAGACCCGGAGAACCGGGAAAAACGGACGCAACCGGGCTACTTCTTGGCCGCCTTGGCAATGGCCGGAATGGCCTCGTACATGACCCCGCGCAGGGCCTCGGCCAGGATGTCGGACTCCGTGGAGTAGCCGGGCACGACCACATCCTCCACCTCGCTGGTGTACTTCTCGGCGTGCAGTACCGTATCGCCCCGCGAGACCACGATGCGCACCGAGACGCGGCCCTTGTAGGTGGTCACGCCGGTCTGGTTCAGGGTCAGGTCCAGGACCTCGCCGGTGACCACCAGTTGATCGTCCGGGGCGGTGATGGCGGTCCGGTACTTGGGCTTGCACCCGGCGTTCTCGAGCTCGTCGAACAGGGCCCAGCCGACCCACTCGGCCACGTCGGACAGGGTGGTGATGGTCTCCTTGTCCGTGGTCTTGCCCAGCGCCGTGGCGGGCCGCTTGTCCTCGAACCGGAAGACCGTGATCTCGCCCACGCAGGGCGAGTCGGTGGAAATCAGCGCGTATTTCAGCTTGATGGCGTTGCCCGCGGCGCAGCCCGCGGCCAGGGCCACGGCCAGAAGCAAGGCCGCCGTCAGCGGCCATTTCATATATGTCCTCATCGAATCGTCTCCATCAGATTTGGTCGCCCTTGGCGGGCGGTTCCTCGGTTGCCGGGGGTTTCCGGTCCAGTTCGGATTCCATCTTGTCCAGGAGTTTGCGGGTCAGCTCCATGAGCCGGTCCAGGTTCTCGCCCACAAAGGACTTGGCTTTGTCGTCCAGCTCCTTGTCCGTGGGCGCGGTGCGGGAGTCGGCCTCGCCGCCCGCCTTGTCCGGGCCGGTCCCCTTTTCGAGCATCGAACGGATGCTCTCAAGGTTCTTGCGCACCTGGACGAGCTCCTCGCGGAACGCCTTTTCCCGTTCCCCGGCCTCCTGCCGCAGGGCCTTGACCTGGGCCTCCAGGGCGTCGAGCCGCTTGGCCTCGGGGCCGGGGCCGCTACAGGCGAAAAGGGCCAGGACCAGGACGAATGCTGCCAATCGTTGCATGGGCGTCTCCTTCGCTTGCCATCCGATACCACATCCGATTGCGGGCTGACAATCGGCAGACAGCCCCGGAACCGAGGAAACCGGTGCACCGCGCGGACCGGCGAAGGGAGACGCGGGGCCGTCCTCCTTCTTGCTTTTCACCTGTAAATCCGTACAATGCGCTCAGTCTGGATGCTTCCATACACTACTCCAGAGAGAAGATACCGGCAATGAACACACTGCGCGCCCTGACAATGCTGATCGTGCTGGCGGCCGTGGCCGTCGTACCCGCCATGGCCTCGGACTACGTCCAGGTCCCCCACCCCACCGCCTTCCGCGGCCTCGCCTGGGGCACTCCCCTGTCCGCCACCGACGGATTGGTCCCGGTGCAGAAAGCGGGTTTCGAGAACACCTACTTCAAGCGCGACGAGCCTCTGAGCTTCGGCAAGGCCGAGATCATGTCCGTGGCCTATTACTTCAACAAGGACAAGCTGTACCGCGTGGGCATCGCCTACAAGGGCAGGGTCAACCAGTTCTTCCTCAAGGACATGCTCATGCAGCGCTACGGCGTGGGCCGGGGCATCGGCTTCCGCTACGGCTGGATGTGGCCCGACTTCTCCATCGAGCTGGACTACGACAACGACAAGGACACCGGCAGCCTCTACTACACCTTCGAGGGCGCGCTGAAATAGCCAGGCTTCCCGCATGACCATGGATCGCCCCGCCTCCCACCGACCCAAGGCGCGCTACAAAGCGCTGTACGCCGCGAGCATCCTGGCCCTGGCCGCGCTGCTGTGCGTCTGCTTCGGCATGGTCTACACCCTGCGCCTCGATCCGGGCGGGGACCACGCCCGGCTCATGCAACTGGCCTATCTGTGCATGGTGGCCGGGTTCTTCATCCTCGCGGCCCAGGGACTGCTCGTCTACAAGAAGGTCATGGCCTGCATGGGCCGGGACGCGATCCGGGCCGACGAGCTGGCCGAACAACTGGAGCGGCTGACGGTCCTGGACTCCCTGACCCAGGCCTACAACCGGGGCAAGTTCGAGGAGGTCATGACCCAGGAGCTGGGCAACGTCCGGCGCTACGGCCTGGACCTGTCCGGGATCATGCTCGACATGGACGGATTCCGGGCCATCAACCAGGCCCACGGCTACTCCGCCGGGGACCGCCTCCTGGCCAACCTGGCCCACTTCCTGAACGCCAAGCTGCGGACCAACGACTTCCTATTCCGCTGGCACGGCGGCAAGTTCATCATCCTCTGCCCGCACACCGACATCGACCGGGCCGCCATCGTGGCCGAAAAGCTGCGCATGCTCGTGGGCCACAAGATCTTCGGCGGCAAGATCCGCGTGTTCCTCTCCCTGGGCGTGGCCCAGGCCGAGGAGGACGACAGCGCCGAGACCTTCATGCAGCGTCTCCAGTCCGGCCTGGCCGCGTCCAAGAACGGCGGCCGGAACCAGGTCACCGTGATCCGCGCCCCGCTCTTTCCATACTGATCCGCGTGCCAGACGCGGGCAGGTTCGGACGGGATGAAAACAACCGCTCCAACCTATTTCCTTTTTTTTTGGTTCTACGCTATATGGAGAGTGTGATAACCAGACACTGCGAACAGGACGGCCCGTGAACATGGTGCAGGACAAAACCGCGCACTACCTCAAATACGCCCCCACCAGGGTCCTGCTGCCCTCGGCGATGATGCTGCTGCTCTTCGCCGGTTCCATCTTCCTGTACCTGCTGCCGTCCATCGAAGAGGCCCTGCTCGACGCCCAGAAGGAAAAGGTCGTGGAGATCACGGACACCGTGGTCGGCACCCTGGCCCACCTGAACGAGATGGCCGAGCGTGGCGAAATCACCCTGAACTACGCCAAGCGGCTGGGCGCGGAATTCGTCAAGACCACCCGCTACGGTCCGCACGCCAAGGACTATTTCTGGATAACGGACCTGACCCCGCGGATGATCATGCACCCCTACCGCCCGGACCTGGACGGACGGGACCTGACCGACTACCGGGACAAGGACGGCAAGCGGATATTCATGGAGTTCGTGCGCGCGGCCAGGAATAACCCGGACGCCTTCGTGGACTACTACTGGCAGTGGCAGGACCAGCCCGACCGCATCGCCCGCAAGCTCTCCCACGTACGCCTGTTCGCCCCCTGGGGCTGGGTCCTCGGCACCGGGCTGTACACCGACGACGTGCATACGGAGATCGGCGTGTACCGCGACCACGTGGCCCTGATCTTCCTGGGCATCCTGCTGCTGAGCTCCCTGCTCTCCCTGTACGTCATCCGCCAGGCCGGCATCACTGAAAAGAAAAAGGCCCAGATCCAGGGCCAGCGGGAAAAGCTCGTGCGCGTGCTCCAGGAGAGCGAGGAGCGCTACCGGACCATCGCGGACTTCGGCTACGATTGGGAAATCTGGATCGGCACGGAAGGCACCATCCATTACTGTTCCCCGGCCTGCCTGCGGATCACCGGCTACCCGCCCGAGCGGTTCTTCGAGAACCCCGGCCTGGTCCGCGAGATCATCCTCAAGGACGACCAGGACGCCTGGGACGCCTACCTGGTTGAGGCCGACTCCGACCGCGGCGACTCGCTGGACTTCCGCATCCTGACCGCGGACGGAAAGACCCGCTGGCTCGGCGTGGTCGGGCGGTCCGTGTCCGGCATCGGCGGCAAGCCGCTGGGCATGCGCCTGAGCTTCCGCGACATCACCGACCGCAAGGCCATGGAGGAGCAGCTCCGCCACCAGGCCCTGCACGACCCCCTGACCAACCTGGCCAACCGCACCCTGTGCCTGGACCGGTTGGGCCAGGCCATGCGCCGGGCCAAACGCCGCGAGAACTATTTCTTCGCGGTCGTCTTCCTGGACCTCGACCGCTTCAAGATCATCAACGACTCCCTGGGCCACCGCTTCGGCGACATGGTCCTGACCGAGACGGCCATCCGGCTGACCAGCGAGATGCGCCTCCTGGACACGGTCTCGCGGTTCGGCGGCGACGAGTTCGTTTTGCTCCTGGACGAGCTGTCCAGTCCGGGCGAGGCCATCCGGATCATCAAGCGCGTGCGCAAGCGGCTGTCCGAGCCCTTCCGCTTCAACGGCAACGAGGTCCAGACCACGGCCAGCTTCGGCATCGTCCTAAGCCCGGTGACGGACGGCAAAGCTGCGGACGTGCTCCAGCACGCCAACATCGCCATGCACCGCGCCAAGGAGGCCGGGCGCAACCGCTTCAAGGTCTTCACCGAGCGCATGCTCGAAACCGCCGTGGACCAACTCACGCTCGAAAACGACATGCGCCGGGGGCTGGCCAACGACGAATTCCACGTTGTCTACCAGCCGATCATGGACCTGGCCAGTTCGGACATCGTCGGCTTCGAGGCCCTGGCCCGCTGGAACCATCCGGACCGGGGGAGCATCCCGCCCATAGAGTTCATCCCCATGGCCGAGGAATCCGGGCTGATCATCGAATTGGGCGAGTGGGTCCTGCAGCAGGCCCTGCGGACCCTGGCCGGGTGGCGCAACGAGACGGACGGCGCGGACGACATCTTCATGTCCGTGAACCTGTCCAGCAAGCAGTTCGCGCGCATCGAGCTGGACAAGATCGTGGTCAAGGCCCTGGAGCGCTACGGGCTGCCGCCCTCCTGCCTCAAGCTGGAGATCACCGAGTCCTCCATCATGGGCAACCCCGAGTCCTCCCTGCGCATCCTGAACCGGCTCAGAAGGGCCGGAGTACGCTTCTCCATCGACGACTTCGGCACCGGCTATTCCTCCCTGTCCCAACTCCAGCAACTGCCCGTGGACACCCTCAAGGTGGACCGGACCTTCATCTCGCGCATGCGGACCGACCCGGAGAACATGGAGATCGTCAAGGCGGTCATCGCCCTGGGCCACTCTCTGGACCTCAATGTGGTGGCCGAGGGCGTGGAAAGCCCGGAGCAGCTCTGCTCGCTCCTGAACCTCTTCTGCAACTGCGTCCAGGGCTTCTACTTCCACGAGCCCATGAGTGCGGGCCTGGCCCAGACCCTGCTCAAGCAGCGCACCGGCAAGACCGCCGAGCAGACTCGCGAGAAGATGGAGCGGGCGCGCCGGGACTGCGGGCCCGACGAATAGGCCGGGTCCTCACGACGTGAAAAAGCCCTGTCGGACGCAATCCGGCAGGGCTTTTTCACGGGCCTCGGCGCGGACGCTACTCCGCCTCGTCCCTGCCTTCGGGCCCGTATTTGTCAACGAACCAGCGCACCTGGCGGCAGACGCCCATAAGCAGGTTGAATTCGTTGCGCTTCAGGTTGATCTTGCTGAAGAAGCGGCGCACCGGGAGCATCCAGTAGTCCGGGTTGTCGTCCTTGAGGAAATCGATGGCCAGCAGGGTCTCCTGGAGGTTGCCGAACAGGGCCTCCTGTTCCTTGACCGTGGTCGGCCGCTCCTCGGGCGGGCCGTCCGGGGTGAACGGTGCGGCCAGGGAGCGTTTGAAGCACTCGTACAGGACCACGACCACGGCCTGGGCCAGGTTCAGGGAAGTCCCCTCGCGGCTGGTGGGGATGGTCACCAGGCCGGAGCAGATGGAGGTCTCCTCGTTGGTCAGCCCCTTGTCCTCCGGGCCGAAGACCACGGCCACCCGGCCGCCGGTGCGCAGCCGCTCGTCGACCACGCCCGCCAGGGTGTCCGGAGCCATGATCCCCTTGCGCCAGCCCCCGGTGCGGGCCGTGGTCCCGAAGATGGCGGTGCAGCCTTCCACGGCCTGTTCCAGGGTGTCCACGATGCGCGCGGATTCGAGGATGTGCCGGGCGTGGGCCGTGGCCAGGGGCAGGGCCTTGTCCATGTTGAAATTGTACGGGTCCACGACCACCAGCTCCGAGACGCCCATGTTCAGGCATGCGCGGGCCGCCGAGCCGATGTTCTCCGGGTATTTGGGGCGGAACAGTACCACCACGAGCTTATCCAACATGGAAACCCTCCTTGGGCGTTGACGACGAGGCATGTACCACACCGCCGGGGGATGTCAAAAGGCGTATTCCTTCCCGCCGCAGCCCCCGGCGGGCGGAAACCCCGGTCGTCGGAAACATAAGAACCGGTTATATAAAAGATAATTAAATCAGGCAGTGAGACCCACACCGTCAGAGAATTGCGTTGAAATATTTGTCATTCTGTGCAACAACGGGATACCGGGTGGAATAGTCTTTCCCCCGGGGGTGTGTTTACCGCGCATGATCATGCAGACGGTAAAAAAAGTTGCGGTCCTCATTAACTTCTGTGGTTCCTTAGGAGGAAACATGAAACGGATTTACATCCTGGTCTTGGCCCTTGCCCTAGTTTTCGGCATGTCCTTCAACGCGCAGGCCAAGAAGCGCTACGTGTTCGGCGGCGGCCCGGCCGGCGGTACGTTCCAGATCGTCGCCAACGCCATCCAGGTCTTCGGCCCCATCAAGAACAACCCCAACTTTTCGATCAAGGCCCAGTCCTCGGGCGGCTCCACCGAAAACCTGCGTACGGTCAACGCGGGCCGCTGCGCCTTCGGCACCGTGTACGCGGGTGAGGTATACCTTGGCCGCAACGGCAAGCTGACCGGCGATCCGAACAAGTACGAGAACGTCCTGACCGTGGGCTACCTCTACGGCGCTCCCGCCCAGTTGGTCATCCGCAAGGGTTCGGGCATCAAGTCCACCCTGGACCTGGCCGGCAAGAAGGTCGGCGTGGGCAACGCCGGTTCCGGCGCGTTCGCCAACTGCGAGCGGTTCTTCACCCACCTGGGCATCTGGGACAAGATCGAACGCAACGCCATGGGCTACAATGACGCGGCCCAGGCCTTCGGCAACGAACAGCTCGACGCCTTCTGGCTGCTGACCGCCTACCCGTCCGGGGCCGTGATCATGGCCGCGCAGACCAACGACATCGACCTGGTCGACGTCGGGGCCGACGCGGAAAAATCCGGCTACTTCAAGGCCTACCCCTACTTCGGCAAGCTGACCATCCCGGCGGGCACCTACCGCGGGGTGGATCACGATACCCCCTCCTTCTTCGATTCCGCGCTGCTCGTGGCCAACGCCGACGTGCCGGCCGAGGACGTCTACCAGCTCCTCAAGGCCATCTGGTCCGAAGCGGGCCTCAAGCACATGGTCGAGCAGAAGAAGACCTTCAAGGCCATGAGCGTGGCCGACGGCCTCAAGGGCGTGAACCCCGAAGCAACTCCCCTGCACCCCGGTGCGGTGAAGTTCTGGAAGGAAATGGGCGTCCTGAAGTAGACCCCCGCTCCCGACATCGTGCACGGGCGGGCCGCGCGGCCCGCCCGTATCGCGCGTTCCCGGCCACCCCGGACCCAGCCGCCGGGCCCGCGCGCATCGAACCGATCCGCCCCGCACGGACCATGGTCCGGTCTCCCGTCACGGGCGGCCGGGAACGGTCCGGCCCAAGGTGCGGCACATTCCCCAACCGCCGCCCGCCAGGGCGGCCGAGAGCGCGCAATGTACGACAAATTAAACAGATTCGAGCGATTCCTCTTTGACTTCCTGTCGGTGGTCATGGTCCTGTTCTACTCCTGGTCGGCCATCTTCGAACCGGCGGCAACCCAATATCACCGGGGCATCTACGTCATCATCACGTATATCCTCGTCTTCCTGCTCTACAAGTCCAGACACCGGATCACCCGGATCATGGACTACCTGCTCATGCTCGCCTCGCTGGTCTCGGTGGGCTATTGGATGCTGAACTTCGAGGTCATCAACTACCGCATCGGCATGGAGAAGGACATAGACAAGGTCATGGCCATGATCGGGGTGCTCATCGGCATCGAGCTGGCCCGCCGCGTGGTCGGCAACGTCTTCGTCTTCATCGGCGTGCTCATGCTCCTGTACGGCATGTACGGCGCACACATGCCCGAGCTCATCGCCCACGCGGGCGCGAGCTTCCCGGACCTGTGCACCTCCATCTTCTACCGCTCGGACGGCGTGTTCGGCATCATGGCCAACGTGCTGGCCACCTACATCATTCTATTCGTGCTCTTCGGGGCTTTCCTGGAGAAATGCGGGGCCCAGCGGTTCTTCATCGACTTTCCCCTGGCCGCCGTGGGCCACAAGATCGGCGGCCCGGCCAAGGTCTCGGTCATCGCGTCGGGCCTGTTCGGGTCCATCTCCGGCTCGGCCATTGCCAACACCGTGTCCACCGGCACCTTCACCATCCCGATGATGAAAAAGGCCGGGTTCAAGCCCCACGTGGCGGGCGGTATCGAACCCGCCGCCTCCATCGGCGGCATGTTCATGCCCCCGATCATGGGCGCGGGCGGGTTCATCATGGCGGAAATGACCGGCCTGCCCTACTCCCACATCATGCTCGTGGCCATCTTCCCGGCGATCATGTACTTCTTCTCGGTCTTCGTCATGGTCCACTACGAGGCCAAGAAGAACAACATCGTGGGCGAACGCTACAAGGCCGGGGCCATGGAAATTCTGCGCAAGGAATGGCTCTACACCCTGCCGCTCATCCTGATCACCATCTTCATGCTCGCGGGCTACTCCCCGGGATACTCGGCCATCGTCGGCCTGGCCGCCTGCATCGGCCTGTCCTTCAAGGACGAGGGCCCGCGCATCGATCCGACCCTGCTCGTGATCATGACCTTCATGGTCCTCTGCCCCTGGCTCGTCAAACTCATCGCCAAGGCCGGCGGGCCTGAAGCCGCCGCGACCATCAAGCCGTTCCTGTCCGGACGCGTCCTGCTCCTCTACGGCCTGGTCGTCTCGGCCGCCGTGTTCGCCTGGCGCAAACAGACCATGGCCGGGCTCAAGAACGAACTGGGCGGATTCGTGGCCGCCGCGCGCGAGGGGACCATCAACTCCCTCAAGATCGGCGCCACCGTGGGCGTCATCGGCATCATCATCGGCGTGCTCACCTACTCCGGCCTAGTCCTGACCTTCGCCGACATCGTCATCGAACTGGCCGACGGCAACCTCGTCCTGACCATCCTGCTCATCGCCCTGGCCTCGCTCGTGCTCGGCATGGGCGTGCCCGTCACCGCCGCCTACCTGATCACCGCCGTGGTCGCGGTCCCGGCACTGACCCACCTGGGCGTCAACCTGGTGGCCGCACACATGATCGTCTACTGGCTGTCCCAGGACTCCAACATCACCCCGCCGGTCTGCATTGCCGCCTTTGCGGGCGCGACCATCGCCGGGGCCAACATGTGGCGGACCGCCTTCACCTCGTTCAAGTTCGCCAAGTTCCTCTACCTGGCGCCGTTCATCTTCGCCTACGTCCCGGCCTTCACCCTGGACGCGCCCACGCAGAACATCCTCATCTCGTTCTGCGCCATCACCGTGGCCGTGTTCGCCTATGCCTGGTTCCTCAGCTTCATCTGGGTCAAACCCCTCAAACGCATCCTCGGCTTCGCCCCGGCCTGAGCCGAGAAGCAACGGCCGAACAAACAAAAGGGGGGCGGTAAACCGCCCCCCTTTTGTTTTTGCCTCCGGCGGCCGGGGGAAGGGGAGGAAAAACCCTTTGAAAAGGGTTCGTTCCCCCCCTTCCCCCGGCCCCCCATCCCCTCCTTTTCCCAAACTTTTTGTGCCGCTGCACGGATGGCAGAGCCTGGGGAAGCCGTCCTCTTCTCCAGGCGTCTCAAGGCGCCGCAGGACTATTTTCCCGCGTTCCGTCCGCCCCGTACGCGGCGTTGGCAACCGTTCCGAAGGGAGCACACCGGGCTCGGAAGTCCCGGCGGCCCGCAACGAAGGCAATCCCACGGGTCATTATAATCTTCGGCCGCAGGGCGTTCGCGCGTTGTCTTAACGGACGGCGTGTGGCAAAAACCCGTCCATCCCGAAGGTTGCCGCACGAGGCGGCGCGCCCCACCCTTTGGTTCCGGAGGTTCGATGCCGCGTTTGTTTCCCGTCCTGTCCGCCCTGTGCTGCCTGGCCCTTGTCGCGGCCATGGGCTGCTCGTCCGGGACGCCGGGCGAGGCGCATTCGGACAACCCACGGGCCAAGCCCCGGACCCTGACCTTCAACGGCGGCCCGCGCGGCGGCACCTTCAACCACTTCGCCAACAAGATGGCCGCGGTCATCTCCGAGGACGTGCCCAATCTGGACGTCCGGGCCAGGCAGTCCGGCGGCTCGGTGAGCAATCTCCTGGCCCTGTGCGCAGGCAAGGCGGACATGGCCATCGTCAACGCGGGCGACGCCTTCCTAGGCCGCACCGGCAAGCTGCGGTGCCTGGACAAGAAATACGCCGACATCCAGGCCATGGCGTTTCTGTACTGGGCCCCGGCCCAACTGGTGATCCGCGCGGACTCGAAGATTCACACCGTCCTGGACCTCCGGGGCAAGGTCATCGCCGTGGGCAACCCCGGCTCGGGCGCGGCCCTTTCCGCGGAGCGATTTTTCCGGCACCTCAAGCTCTGGACCCGATTCGAGCACCTCCCCGAGGGGTATGCCGAGGCGGCGGCCGATTTTGCGGCCGGCAAGGTTGACGGATTCTGGACCCTGGCGGGCGCTCCCACCACCGCGGTCATCGAGGCGGCAGCGGCCGTCCCGGTGCGGCTTATGGACCTGCACGAGGCGGCCACGATCTCCGGTTTCTACCAACTCTATCCCTTTTATTCGCGGGCGACCATTCCGGCCGGGACCTATCCGGGCCAGACCGAACCCGTGGACACCTTCCAGGACGCGGCCCTGTGGTGCGTCCGCCCCGGCCTGGACAACAAAACCGTATACGACAGCCTCCAGGCCGTTTTCTCCGCCAAGCGGCTCAAGGAAATGCGCCGCATCCACGGCGCGGCCGGGTCGATGGGACCGGAGACCGGCATCGACAACCTGTCCATCCCCCTGCATCCCGGCGCCGTCCACTTCTGGTCCGAACACCGGCTGGAGATACCGCCCATTCTGATGCCCTAGCGACATTCTTTCCCGCCTTCTCCCGGCGACAAATTGGTCCAACCTATTGATTTGGCTGACCGCTCAACCAGTCGACCGCCAATCGCCCGCAATGCGTTGCCGTGCAAGGATAAATACTACTTGACGGAAATTGAAAAACCCTCGTACGAATGGTCATCTATATTGCGGTCACACCAGTCTGTCGGGAGGTTGTCAGCCACGGGCCGCGCCGGTCCGCGCATCACTTTTCCGCTCTTCAACGACTGGGCCATAACTGAATCAAGGGAGGCCTGATCATGGCATTGTTCACCAAGGAAGAAGCGCTCAACTACCACTCCAGCAAACGCAAGGGCAAACTGGAGGTCATCTCCATCAAGCCGTGCAGGAACCAGAAGGACCTGTCCATGGCCTACAGCCCCGGCGTGGCCGAGGCCTGCCGGGCCATCCACGCGGACACGGAAAAGGTCTTTGAGTACACCAACAAGGGCAACCTGGTGGCCGTGGTCTCCAACGGCACCGCCGTGCTCGGCCTGGGCAACATCGGCCCCGAGGCGGGCAAGCCGGTCATGGAGGGCAAGGGCGTCCTGTTCAAGATCTTCTCCGACATCGACGTCTACGACCTGAACATCAATGCCAAGACGCCCGACGAGGTGGTCGCGTTCTGCAAGCTGCTGGAGCCGACCTTCGGGGGCATCAACCTGGAGGACATCAAGGCCCCCGAGTGCTTCGAGATCGAGACCCGGCTCAAGGCCGAGATGGGCATCCCGGTCTTCCACGACGACCAGCACGGCACGGCCATCATCTCGGCCGCGGGCATCATCAACGCCCTGGAGATCTCCGGCAAGAAGATCGAAGAGATCAAGATCGTGGTGTCGGGCGCGGGCGCGGCGGCCATCGCCTGCTCCAACCTGTACGTGCACATGGGCGTCAAGCGCGAGAACATCTTCATGTTCGACTCGCGCGGCCTGATCCACGCCGGGCGCGAGGGCCTCAACGAGTTCAAGGCCGCCTACGCCCAGGCCGAGGACAAGGGCTCCCTGGCCGACTGCATGGTCGGGGCCGACATGTTCCTGGGCCTGTCCGTCAAGGACGCCATCAACCAGGACATGGTCAAGACCATGGCCGACAACGCCATCATCTTCGCCTGCGCCAACCCGGACCCGGAGATCACCTACGAGGCGGTCAAGGAAGTGCGCCCGGACATCATCATGGGCACCGGCCGGTCCGACTTCCCGAACCAGGTCAACAACGTGCTCGGCTTCCCGTTCATCTTCCGTGGCGCGCTCGACTGCCGCGCGAAGACCATCAACGAGGAGATGAAGATCGCCGCGGCCGACGCCCTGGCCCGCCTGGCCAAGGAGCCGGTCTCCCAGGACATCTGCGACGCCTTCGGCGTGGACAAACTCGAATTCGGCATCGACTACATCATCCCCAAACCGCTCGACCCGCGCGTGCTCACCTGGCTGGCCCCGGCCGTGGCCAAGGCCGCCATGGACACCGGCGTGGCCCAGATCGCACTGGACCTCGACCAGTACGCCAAGGACCTCGAAGCCCGCATGGCCGCCTCCCACGCCCGCACCAAGCTGGTGGTCGACTCCTTCGGGTACGACATCTAGTTGAAACGACGATACGCATTGAAAGGCCGGACGCATTGTCCGGCCTTTTTTTGTGAAGAGGTGATGCCGTTGCGCAGGGGGACATTGTCATCTATGCTTTGCAGATGGACGAAACCACCCTTCAAGAACTGCGCGCACTGGCTGAGCAGCATGGCATCGACCCGGACCAACTACTGGCCATCGCCGGGGCCGACGGGCTGCCCGAGGCGCTGAGCGCGGCCATGGCCGAGGTGCTCGGCGACCTGACGATTTTCGGCCAGGCCCTGGACGGAAAGGACGAATAGCCGTGCCCCGACTGTTCATCGGCATAGAGTTACCGGACGCTTATCGGCAAGAACTCAATCCCCTCATCAAGGCACTTTCCAGCCTTACCGATGCCAGCACCAACTGGTCCAAGCCCGACACCTGGCACCTGACCCTGAAGTTTCTCGGCGAAACGGACGAGGCGCGCATCCCGTCCCTGAAAGCGGCCCTGGCCGCCGTGGATTTTACCGCCTTCACCCTGCGGGCCGGAGGCGCAGGCGCGTTCCCGGACGCGAGACGCCCGAAGGTCCTCTGGCTCGGCCTGGCCGAGGGCGGCGAGCAGAGCGCGGACCTGACCGGGGCCATCGAAGACGGGCTGGCCGCCCTCGGCATCCCCCGTGAAAAGAAACCCTTCCGCCCGCACCTGACGCTGGGCCGGGTACGCAGGCCCGCCCCCGGCGACTGGACCCCGGTCCTCGACGCGGCGGCCGCACACGAATGGCCGCCTTTCACCGTAACCCACTTCACCCTCTGGCAAAGCACCCTCACCCCCAAGGGAGCCATCCACACCGCCTTGGCCGAATTCCCGGCCCAATAGTTCAACCATCGCTTGAGCATCAAAACGCACGCATCCCCACGGAAGCGCGCCCCTGCCGAAGGCACCCAAAAAGTTTAGGAAGGAAGAGGGGATGGGGGCCCGGGGGAGGCACCGCCCCTAAACGTCGATCTCCACCCCAATGGGGCAGTGGTCGGAGCCCATGACGTCGGGTTCGATCCAGGCGCGGACCACCTTGTCCTTGAGTTCCTCGGACACGAAGAAGTAGTCGATGCGCCACCCGGCGTTGTTCTTGCGGGCGTTGAAGCGGTAGGACCACCAGGAGTAGTGGTGCGGGCCGTCCTCGAACAGACGGAAGGTGTCCACGTAGCCGTGCTCGATGAACTTGTCGATCCAGGCGCGTTCCACGGGCAGGAACCCGGACCGCTCGCTGTTGGCCTTGGGATTCTTGAGGTCGATCTCGCGGTGCGCGGTGTTGAAGTCGCCGCCGACCACGATGGGCTTGGTCTTGCGCAGCGCTTGGGCGTGTTCGAGGAAGGTGTCGTAGAAGCCCATCTTGAAGTCCAGGCGCTCGTCGGACATCTGGCCGTTGGGGAAATAGATGTTGAACAGGTGGAAGTCCGGGTATTCGAGGTGAAGCACCCGGCCCTCGTCGCGGAACCGGCCGTCGGGCAGGCCGGTGTCCCAGGACAACGGCTCGGGGTTGGCGAAGCAGGCCACACCGGAATAGCCCTTTTTTTTCTTGGACCAGTTCCAGTAGTGGTTGGAATAGGAGTCCGGCTCGCGATCCTCCGGGTCGAGCTGGTCCGGCTCGACCTTGGTCTCCTGCAGCATGACCACGTCCCCGCCGCAGCCGTCCAGCCAGTCGCGGAAATCCTTCTTGAGCACGGCCCGGTACCCGTTGATGTTCCAGGAATAGATGATCATTGCGTCTCCTTTTGGGAAAGGGAAAATTGGGACAGGAGGCCGCTTCGCGGCGATGGTCGGGTGATTTGGCTCGCACTGTCCCGGAGCTCGCCCCTTCGGGGTCGCGCCTTTTGGCGCGGTCCAAATCCGCTGTCCTGCGGATTTGGCGCCTCCGGCGGGCAAGGGTCGCACCCTTGCATCCCCTTTTGCGCCTTCGGCGCGGAGGGTTGCGCATCTTGAAGGGGGCTGAAAAAAGCGAAGGGGAACCGGCCGGACCGATTCCCCTCATGCCGCGTGCGCGGCGAAAACTAGTGTCCGTTCGGGGAACTGACCTTGATCATGACCAGCGCGGCCACGGTCAGGAACAGCCCCAGGAAAAACCAGAAATAACCCATCATGTTCGCATCCTCCACGTATTGTAGGCAATTGTTGATTTGCTCATAGCAGAAACCGGCCGGGAAGGAAAGCGGAGCGGCCCGGAGAAATTCGCCGGGCCGCCTGTTTTCGATCGCTCGGAGAACCGTGGACTAGGGCTCGATGGTCGAGCCGAGCACCTTGAGGAACTCGCGCATCCACTCGGGGTGGGCGGGCCAGGCCGGGGCGGTGACGAGATTGCCGTCCGTGCAGGCGTTGGAGGCCGTGGCGTTGACCTCGCACCAGGTGCCGCCCGCGCCGTCGATGTCCGGCTTGACCGCCGGATAGGCGGTGGAGGTCTTGCCCTTGATGACGTTCGCGGCGGTCAGGATCTGCGGACCGTGGCAGATGGCCGCGATGGGCTTGCCCGCACTCGCGAAGTGCTGCACGCACTTGATGATGTCCGGGTTGAGGCGCAGATATTCGGGGGCGCGGCCGCCGGGGATGACCAGGGCGTCGTAGTCCTCGGCCTTGATATCCTCGAAGGTGGTGGTCACCCCGAAGTTGTGGCCCGGTTTTTCGGAGTAGGTCTGGTGCCCTTCGAAGTCGTGCACGGCGGTGGCCACGGTCTCGCCCGCCTTCTTGCCGGGGCAGACAGTGTGGACCGTGTGGCCGACCATCAGGAGCATCTGAAAGGGAACCATGGCTTCGTAGTCTTCCACGAAGTCGCCGACGAGCATCAGTATTTTCTTGGCAGCCATTTTGCTTCCTCCAGAGTAGAGTTTTTACAGGTTCCGAAATCATAGCCCCACCCTGTTTTTTGTCAACACGGTTTCGTGACAATCCAGGTCCCTTGCCGTAGAACCGGCGCATGGACAGACTGGACGCCGTCATACTCGGAGCCGGGGCCTCGGGCCTGTGGTGCGCCATGACCGCCGGGGCGCGCGGCCGCAAGGTGGCCGTCATCGACCACGGGCTGAAGACCGCGCGCAAGATCCGCGTGTCCGGCGGCGGCATGTGCAACTTCACCAACCTGCATGCCTCGCCCGAACACTATCTGTGCGAGAACCCGCATTTCGTGAAGTCCGCCCTGGCCCGGCTCTCGCCGTGGGACGTGGTCGGCTTCCTCGGAGAAAACGGCATCACCTACGAGGAACGCGACCACGGCCAGTTGTTCACCCTGGAAGGCGCGGGCCGCGTGGCCGGTGCCCTCGTTGAAAGATGCCAGCGGGCGGGCGTGGAATTCCTGACCGGCTGCGAGATCGGCAAGGTGTCCGGCGACGGGCCGTTCACCGTGGAGGCGGGCGGCCGGAGCATCATAGCCGACAAGCTGGTCCTGGCGCTGGGCGGGCCGTCCTGGCCGCAGGTCGGGGCCACGGACCTCGGCTTCCGGCTGGCCGAACAATTCGGGCTCAAGCTCACCGCGACCCGGCCCGGCCTGGTCCCCCTGGTTTTCCCGAAGAAGCGGCAGGCCATGTGCGTGGAGATGGCGGGCAACGCCCTGCCCGCCACGGTCGAGACGGAAGGCGTGCGCTTCACCGACCCCCTGCTCTTCACCCACCGGGGCATCTCCGGCCCGGCCGTGCTCCAGGCGTCCAGCTACTGGCGCGAGAACCGGCCTGTGACCATCGATTTTCTGCCCGGCCAGCGGCTGGAAGCCATCGTCGAGGAGCACCGCGCCTCCAACCAGCAACTGCGCAACCTGCTCGCCCGCATCCTGCCCAAGCGGCTGCCCCCCCTGCTCCTGGACGCCTCCCTGGCCGACAGCCCGGTCAGCCAACTGTCCAAGGCCCGGATAGAGACGGCCTGCGAGGCCATCCACAGCTTCTCCATCACCCCGTCCGGCACCGAGGGCTACGCCAAGGCCGAGGTCACGGTCGGCGGCGTGGACACGGCCCGCATCTCGTCCAAGACCATGGAGGCCCGCGACGTGCCGGGGTTGTACGTGATAGGGAAACACTCGACGTGACCGGGCACCTGGGCGGGTTTAATTTACATTGGGCGTTTGCGTCGGGGCAGGCTTGCGGAGAAGTGCTGTAGCGGGCTGTCCGAAGCCCTCCCTCATGAAGGGGCCGCAGTAGTGCATCAAAACAAGGGCCTTGGTCGACACATTGTCGACCAAGGCCCTTTTCTGCTCAAGCGGACGCTTTGAGTGAAAGCGGTTTCGCTTGCCGCTAATACGAAACAGTCACGGCGGAAGAAACTCTTTTGGCCTTCTCCACGGCAGCCTCGACGTCGTCGGCAAGGGCCAGGGCAACGCCGAGACGGCGGACTCCGGCGCATTCGCCTTTCCCGAAAATCAGCACCTTTGTATCCGCCTCGCGAAGCGCGACGTCCACGCCGTCAAAGGCGGGCTTGTCCGATGTGCCGTTAGATAAAATCACACTTGAAGCGGCGGCTCCGTATTGCCGGATCCCCGGAATCGGCAAACCCAAAACGGCTCTCACATGCAGGGCGAATTCGCTTAAATCCTGAGAGATGACAGTGACCAGGCCGGTATCGTGGGGGCGGGGGGACACTTCACTGAAGATCACATCACCATCTTTGACAAAGAGTTCCACCCCGAAAAGGCCGCGCCCACCAAGGGCGTCCGTGATCTTGCGGGCATAGTCACGAGCTTGGGCAAGGGCCGCCTCACTCATGGGTTGCGGCTGCCAGGATTCGCGGTAATCCCCATTTTCCTGCCGGTGTCCGATCGGCTCGCAAAACGTTGTTCCGTCAACGTGACGCACGGTCAAGAGGGTGATCTCGTAGTCAAAAGGAACGAACTTTTCGATAATGACACGCCCTTCACCGGTACGGCCGCCGGACTGGGAATAGTCCCACGCCTTTTGGATATCGGCCTCACTTTTTACCGTGGACTGCCCTTTTCCGGAAGAGCTCATGACGGGCTTGACCACGCAGGGGATACCGATTTCAGCCACCGCCGCCCGGTATTCCTCTTCCGTATCGGCGAAGCGGTACGGCGAGGTGGGCAGGCCGACCTCCTCGGCGGCAAGACGCCGGATGCCCTCGCGATCCATCGTCAGCCTGGTCGCATTGGCGGTAGGGACGACATTGAACCCCTCTTTTTCCAGCTCGACCAGCGTGGACGTGGCGATGGCCTCGATCTCGGGCACGATATAGTCCGGCTTCTCGTCCGTAATGACCCGACGGAGCGCGTCGCCATCCAACATGGACATGGTGTACGAACGGTGCGCCACCTGCATGGCCGGGGTATCTTCATAGCGATCGACCACAATCGTCTCGATGCCGAGACGCTGCGCTTCGATCACCACTTCCTTACCGAGCTCGCCCCCACCAAGAAGCATCATTTTCTTTGCCGATGCCGTTTTGGCCGTTCCCAATGCTGTCATATCCGATCCCTTTGAGCTGATTAAAATTGTGCGTTACACAAAGAAAGCTCTATGCCAAATTTCCCCCCGAATTGAAAGGATTTCCCATTGCGATTTCCGGGCGGATACGGCTCGCCGGACCAGGCAGGCGGGGGGAGAACGGATACAGCGTGGAAACTGTCCACCGCTTCACCATCACCCCGTCCGGAGCCGAGGGCAACGCCAAGGCCGAAGTAACGGTCTGCGGCGTGGACACGGCCCGCGACGTGCCGGGGCGGTATGTGATCGGGGAAACGCTCGACGTGGCGGGGCATTTGGGCGGGTTCAATTTGCATTGGGCGTTCGCCTCGGGGCAGGCGTGCGGGGAGGCGGTGTTGGGTTGTTAGCCAAAGCCTCACATCAGAAAAGGGCCAAATATGGGAACAGCACCTACGCCATTTGTTCAGTTCATCAGATAAGGGCCTTGATTGACACGTTGTCAATCAAGGCCCTTATTGCATCCTAAATGGGCACTTTGGGGATAAATGACTTCGTCAGTTTAGCGTATACCCTAGATGGACTGATTGTTGCGGGATCGCGAAGGAACTGAACGCTCAGAAAATCAGGACCGCTCGTGACGGCAAGTGGCATCCTTCGTCTGTGAAAAGGCTGTTGGATCGGTTAGGATGACCTGTGGTAGGCGTATGACCTCATCGCCCAGGTTGAGAATCTAGCAGGGCAGTGGGGCAAGTATAAAGAGAGCCGTCACTGTAGAGAGAATCTCCAAATGCGATCATTCTTATCTACGCCAGTTTGTCCATAAATTAGTATGTTATGGACTGAGCTTTGATCTGAGTTGAAAATAGTTGCTTTAATTTGAACTATTGCTACTTGGTCTTCAGAAAACCAAATCAACGCAAAAAGATTGTTACTAGCATATGGTGAATACATTGAGTTACGTGTAGCGTTGTTGAGTTCATCACCTGTAAGAAAGTCAACCTCGCGTTGATACTTGTCCGACCATCCTGTTTCTGTCTGATACTGAACATAACATACTAGTCGTGATCTAGAGGATGAATTTGTGCTTATGAATAAGCAACATAATGTCAGTGCCGTTATTAAATAGAATCTGTTTAAGATCATATGTTATTCTTCAACGGTAACTATTCTCCACCCTCTCTGGCTCATGCATGAATTAATGGCCATTGATCGGGAATCATTGTACCTCTTGTATTCATTCATTGCCTGTTCGTTCATCCTAGAAACAGCAGCTTGTTGACTTCCGCACATACCTGCAAGTGTAATCCCTCTAGCTTGAGAGCAGTCTGGTAAGGGTTGTAGTTGAGGCGGGGATATTGCCGGGTAGACTCGCATGGCCTCTTGACGGCACATGGACAGGTCATTGTTATAAGCTGTTGGGTTAGCATCAGCAAATCCGTATGCAGGGTTGTATGACTTATTCGTCTTGCAAGACGTTAATGGTAGGGCAATGAGGATTAACAAGCTGATTGCAATGAAATAGTTGCCTTTCATGGTTGTCCTCCCTAGATGTGGTGACTAATTTATTGTTAAGAAATCGTTATCTAGCTTTAATATTTGGGTCAAATATTTCTTTTAGCCCTTCAACCGATATTGTCACCCTTGTGGATCATCCTGTAGCAGTTAGAGCAGAGCGGGACCTAGCAGGTCAGGACGGTACTGTGAGGTGAGCCTCATTCTGCCCTTGATTTTTGCTACAGCAACTTGCTACAGCAGAGCTAGCAGTTGCTGCGGTGACTTGCTGAAAAACAGACCCTCGGAGAGCTTCTTTTGACTCCAGTTGCACTCGTATAACTGCCCGAATCAACTGAAGAAACCGAGTCCGACTTAAAGAGCACGCCTGCTAAGCGTGCTACGGGGGGGAACTCCAACGAAGGTTCACATCTCTCCTCTCCGCCGCCATTCCGCCCCCCCAAAAAACAACCCGCGATTTGCGCAAGGAAAACGCCGCACCATGATTGGATCATGGCACGGCGTTTCTCGTTTTTCTTGCGCAAATCGCAAACCGGCACAGCGAGGGGCGTTCCTCCGGACCTCGCCGGAGGCGACATGGGGGTCCAGGGGGCTTTGCTCCCTGGCGGGTGCAGGGCAGCGCCCTGCCCGTCGGAGACGCCCCTGCGGCGAGCAGCCGCCGGAGGCCCCAACACAGGCCTACTTGTTGGCCTTCTCCCAGAAATCCGGCCACTGTTCCAGCAGCTTTTGCATGGCCTTGCCCCGGTGGGACTTGCCGTTCTTGACCTCGGGGTCGAGCTCGGCCACGTGGCAGCCGAAGTCGGGGTCGATGACGATGACGTCGTAGCCGAAGCCGCCCCGGCCTTTGTAGCCGTGGCCGACGGTAATCTCGTAGGCGCCGTCCGCGGTGATCTCCGCGCCGTTGGGGGCGGAGGCGGCCATGACGCAGCGGTAGCGGCCGGTGCGTTTGTCCTCGGGCACGTCCTTCATCTCGGCCAGCATCTTTTCGTTGTTGTCGTGGTCGTCGTGTTGCTCGCCCGCGTAGCGCGCGGAATAGACGCCGGGGCGGCCGTCCAGGGCGTCGATTTCGATGCCCGAATCGTCGGCCACGGCCACCAGGCCGGTCAGCTCGGCCACGGTGCGCGCCTTGATGAAGGCGTTGTCCAGAAAGGTCTCGCCGGTCTCGGGGATGTCCCCGATCTCCGGGAATTCGGCCAGGCTCTTCACGGCCACGCCGAAGGGCTCGAGCATGACCGAGAGTTCCCGGATCTTGCCCTTGTTGTTGGTCGCCAGAACGATGGTGTCCATGGATTATCCCCCTGAGGTGGTTTGTTCAGGGGGATGAACCTACGCGGAGTCGCCCGAATCTTCAACCGCCAGGGTGGGCGGCAGGAACAGGGTGACCTTGGTGCCGACCCCCTCCATGGAGACCAGGTCCACCCGGCCGCCCAGCTCGCCCACGATCTTGTGGATCTGGGCCAGGCCCAGGCCGACGCCCTTGTCCTTGGTGGAGAAGAACGGGCTGAAAATCTTGTCGCGGATGTCCAGCGGGATACCCACGCCGGTGTCTTCCACGGCGAGCACGGCCATGTCCTGGTTCATGGCGGTGGTCACGTACAGCTTGCCGCCCGATTTCATGGCCTCCAGGGCGTTCTTGATCAGGTTGATGAGGCACTGTTTGATCAGGTCCGGGTTGGCGTGGACCCTGGCCATGCCCTCGTCCAGGGAGACGTGCGGGACCACATTCTGATTGGAGCACGGCAACTGCATGACGTCCATGGTGGCGCGGACCACCTCGTTCAGGTCCACTTCGGCCACCTGGGCCTCGGTGGGCCGGGTGAAGTTGAGCAAGCTGCGCAGGACCTCGTCCAGCCGCCGGGATTCGTCCAGGATGATGGACAGCTTCTCGCGCGCCTTGGTGCCCACGTCCTTGTCGCGCATGAGCGAATTGGCGAAGCCGCTGATGGAAAAAAGCGGGTTGCGGATCTCGTGGGCCATGTAGGTGGACAGTTCGCCGATGGAAGCCAGCCGCTCGGCCTGTTGCAGCCGGTTCTCCATGGCCCGGCGCTGGGTGATGTCCCGGCGCATGGCGACCACGTGGTTGACCGCCCCGTCCTCGTCCGCCACCGGGCTGGTGTAGACCCGGAAATACTGCACCCGCCCGTCCGGGTCCACCAGGCTGGTGGTCGCCTCGGCCGGGGCGTGGGTCATCATGGTCCGCTCGAAGGGGTCCTCCCACTCCTCGCATTCCCCCTCCTTGGACCGGGTGAAGACGTCGCAGTAGTGCTTGCCCATCAGGGCCCGCTTGGGCAGGCCGGAGCGGTCCAGCACGGTCTGGTTCATGCCCACCACCATGCCGTCCCGGTTCAGAAACAGGATCTCCTGGTCCATCTGGTCGACGATGGTCTTGAGCATGGTCTGCGTATGCAGCAGGTCCACCTTGCAGGCCACCCACATCTGGTTGGAGGCCAGCAGGTTGATGAAGAACTGGGCCGCGCCGCGCTCCACCAGGGTGATGGCCGGGGGCAGGTACTTGCGCAATTCGAAAACCAGGCTCGGGCGGCCCGTGGCCTCGATGATCATGTTGATCTCGGGATGCTTTTCGAGCATGGCCTTGTAGCCCGCATAGGTGGGGACGATCCGGCCCGCGTCGGTGGCCTCGGGCAGCACGGACTCGCCCGGCAGGGCCACGGCCACCACGCCGATCTCCCTGAGGGTCTCGTCGTTGCTCTGGTCCTTGAACATCTCCCAGAGGGCGAGCAAGGCAGGGATGTCTCCGATGACTCCGATGACATATCGCTTTTCGTCCACGATGGATCCTTCGATCATTTGACCTCCTCCCCGACCTGTGCTCATCTGGCACGCGCCCAGGCTGGACTTTGCACCAACACAAGATTACCCCATTCAAGTAACGTTATCAAAGGAAATGACATGGCGAAACCGGCAACCACACTCGTGCGAACATACACCGTCAGCCTGGGGTGTCCCAAAAACCGGGTGGACACCGAACGGCTGCTCGGCGCGCTCGGCTCGAACATGGTCCCGGCGGACGCCGTGGCCGACGCCGACCTGGTCCTGGTCAACACCTGCGGCTTCATCCAGCCCGCCATCGAGGAGTCCATCGGCACCATCCTGGACGTGGTCCGCGAGGCCTCGGAAGTGGCCGAGGGCCTGGGCCGCAAGCCGCTCGTCTGCGTGGCCGGGTGCCTGGTCTCGCGCTACGGCCAGGACCTCAAGAACGGGCTGCCCGAGGTGGACCTGTGGCTGAACACCGAGGAGATCGAGCTGTGGCCCGCCATGGCCGCCGAAGCCCTGGCCCTGAACCTGCCCGGCGACACACCGCGCAACCTTTCCACCGGCCCGGCGTACGCCTTTCTCAAGGTCTCGGAGGGGTGCTCACACAACTGCCGGTTCTGCACCATCCCGTCCATTCGCGGCCCGCACAAGAGCTGGCCGGTGGATTTCCTCCTGGACGAGGCCCGGCTGCTGGCTGGCCAGGTACCCGAGATCATCGTGGTCGGCCAGGACTCCACGGCCTACGGCTCGGACCTCGGCCAGGGTCACGACCTGCCCGCCCTGATCAAGGGGCTGGCCGCCATCCCGAACCTGGAGTGGCTGCGCATCATGTATCTCTACCCGGCCGGGCTGACCGAGTCCCTGCTCGGCCTGCTGCGCGACACGGGCGCGCCGTTCCTGCCCTATTTCGACATCCCGTTGCAGCACGCCCACCCGGACGTGCTCGCGTCCATGGGCCGCCCGTTCGCCCGCGATCCGGACAAGGTCGTGGACCGGGTCCGGTCCTTCTTCCCGGACGCGGCCCTGCGGACCACCTTCATCGTCGGCTATCCCGGCGAGACGGACGAACAATTCGAAGCCCTCATGGACTTCGTGCGCCGCACCCGGTTCCACCACCTCGGGGTCTTCCCCTACTGGGCCGAGGAGGGCACCCCGGCCGCGGCCATGGAAAACCAGGTCCCGGACGAGGTCAAACAGGAGCGCAAAGACCGGCTCATGGAGCTCCAGGCCGAGATCAGCGCCGAGATTCTGGAAGGATATGTCGGCGAGACCCTGCCCGTGGTCATCGAGCGGGAGTCGGACGAGTGGCCCGGCCTGTACGTGGGCCGCGCCTGGTTCCAGGCCCCGGAGGTGGATGGGGTGACCTATGTAGGCGCGCCGCCCGACACCCGGTTGGAGTTGGGCGACATCCTCGATGTGGAGATTGAGAAGGCGGACACGTACGACCTTTCAGGTCTTGTGTAGGCCTTCTGCGGAAAGAGAAGAGGAAAAGGAAGGCCGCCCTTGGGGGCGGCTTTTTTTGTGGGATAAAATGCGCGGTTGCACCGCTGAGAGCCGCTGTGCGGGGCTCAAGCCCCTGCACTTGCTCCATGCCCTCCCGGCGGGGTCCATTTTTTTGCTGGCCCAAAAAAATAGACGAAAAAAAGGGCCTTGGAGTGTAGCGCGGCCGCCCGGAGATCGGGGGATAAGAAGCTGATCCGCTCGGGCCGGCTCCCGAATCGAGGCTCGCTGCGCTCGCTGCGATTCGAAGAGCCGCCGCCCCTCGCGGTCAGCTTCTAACCCCCCGATCAAGGGCTCGTTTGGGTGCAGGGAAGAGGATTGGCGGGGAGCGGGAGGGCGTGCCTCGGTGCGAGGCGCTCCATGGCTGCCGAAATAAGTTCCTGCCGATCCCAACGCCAAACCGAATGCGGCAGCCCGATTCTTACAGACCGAGGACAGCAATCGGAAGCGGACCCTAGAGCCCGTCTCCGGCGGCGAAGCGCAGGCTGGATCGAGTCTGCGAAGCAGACATCCATCCAGTCAGCGAAAGCCGCCTACGGGCTCTTGGGTCCGCTTCCGACGCGCTCGCACCACAGCGCAGTTTTTGCTTCCTTTTTTCTGCGCCAGCAAAAAAGGAAGTCGCCGTAAAGGCGAAATCCAAAAGTAAGGCGGACAGCCAAAAGCCCCGACGCGGATGCGCGGACGCCCGCCCGCTCATGGCCTCTTCCGCCAGCCCATTCGCGACAAACCAATCCCCACAGAAGGAGGACAGCAATCGGAAGCGGACCCTAGAGCCCGTCTCCGGCGGCGAAGCGCAGGCTGGATCGCGTCTGCGCAGCAGACCTTCGATCCGGCCAGCGAAAGCCGCCTACGGGCTCTTGGGTCCGCTTCCGCGCGCCCGCACCACAGCGCAGTTTTTGCTTCCTTTTTTCTGCGCCAGCAAAAAAGGAAGTCGCCGTAAAGGCGAAATCCAAAAGTAAGGCGGACAGCCAAAAGCCCCGACGCGGATGCGCGGCCATCCCCCCGAGCTCAACAAGGCCCGCCGCCAGGCGAACCACCACAACCCGTCGTGGGTGCGCGGACAATCCCCCGCGCACCACCTCTTCACCCAAAAAGAAAGGGCCGGGAAAGCACTCGCTCTCCCGGCCCTTGTCGTCTCAAAAACCACCACGCCTGTTAAGGCGTAACCACTTCCAGCCCCCCCATGTACGGCCTGAGCGCCTCGGGAATGACCAGAGAGCCGTCGGCCTGCTGGTAATTTTCGAGCACGGCCACCAGGCAGCGGCCCACGGCCAGGCCGGAGCCGTTCAGGGTGTGGGGGTAGAGCTTCTTCTTGGAGTCCTTGGGCTGGAACCGGATGTTGGCCCGGCGCGCCTGGAAGTCCTCGCAGTTGGAGCAGGACGAGATTTCGCGGTACTTGCCCTGACCGGGCAGCCAGACCTCGATGTCGTAGGTCTTGGCCGCGGAGAAGCCCATATCGCCGGTGCACAGGGCGATGGTCCGGTAGTGCAGGCCGAGCAGCTCCAGGATGCGCTCCGCCGAACGGGTCATGTCCTCGAGCGCCTCATAGGAGTGGTCGGGATGGGCGAAGTTGACCATCTCCACCTTGTAGAACTGGTGCTGGCGGATGAGCCCCTTGGTGTCCTTGCCGTAGGAACCGGCCTCGGAGCGGAAGCACGGTGTCTGGGCGCAGAACTTGACCGGCAGCTTTTCCTCGGGGATGACCTCGTCGGCATAGATGTTGGTCAAGGGCACCTCTGCCGTGGGGATGAGATAGAATTCGCGCTCGTCGGTCAGCTTGAACAGGTCTTCCTCGAACTTGGGCAACTGCCCCGTGCCGGTCATGGTCTTCCTGTTGACGATGAGCGGGGGCAGGACCTCGGTGTAGCCGTGTTTTTCGGTCTGGGTGTCGAGCATGAACTGGGCCAGGGCGCGCTCAAGCCGGGCGCACCAGCCGAAGCTGATGGAGAACCGGGCCCCGGCCAGCTTGGCCGCGCACTCGAAGTCCAGGCCGCCGAGCGCGGTGCCGATCTCCCAGTGCTCCTTGGGCTCGAAATCCAGGACCGGCTTCTCGCCCCAGTAGCGCAGGACCGGGTTGTCCTCCTCGCCCGCGCCCTCGGGCACGGATTCGTGCGGGATGTTGGGCACGGCCATCATCCAGTCGAATTCGGCCTTCTCCACCTCGGCCAGCTCGCGGTCCAGATCCTTGGTCCGTTCGGCCACCCTGCCCATCTTGTCGAGCAGGTCCGAGACGTCCTCGCCCGCCCGCTTGCGCTTGGCGATCTCCGGGCCCACGGCGTTCTTCTCGGCCTTGAGGGATTCCACCTCACCGATAAGTTGTTTGCGCCGCTCGTCCAGTTCGGTGAATTCGGCCACGTCGATTTTCGAGTGGCGCTTCTCCAGGCTCTGCCGGACCATGTCCGGATTCTTCTGCATCAGTTTGAGATCAAGCATGACTAAAATATCTCCTCACGTTGCTTCGAAACAGGATGTATCCTAGGCAACGGCTTCTTTCAAGGCGGCAAGGACCCGGTCCCGGTCCATGGCCGTGGTGTCGATGACGGCCGCATCACTCGCCGCCCGGAGCGGAGCCACGGCCCGGTTGCGGTCCTGGTCGTCCCGTTTGGCGATCTGTTCCTTGAGCGCATCCAGGTCGGCGGGCTTGCCCATCCCCTGAAGCTGCAGGAACCGACGGCGGGCGCGTTCGTCCACCGAGGCGTCCAGGAAAAACTTGTACGGGGCGTCCGGGAAAATCACGGTGCCCATGTCGCGGCCCTCGGCCACCAGGGAATACTTCGCCCCGAGCGCCTGCTGGGCCTTCTTCAAAAAAGTGCGGATGACCGGCAGGGTGGCCATGTTCGAGGCCCACATGCCGACCTCCTCGGTACGGATCTCGTCCCCGATGGGCGTGCCGTTCAGGGACAGGACCGAGTCCTCGCCCACCCCGGACAGCCCGTACTCGAAGCCCGCCAGAGCCTGTTCCAGCCGTTCTTCGGGCCAGTCCCAGGCACCCTCGCCGAGTTTCCAGGCCACGGACCGGAACATGGCCCCGGTGTCCAGGTACGGGATGGACAGCAGCCGGGCCAACCGTTTGGCCATGGTGGATTTGCCCACTCCGGCCGGGCCGTCGATGGTCACGATCAGGGTGTCACCCATTGAGGATGTCCCCCACGGCCTGGATGAACAGCTCGTTCTCCTTGTCCGTGCCCATGTTCACCCGGATGCAGTCGGCCAGACCGAAGCTGCCCAGGTGGCGGACGATGATGCCCCGCTCGAGCAGGGTCTGAAAGAGCGTCTTGGCGTCCATGGGCGGCCGGACCATGACGAAGTTGGACTGGCTCGGCCAGACCTTGCACCCGAGCTTCGTCAGCTCCCTGGTGAAATACTCGCGCCCGCGCATGACCACGCTTAAGGTCTCGTTGAAGAAGGTCTCGTCTTCGAGCGCGGCCAGCCCGGCCTCCTCGGCCAGCAGGTTGACCGTGAACGGAATGCGCGCGTTCCTGAGCAATGCGGCCAGGCTCGCGGGCATGATCCCGTAGCCGAGCCGCATGCCCGCCAGGCCGTAGGCCTTGGAGAACGTGCGCAGGCAGACCAGGTTCTCGAACTTGTCGAAGGCCTGGACCGGAGAATAGGACTCGGGCGGCCAGGCGAACTCGATGTACGCCTCGTCCACGACCAGCAGGCAGTCCTTGGGCAGCACGCCCGCCAGCACCGTCAGGTCCTCCACCCCGGCGGCCAGCCCCGTGGGGTTGTCCGGGCTGGTGACCACGACCATGGCCGTGTTCTCGTCCGCGGCCTCGGCCAGCGCGTCCAGGGGCAGGGCGCAGTCCTCGCCGCGCGGGACCACCCGGTACTCCAGGCCGCACAGTTTGGCGCACATGCCGTACATGGCGAAGCTGTGCTCGTAAAAGACCACGTTGGACTTGCCCGGCACGGCCTTCATGCGGAAAAGCATGTCGATGATCTCGTCCGAGCCGTTGCCCACCAGTACGCACTCGGCGGGCACGCCCGCGGTCTCGGCCACGGCCTCGGTCAGCCTCGGCGTATGGTTCTCCGGATAGCGGAAGGCCCGCGCCGCGTTGCGCTCGATGGCCTTCATCACCAGCGGCGACGTGCCCAGCGGATTCTCGTTGCTGGCCAGCTTGATGACCGACGTGAGCCCGTACCGGGCCTGGATCTGCTCAATGGTCAGACCCGGCACGTACGGCGCGAAATCCATGATCTCCGGACGAACGGTAAATTCTCTCATCACTCTCTCCTCGAAAGATGGCCTCGCCGACGGGTGGCCTCCGGCGGCCGGGGCGCTGCCCCGGACCCTGCTGGGGCGCTGCCCCAGGCCCCGCTTAAGAACCTTCTGGAAAAGGTTCTTAAGAATCTCCAAAACTTTTTGTGTGCCTTCGGCAGGGCCGTGCGGACGCGAGCGGCCGTGCCTAGCCGCTTCCCTTGTACAGCCCCCGCTTCCCTCGCCCCGCGAAGCGCCCGAGAAGCTCAGGAGGGGAGAGGGATGAGGGTCCGGGGAAGGGAGAGGGAAGCCCTTACGAAGGGTTCCCTCTCCCTTCCCGGCCGCCGGAGGCATTCTGTCCATAAAAAAAGGAACGGCCGAGACCGTTCCTTTATATGGTTTAGGTCAGTCCGTAAAGGAACTAGCTGGGCCGGACGGTGAGGACCGGGGCCTTGGAGCTCTTGACGACCTTTTCGGCCACGGAGCCGAACAGGATGCGGTCGATGCCCTTGCGGCCGTGGGTGCCCATGACGACCATGTCGCACTTCTCGGCCTCGCAGATGGCCAGGATTTCCTCTGCGGGATAACCGGTGACGACCTTGCCTTCCACGTTGAGATCGTTGAAGTTCTCCTTGACAAAGGCATTCATGGTATCTTCGGCGCCGGTGACGATCTCGCCCACGAAGCTCTCAATGGAACTGGGCGGCACATGGAAGCCCACGTACTGGCTCAACGACGGCGCGACATACAGCACCAGGACCTGGGCCCCGGAGCACTTGGCCATCATGTTGGCGTAATCGGCGACCATGGGGCTATAATCGGAAAAATCGACCGCGCACAGAATCTTCTTGATTTCGGGCATGTGGTTCTCCTCCTTGCGTATTGTCTACCCCTCCAAACCATGCGGAGGGAAATGAATCCAGCCTATTCACTATATGCCTCTCCTGCCCCGGATAGACAACCATTTTCTTCTCCAGTACAGTTGCCGGGAGCCGGGGAGCCTCATTCCCGCTCCGGCGGCAGAATTTGCCGGGCTATTTCATAAAAAGAATAATATTTTCCAAGCGGTTGTCAATAGCCGAGCATTGGCAAGGTCTTTGCAGAATCTCAGGCAAACCACAGGATAGGAGTTGAACCATGAAGATCCGTCCTGATCAGATCGAGGGCGTCCAATCGGAACAAACGCAGCGCCGCAACAAGGCGAAGCAGTCCGACGCGGCCTTCGGGGATCTTCTCAACCAGGAAGTGGCCCGGGGGGAAAAGACTGTCCCGCCGTCCGTAGCGCCGCCCCTGGTCGTGAATCCCCTGCTCGCCGCCGGACATATCGCCGCCGTGCAGCCCGTCTCCGAAGATGGAGCACAGGTCGCGGGTCAGGTGGAATCCATCCTCGACAAGTGGGACGACTACGCCGCCACCCTCGCCGACCCCGAAGCCGGGCTCAAGTCCGCCTACGGGACCCTCGACGAAATCGCCGGCGACGTGGCCGCGCTCAAGGCCGAACAACCGGACCTCGAAAGCACCCACCCCGGGCTCAAGTCCATTGTCGACGAACTGGAAACCCTCGCCGCCACCGAACAGTTCAAGTTCAACCGCGGCGACTACGCCTGACCCGACCCACGACCCATTTCGCCCGGCCCGGCCCACTCACGTGGGCCGGGCCGCTCTTTCGAAGGCATGCCTCCGGCGGCCGGGGAAGGGAGAAGGACACCCTTTGAAAAGGGCTTTCCTTCTCCCCTTCCCCGGACTCCATCCCCTCATCCTTCCTAAACTTTTTATGCCGCTTCGCGGGAGCTATCCCATTACTATGGACCACCAATGAAGCAAGCCCCCCCTCCAGAGCGCACTCCCCCCTTTGGAGCGATTCGGGTGCGCAGCACCCGACAGCGGCTCTCTCCCCCGCGCTCGGAGTAGGCTTTGATTCGCCCCGTCCTGGGGCTCACCCCTTCGGGGCGTTGCGGAAAGACCGCAACGTCCAAATCCGCTGTCCTGCGGATTTGTCGAGAGTGGGTCAGCTGTGCATTTTTCGAGGGTTCGCCTGACCGCAGCGTACCCCCGTACGTGAGGATTAGGCGGACCCTCGAAAAATGTGCAGATGACCCGCTGTCGGAAGCCGCCCCCCTGCGAAGCCGGACATACGCAAAGCCCCCCGAAAGCAACACGGCTTCCGGGGGACCTACGAGCTCTATAACTTTGCCGTCTATTCGCCCAAATACGCTTTGCGTATATCAGGATTCGCCAACAACGCCTGAGCTTCGTCTTCCATGACGACGTTGCCTGTTTCAAGAACGTAGCCGCGAGTGGCGGCCTGGAGGGCGAGGTTGGCGTTCTGCTCGACCAGGACCACGGTGACGCCCTGCTCGTTGATCATCTTGACGATGTCGAAGATCTGCTTGACCAGGAGCGGGGCCAACCCCATGGACGGCTCGTCCAGGAGCAGGACCTTGGGGCGGCTCATGAGCGCCCGGGCCATGGCCAGCATCTGCTGCTCGCCGCCGGACAGGGTGCCGCCCAGTTGCTTGCGCCGCTCGCGCAGCTTGGGGAACAGGTCGAAGACGCGGTTCACGTCCTCCTTGACCCCGGCGGCGTCGCGGCGGAAGAACGCGCCCATGTCCAGGTTTTCGAGCACGGTCAGACGCGGGAAGATGCGCCGCCCTTCGGGCACCTGGCACAGCCCCATGGTCGGCAGGATGTCCGAGTTCACGGCGTTGATGCGCTCGCCCCGGTACAGGACGTCGCCCGAGACCGCCTTGACGATGTTGCAGATGGTCATCAGCGTGGTGGACTTGCCCGCGCCGTTGGCCCCGATGATGGAGACCACCTCGCCTTCAAAGACCTTCAGCGAGATGCCCTTCAGGGCCTGGATGCGGCCGTAGGCCGAGACCACGTTTTTCAGTTCGAGAATGGGCGTCTTGTCAGTCATGTATGGTTGCTTTCCCCGGACCCCATCCCCTCTACCCTCCTAAACTTTTTAGGCCGCTTCGCGGAGAGGGGTGGTTGTCTGTAGTAGTATTCTCTATGGGCCGGACTTACGCCTTGCGCCCATCACGCCGCCATCTCGTCTTATGCTGCCCCCTTCCCCCTGGCGGCGCGCCAAAAAGTTCGGGAAGGGGGTCCGGGGGAGACCTCTTTCAAGAGGTTTCCCCCGGTTCTTTTCTTAATCGGCTTCCTCGGACCGGCGGCCGACGCGTTTGGCGGGCCAGATGCCGGCCGGACGCACGAGCATCATCAGGGTCATGGCCCCGCCGAACACGAGCATGCGGTAGAGTTCGAATCCGCGGAAGAGCTCGGGCAGGGCCACCAGGGCGAGCACGCCGAGGATGACGCCGGGGATGGAGCCCATGCCGCCGAGGATGACCATGGCCAGGACCATGGCGGATTCCAGGAAAGTGAAGGACTCGGGGCCGACGAACTTCATGCGCGCGGCGAAGAACGCCCCGGCGAAACCCGCGAAGGTCGCGCCCATGGCGTAGGCCAGGAGTTTGAGCAGGAAGGTGTTCACGCCCATGAGCTCGGCCGCGGTCTCGTCCTCGCGGATGGCCTCCCAGGCGCGCCCGATGCGCGAATAGTTGAGCCGGTAGACCGCCAGGATGGTCACCACGGCCAGGGCGAGGATGACGTAGTACATGCTCGACAGGGAGCGGAACTCATAGCCGAAGAGCTCGGGCCTGGGAATGGACAGGATGCCGTTGGGCCCGTTGGTCAGGGACATCCAGTTGTTCAGGATGAGCCGGACGATCTCGCCGAAGCCCAGGGTGACGATGGCCAAATAGTCGCCGCGCATGCGCAGGGTCGGGTAGCCGATGATGCAGCCCGCGACGGCCGCGATGACGGCCGCGATGGGCAGGCAGAGCCAGAACGACAGGCCGTAATTGATGCTCAGGATGGCGTAGGTGTAGGCGCCCACGCCGTAGAAGGCGATGTACCCGAGGTCGAGCAGCCCGGCCAGTCCGACCACGATGTTCAGGCCCAGGCCGAGGCAGATGTAGATGAGCACGCTGATGGCCACGTCGTGGGCATAGCGCTGGGTGACCAGAGGATAGACTACGGCGGCAGCCAGGACGATGCCCAGCAGCAGCCATGTGGGGGCCTTTTCGTAGGCCCGGCTCAGCGCGTTGGTGGCCTGCTTGGCGGGTGTACCCACGGCGTCGAGGTAGCCCGCCTCCTTGACCTGATAGAAGAACATGATGAAGACGGCGGCCACGGCCACGTAGCCGAAGACCTTGAAGGTCGCGGTGAACTCCAGTCCATCCGGCTTGATGCCGAGCAGGGGCCACAGCAGCAGCAGGAACCAGGCCAGCCCGACGCCGCAGGCCAGCCACAGTCGTTTAGACTCGCGTATCGTCAACGTTCTCTCCCATGATGCCCGTGGGTTTGAAGTACAGCACGCCGATCAGGATGATGAAGGCGAACACGTCCTTGTACTCGCCGGAGATGTATCCGGCGGCGAAGATTTCGACCATGCCGATGATCAGCCCGCCGACCAGCGCGCCGGTGATGTTCCCGATGCCGCCGAGCACGGCGGCGGCGAACGCCTTGATGCCGGGCACGAAGCCCATGGTATAGTTGACCGAGCCGTAGTACAGGCCGACCATGATGCCCGCTGCGGCGGCCAGCCCGGCGCCCACGGCAAAGGTCAGGGCGATGATCCGGTTGGAGTTGATCCCGACCAGGGCGGACATGACCTTGTCCTGGGCCGTGGCGCGCATGGCCCGGCCTATCCGGGTCTTGAAGACCAGGATGTTCAGGGCCACGAGCAGGAAGGCGGTCAGGGCCACGATGAGAATCTGCATGTAGGAGATGGAGATGGCCCCGATCTCGAACCCGCCGGAGGTGATCTCCGTGGGATAGGGCCGGTCGTACACGCCCTGGGTGAGCATCAGCCCGTTCTGCAGGAAGATGGACATGCCCAGCGCGGACAGCAGCGCGGCCAGGCGCGAGGCCTGCCGGAGCGGCTTGTAGGCGAGCTGCTCGACGGCCATGGCCAGCAGGGCGCAGTAGCCCATGGACAGGACCAGGGAGATGGCCAGGCAGGCGTAGGGGTTCACCCCTTGCGAGGAAAGATAGGAGATCAGGATCACGCCCATGTAGCCGCCCGCCGCAAAGAACTCGCCGTGGGCGAAGTTGATGAGCTGGATGATGCCGTAGACCATGGTGTAGCCCAGGGCGATGAGCGCGTAGACGCCGCCGAGGGTGATGCCGTTGATCAGCTGTTGGAGAAAAAAGTCCATGTTGTTCCAGTATCCGGGACCCCGCTTGAGCGGGGTCCCGGTTGGTTAGACGGGTTGAAGGTCTAGAGCTTTTGGCCGGTCAGGGAGTTCCAGTAGGGCACGAACTTGCCGTCCTGGACCTTGTACACGGTGTAGTTGGAGCCGGAGTCGCCGTTCTCCTCGTACTTGATCTGCTTGGAGGCGCCGGTGAAGTCGAGCTTGAGCAGCGCGTCGCGGACCTTGGCGGGATCGGTGGTGCCCGCATCCTTGACGGCCATCAGGTACGCGGTGGCGGAGTCGAAGGCATAGGCGGAGTAGGCGCCGGGCTCGTTGCCGGTCTTGGCCTTGTACTTGGCCAGGAACTCCTTGTACTTGGGAGCGTTCTTGTCGATGGCGCCGAAGGTGCAGAACATGCCCTCGGCATCACCCTTGGCGATCTCGATGAGTTTCGGATGGTAGACGGCGTCCTGGCCCATGAGGATGGCGTCGATGCCCATGCGCTTGGCCTGGATGACCATGAGCGCGCCGGTGGCGGAGTTCTGCAGGGAGATGTAGAGCAGGTCCGGATGGGCGGCCTTCACCTTGGTCAGCACGGCGGAGTAGTCCTTGTCGCCCTGGTTGACGTGGTCGTGTTCCAGGACCTTGATGCCTGCGGCCTCTGCGGCCTTGGCGACGCCTTCGGCCAGGCCCTGGGAGTAGGTGGTCTTGTCGTCGACGATGAAGATGGTCTTCACGCCCTCGACGTCCTTCATGAACTTGACGGCGGCCGGGGCCTGGTGGTCGTCACGACCGCAGGTGCGGAACATGTACTTCAGGCCGCGTTCGGTGACCTTGGGGTTGGTGGAGGCCGGGGTCAGCATGAAGATGTTCTCCTCGGCCAGGGTCTCGGAAGCGGGAATGGTCGAGCTGGAGCAGTACGCGCCGACAACGGCGGTGACCTTCTCGTTGATCAGCTTGTTGGCTGCGGCAACGGCCTGCTTCGGGTCGCAGGCGGTGTCTTCGGAAATGATCTCGATCTTGGAGAAGCCGGGGATGCCGCCGGCCTCGTTGAAGACCTCCACGGCGATCTCGGCACCCTGGCGGATGTCGTTGCCGTCTGCGGCGTAGGGGCCGGTCAAGGGGGACATGGTGCCGATCTTGAGGACTTTCTCGGCTTTTTGCTCTTCGCCGCCGCAGCCTGCCAGGAGCAGGCCCAGAGCGAGCAGGGCAACTGCGAGTACCAGTAAACGTTTCATAAACACTCTCTCCATTCGTTGCGGTTCAGCCAGCCTCTCTTTACTGGCCCAAATATGCCTCAATCACGTCGGGGTTCTTCTGAATCTCTTCAGGCAGCCCCTCGGCGATCATTACGCCGTGGTCGAGTACGACGATGCGGTTGCAGATGCCCATGACGACTTTCATGTCGTGTTCGACCATGAGCACGTTGATGCCCAGGTCGGTGATCCGGCCGATGGACTCCATCAGCTCCTTGGACTCGGCCGGATTCAGACCGGCTGCGGGCTCGTCCAGCAGGATGGTATGCGGCTCGCTGGCCAGGGCACGGGCGATTTCGAGCCTGCGCTGGTGGCCGTAGGGCATGTTCGAGGCCACCTCGTCGGCCCGGCGGCCCAACCCCATGAAGTCGAGCGCCTTCTGGGACTTCTCGATGATCCGTTCCTCCTCGCGCCGCTGTGAGGGGCTGCGCAGGATCGCGCCCGCCACGCCGGATTTGGAACGGCTGTGCTGGGCGACCATGCAGTTCTCCAGCGCGGTCATGTTCTGGAAGAGGCGGATATTCTGGAAAGTCCGGGCGATGCCCATGGACAGGACCTGATAGGGCCTGAGCCCGGTGATTTTCGTGCCGTCGTAGGAGACCGAGCCACTGGACGCCTTGTACACGCCGGTGATAACGTTGAACACCGTGGTCTTGCCCGCCCCGTTGGGACCGATCAGCCCCACGACCTCGCCCTCGGACACGGAAAAGGCCACATCGGTCAAGGCCTGCAACCCGCCGAAGCGGACACAGATATCGTCAAGAGTGAGATTTGCCATATTTACCTAATTAAATAGTAGAAATCATCCGCCACGCCAAGAGGGGCAGATCCCCTTTCTGCATTTCAATCGTCTGAAATGACGGTCCTTTTGGGATTAGACGCTATTACTTACCTTATTTGGCAAAAAAAGTCTAATGCTCGCTTAATTTCTGGTTCACCAGGTGAAAATTTGGCAAAATTGAAAAAAGAGTGAATTTTATTCATCGACTGTCCGGGATTACGCGGGCAAAAATGCGTTTTATTGTGAATTCGTGACTTCCGGTCACGATCGTGCCAGAATCTGCATGGTATTCCCGGTGCGCCGGACGGCGCACGTGTGTTCAGACAGACAAAGGAGCTCAACAATGGCAAAAACCATACTCATCACCGGCGCCACCGCCGGGTTCGGACAGGCCATGGCCCACCGCTTCGCGGCAGAGGGCTGGAATCTCGTCATCACCGGCCGCCGCGCCCAGCGCCTTGAGGAACTCAAGGCCGCGCTCGCCCCTGCCGAGGTGTACACCCTGGCGTTCGACGTGCGCGACCGCGGGGCGTGCGAGCAGGCCATAAAAACCCTGCCCGGCGCGTTCGCGAACATCGACGTGCTGGTCAACAACGCGGGCCTGGCATTGGGCCTGGAGCCCGCCCAGGCGTGCGATCTGGACGACTGGGAGACCATGATCGACACCAACATCAAGGGGCTGACCTACATGACCCGCGCCGTGCTGCCGGGCATGGTCGAGCGCAACACGGGCCACGTGGTCAACCTCGGGTCCGTGGCCGGGACCTACCCCTATCCGGGCGGCAACTGCTACGGCGGCACCAAGGCGTTCGTGAACCACTTCTCCAAGAACCTGCGCGCCGACCTGCTCGGCACCAAGGTCCGGGTGACCAACATCGAGCCCGGCCTGTGCGAGACCGAGTTCTCCGTGGTCCGGTTCAAGGGCGACAAGGCGGCTGCGGACAAGGTCTACGAGGGCACCCAGCCGATCACCCCCGTCGACATCGCCGAGTGCGTCTTCTGGACCACCAACCTGCCCGCCCACGTGAACATCAACTCCCTTGAGGTCATGCCCGTGCAGCAGGCCTTCGCTCCATTCGCCATTTCGCGCGACAAGTAGACCACACTGCCGCAAGACCAAACAAAAGGCCCTCTCGAACCGAGAGGGCCTTTTTTCCTGCCGTCCCGCCATCCCCAAGCAGCATTCCAGTATCGTTGCTCAGTCGCGGCGGGCGGTGTGAAATTACGACCTGCCCTTGAAGCCGGCAGCCCCTATTCCGGCCCCGGCGGTCTTGACCGAGGTGACGAAGGCGTTATGCTGGAGCATCCGGTTGCCGGGCTGATCGGCCATGTCGAGGCGGTCCGGATCGTCGGGCATGAGGTCGCCCCGCCCGTTCTTCTCCTGGTCGCCCGGCCCGCCGAAGGCCTGATTCTCGGCCTTCTTAGCCGCAGCCTGATCCTTGGCCTTTTCGACGATGTTCTCGCCCATGGGCATCTTGGTGATCTTTCTGATCTGCTTCTGGATGTCCCTGAGTTCGGACTCCTGACCGGAAGTCAGGCCGTCCTCGGCCTGGGCGGCGAGAGCCTCGGCCCGGCTCTGGAGCATCTCGACCTTGGACTTGTCCTCCTCGGACATCCCGCCGGGCACGTACCCGGAGCCCGGCCGCGCCTCCTGGCGCTGCCGCTCCTCTTCCGCGGCGATGGAGCCGAAGAGGTCCTTGCGCCCCCCCTCTTCCCGTCCCGCACGAGCCTTGCTGATGAGGTTTTCGAAGCCGTAGGGTGACGACGTCAAATCACCTGATATATTCATATTCACTCCCTGGGTAAATATTTCTCCGTCCCACTGATAAGCAAGAACCGCTCCGGACATTTTTACCCATCCTCCCGCCGACACACACTATTCCCACGAAACAACCCAAAGTATGCCTACCAGGACACAATCCCCCCACACCTGTGGCATCAAGACCCACGCTATGCTAAATATTTCCACCTTAACCCGATCTTACTATCTTTTAAAAAATACCCGCCCCTCACCTTCTCAGCCTCCCCCACGGAGCGCCTTTGAGGGCAATGCCCCAAACAGCAACTCTCACCCCACCTCCCCATGGAGCGCCTTTGGGGGCAACGCCCCCCAAACAGCAACTCTCATACCCCCTCCCCATGGAGCACCTTTGGGGGCAACGCCCCCCAAACAGCAACTCTCACCCCACCTCCCCATGGAGCGCCTTTGGGGGCAACGCCCCCAAACAGCAACTCTCATACCCCTCCCCATGGAGCGCCTTTGGGGGCAACGCCCCCCAAACAGCAACTCTCATACCCCCTCCCCATGGAGCACCTTTGGGGGCAACGCCCCCCAAACAGCAACTCTCACCCCACCTCCCCATGGAGCGCCTTTGGGGGCAACGCCCCCCAAACAGCAACTCTCATACCCCCTCCCCATGGAGCGCCTTTGGGGGCAACGCCCCCCAAACAGCAACTCTCATACCCCCTCCCCATGGAGCACCTTTGGGGGCAACGCCCCCCAAACAGTAACTCTCACCCCACCTCCCCATATGGAGCGCCTTTGGGGGCAAAGCCCCCCAAACAGCAACTCTCACCCCACCTCCCCATATGGAGCGCCTTTGGGGGCAACGCCCCCAAACAACGGCTCTCACCGCACGGAGGCTGGGGAGAGTGGGTCAGATGTGGATTTTCCGGGGGCCGCTTTGACCGCAGCGTACCCCCCAGTACGTGAGGATCAAAGCGGCCCCCGGAAAATTCGCAGATGGCCCGCTATCGCCAGCCGCCACCCCCGGACCGACGGCGCAAAAAAAGGCCCCGCGCATATGCGCGGGGCCTTGTTTTTGCGTCGGATGGTCCGGGGCTACCAATCGCCGCCGAACGCATCGGAACCGAGACCAAAATCGGCCTCGGGCTCGCCGCCGACAGCCGGGCCGTCTGCGGAAGCGTCGCCAGCGGGGGCGGCAGCGCCATCACCGGCCACGCCGGCCACGACCACGCCCTGGCTCTTGACCTTTTCCACTTCGGCCATAAGGTCGTTAAGCTTCTTGGTCATCTCGTCGAGCTTGGTGGAGGCCACGGTGACCTTCTGCTCACCGGCGGCATTGGCCGCGTCCACGGTCTTGATCTTGGCTTCCATGGGTCCGATCTTGGCGGCCAGTTCCTTTTTCTCGGCTTCCAGGGTCTCGACCTGGGCCTTGAGGGCCGCGTTGTCGGCCTTGAGAGCGGCCAGGATGTCCAGGACGGCCTTGGCGCGGACGGCCTCGGACTCGGGCAGGGCCTCGATCTTGACCTGGTTGCCGAGCTTGGAGATGTCGCCCTCGGCGTAGGCGGTCAGGCCGGGTTCCTGTTCGTAGATCCAGGCTTTGGACAGGGCCTGCGCCACAGGGGCGACGTCGGCGTCCAAAGTTTCAGCCTGGGTGATGTAAGCCAGCATATCGAGCTGAGTCTGGTCGGCGGCCTCGCCGCGCAGCACAGACACGAAAGCGTTCATGGGGAATACCTTAGCTTCAGCCATTTGATGCCTCCTTAACTAAGTAAGCTTCGTTTGTATGTTCACCCAGGCGACTATTTGTCGGCGCCCATGGGGATGCGGCCAATCTTCTTGGCGTAGGACAAGGCCACGGTGCGGTAGACCAGGTGGCCCAGCTTGGACCACGGCAGGTACGCCAGCAGCATGAACACGCTAATCAGATGCACGTAGTAGATCGGGTAGGCCAACAGGGCCACGCCCAGCAGACGGAATACGAAGGCGCCGAGACCGGTCAGGAAGATGGTCCAGATCAGGGTCAGCAGGTACCAATCGTACCAACTGGAGGACTGCTTGGACTGGTCCAGGTTGACCCGGCGTTTGGTCAGGGCCAGGAGGCCGTAGATGCCCAGGCCCGCGCCCACGTAGGCCAGCAGCTTGACCGGCGACCACCAGGGCATGGGGGTATGGCCGATGGCGGCCAGGATGTTGCCCAGTCCTTCGGCGCCGATCTGGCGGAAGAACCAGCCGCCCCAGTGGCCGGCGGCGACCACGCCGGTGACGACCATGAGGGCGATGAAGGCGAACATGAGCCAGCGATGACCGGTGGCCCGATTGATGTCGAGCTCGTCGGAGTCCTCGTCGGTGCAATCCAGGAACTGGGTGTGCTGGAGGATCTCGTACTTGACCGTGTCGATCAGGCAGGCGCAGAAGCTCGGCTCGCCCTTGCGGCCCACGATGAAGGTCTTGGGCTGGTCGTCAAAGGCCTTGAGCATGTTCCGGACGCCCGCGTAGAAGCCCCAGAGCATGAACAGGAAGACCAGTCCGAAGATCGGGTCGATGAAGTAGTCGCCGACAAACAGGCCGCCAAAGGCGATCTGGCCGTCAGCAACGGCTTTCCACGCGTGCGTCGCGTGGTCGAACTCGAAGGTGGGCAGGAAGGAGCCCAGACGCGAGGCCTGGAGAATCCAGATCAACGCGTAGATGATCGCCGGGATGGCGGCCAGGGGCAGCAGCCCGCTGGAGCTGGACATCCACTTGCCGATGATCGGCAGCGGGGCCAGGTTGCGGTAGGCCATGTTGCGCAGGGCGGACAGCAGGTCGCCCGGCTTGGCGCCGCGCGGGCACAGGTCGGAACAGGTGCCGCAGTTGTGGCAGAGCCAGATATCCATATCATTGACCAGGCGGTCCTTGAGACCCCACTGGGCCCAGACCATCTCCTTGCGGGGATACGGGCTGTCGGCGGGGGACAGGGGACAGACCACCGAACAGGTGGCGCACTGGTAGCACTTCTTCAGGGAGTCGCCGCCCACGGCCTGCAACTCTTTAACGAACTTAAGGTCCGGTTGTACCTTGACGGTATTGGACATGCCGTACCTCCTAGTAACCCTTGAACGGGTTGGGGCCGAAGTTGGTGGTGATGTTCTCGACGAACTCATCGATCATTTCAGGTACCTTGTCGTACATGTCGATGGAGACCTCGTACTGCTCGACGCGTTCGGGTTCGACACCGAGGCGTCCCAGGGACTCCGCGATGTTCTCCTTGCGGCGGTTGCACAGCTCGGAGCCCTTGACAAAGTGACACTGGTAGTCGTCGCCGTACTTGCAGCCGAGCAACATCACGCCGTCAACGCCCTTGCTCATGGCGTCGGCGACCCAGATGGCGTTGACCGAGCCGAGGCAGCGCACCGGCAGGAAGCGGACATACGGGGACCAGGACTTGCCGCGCATGGCAGCCATGTCCAGGGCCGGGTAGGCGTCGTTTTCGCAGGCCAGGACGATGATGCGGGGACCGCCCTCGTCCAGGGTGTCGGGAACCTTCACTTCCTTGATGGCCTGGCCGATCTGGCTGATGCCGTAGTTGGCGAAGCTGATGACGCGCTCCGGGCAGGCACCCATGCAGGTACCGCAGCGGCGGCAGCGGGTCGGGTTGGGCATAGGCGTGCCCTTCTCGTCGTCGTCCAGAGCGCCGAACGGGCATTCCTCGGTGCAGCGCTTGCACTGAGTGCAGCGCATGAAGTTGAACTCGGGGAAGCTCAGGTCGCCGGACCGGGGATGCACGGACACGCCGCGGTTGGCGGACTCGATGCACTGGATGGCCTTGAGGGCGGCACCGGCCGCGTCCTCGGCGGCGAGGCCCAGACCCATGGGCTGACGCACGCAACCGGCGGCGTAGACGCCCGTGCGGCGGGTCTCATACGGGAAGCAGATGTAGTTGGAATCCGCGAATCCGTCGAACAGCTCGAGGTCCGGGAAGGCCGGGCCCTGGCGGTAGACGAAGTTCATGGTCGGATCGGCCGCGGTGGTCGGGACGATGGCGGTGGGTACCACGACCATGTCGGCGACCAGTTCGACGTCCTCGCCGAGCAGTGTGTTCTTGGCCTTGACGACCACGGAGGAACCGGCCTCGGAGACTTCCGTGACCGTGCCCTTGGTCAGCATGACGCCCGGATCGTCCTGGGCGGCCTGATAGTATTTCTCGTTGATGCCGGGGACCATCATGTGGTCATAGACGATGTAGGCCACGGCGTCGGGGGCGAGTTCGCGCACGTAGTTGGCCTGCTTCAGGGCGACCAGGGAGGTCAGCTCCGAGGAGTAGGCCAGGTGCTTGGCGGATTCCTTGTCGGCGTACTGGTAGGTCTCGCACTCGTCCGAGCACTGGGACTCGTCGTCTTCCTTGCAGGGCATCTCCTCGGGTCCCTCGCAGGCTTCGCCGCAGGGATCGTAGGACACGTTCTTGGTCAGCAGGGAGGTGTCGACGATGAAGGCCACGGAGGACGGGGTCCTGCCGTCGGCGGTCTTGATGCCGCCGTTGGCCGCCATGTTCTCAAGCTCGGCGGTGGTGACCACGTTCTTGATGGTGCCGTAACCCAGCGGGGCCAGGAACTTCTGCTTGCCCGGAATCCAGCCGGTGGCCATGACGACCGCGCCGATCTCGTATTCCTTGCCCGCGATGGTGGCCTTGTACTGGGCCGGCGCGCCAGCCAGGGAATCCAGGGTGGCGCCGGTGATGACCGTGATCTTGTCGTTGGCCTCGACCTTGGCGATGACGTCCTTGATGTTGATCTGCTGCTCGCGCTCGGAATAGGGCGCGCCCAGCGGGAAGGACTTGTACATGGTGGCAGCCTTGCCGCCCAGGGTCTCGGCCTTTTCGACCAGGACCACCTGGTAGCCCAGGCTGGCGGCGTTCAGGGCCGCGTTCAGGCCGGTGAAGCCGCCGCCCACGACCAGGACGGTCTTGAAGGCGTCGGGCAGTTCCGGCGCGGGAATCCGGCTGTTGGCCAGCTTGATGATTCCCATGTTGCAGTAGTCCTTGGCGATGACTTCCATCTGGCCGGGGAATTTGGGGTCTTCCTCGTAGGACCAGACGCACTGCTCGCGCAGCGAGACGCGTTCCACCTGGACTTTGTCGCCGAACTTGAAGACGTCCCACTTGGCGCGGGGCGAGCAGGCGCAGCAGACCACGCCGTCGAGTTCGTTTTCGGCGATGTCGGCCTCGATCATGGCCTTGCCCTCCGGGCTGCACAGCACCGGGTTGGACTTGGCCACGGCAACAACGGAGGAGTGTTTGCCGTTGGCGCAGAACTGGGCCAGGGCGTCGACATCAAGGTTGGCCCCGATGTCACAGCCTCCACAGATATATACTCCAAGCTTTTCAGCCATTGGTTACCTCCCTACCACGGTTTGAATCGCCTTCATCGCGGCGGCGGTGCCGGACTGGGCGGTCTTCATGACATCAAGAGGCTGCTTGGCGCAACCGGCGGCGATGATGCCCTCGCCGTCTATGACGAAACCGTCGGCGTCGATGGCTCCGGCCGGAACCTGGAGGCCGGCGCAGCTGGGCTGCATGCCGGTGGCCAGCACGACCATGTCGTACTTCTCGTCGGTCTTGATGCCGGTCAGGGCATTTTCCACGGTGACGATCGGATTGCCGTCGGCGTCCTCGACGATGGCGGCCACCTTGCCCTTGACCAGGCTGAGCTTGTCGTCAGCCTCGGTGATGGACTTGAACTTGTCGTAGCGGCCGGGGGTGCGCAGGTCGATGTAGTAGATCGTCGCGCTCGCGTCGGAACGCTCCCGGACATAGCGGACATGCTTGAGCGAAGCCATGCAGCAGATGTACGAGCAGTAGTTCAGGTGGTTCTGATCGCGGGAACCGGCGCACTGGACAAAGGCGATCTTCTGGGGCTCGGCGCCGTCGGAAGGCCTCTTTATCTTGCCGCCGGTCGGGCCGTTGGGCGCGCACAGACGCTCGAACTGCATGTTGGTGACCACGTTCTTCAGCTTGCCCCCGCCCAGGTTGGTCAGGTTGGCCACGTCGTAGGGCTTCCAGCCGGTGGCCACGACGATGGCGCCGACGGCCAGATCGATGGACTTGGGCGCGTCATCGGTATCCACGGCGTCGTACGGGCAGGCGTTCTTGATGGCGGCCAACTCGGTCTCGGAGGCATTCTCGGCGTCCACCACGTAGCGCATGGGGAACATGAAGGGATGGGTCTTGTACGCCAGGCCGCGGGAGCCGGTGCCGAAGTCGAACTCGGAAGTCACCTTGGTGGAGGTGGCCTTCTCGCACTCGCCGCAGGCGGTACACTTTTCGTTCACGTAGCGCGGGCGCTGCGTGATCTTCACGTCGTAGTTGCCGGCCGAGCCGGAAACCGACGTGACGTCGGCCATGGTGATGACCTTGACGTTGGGGTTGTTTTTGATGCGCTGGAACTGAATCTCCAGACCGCAGGAGGGGGGGCACAGCTTGGGAAAATACTGGTTCAGCTGCGCAACCCGTCCACCGAGGTAGGGATTGGTTTCAACGATGTACACCTCGTAGCCGATTTCGGCGGCTTCGAGGGCGGCGGTGATTCCTGCGAATCCTCCGCCTACGACGAGAATACTGTTATTCGACATTCTCTTAACTCCTCCCGAATAAAGTTGAGGCTCAAGCCAAAAAATGGCCTAAACCCGGACCGGGAGCGGTTTTCCCGGCCCGGCTTCAGACCATTTTAGCCCCGGTAATTTTAAGAGAGCGCGGGTCCGGGGACCCGCGCTCTCGGGGTGATCATTACCTAATGCTTAGGCGTCGGGGATGATCTTGACGTAGGGCTTCTTGAAGACGGTGGTCACGCCGGTGGCGGGATCGTAGGTGGAGTTACAGAAGCACTTCCACTTGGAGTCATCCAGGCCCATGAAGTCGCCGCGGTAGTAGAAGCCCGGGTAACGGGATTCCTCGCGGAACTCGATGTGCTGCATGTGCAGGCGGACGGTCCACAGGCGATGGAACTGCTCCCAGCAGCGCATCAGCTCGTGCAGGTCACGGGCGGCGAGCTTCTTGGAGTCTTCTTCCATCATGCCGAGCAGCCAGAAGCCGGTGTTCAGCAGAGCCTTGGAGGTCATGTACAGGGTGCCGACGCCACCGCCGTATTCATCGGTGCACTTGATGAGGCGCATCATGAAGTTGTGCGGGGTGATGTAGGCGGGGTTCACGACGGGATCGGTGGAACCGCCCTTGTTCTCCAGGTAGGTGTACATGGGCTGGTAGATTTCCTTGGCCAGATCAGCAGCGTTTTCCTTCAGGGTCGGGGTGAAGTCCTTGTGGTCGACACACCAACGGACCAGCTGCTTGCCGACGATGCGGCCTTCAGCGTGGGAACCGGAGGAGAACTTGTGGCCGGAGGCGCCGACGCCGTCAGCGCAGGTGAACAGGCCGTTGACGGTGGTCATACGGTTGTAGACCTTGCCGTTGTCGGCTTTGACCTTGTAGGAATCCGGGACCCAGGCTTCGTCCGGACCGGAAACCCAGATGCCGCAGCAACCGGAGTGGGAACCCAGGAGGTAAGGCTCGGTGGGCATGATCTCGGAACCGCGATCCTCGGGAGCGCAGTTGGTGGCGGCCCACAGGTTGGCCTGGCCGACACACATGTCGAGGAAGTCTTCCCAAGCCTCGGACTCGAGGTGCTTCCACTCGGGACCGGTCAGGTCGCCGTTGACGGTGTTCAGCAGGGCGGTCTTGGTGTCCATGAAGATCGGGCCGCGGCCTTCACGCATTTCACGGAGCATCATGTGGTTGCGCAGGCAGGTGGGGATGATGTGACCCTTGGCGTAGCCGCGATCCTCGTAAGGCTTCAGCATGGCGCGGTTGGTCTCGCAGTAGTCCTCACCCTTGTAGTTGGTCGCCTTGGCCTTGAAGAGCAGGAACCAGGCGCCGACCGGGCCGTAACCGTCCTTGAAGCGGGCGGGGACGAAGCGGTTTTCCATCATGGTCATCTCGGCGCCGACCTGAGCACACATGGTGTAGGTGGAACCGGCGTTCCAGACGGGGTACCAGGCGCGGCCCATGCCCTCACCGGTGGAGCGGGGGCGGTACACGTTGACGGCGCCGCCACAGGCGACGACGGCGGCGTTGCACTTGTAGACGTAGACCTTGTTCTCACGGGTGGAGAAGCCGACGGCACCGGCGATGCGGTTGGGCTCGTTGGCGTCCAGGAGCATCTTAACGATGAACACGCGCTCGACGTAGCGGTCTTCGCCCAGGGAGTTCTTGGCGGCTTCAGCAACGATGCACTTGTAGGACTCACCGTTGATCATGATCTGCCAGCGGCCGGAGCGGACCGGAGCGTCGCCGTTGCGGATGGCGAGGCCTTCGGCCTTGGCTTTGGCGCCGTCGAGGTTCTTGCCGTCTTTCTTGACCCAAACGGGGAGGCCCCATTCTTCGAAGAGGTGGACGGAATCGTCAACGTGGCGGCCCAGGTCGAAGATCAGGTCTTCGCGGACGATGCCCATGAGGTCGGTGCGGACCATGCGGACGTAATCGTCCGGGTCGTTCTCACCGCAGTAGGTGTTGATGGCGGACAGGCCCTGGGCAACGGCGCCGGAGCGCTCCAGAGCGGCCTTGTCGCAGAGCATGATCTTCAGGGAAGGATCGACTTTGTCGGCCCAGCGGACAGCTTCGAAAGCGGCACCGCAGTTACCCATGCCGCCGCCGACCATGAGGATATCAACGGTCTGTTCGATGATTTCCGGCTCGGCGAGAGCAACACCCTTGGAAGCTTCTTTGATGGGAAGCAGAGGCATAATATTTCTCCTAGTATTTAACGTGATTCAAGTAGTCTAATCAGACAAGGATTCGCAAACCGGCACTAGACCAGGTTGGCGTAATCGTCCATCTTCCACTCTTTCTTCAGGTCGGCTTCGGTCACGGAAGCCTCTTCCATGGCGGTGGCCAGGGGAGCCTTCAGAGCGGACTCGGTGAAGAGCAGCTCGGAGTCCAGGTCGCCGGGCTCGGGCTTGCCGTCGAAGGGCTTGATCGAACCTTCAGCAGTGGTGCGGATGGGGAACTTGAAGCGTTTCACGCTGCCATTACGGAATTTGATGGTCCACATGATGTCTTCAGCGGAACGCATCGGGATGGAGGTACCACCCATAGGGGCGAAGTCGGCGTACGGACGGGCTTCAATAGCGCCCTGGGGGCAAATTTTCACGCAGGAATAACATTCCCAGCAAGCGGACGGTTCCTGGTTGTAGGCCTTCATTTCGGCGGGATCCAGGATCATCAGATCGTTAGGGCAAATGTACATGCAAGCGGTCTTTTCGCCACCCTTGCAGCCGTCACATTTTTCCGGGTTAACAAAGGTCGGCATAACTTCTCCTCCTAAATAGGGTTTTATTATTCACAATAACCGACATCCTCTACCTAAACAAAAATCGGCACCCGTTTTAAGGCGGGCGGAATTGGGATTAGCAAGACGAAACACCCTTGTCAACGTGAAAGTGAATTTTTGAACAAGCGTATATCGTCAACCGTATCTCGGGTTTTGAGCCGATGGCCGGAAAAGGCCCGGAATACAGGCGTTCGGGTACGCCGCGAGGCGGCGCCTGCCAATAAAAAAACACCTGTTGAAACCCATACCGTTTTTAGTTTAAACGAACAAAGAAATGCAAGCCTTTTTTCAATTTATAGAGTGTTATTGCGGTGACAACACAACAAGCTGAAAATACACGTAAAAAATACACCAAAACAGGGCCTGTTTTCTAGACTTTCTCCCGAGAAGGTCTACCTCCCCCCCTGAGTGTGCAATCAGGCGCAAATTGTTGCAGGACGGGCGGAAAAAAGCGCTTGACACGACTTTCACAAACAGCCAATAAAGGCGGACCCTATAATTGGGAAATACTCATGGTCATCCAAGCGGCCGAGGCGGCTCACCATGAATCAAGGCAATGGAAACACTGACAAACTATTTAGGAGGCTTACATGTCTAACCTCGTAGCACCTCACGGTGGTAAAGGTCTCGTTTGCTGTCTGCTCGAAGGCGCTGAGCTCGACGCTGAAATCAAAAAGGCCGCTGGCCTGAAGACCCTCGACATTTCCGATCGCGCCAAGGGCGACCTGATCATGATGGGCATCGGCGGCTTCTCTCCGCTGAACGGCTTCATGAAGAAGGCCGACTGGGCCGGCGTCTGCGAAAAGTTCCTGATGGCCGACGGCACCTTCTGGCCGGTCCCCATCACCCTCGACACCGATGACGAAGACGTCAAGGTCGGTGACGAGGTCGCCCTGAAGGCCAAGGACGGCACCGTCTACGCCACCATGAAGGTCGAAGAAAAGTACGAGATGACCGAAGCCGACAAGAAGTGGGAATGCGAACTCGTCTACAAGGGCGAGGGCGAAGATTCCGCTGACGACAAGTTCTGGGAAGTCGCCATGGAAGACCATCCCGGCGTCCAGATGGTCATGGCCCAGGGCAAGTACAACCTGGCCGGCCCGGTCAAGGTCCTCTCCGAGGGCGACTACGCCAAGCGTTTCCCGGGCGTCTACCTGACCCCCGCCCAGATCCGCGCCGAGATGGAAAAGCGCGGCTGGTCCAAGGTCGCCGCTCTGCAGCTGCGCAACCCCATGCACCGCTCCCACGAGTTCCTGGCCAAGATCGCCATCGAAGTGTGTGACGGCTGCGTCATCCACTCCCTGATCGGCAACCTGAAGCCGGGCGACATTCCGGGCAGCGTGCGCATCAAGTGCATCCAGACCCTGATCGACGGCTACTTCGTGGCCGACAACGTCATCAACGCCGGCTACCCCCTGGACATGCGTTACGCCGGTCCCCGCGAAGGCCTGCTGCACGCCACCTTCCGCCAGAACTACGGCATCAACAACATGCTCATCGGCCGTGACCACGCCGGTGTCGGCGACTTCTACGGCCTGTTCGAGGCCCAGGAGATCTTCAAGAGGATCCCCTACGTCACCGAAGCCTGCCCCGAGCCCGGCAAGGCCCTGCTCTGCCAGCCGATGAACATCGACTGGACCTTCTACTGCTACAAGTGCGACGGCATGGCTTCCATGCGCACTTGCCCACACACCAAGGAAGACCGCGTCATCCTGTCCGGCACCAAGCTGCGCAAGGCCCTGTCCGAAGGCGCCGAGGTCCCGGATCACTTCGGCCGCGACGAAGTCCTGGTCATCCTCCGCGACTACTACGAAAACCTCACCGAGAAGGTCGAGGTCAAGATGCAGAAGGCCGCTTCCGGTCAGGACATGAAGTAAGTCCTGCCGGTCGGTTTTGCTGACCACTCAAGGGGAGGTTGCTGACGCAACCTCCCCTTTTCGTTTGTCAGCAAAACGCGACCGGGCGGCGGCGCGGGATAGCAGGCCGTCTGCGAATTTTTCGAGGGGGGCTCCGATCCTCACGTACAGGAAGTACGCTGCGGTCGGAGCCCCCCTCGAAAAATCCACATCCGACCCACTCTTCCGCACCTCGATACGTCGAGAGCCGCTGTTTGGGGCGTGCCGCCCCAAAGGCGCTCCAATGGGCTATCGGGAGCCTGCGGCGCCAAGTCGCCTGGGGGGGGGGATGAGGTTGACGGCTCAGTAGATGAACGGGATGAACTTCCTGGTGGTCCGGGCGTAGGCCGGGAAGTCGTTCGGGTAGCGTTCGGCGAGGTAAGCGTCCAGGGCCGGGATGTGGTAGCCGACGAACATGGCGGCCATCAGGGCCGGGAGGACGAGGGCCCAGGGGACGGCGGTCAGCAGGGCCCAGCCGGTGAACATGACCGTGTCGCCGAAGTAGTTGATGTGCATGGAGTATTTGAACAGGCCGCCGGTGTAGCAGCGGCCCCGGTTGGCCGGGTCTCGCTTCCACAGCTTGCGCTGGGTCTCGGAGGCCGTGTTCAGGTAGGAGCCCGCCAGGACCAGGGCCAGGGCGAACCAGTCCAGCGGGCGGAACAGGGGCGGCGTGTCGTTGAACAGGCCGCCGCCCGCGAGCAGCAGACCGACCTCGATCAGGCCGATGAACGCGAGCAGCCCGAGGACCTCGGGCCAGTCCACACGCCGCGCCAGCAGATAGAAGAGCGTCACCGCATGACGCAGCCAGTACAGGACCGCGCAACCGACCAGCAGCGCCGCCCGGCCACCGTCGGCAAAGGCCCACGTCTGGCCGAACAGGCGGCCTGTCCGCTCCAATCCGCCGCACGCCAGCCAGGCGCAGCAGAGCACAATGGCCAGATGCCCCAGGCAAAAGACCGCCCGCTGCGGCAGAGAGCGCCCGTGGACGCGGTCCACCCCGCCCTTGCCGCTTGAAGAATCACCCATCACGCCCCCTTTGTTCCTGGACCGGCACACTGCGCGCCCGGCCGTTGCCAGGGGAGTATGCCAAAAAACGGCCCGGATTTGGAGAATGATCACAAGCCCGTTGCTTCCCGCTTGCAAACGCCCCTTTTTTACCGCAGAAATAGCGAGTTATGCCCGACAAGACCAAGGCCATACTGCTCATGGCGGCCACGGCGCTCATCTGGAGCTCCGGGGGGCTGGCCATCAAGCTGGTCCAGTGGAATCCCATGGCCATCACCGGAGTGCGCAGCGCGTTGGCCGCGGCGACCCTGTGCGTGCTCTTCCGGGGGCGGCTGACCTTCGGCTTCAATCGTGTGCAGTGGGGGGCGGCCTTGGGCTATGCGGGGCTGCTCGTGACCAACGTGGCGGCCACCAAGCTGACCACCTCGGCCAACGCCATCCTGCTGGCCTACACCGCCCCGGTCTATGTGGCCCTGCTCGCCCCGTGGCTCCTCGGCGAGCGCACGCGCCGGTCGGACTGGGCATTCATCGCCGTGACCGTGGGCGGCATGGCCCTGTTCTTCCTGGACCGCCTCTCGGCCACCGGATTGTGGGGCAATATTATTGCCGTAGGCACTGGTATTTCCTACGCAATATTTACCTTGTGCATGCGTTCACAAAAGGACGCCTCGCCCGTGGAGTCCGTCGTCCTCGGGCATGTCCTGACCGCCCTGGCCGGGCTGCCCTTTCTCTTCGGCTCCCTGCCGTCCGGCGAGGGGTGGCTCGGGCTGCTCTACCTCGGCATCCTGCAACAGGGCGTGTCCATGGCCCTCTACGTCTGGGCCATCAAGCGGCTCGGCGCGCTGGAGGCGATCCTGATCATGATGCTCGAACCGATCTTCAACCCCGTGCTCGTGGCCGTGGGCTACGGCGAGCTGCCCGGCCCCTGGGCCGTGGTCGGCGGCGTGACCGTCATCGGGGCCGTGACCCTGCGGGGCGCACTCGGCGCGATCAGGCGGCCCACGTTCCTGTCTCCCGGCCGTTGACGCCGCCGGTCTCCCGCCTTCCGACGGAGGAACGGCGACCGTTGTGCCGGACGGCGGGCGCAAAAGAACCCCGCCGTTGCCGGCGGGGTTCCTGTTTTCGGTTACGGGCCGTCAGGCCGTCCGGGCGCTACTGCTTGAGATGCCAGACACCCTTGTCGTCGCGCCAGGCCTTGGCCATGATGGTGTCGCCGTCCTTCTGGTCCTTGATGTAGACGTCGCGGTAGACCTTGTTCTCGGACATGTAGGGCGGGCTCGGGGTGGCCGTGTAGCTGGCCCCGGTGTCGGGGTTGGTCCAGGACTGCGGCTGATCCGACTTGCCGGTCTCCAGGGTCCTCTGGACCTGGGCCTCGTCGTGCTTGTCCCACTCGTTGCCCACGATGTACCCGAACAGGGTGCCCACGCCCGCGCCCACGGCCGCGCCGAGCAGCTTGTTCTTGAACGTCAGGGCGCCGATGGTCGCGCCCGCTAGGCTGCCGACGGTGGCACCCTGCTGGGCCTTGCTGGCGCAGCCGTAGCCTGCGGTCACGAAACAGGCCAGCAGCGCGGCTATCAGTACTTTCCTCATGGCTATTACCTCCAAGGAATTAAGGTGCTTTGCGTAACGACGCCGGACCGGGCAGAAAAAACCGGGACCGGCTCATTTCAATGTGCCCGTTGCGGCCCGGCTTGTCCAGTACGGAAACCTGAAGGACGCGTGCGGCCCGGCCCAACTGCCGGGTCTTGCATATCCTGCGCTTTCGGGCTAGAGAATCCTTTCCCGGTTCGCCGGGGAACCATATCATTCATAAGGAAGACGGAAAGACGATGATCAAGATCCGCAAAGACGAAGGTCCCTTCGAGGACCGGCCCCGCAGGGACACCGCCCAGGGCGCTCCCGGCAATACCCCCAAATACGACAACGGCCGACCGCAACGCGACGAGAAACGCGGCCCGCGCAAGTTCGACAAGCGCGGACCCAAGCGCGGCGGACGCGACTTTTTCGGGCGCAGGCCCGAAGCCCCGCCCGTGGACGACGACGCGCCGTCCAAGTCCGAGGTGGTCACCGGCCACCGCTACAACGACATCGCCGACATCGACGACCAGATCTTGGGCCTGCTCGAGAAGCGCGCCTTCCTGATCCGCAAGGAGGGGGCCTGGCGCAAGTCCCGGCAGAAGTCCCTGGTGGACCCCCAACTGGAAAAGCTGCTGCGCGGCGCGTTCGACCGCTCGGCGGGCCGCCTGGGCCTGGACGCCAAGCTGACCAAACAGCTCTTCACCCTGCTCAACCAGTTCTCCCTGGCCGACGCACGCAAGAAATTCGAAGGCGAGGGCTACAAACTCGCCCCGCGCGTGGAGCCCATCTCGGCGGGCATCGCCGGGCCCCGCTCCTTCCGATTCACCCGGATGATGCTGGCCATGGCCGCATCCGCCGGGACCCAGGTGACCCTCTCCCCGGTGACCATGAACGCCCCGAACAAGGACCTGGCCAAGGCGCTCAAGCAGGTCGGCGCGCCCATCCACTGGGATGACGACTTCATCCGCAACGACGGCGGCCGGACCCTGGAATTCGAGGGCAAGATGGCCTTTGTCGGCGAGGACAAATTCAACTTTTATATGCTGCTCTGCCTGGCGCTCGGCCACGCCGGGCGGTGCAAGTTCACGGGCAAGCCCTCCCTGCAATTGCTCGACGCGGCCTCCCTGAACAAGGTGCTGCCGTCGCTCGGCGCGCGGGTGGTGCCCATGAATCCGAACAACCCCGGTCTGCCCGTGCGGCTGGAGTGCGGCGGCGCCATGGACGAGTCCGTGACCCTGCCCGGCGGCATCGACCCGGACTTCGCGGCCGCCCTGACCCTGGCCGCATGGTCCTTCCCCGGCGGGCTGACCGTCAAGGGACTGACCTCGGAAGCCCGCGAGCGGGTGGCCGAGGCCGTGACCGTGCTCCAGGCCTGCGGCATCGAGGCCAAGCTCGGCAAGGACTCGGTCAGCGTGCCCGACGGCGTCCCGGCCATCGAGGCGCAACCCCAACTGCCCCTGTCCGTGCGCCTGAACGCCATGCTCCTGGCCCTGCCCGCCTTGAGCGGCGGCCGGATCAACCTGGAAGGAACCTGGCCCAGGAACGAGCAGGCCGACCGCGTGCTCGAACAGCTCCGGGCGCTCGGCCTGCGCATCGACGTGGCCACCGAGAATGTGGTGGCCGTCATGGAGGGCGAACTGCCCGAATCCGCGGACATCCCGCTGGGCGCGTCCCCGGACCTCATGCCCCTGGCCCTGGCCCTGGCCCTCAAGGTGGGCGACGCCAAACTGGCCGGCGCGGACAACGACGTGGCCGTGGAGCTGCTCGACCGCATGGGCGCGAGCTACGAGATCGACGGCGACGTCATCCATATCAAGCCCGGCAAGCCGCAGTGGGACGGCACCTGGTTCAGTCCGGAGCCGGTCTGGTCCATGGGCTGCGCCCTGGCCGCCTACGCCGTGCCCGGCATCGTGCTCGAGAACCACGGCGAAGTGACCGCCACCTGGCCCGAGTTCTGGAACTTCTACAACTCCCTGCCCACCGGCAAGATGAAACCCAAACCGGAACGCGAGAAGAAGGATGACACGAGAAGACGAATCAAAATCCGGTGACAAGCGGCTGAGCGACGACATCCACGTCCTTGAGGCGGAGGTGGCGCAGTTGAACGTGGAACTCGAGAAGACCAAGCTGGCCGTCCGGCAGCTTCGCGACGAAGAGGACCCGGCCAGGGGCGTATACCGCCACGAGGAGATATTCCAGGCCCAGCAGGACAAGCTGCGTCTGGACGTGGAGATCCAGTTCCGCACCAACAAGATCAACCGGATCAAGCTCGGCATCGAGGACATGGAACCCTCGGAAGGCGTCAAGAACGGCTTCCTGTTCTGATCTCCGTACCGATTGTACTATTTAGGACATGGACCACCCCGTACGGGGCGCGGCCGGGAGGTGAGAGACCCGGACCACGCCGCCCCCGGACGGTACCGAGAGAGACCCAACGCATTGTAGGAGAGACCATGGGCAAGAACATCACCCGCAAAATCATCGAGAAGCACCTCGTTTCCGGGAACATGGTTCCCGGCGAAGAGGTCGGCCTGCGCATCGACCAGACCCTGACCCAGGACGCCACCGGCACCATGGCCTGGCTCCAGTATGAAGCCATCGGCATCGGCCGCGTCCGCACGGACCTGTCCGTGAGCTACGTGGACCACAACACCCTGCAGATGGGCTTCCGCAACCCCGACGACCACCGCTTCCTGCGCACCGTGGCCGCCAAGTCCGGCGCGGTCTTCTCGCCCGCGGGCACCGGCATCTGCCACCAACTCCACCTGGAGAATTTCGCCAAGCCCGGCGCGACGCTCATCGGCTCGGACTCACACACCCCCACCGCGGGCGGCATCGGGGCCATGGCCATGGGCGCGGGCGGCCTGTCCGTGGCGTTGGCCATGGCGGGCGAGGCCTATTTCATCCCCATGCCCAAGGTGGTCAAGGTCGAGCTGACCGGCGAGCTGACCGGCTGGGCCCAAGGCAAGGACGTCATCCTCGAACTGCTCCGCCTGCTGACCGTCAAGGGCGGCGTGGGCAAGGTCTTCGAGTACGCCGGTCCGGGCGTGGCCTCCCTGTCCGTGCCCGACCGCGCGACCATCACCAACATGGGCGCCGAACTGGGCGCGACCACGTCCATCTTCCCGTCCGACGAAACCACCCGCGACTTCCTGGCCAAGATGGGCCGGGCCGACGACTGGACCGAACTGGTCGCCGACGCGGACGCCGAATACGACGAGGTCGTGACCATCAACCTGTCCGAACTGGAGCCCCTGGTGGCCCAGCCGCACATGCCGGACCAGGTCTGCAAGGTCAAGGACCTGGCCGGAAAGAAGATCGACCAGGTGGCCATCGGCTCCTGTACCAACTCCTCCTATTCCGACCTCAAGAACACCGCCCAGATCCTGGCCGGGCACATCACCCCGCCCGAGACCGACCTGATGATCTCCCCCGGCTCCAAGCAGGTGCTCAAAATGCTCTCCCGCGAAGGGCTGATCGAACCGTTGCTGGACGCGGGCGCGCGCCTGCTCGAATGTTCCTGCGGCCCGTGCATCGGCATGGGCGGCTCCCCGGTCTCGGCCGGCGTGTCCGTGCGCACCTTCAACCGCAACTTCGAGGGCCGCTCCGGCACCCAGGACGGCCAGATATTCCTGGTCTCGGCCCAGACGGCCGCCAAGCTCGCCCTGGAAGGCGAGTTCTCCGACCCGGCCGGATGGGGCCCGGCGCCCGAGCGCGTCACCCTGCCCGAGGACGTGCCGTCCATCCGCGACCTGTTCGTCTTCCCGCCCGAGGACGGCGCCGCCGTGGAGGTCCTGCGCGGACCGAACATCGTGGCCCTGGAGGACTTCGACAAGCTGCCCGAGACCGTGGAGGCCAAGGTCCTGCTCAAGGTCGGCGACAACATCACCACCGACCACATCCTCCCCGCGGGCGCGCAGATCACGGCCCTGCGCTCCAACATCCCGGCCATCAGCCAGTACATCTTCTCCCGCGTGGACGAAGGGTTCGTCGGGCGCATGAAGGAGCACGGCAAGGGCATCATCCTGGGCGGCGAGAACTACGGCCAGGGCTCCAGCCGCGAACACGCCGCGCTCGGACCGCGCCACTTGGGCGTCAAGGCCGTGGTGGTCAAGTCCCTGGCCCGCATCCACCGGGCCAACCTGATCAACTTCGGCATCCTGCCCCTGCTCTTGGTTGAGCCCTCGGACTACGATAAGCTGGAAGAGGGCGTGGACCTGACCATCCCGGCCTCGGCAATCACCCCCGGCGGCACCGTGGACATGGTCGCGGGGAACGGGGCAACCGTTCCGGTCACAAATGATTTGACCGAAAAGGAACTACAGATTATCCAGGCAGGTGGCCTCCTGAACGCCGTTCGGGAAGGCAAGTCCTAAAGATCGGCACGACGTTGCCTCCCCTTCGGGGGAGGCAACCTGTTCATCATAGCTATGGAGCAAACATGTTAGAAATAATGCGCAACAACGCATCCGGCTGGATCGTCAAGATACTCTTCGCCGTCATCATCTTCATCTTCATCTTCGCCTTCGGCATGTCCGGGCTGAACAGCTCCGGCGACCCGACCGTGGCCACGGTGAACGGCCAGGCCATCAGCCGGGCCGAGTACGAGCAGATGTACCAGCGCGCGGCCGAGAACATCCGCCGGACCAACCCGGACGTGGACCAAGCGCAGCTCAGGTCGCCCCAGTTCAAGCAGATGGTCCTGGGTCAGTTGATCAGCGAGAAGCTCCTCCTCGACCAGGCCCAGAAGCTCGGCATCCGCGCCTCCGACAAGGAAGTGGCCGCGGGCATCGCCGCGGTGGCCGCCTTCAAGGACGCCAACGGCAACTTCGACAAGCAGCGCTACCAGGCCGCCCTGCGCGGGATCCACATGACCCCGGCCGAATTCGAGGAAAACTACCGCAAAGACCTGACCATGCAGCAGGTCAAGGACGCCGTGGGCGCCCCGGCCGACGTGTCCGAAGCCCAGGCCCGGCAGATTTTCGACTGGATCAGCGAACAGGCCCGGCTCGACTACATCGAGGTCCTGCCCGTGGACTTCCGCAAGGATGTGACCGTCGGCGAGGCCGAGATCGAGGCCTACTACAAGGCCAACCAGGACCGCTTCAAGATTCCGGCCCAGGTGACCCTGCGGACCCTCGCCTTCACTCCGGCCAACCTGGCCAAGTACCAGACCGTCACCGACGACGAGATCAAGAAATACTACGCGGCCAACCAGGACGCCATGCAGGAGCCCGAACAGATCCACGCCCGCCACATCCTGGTCGCGGTCAAGGACTCCGACTCCGAAGCCGCCAAGAAGAAGGCCAAGGAGCGCATCGACAAGATTTATCAGGAAGCCAAGGCCGGTGCGGACTTCGCCAAGCTCGCCAAGGACAACTCCGACGGCCCCAGCGCCCCCAACGGCGGCGACCTGGGCTGGTTCGGCAAGGGCGCCATGGTCCCCGACTTCGAGAAGGCCGCCTTCGCCCTGAACAAGGGCGAGGTGTCCGAGCCGGTCAAGACCCGGTTCGGCTGGCACGTCATCAAGGTCGAGGACAAGAAGGCAGGGACCACCAAGACCCTTGAGGAGGCCAGGGACGAGATCAAGAGCCGCCTGGCCGAGGAAAAGGCCTCGGACAAGGCCAACGACCTCCTGGACCAGGCCACCGACCGCCTCGTGTCCGGCATGTCCCTGACCAAAATCGGCTCCGAGCTCGGCCTCGAACCCCAGACCACCGACCCCATGCCCGCCCAGTACCTGGCCCAGACCTTCGGCATGTCCGCAGACGCGGCCAAGGCCGTAGCCGCGCTGGCTCCCGGTACCGCCTACAAGAGCCCGGTGGCCGTCAACGGCGGCTACATGCTCGTGGAGAAGGTCGAGGACACCCCGCCCTCGGTCATGGCCCTGGACCTGGTCCGCCCGACCATCGTCAACACCTTGAAAGACCAGAAGGGCGCGGAACTGGCCCAGAACGCGGCAGACAAGATCCACGCGGCCCTGACCGGCCCCGACGCCGCGGCCGCCGCCAAGAAGTACGCCTCGCGCATTAAGACCACCAAGCCGTTCAACCGCCAGGGCAACATCCCCGAACTGGGGCAGAGCCAGCCGCTGGCCAAGGCCGCCTTCAACGCCAAGAACAAGGATTGGTTCAAGCTCGTCTACAACATGCCCGGCGGCGGCGCCGTCGTGGCCCGCCTCAACGAGCGCATCCCGGCCTCCGACGCCATCTGGAAGGAACAGAAAAAGTTCTGGATGGACCAGGCCGGTCAGAACTACCGCCGCGAAGCCGTGGCCGCCTTCATGGACGACCTGAGCAAAAACGCCCAGGTCAAAATCGCCAGGCCGGATATCCTGAAATAGACGGGCGCATTACCGACAAGTCAAAAGGGCTGTTCCTGATGGAGCAGCCCTTTTTTTGCACCTCCGGCGGCCGGGGCGCTACTTCGGCCCCCGTCAGGAAACCTTTTGGAAAGGGGCAAGACTGGAACAGCGGTCTTTCCCGGGCATGCATTCAGCGGCAATTCACCGAAATGCGGGCCAAAAATGGCGAGCCTTGAATGGAAGCGGCGAGGCGTCCGTTTTCCTGGAGCATGGCCGGGCAAGCGCCGTTTTTTCAAGATGACAGACTCGATACAGGGGCATAAGGGTTGAAGTGCCGGTTCCCCTTCGGCAAGAAAATTGAGAGGTACTATGTCGCATATACTGGATATCATCAGCAACGATTGGATTTTCGTCGTCCGCCTCCTGGTGGCCATGCTCCTGGGCGGCCTGGTCGGGGTGGAGCGGCAGATCAGGGGCCGGGCCGCGGGGTTGCGCACGAACATTCTGGTGTGCATGGGGTCGGCGGCCATCATTGTCACGTTCCAGAAACTCTCCATCGAGATGAACATGGGAGCGGACTCCGCCATCCGCATGGACCCCGCTCGCACGGCCGCGGGCGTGATAACGGGCATCGGCTTTCTCGGGGCCGGAACCATCGTGAAGAGCCAGGATTTCGTGCGCGGGCTGACAACGGCCGCCTCCATCTGGGTGGTCTCGGCCATCGGCGTGACGGTCGGCCTGGGCGAGTACGTCATCGCTGTCCCGCTGACCATGCTGGTCCTGATCGCCCTGTACGCGCTCCATCGTCTGCCCATCAGCGGCGACCAGTTCTATTCGCTGCGCCTCGAATGGACGGGCGGCCTTGACCTGCTCGACGAGGTGACGGAACGGATTCATGAGGAACAGATCGAGATCATCGAACGCAACGTCTCCCGCCAGCCCAATACAAAGCAATGCCGGGTGAACTTGGGCCTGCGAATGCGGGACAGGCACCGCCGCGTCTCCTTCTTCGACCTGCTGCAGGCGGACGAACGGTTCACCGAAGTCGGCCTGAGCTGACCCCCTGAGAGTGAACGAACAACGCCGGGCATCGCAGCCCGGCGTTCTGTTTTTCGATCGGCGGAAGGCACCCCGTCACAGCCTTGGGCCGCCGCACGCCCTTGAGCGAAGCGAACACGGAATTCTCAAGGTCCTCGGCCTTGAGCGGGTGCAGGGCAGCGCCCTGACCGTCGGAGACGCCCGCCCGGCGAGGGCCCGCCGGAGGCCTTCTCTCCCTCGCCTCGCCGCTAACCGGGCATCTTCACGACGGCATAGAAGCCGTTGGAATGGTGCCCGTGCATGGTTTCATACCCCACCTCTTCGAAGACCAGAGTCTCGAAGCCGGAGAACAGGGCCTCCATGTGGTTGCGGTCGTGGTGGCGCAGGGTGCCGCCGTCGTCCACGTCGAACACGCCGTAGAGGCCGTATTTTTCCTGGCCGAGCTGGTAGCGGTCGAGGTTGCGGCGGTCGCGGTTGAGCAGGAAGTCGTTGACGTAGAGCACGCCGCCGGGCTTGAGCACGCGCTTCAGTTCGAGCAGGGCCTCGGCCTGGGTGCGGGTTTCGAGCATGCAGGTGAAGACCGCGAGCATGACGGCGGCGTCGAAGGTGTCGTCGGCGTACGGCAGGGGCCCGCCGGGGTAGGCGGCCAGGTTGAGCTCGGGGTGTTCCGCAAGGCCGCGCCTGACCAGGGGCTCGGAAAAGTCGATGCCGGTCAGGTCGGTGTACCCGGCCTGCGCCAGTTCGGCCATGATCCGGCCGTAGCCGCAGCCGAAATCCAATATGCGCGCCTTCGTGTCCGGGACGTGCTTGTTGAACACGTCGAGCCGGAACGGGGTGGTGAATGTCTTGGCCGCACACTTGTCGGCCCAGTAGCGTTGTTGGTCGGGTGGAATGGGAAAGCTCCTTTCTAGAGGGTCAGCCGGACGGTGTAGAGGTTGCGCCCGCGCTGGACGCGCATCATGACCGTCTTCTGCATGCGGTTGCGCAGAAAGGCGTTGAGCAGGTCGATGCCGGAACGCAGGCGGCGGTTGCCGATCTGGTGGATGATGTCGCCCTGTTTCAGGCCGAGCTTGGCCGCTGCCGAGCCGGGGACCACGGTGGTCACTTCAGCGCCCGGCCCCTGCGGCCTGTCGGCCAGCTCGAAGCCCCAGCGGGTGCGCACCAGGTCGAGCGCCTTGGCCTTGTCCAGGACCTGGGGCCGGAGGTGCAGGCGGATTTCATGCCCGTCGCGCAGGGCGACCAGGTTGACGGATTCGGACTTGGTCACGCTGAACAGGCGGGTCAGGTAGTCGCTCTTGTTGGCCAGGGGCCGGCCGTTGAAGGAGACGATCACGTCGCCGGGCTTGAGCAGGGCCTCCGCGGCCGGGGTGCCGGGATAGACCTCGGTGACGAGCATGCCGTTCAGGTCCTTGAGGTTGAAATAGCGGGCCGCGGCCTGATCCACGTCCTGGCCGAACAGGCCGAGCCAGATGGGCGAGACGTGGCCGGTGTCGAGGAGCTCGGCGATGACGTGCTTGGCCTTGTTGATGGGGATGGCGAAGCCGATGCCCTCGGCCCGGGCCTGGATGGCGGTGTTGATGCCGATGAGCTCGCCGTTGATGTTCAGGAGCGGGCCCCCGGAGTTGCCGGGGTTGATGGCCGCGTCGGTCTGGATGAAGCTGCCGTACGCCCCGCCGTTGGTCTTCATGGGCCGGTTCAGGGCCGAAACCACGCCGGTGGTCACGGTGTTGGAGTAGCCGAAGGGGTTGCCGATGGCGATGACGGTCTCGCCGATATAGATGTTTTCCGAGTCGCCCATGGAGACCTGGGGCAGGTCCTTGGCGTTTTCCAGCTTAAGCACGGCCAGGTCGAAGTCGGCGTCCGAGCCCACCAGGTCGGCCTTGAACTCGCGGCCGTCCTTGAGGCGGACCGAGATGTCGCCGCCCGAGGCGATGACATGGGCGTTGGTCAGGACCAGCGCCTTCCTGCCGTCGATGATCACGCCCGAGCCGAGGCTCTGGGATTGGCGGGGCCGCTGGTCGTAATATCCCTTGAAGAGCTGGTCGAAGAAGGGGTCGCCGAAGGGTGAACGGCTGCCGCCCTTGACCGTGGAGGTCACGGTGATGTTGACCACCGAGGGGCTGACCGCCTCCACGGCGAGGACCACCGGGGTGCGGCGGTCGGCGGCTTGGGCGGGGATGGCGGCGAAGCCGAGGATAAGGAAAAGGAACAGAAGGGAAAATGCGGATCGTTTCATGTTACCTGCCTTGGGCCATGGCCCTGAGGCGCGCGATGCGGTCTTCTATGGGCGGATGGGTGGCGAACAGGGACGCGGCCCTGCGCCCGCTGAACGGATTGACGATGAACAGGTTTTCCGTGGCCGGGCTGCCCTGGAGCGGCACCCGCTGGGAGGCGGCGTCGAGCTTGGACAGGGCGTCGGCCAGGGCGTTCGGGTCGGACAGGCGCGCGCCGGTGGCGTCGGCCAGGTACTCACGCGAACGGGAGATGGCCATCTGGATGAGGGTGGCGGCGATGGGCGCAAGAAAGGCCATGGCCAGCGCGGCCAGGGGATTGCCGCCCTCGTCGTCGCGGGAGAAGCCGCCGAAGATGGCCGTGAACTGGAGCATGTTGGCGATGAACACGATGGCCCCGGCCAACACGGCCGCGATGGTCTGGATGAGGATGTCGCGGTTGACGATGTGGCCGAGTTCATGGGCCAGCACGCCGCGGAGCTCGTCGGGGTCCAGAATATTGACGATGCCGCGCGTGACCGCGACCACGGCGTTCTGCGGGTTCCGTCCGGTGGCAAACGCGTTGGGCGCGTCCTGGGGGATGAGCACGATGCGCGGCTTGGGGATTCCCGCGGCCTGCGCCATCTCGCCCACCACCCGGTGGATGTGCGGAGCGTCGCCCGGAGACAGGGGCCTGGCCTTGTACATGCGCAGGACGATCTTGTCCGAATACCAGTAGCTGCCCACGTTCATGAGCATGGCGAATCCGAAGGCCAGGAACAACCCCGCGCGGCCGCCCATGGCACCGCCCAAGGCCATCAACAGGCCGGTGAGCAGGCTCAGGAGCAGTAGGGTTTTGATCTGACTGGTCATAAGGGGTGATATCCTCCGGTCATCATGATGACTGCGGAACCACTAGATAGGTATTTGCCCGGAAAGGTCAAGACCCGATGCGCCCTCCGGCCCGCGGGCCATGCCGATCCTGTGATTTTCTGTTATAGTATTGGGAAAAAACACAGATACAGTTTGCCCACACGGGAAAATCATTATAATACGGTAGGTCAATGGACCATTGCTGCATTCGGGAGGTCGATACAGTGAAAACATGCAATTCTGAGAGCCCTACACCCAAATCCACCGAAATTTCCACCGTGGGCACGGCCAAGATCGCCAACCCCATCAAGTTCGGTCGGTTCGTCGAGGAAGACGACGCCGTGCTGGTGAACATCTCCCGCAGGACCGTGGAGGGCGCGTCCAAGAGCCGCAAGAAGCCCCAACACATCTTTTTCGAGCCCGCCGGTCCCCGCGACAAGATCTACTACGACCCGAGCAAGACCAAGTGCGCGGTGGTCACCTGCGGCGGACTGTGCCCCGGCCTGAACGACGTCATCCGGGCCATCGTCATGACCGCCTTCCATGAATACAAGGTCCCGGCCGTGCTCGGCATCCAGTACGGCCTGGCCGGGTTCGTGCCCGAGCAGGGTTACGACGTCATCGAGCTGACCCCGGACTTCGTCTCGCGAATCCACGAGTTCGGCGGCACGGTGCTCGGCAGTTCGCGCGGTCCCCAGGAACCGGAGGCCATCGTGGACGCGCTGGAGCGCATGAACGTCTCCATCCTGTTCATGGTCGGCGGCGACGGGACCATGCGCGCGGCCGCCACGGTGGTGGCCGAGATCGAGAAGCGCGGGCTGTCCATCTCCGTGGTCGGCCTGCCCAAGACCATCGACAACGACATCAACTACGTCTCGCCCTCCTTCGGCTTCGACACCTCGGTGGAGACCGCGGCCATGGCCATCAAGGGGGCACATGTGGAGGCCACGGGCGCGCCCTGGGGCATCGGCATGGTCAAGGTCATGGGCAGGGACGCGGGCTTCATCGCGGCCCAGAGCGCCCTGTCCTGCCAGGAGGTCAACTTCTGCCTCATCCCGGAGGAGCCCTTCGACATTTACGGCCCCAAGGGCTTCCTGGCCGCCCTGGACGAGCGCATGAAACGGCGCGGCAACGCGGTCATCGTGGTGGCCGAAGGCGCGGGCCAGGACCTGCTGGAGGCATCGGGCAAGCAAGACGCCTCGGGCAACGTCAAGCTGAGCGACATCGCCGCCCTGCTCAAGAGGGAGATCCTCGACCATTTCAGGAAACAGGGCATCGAGGCCACCCTCAAGTACATCGACCCGAGCTATATCATCCGCTCGGTCCCGGCCAACGCCAACGACCGCATCTACTGCTCGTTTCTAGGCATCCACGCGGTCCATGCGGGCATGTCGGGCCGCACCGGCCTGGTCATCTCCCGCTGGAACGGCCGGTACGTGCACATCCCCATGGCCGTGGTCACCCGGGGCAAGAAGCGCATCAACACCTGCTCCAACTACTGGCGGGCCGTGCTCGAATCCACGGGCCAGCCCCTGTCCATGAAAAATGATTAACAGGAACAATAATTATTCTTGATTTGTTCGAGAGCCGGATGTATGCATCTTTGAACGTTAAGCATTTTGTTAACGGTATGAGGTATGTCAAAGCAATATCCACAAGGGGGTTTGTATGGATGTGCTGATGCTTTCCCGGCTGCAATTCGCCGCAGCCACCATGTTCCACTTCATTTTCGTGCCGCTGACGCTGGGGTTGTCGATCCTCATCGCGTGCATGGAAACGGCCTACGTACGCACCGGCAACGAGGTGTACAAGAAAATGGCCAAGTTCTGGGGTAAACTGTTCCTGGTGAACTTCGCCCTCGGCGTGGTCACCGGCATCACCCTGGAGTTCCAGTTCGGCACCAACTGGTCCCGGTACTCCATGTACGTGGGCGACATCTTCGGTTCGCTCCTGGCCATCGAGGCCACGGCGGCCTTTTTCCTGGAATCCACCTTCATCGGCGTCTGGCACTTCGGCTGGGACAAGCTCTCGCCCAAGGCCCACGCCATCACCGCCTGGCTGGTGGCCGGCGCCTCCAACCTGTCGGCCATCTGGATTCTCATCGCCAACGGCTTCATGCAGAATCCCGTGGGCTACGTCCTGCGCAACGGCCGGGCCGAGCTGACCGACTTCTGGGCGGTCATCACCAACAAGTACGCCTGGCTCGAATTCTTCCACGTGGTCCCGGCCTCCCTGCTCCTGGCCGGGTTCTTCATCGTCGGCATCTCGGCGTGGCACCTGCTGCGCAAGAGCAACACCGAGTTCTTCCGGAAATCCTTCAACCTGGGCATCTCCGTGGCCTTGGTCTTCGCCCTGTTCACCGCGGCCGAGGGCCATATCCACGGCAACAACCTGTCCGACACCCAGCCCGCCAAGCTGGCGGCCATGGAATCCCACTGGGAAACCCAGAGAAACGCTCCCATGTATCTCCTGGTCATTCCGGGCGAGAACGGCAACCACCTCCAGGCCCTGCCCCTGCCGGGCATGCTGAGCTTCCTGGCCTACAACGACTTCAACGCCGAAGTGAAAGGGCTGAGCGACTTCCCCGCAGCGGACCGCCCGCCCGTGGTCATTTCCTTCCTCTCCTTCCGGCTGATGGTCGGCCTAGGCACCCTGTTCATCCTGCTCGCCGGCTTCGGCTTTCTGGTGCGCAACAAGATCGACAGATACCCTCGCCTCCTCAAGGTGCTGCCCTTCTGTATCCCGCTGCCCTACTTCGCGTTGTGGGCGGGCTGGACGCTGACCGAAGTGGGTCGCCAGCCGTGGATCGTCTACGGGCTCATGCGCACCTCGGACGCGGTCTCCCCGGTGGGAGCCGGTGAGGTGGGCTTCACCCTGGTGCTGATGACCCTGCTCTACGCCCTGCTCGGCGCCGTCGGCATCTGGCTGATGGTCAAGCTGGCCAAGAAGGGTCCCGAGGACAACACGCCCATCCAGGCCTAATCCCAGCGAATAAAGGAGAAAATCTATGACTACTTTGATGGAAACCGGTTCGCTGCACTACTACCTGGCGATGATTTGGTTCATCCTCTGGGGCGTGCTCTGGGCCGTCTACTTCATCCTCGACGGCTTCGACCTGGGCGTGGGCACCCTGCTGCCCTTCCTGGCCCGGTCCGAGACCGACAAACGGGCCATCCTCAACGCCACCGGTCCCTTCTGGGACGGCAACGAGGTCTGGCTCATCGCGGCCGGCGGCGTGACCTTCGCCGCCTTCCCCTACGCCTACGCGCAGATGTTCAGCGGCCTGTACCTGGCGCTCATGCTGCTCCTGTTCACCCTGATCGTGCGCGGCGTGTCCTTCGAGTTCCGCTCCAAGGTGGAGAGCGCGGCCTGGAAAAAGGTCTGGGACACCGCCCACGCGGTCTGTTCGTTCCTGCCCGCCCTGCTGCTGGGCGTGGCCTTCGGCAACATCTTCCAGGGCATCCCCCTGGACGAGACCGGGTTCTCCCAGGCCGGACTGTTCGGTCTGCTCAACCCCTACGGTATCGCGGGCGGCATCCTGTTCGTGACCATCTTCATGATGCACGGGGCCCTGTGGCTGTGCATCCGGACCACCGGCGAGCTCAAGGCGCGGGCCGAGAGCGTGGCCACCAAGCTGTGGCCCGGCGTGGTCGTCCTGACCGTGCTGTTCCTGGCCTACACCGCCATGTCCACGCAGTTGTTCGCCAACTACATGGTCTACCCGATCCTGTTCGTCATCCTGCTCCTGCCCGTGGCCGGGCTGGTGCTCATGCGCACCTACCTCGGCGCCGGCAAGTACTGGATGGCCTGGGCCGCCAGCGGCCTGTACATCGGCGGCACGGCCCTGTTCGGCGTGGTCGGGATCTTCCCGGCGATCATCCCGTCCAACCCCAATCCGGCCAACAGCCTGACCATCATGAACTCCGCGTCGAGCGCCCTGACGCTGGAGATCATGCTCGTGGTGGCCGTGATCTTCGTGCCCCTGGTCATCGGCTACCAGTCCTGGGTCTACAAGCGGTTCGCCACGGCCATGAGCGAGGACGACCTGCAATACTAGGGGACCGGCTTCCCCGAATTGAAAAACCGCCCGGTCCGGCATCCCGCCGGACCGGGCTTTTTTTCGTATTTTCATGGAAAAACAGTTTCCGGGCCGCTTTCCCCCTTTCCCGGTCCCTCCCGAAGGGCCATGTAACGAAAATCCGGTAGAACAAGGGGGAAAAAATACCGTGCCGGCCCCCGGCAACCCCCGCCGTGCCTGCCTTTGCGCCGCCAAGCTCCCTTTCTATCTTTTTTACAACCCAAAGCAGTTCTGCTAGGTTGCACCATTCTTTGCACAAATCCTTATGGCATTGAGGTCGGCCCCATGTGAGCGCCACCTGATAATGCTTTTATATAATTCGTTATCCGGCGACCTGTCGCCGTTTTTCAAGGAAGGATTCCGATGGCAATTCTGCTCGGCTTAGTGCGAAGCATCGACCGGCTCAACGATTGGGTCGGCAAACTGGCGGGGTACATCTCCCTGCTTATGGTCGTGGTGGTGACCACGGACGTGATCATGCGATACGCGTTCGATACCACCTTCGTGGCGGTTCAGGAACTGGAATGGCACCTGTTCGGAGCCATGTTCCTGCTCGGCGCAGGCTACACCCTGCTCAAGGACGAACACGTGCGCGTGGACGTCATCTACCAACGCCTCAGCCGCAAGGCCCGGGCCTGGATCAATTTTCTCGGCGTGCTCTTCTTCCTGCTGCCCGGCTGCTTCCTGGTGCTGGCCACCTCCTGGAAGTTCTTCAGCATGTCCCTGGCCATTCACGAGGGGTCGCCCGATCCCGGCGGGCTCCCGGCCCGCTACGTGCTCAAGGCCTTCATCCTCATCGGCTTCGTCCTGGTCGCCCTGCAGGGCGTGTCCATGGGCATCAAGGCCTTTCTGGAGATCATCGGCAGGCCGTACGAACCGGCTCCCGGCACCACGGAAAAGGCCGTTCCGGCCAAAGGGGAGGGTGCCTAGATGATGGAAGCGCTCCCCCTGATCATGTTCGGGGTCCTGACCCTGCTCCTGATGATCGGCTTTCCCGTGGCCTTCACCCTGCTCGGCACCTCCCTGGTCTTCGGCATCATCCGCTTCGGCTGGGACTTCTTCAACCTGCTGCCCATGCGCATCTGGGGCACCATGACCAACCAGACCCTGTTGGCCGTGCCCCTGTTCATCTTCATGGGCGTCATGCTCGAACGATCAGGACTGGCCGAAGACCTGCTCGAGACCATGGCCCTGCTCTTCGGGCGCATGTGCGGCGGCTTGGCCGTGTCCGTGGTCATCGTGGGCATGCTGCTCGGCGCGTCCACCGGTATCGTCGGAGCCACCGTGGTGACCATGGGACTCATCTCCCTGCCGACCATGCTCCGGCGCGGCTACCAGACCGAACTGGCCACGGGCGTGATCTCGGCCTCGGGCACGCTCGGGCAGATCATCCCGCCGTCCATCGTGCTCGTGCTGCTCGGCGACATCATCGGCGTGTCCGTGGGCGACCTGTTCATGGGTGCGGTCATCCCGGGCATGCTTCTGGTCGGCCTGTACTGCCTCTACATCATCGTCTACTCGCACTTCAACAAGACCTGCGCCCCGACCATTCCGGATGAGGAATGGAACGAGATCCTGGCCGCCGGGCTGTGGAAGCGGGTCTTCAAGGCCCTGGTGCCCCCGCTGCTGCTCATGACCTGCGTGCTCGGCTCCATCTTCGCGGGCGTGGCCTCGCCCACCGAGGCGGCTGCCGTGGGCGCGTCCGGCGCGATGCTCCTGTCCATGGTCAACCGGCGGTTCACCTTCGAGCGCCTGCGCGAGACCATGATGACCACCACGGTGCTGACCTCCATGGTCTTCATCATCCTGGTGGGCGCGAGCGCCTTCGGCCTGGTCTTCCGAGGGCTGGGCGGCGACCACGTCATCCGCGACTACATCACCCACCTGGCCTTCGGGAAATGGACCGTGATGCTCATCGTCATGACGATCATCTTCGTCATCGGCTTCTTCCTGGACTTCATCGAGATCACCTTCATCCACATCCCGGTGCTGGCCCCGATCATGCACGATTTCGGCTTCAACCCCCTGTGGTTCGCCATCCTGTTCGCCATCAACCTGCAGACCTCGTTCATGACCCCGCCGTTCGGCTTCTCGCTCTTCTTCCTCAAGGGCGTGGCCCCGCCGTACGTGCGCACCGGGCAGATATACAAGGGCATCATCCCCTTTGTCCTGCTCCAGCTCTTCGGCATGGGCCTGGTCATCATCTTCCCCGAATTGGCCACATGGCTCCCTTCAGTGGTCTTCGGCGACTAACCGGACCGAAACCCGAGCCCCTGTCCCCTGCGGACAGGGGCTTTTTCATCCGCCCCGACATCTGCTCCCCCCGTCACGCATCAATATAAACAACTGTTTACATTAAACACTTACTGCCCGGCTTGCCCTCCGAGGCCGGGCGGTGTAAGGTTGCGCCCCTGCGCCGGGAGCCGCTTTCCGGTACGCAACCACCATCTCCCATGAACGGATACTTCATCACCGGCACCGACACCGACGTCGGCAAAACACTGGCCACCGCCGCCCTGCTGCGGGCGCTGCTGGACGCCGGACACCGGGCCGTGGCCCTGAAGCCGGTCCAGACGGGCTGCCCCGAGCGGGACGGACGCCTCATGGCCGAAGACCCGGCGGTCTACGCCCGGTTCGCCGAACCGTACTTCCCGGACGGCTACCCCGAGGCGTGCTGCCGCAAGTTCATCCCGGCCTGCTCCCCGCACCTGGCCGCCGCCATGGCCGGTGAAACCCTGGATGTCGACGAACTCGCCGCCGGGCTCGAAGCCCTGGCCCGCGGCTACGGCGCCGTGCTCGTGGAGGGAGCGGGCGGCTGCGCCGTGCCGTTGGGGAACGGGCGGACCATGCTCGACCTGATGCAACGGCTCGACCTGCCGGTCATCGTGGTCGCGGACAACAGGCTGGGCGCGGTCAACCATGCGCTCATGACCGTGGAGATTCTCCGCGGACGCGGCCTGGACGTGGCCGGCGTGATCATGACCAACACCACGGCCCCGTCCGGCAAAGACGAGGCACTGCGCCGGGACAACGTCATGGCCATCGCCGAGCTGGGCGGCGCGCCCATCCTGGCCGACATCCCCTACACCCCCGGCGCTCCCGTGGCCGAAATCACGGCCCACGCGGCCCGCGCCCTGGACTGCCTGCCCCGCCCCCGGCCCGTGGACGAAGGACTCGATTTCGACCGGGACCACATCTGGCATCCCTACACCTCGGCCCTGGCCCCCCTGCCCGTGAACAAGGTCCGCAGCGCACACGGCGCGCGCATTGTCCTGGACGACGGCCGCGAGCTGGTCGACGGCATGGCCTCCTGGTGGTGCGCCATCCACGGCTACGCCCGCCCGGAGCTGCTACGGGCCGCCCGCGCCCAACTGGGCCGCATGCCCCACGTCATGTTCGGCGGGCTGACCCACGACCCGGCCATCGGGTTGTGCCGCGACCTCCTGGACATGGCCCCGGACAGCCTGGAACACGTCTTTCTGGCCGATTCCGGCTCGGTGAGCGTGGAGGCGGCCATCAAGATGGCGCTCCAATACATGCAGGCCAAGGGACAGACCGGACGCACCAGGCTGTTCACCGTGCGCGGCGGGTACCATGGCGATACCTGCGGGGCCATGTCCGTGTGCGACCCGGACAACGGCATGCACCACCTTTTTTCCGGACTCCTGCCCCAACAGATTTTCGCGCCCGTGCCGGACTGCCCGTTCCACGAGCCGTTCGACCCCGAGTGCTTTCGGGAGACGGAACGCCTCTTCCGCGAACGGCAGTCCGAGATCGCGGCCGTCATCGTGGAGCCCATCGTCCAGGGGGCGGGCGGCATGCGCTTCTACCACCCGGAATACCTGCGCCGGTTGCGCACCCTGGCCGACGAGCACGGGGTGCTGCTCATCCTGGACGAGATCGCCACCGGGTTCGGCCGGACCGGCAAATTGTTCGCCTGCGAGTGGAGCGGCGTGACCCCGGACATCCTGTGCGTGGGCAAGGCCCTGACCGGCGGGACCATGACCCTGGCCGCCGTACTGGCCACCGGGAACGTGGCCCGGACCATTTCGTCGGGCGGCGGCGTGTTCATGCACGGCCCGACCTTCATGGGCAACCCCCTGGCCTGCGCCGTGGCCCGGGCCAGCCTGGGCATACTCAAAAAAACGGACTGGCAGGCACGGGTCCGCGCCGTGGAAGAGCGGCTTGCGGAAAGCTTCGGCCCGTGCCGCGAGCTGCCGGGCGTGGCCGACGTCCGGGTCCTCGGGGCCATCGGCGTGGTCGAGATGGAAAACCCGGTCAACGTGCCGGGTCTGCAAGCATTTTTCGTGGACCACGGCGTGTGGCTGCGGCCCTTCGGCAGACTGATCTACGCCATGCCGCCGTACATCATCAACCGGGACGAGACGGCCCGCCTGGGCGCGGCCGTGCACGACGCCATCACGGCCCGCGCCCACCTGTAAGGAGACCGCCATGACCCTGCTCGCCCTCTACTTCGCCCTGTTCATCGGGATGGGCATATACGAATACGCCAAGCGCAAGGACTTCGAGGACTTCGCGGTGGCCGGACGGCATCGCGGCGCGGGCGTGGTCGGGGTGTCCATCGTGGCCTCCTGCGTGGGCGCGTCGGCGACCATCGGCATGACCGGCCTGGCATTTTCCGCCGGAACGCCCGCCTTCTGGTGGCTCGGCTCGGGCACGGCCGGGCTGCTCGTGCTCGGCTCCCTGCTGGCGGTCAAGGTGCGCCGGAGCGGGGTCTGCACCCTGCCCGACATGGCCGAGAAGTTCATCTCGCCCGCCACGCGCAGGCTGACCGCCCTGATCATCGTCCCGGCCTGGGCCTCGATCCTGGCCGCCCAGTACATCGCCGCGGCCAAGGCGGCCACCGCCCTGTCCGGCATGGACCATTCCACGGCGCTGGTGGCCTGCGCCGCGGCCATCACCGCCTACACCCTGCTCGGCGGCCAGAACTCGATCATGAAGAGCGATGTGGTCCAGTACGGCCTGGTCGCGGCCGGGCTCGGCCTGGCCCTGTACTACACGGCCACGGCCTCACCGATCTCCCTGGACGCGGTGGACCTGCAGTGGACCAACGAGGTGTTCCCGCTGTCCAAGTGGACCTATTTCATGCTCATCGTGGGCGGCAGCTACGTGGTCTGCCCCATGCTCTTCGGGCGGCTCTTCTCCGCCCGCACCGAAAGGCAGGCCAAGCGGGGGGCGTTGTTCGGCAGCCTCGGCATCGCCCTGTCCGCCGTGCTCATCGTCTGCATCGGCCTGTACGCCCGCGGCCTGGCCCCGGCCGGGACGGACGCGGACTCCATCCTGACCCAGGTCGTGCCCTCGGTCATGCCCGCCTGGGCCGGGACCGCCCTGCTCTTCGCCCTGCTCTCGGCCATCGTCTCCTCGGCCGATTCCTGCCTGATCACCGCGGCCACCATCCTGGAACACGACCTCATCGGCGGCAAAAGCACGGCCCGCTGCCGCCTGCTCATGCTCGGCATCGGCCTGGGCGCGCTGGTGGTTGCCAAATCCGGCGGCACCATCCTGTCCCTGCTCCTGGCGGCCAACGACATCTACGTCTGCGGCGTGGTTGCCCCCATGTTCGTGGCCATCCTGGCCTGGGGCAAACGGGCGATCAACCCGCGCACCATGCTCCTGGCCATGCTCGCCGGAGGTACGCTGGGCATCGCCGCCGCCTGGACCGGCCTCAAACTCTTCAGCTTCGCCGGAGTCGGCATCTCCCTCGCCCTCTCCGCCGCCGCCCTCCTCCCCCAACAAACCCCGGCCAAGGCCGAGGGAGCCTAAGCCCTCCCTGACGTTGCGTCAGCAACGTCCCCACCCCACACTCCCAAGCGGCACCAGCGCAGCGCCGTGCCGCCAGCATCAAAGTCAAAGCCCCACACGGCCCACACCTCCCCCTGCGGCACCAGCGCAGCGCCGTGCCGCCCGCACCGCCCTCCGCGCCCGCACGCCCCCCTCGCCGCACCGAGGCTTTGGAGGGTGGTGGAGATGTGCATTTTTCGAGGGAGCGGCCGACCGCAGCGTAGTCTTCCTACGTGAGGATCGGACGTTGCCTCGAAAAATACGCAGATCCGCCGCCATCCGAAGCCGGCACTCCGGCGCGAGGCGCAAAAAAAGGCGCGGCCACCCGAAGGGGCAGCCGCGCCTTGTTTTTGCGCCGACGCGCCGGACTTACACGCCGATGGACATGGTGTCGAAGTAGGTGCGCGAGGAGACGTCGGCCCAGGAGCCCCACTGCTTCTGGAACTCGTTGAAGCCCTTGGCGACCTTGGTGGCCATAGGCGACTTGGCGGCCTCTTCGGCGACCACTTCGCGGGCCAGGACGCGGAGGTCGGCCAGAATCTCGGGGGAGAGCTTGCGGACCTCGACGTGGTGCTTCTCGACCAGCTCCTTGAGGGCCGCGCCGTTCTGGGCCTCGAAGTCGCACAGGGCCTGCATGTTGGTCTGCGCCGCGGCGGCCTCGCAGATGGCCTTGAGGTCCGAGGGCAGGGCGTTGAACTTGTCCCTGTTGAACATGACGTCGAGGCAACTGCCGCCTTCGTGCCAGCCCGGAGTGTAGTAGTACTTGGCGGCCTGGTAGAAGCCCATGCGCAGGTCGTGCATGGGGCCGACCCACTCGGTGGCGTCGATGACGCCGCGCTCAAGCGAAGTGAAGATCTCACCGCCGGGCAGGAGCACGACCGTACCGCCCGCGCGGGCGATGACCTTGCCGCCCAGGCCGGGGATGCGCATCTTGAGGCCCTTGAAATCGTCGATGGAGTTGATCTCGCGGTTGAACCAGCCCGCCATCTGCACGCCGGTGTTGCCCATGGGGCGGCCGATCAGGTTGAACTGTCCGTAGACCTCGTCCCACAGGTCCAGGCCGCCGCCGGAGTAGAACCAGGAGTTCAGGCCCTGGGCGTTCAGGCCGAAGGGCACGGCGGAAAACCACTGGCACGCCGGGTCCTTGCCCGCCCAATAGTAGGGGGAGCCGGAGCCGCACTCGACGGTGCCCTGGGACACGGCGTCGAACACGCCCAGGCCGGGCACCAACTCGTTGGCCGCGTAGACGTCGATCTTCATGCGGCCGCCGCTCATGACCTCGATCCGCTTGGCCAGGTCCTCGGAGCCGGTCTGCAGGATGGGGTACTTGGGCGGCCAGGTGGTGACCATCTTCCAATGCACGGTCTTGCCGACCTGGGCCGGAGCCGCGGCCTGGCCCGCCTCGGCCTTGGGGCCCTCGGCTTTCTTGGTGTCGTCGTTGCAGGCCGCCAGCAGGGCGGTGCCGCCCGCAAGACCGGCGATGGCCGCCTTGCTCAAAAAGTCACGTCGCTTCATCTTTCCTCCGATATGGAAACATTGTATCGGCCGTCCATGGGCCGCATCTAGTGGTATAGCGGAAGAAAACGTGCATGATTTCAGCAGCAATTGCAAGCCGTCCGGCCCGGCCCGCCGCCATTTTCCGGCCTCTGCCGCCCTTGATCCCCACCTACTTTTGTTTTATTAATATTGACATTGTCGCTCGATTTACAGAAAATGTTTTATATAAATTGACAATAAAGGATAGTACATGAATTCTTGTCTGCATACGGCACTCCCGTCGGGCCGCTGGGTCCGGGCGGTGGCCCGGCCGGATTTCGGGTCGCGACTGGCCGTGCCCCTGGCCGGGGAGTCGGTCCCGGCCGGGTTCCCGTCGCCCGCCGAGGAGTATCTGGAGAAGCGGCTGGACCTGAACGAGCACCTGGTGGCGCGTCCGGAGTCGACCTATTTCGTGCGCGTGTCCGGGGATTCCATGATCGGCGCGGGCATCCACCACGGTGACCTCCTGGTGGTGGACCGCTCCCTGGACCCCAAGCCGGGCCATGTCATTATTGCCTTGGTGGACGGGGAGTTCACGGTGAAAAGGCTGAGGCGGACGGCAATAGGCCTGGAGCTCGCTCCGGAGAACCCGGAGTATGGGGTGATTCCGCTCTCGGAGGAGACGGACTTCCAGGTCTGGGGCGTCGTCCTCCACGTAGTACATAAGGTTTAGGCGCGGGGGGCGGCTTCCGATAGCGGGCCATCTGCACATTTTTTCCGGGGGCTTCCATCCTCACGTAGACGGCTACGCTGCGGTGAAAGCCCCCGGAAGAAAATGCACAGCTGACCCACTCTCGAAAGCCTTGTGCCAGCGCGGGGGAGAGAGCCGCTGTCGGGTGCTGAAGCACCCGAATCGCTCCATTTTGGGGAGAAAGCGGGAGACGAATGGTGCGCCCCGCCCCGCCGAAGGCAAATATAAAAAGTTTGGGAAAAGGAGGGATGGGAGTCCGAGGAAGGGAGAAAACCCTTTTCAAAGGGTTTTCCTCCCCTTCCCGGCCGATCGCTGCTGTCCTCATCCGTAACGCTCGAAGGCTCGCGAACGGCTGAAGCCCGGAGGCAACGTCCATGGCCAGTTATGCGTTGATTGACTGCAACAATTTTTATGCGTCGTGCGAGCGGGCGTTCCGGCCGGAGTTGAACGGGCGGCCGGTGGTGGTCTTGTCGAACAACGACGGGTGTGTGATCGCGCGGTCCTCAGAGGCCAAGGCCATGGAGATCGCCATGGGTACGCCGTATTTCAAGTGCCGGTCGTTGATGGAACGCCGGGGGGTGGCCGTGTTCTCGTCCAACTACGCGTTGTACGGGGACATGTCCGCGCGGGTGATGCAGACATTGTCGAGGTTCTGCCCGGCGGTGGAGGTCTATTCCATCGACGAGGCGTTCTGCGACCTGAGCGGCGTACCGGGCGGGGCCGACGCGTATGCGCGGCGGGTGCGGGCCACGGTCCTGGCCTGGACCGGCATCCCGGTGTCCGTGGGCATCGGCCGGACCAAAACCCTGGCCAAGTTGGCCAACCGGTTCGCCAAGAAACAGCCGCGCAGCCGGGGCGTGTTCGACCTTGACGCCAGCCCGGACCCGGACCGGGTGCTGCGCTGGACCGACATCGGCGACGTCTGGGGCATCGGCCCGCGCCACGCCAAGCGGCTGCGCGCCCTGGGCGTGACCGACGCGCTCAAATTCCGCAAGCTGAAACGGGACTGGGTCCAGAAGAAGATGACCGTCACCGGCCTGCACACGCTCCTGGAGTTGCGCGGCTTCCCCTGCCACGGCTTCCAGGCCGGTCCGGCGGACAAGAAGACCATCGTGTCGTCCCGCTCGTTCGGCCACCCGGTCACGCGGCTCGACCACATGCTCGAAGCCACCGCCCAATACACCACCCGCGCCGCCGAAAAACTGCGCAAACAGGGGGCCGTGGCCGCGAACATCATGGTCTACCTCCAGACCAACAAATTCAGGCTCGGCCAGCCCCAATATTCCAATACCCTGTCCGTGCCCCTGCCCGTGGCCACCGCCCATACCCCGACCCTGATACGGGCCGCCAAGAGCGGCATGCTGCGCATCTTCAAGGAGGGCTACCAGTACAAGAAATGCGGGGTCATGCTCTCGGGCCTGGAGCCCGAACACGGGCGCTGGCTCAGCCTGCTCGCCCTGCCGCCCGACCATCGGCCGGGAGACGGGCCGCTCATGCGCGCCGTGGACCGCGTCAACCAGCGCTGGGGCCGAGACACCGTGTCCTTCGCCGCCTCGGGCGTCACCCGCGACTGGCGCATGAAACGCGAAATGCGCTCACCTCGGTATACCACCGTCTGGGAGGAGATACTGACGGTGCGGGCCAAGTAGGGCCTGGGTGAGAAATGCCTCCGCCCGACGGCTGGTCCTCACGCCCTGCAGATGCGAAGGGCGCGATCGGACGGCGCGGCGCAGCCTTATTTATAGACACCCGGCCGCTGCGAATCGTCCGCGCATGGCCGGGCCCGGCAACACGGGCCACGCGAGGACAATTTCCATACGGCGGGCACCATCTTCAAAATATGTGGACGGTTGCCCGATCTCAACGCCTCCCGCTGAATTGTCTTAATTATTTCAAGAAATTATCTAGAGTGCCTGATGAGGCAAAATCTCATATTTTGGGGGGTGGCCGAAAAAAAGATGGCCCGGAATCATTGAAAAAACCCCATTGCCGGGGGCAGAGGCGCCTTTACCTGACGTGGCCAAAGAGGTAATTGACGGTGCGTATGGAACAGGAACAGCCCAAGAAACGGACCTGGTCCAGGCTGGCGGCGGTGCCCCTGGCCGTGGCCTGTGCGGCGGTGCCCCTGGGGACCCTGCTCTCGCAATTCGCCGGTCCCGGCCCGGAGAGTTCGCCGTTCATGCCCTGGGTGGCGCTGGCGGCCCTGGGCACGGTGCACGCCATTTTGTTCCGGCGGTCCGGGCAGCGACTGCGGACCCGCTTCTTTCTGGAGCTGGCCATGTTCGCCGGGCTGTCGGCCATCGTGATCCTGCATCACGAGGACATCTTCTTCCAGTTGGAACGCTTCACGCCCTATCTGCCGGAACTGGCGCCGGTGATCATGCTCTGCTTCTGCTGGTTGTGGACCATCACCTTCGGGATGCCCGACCGGGCGGCCTTCCAACGGTGGGGCGCGGTGCTCGGCCTGCTCTGCGTGCTCGATTTGGCCGTGGAAGCCTTCATTTACCGGGCCGCGCCGCCCCTGCGCTGGATCGGCCAGGCCGACCTGTTGGCCGGACTGCTGCTCGTCTGCCTGTGCGCCTCGCTCAAGCCGGGGCCGCTGGACAACGGGTTGTATGAACCGGACCAGGGCACGCCCCTTTACCGGGCTCTGATCCTGGCCGGGCTCCTGGCCACCCTGTCGCGCACCGGACTGTTCGCGGCGGCCTGGATATACCTCTGTTTCGGCCGGGGCGGGCGCATCCTGCGCATATCCGTTTTCCTGGCCTGTTTCGCGGCCCTGGCCCTGACCTTCCGGCTGCCGCTCACGCCCTCGGACCTGGCCCGGTACGTGGACTACTGGCTGTGGGCCAAGTCCATGAACCTGTTCGCGCAGTCCCCGTCCACCCTGATCGCCGGGCTGCCCCTGGACCACGCCCTGCCCTTCGCCTTCCCGCCCGAGATGGTCCCCATCTGGGAGCGGGTCACGAATTCGCCTGCTTTGTTCGGCGCGCATCTGAGCCAGGTGCCGTCCTTCTGGCTGCGCTTCACCCTCGGCTGGGGGGCCATCCTGCCGACGGCCTGCCTGACCGGGCTGTTCGTCCTGGTCTTCCGGCGGCTAACGCGCATGGGCGCCGGGCTGGCCGCCGCCCTGTTCGTCCAGGGCATGTCCACCCCGCTGTTCTACGAGCCATCCACGGGCGCGGTGGCTTGGCTTGCCCTGTTCCTGGCCCTGTCGGCGCCCCGGCAAGCGCGCCTGGCCGGCCCGGCCCATTCCGATGACGGCCGCAATCCCGAGCCGCCCGCCGGGCCCCAACCTCAAGACGATCCGGCCCGCGAGTGGGACATGCGCCCCCTCTAGGCCGGACCCGAGTGCGATCATGACAAAATTTTCCGACACGGCCCCCATCCTGGTGACCTGCCCCAGAGACATGCCCGAATATCTTCAGGCCGAGCTCACGGCCCTGGGCTTTGCCCGGACCATACCCCTGGACGCGGGCGTGGAGGTCCACGGCTCCCTGGACGACTGCATGCGCCTGAACCTGTGGGTGCGCACCGGGCACCGGGTGCTCTTCGAACTGAAACGGTTCCGGGCCTTCGACGCAGACGAGCTGTACTGCGAGGTGAAGCGCATCCCCTGGGAGGAATACATCCCGGGGGACGGCTATTTCCGGGTGGACGCGTCGGTGCGCGACACCACGGTCAACGACGCGCGCTTCGCCGGGCTGCGGGTCAAGGACGCCGTGGCCGACCGGTTCACGGAGCTGACCGGGGCACGGCCGGACTCGGGCCCTGACACGGGCGGGGTCTGCCTGTTCCTGCACTGGCGCGAGAACCGGGCCACCCTGTACCTGGACACCACGGGCGAACCGCTACCCCGTCGCGGCTACCGCAAGCGGCCGCACAAGGCACCCATGCAGGAGACCCTGGCCGCAGCCTGCATCCTGGCCGCGAACTGGCCCGAACGGGCCCGGCAGGGCGGACACTTCATCGCGCCCATGTGCGGCTCGGGCACCCTGCCCATCGAGGCCGCGCTCATGGCCATGAACGGCGCGCCGGGGCTTTTGCGAGACGATTTCGCCTTCATGCGCGTGATCGGCTTCGACCCCGAGGCGTGGGACGGCCTGCTCGGCCGGGCCGAGGACGCGGAGGTCCCGGAGATCAAGGGGAGGATCATCGCCACGGACCACGACCCCGAGGCCATCGCGGCGGCCAGGGACAACGCCCGACTGGCCGGGGTGGGCGACTTCATCGAATTTCAGGTCTGCGACTTCACCGAGACCGAGGTGCCGGAGGGGCCGGGCGTGGTCATGCTCAACCCGGAATACGGCATCAGGCTGGGCGAGATCGAATCGCTCAAGGCGGTCTACAAGGGGATCGGCGATTTCTTCAAACAGCGCTGCGGCGGAAAGACCGGATTCATCTTCACCGGCAACATGGACCTGGCCAAATGCGTGGGGTTGCGCACCCGGCGGCGGCGCGTCTTCTGGAACGCCAAGATCGAGTGCCGGCTCCTGGAATACGAGCTCTACGCCGGGACAAAAAAGGGCGGCGACCCGCGATAGCCCGGCATCGCCGGAGGTGATGGAAGCCATCGGGAAAAAGCCGGGGCCGGAGGGGTGGATAATTCGTGCGTTCGCGAGTATACCCTGCCGACCATGAAGCAATCCCTGACCTACACCTACGTCCTGCTCGTGCTGAGCATGATGCTGTGGGGCGGCACCTGGGTGGCCGGGCGCGTCCTGGCCCAGTCGGTGCACCCCATGACCGCCGCCGTGCTGCGCTTCTCCCTGGCCTCGGTCATCCTGCTGTTCATGTGCCGGCGGGCCGAGGGGCGGCTGCCCCGGCTGAAACGCGACCAGATTCTGCCGGTGGTCTTCCTGGGAGCCACCGGGGTATTTGCCTACAGCTATTTCTTCTTCACCGGCCTGCAGACCATCTCGGCCGGGCGGGCCGCGCTCATCGTGGCCTGCACGCCCGTGTGCATCGCCGTGATCTCGGCCCTGTTCTGCGGGGAGAGGTTCGGCCCCCTGCGCGCCGCCGGGACGCTCATTTCCCTGGTCGGCGTGTCCGTGGTCATCGCGGACGGCGACCCGCTGGCCCTGCTGTCCGGCGGCGTCAGCCGGGGCGATTTCATGATCCTCGGCTGCGTGGCCAGTTGGACCGCCTACACCATGGGCGGGCGCGCGGTCATGAAGCACCTGCCCCCGCTGACCTCGGTGGCCTGGTCGAGCTTCACCGGCACCCTCATGCTCCTGCCCGCCGCCCTGGCCCAGGGGCTGGTCGCGGACCTCGGCAACGTCCGGCCCGTGGACTGGGGCTGCGTCGTCTTCCTCGGCTTCCTGGCCACGGCCCTGGCCTACTACTGGTACTACCGGGCCATCAACATCATCGGCGCGTCCAGGGCGGGCATTTTCATCAACATGGTCCCGGCCTTTGCCGTGCTCACGGGCTTCCTGCTGCTCGACGAGCCCATCCACCTCTCCCTGGCCATCGGCGGGTTCATGGTCATCAGCGGCGTGTACCTGACCAACCGGGCCTGACCGGAGCCCGTTGCCAACCCGGCGCCCATGGCGCATACTCGGCCCATCAAGGAGGCCACATGGACGACAGGATAGAACGGCTGGAAAGCCTGGTCGCGCTCCAGGACCGAACCATGGAAAAACTCAGCGACCAGCTCTACGATCAGCAGAAGCAGATCGAGGACCTCAGGCGGCTGGTGGAACGGCTGGCCAAGAAGGTCCGCGCCCTGGACGAAGAGATCGAAAGCTCCGGACCGGCGGACGTGCCTCCGCCCCACTACAACGGCTAAGGGAGAAACATGCCCGCACCGACCGCCAGGGAAATCATCGATCATCTCGGCCTGAGCCCCCACCCCGAGGAGGGCGGCTGGTTCCTGGAGACCCACCGGGCCGACGAGTCGCTGGCCCGCGAAATCCTGCCGGGCCGGTATGCCGGGCCGCGCGCCTTCGGCACGGCCATCTACTACCTGCTCACGCCCGACACCTACTCCCACATGCACCGGCTCATCTCCGACGAGATCTTCCATTTCTACGCGGGCGGCCCGTGCGAGATGCTCCAGCTCCACCCGGACGGGTCGGGCGAGACCCTCCTGTTCGGCAACGACGTCCTGGCCGGACAACGCCCGCAGATCGTGGTCCCGCGCAATGCCTGGCAGGGACTGCGCCTGCTGCCCGGCGCGGACTTCGCGCTCATGGGCTGCACCGTGGCTCCCGGCTTCGAGTACGCGGACTACGCCCACGGCAACCGCGCCGAGCTGACCGCCCGCTACCCCGATTTCCGCGAGCAGATCATCCGCCTGACCGCGGTATAGGGCCCATCACTCCGCGCAAAGCCGCCGTCATCTCCCGATCCGTTTCCCCGACCGAAAGGGGGCGCGCCCCCCGGAAGGAACGCGCCCCGTGTCGAGGTGGGAAGGTAGGGATGGCGAATGAATGCGTTGTCGGTGCGTTACGCCGGTGGCGTCGGCCAGGTCACATTATACGGGAACCCACCCTGTTGCGGCACGTCGCGCCATGCCTGCCGTTTGGTCGCCCACACCGTCTTTTCCTCGGCGTCCAGGGGCGCATCCGCGAGTTGGGTCCAGTCGCTGTCGGCCAGCAGCTTGTCGCGCCGGGCCCGGACCGCATCGGCCTCGGCCGCCGCCCTGGCGGCTTCGTCCACCACCTGGTTTACTGCGGATTCGCGATAAACCAAATCCGCCCCCTTGACCCATTCGGTTTCATAGGTCGTATACGGTTCCCGATTGAGCGGCATGGCCTCGTTGTAGCCAATTTCGTCGCGTTGGACCGGGGTCAGGTCCACGAACTTGTGGATGTACCCGCCGTATTCAACGCTGGCGGGGGGAGACTGCCGAAAGGTTCCGTCGGGATATCTGAACATGCTTTTACTCCTTAGTAGGCGTTTCGGTATTTGGGATTGCGCACAACAGCCACACCAACGTGTCGATGGCCGCTCACGTTGTACCCGTTGAGAGCAAGCGTCTTGAAACCATTGGACAAGAAGTCGAGTACAGTTTCAGACGCCTCCGCATTGGGCAGGTTAGAATAGATATATTCGTTTATGGGGTTGGCCTCAGAGCGCACGCCCCACTGTACGGGCCAGTTGTACGCCCCGTCCGCATCCTTGAGGAAGACGATGGACACCGGCGTACCCTCCACGTTGACGAAGACCCCGCCAGCCCCGGACGCCCCGCTTCCGAGGTAGTATATTTCCCTATACGGCCCCGCATCCGACCATACCCAAAGCTGGTACTTGTTGCCGACGGCATTGACTGCGGCGTTTGTTCCCACCGTCACCAGAGTGACCGTAGGTGCGGTATTGTTCCAGAATGTCGAATCCGTCGCGACCGTATCTGGAGCCAAAAGAGACAGCGCTCTTGTCCGCCCCAATGAGAGTGTCCTGAACGGCCAGGGATGCGCGTTAGTGTCATTGGGCATTACGGCCACGGCGAACGGTGCGCGGTCGAGCCCATGGGCTACGGTACGCACCACGCCGGTCCCGGTATAGGGTACGATGTTGAAACCGGACTCCGCACCTACCCGGAAGACCTCCACCGCATAGGTGTCGCCATTCACAAGCAAGTTTACTGGGAGGGTAATAGTGCTCCCGGACACGGATACGGGCGTGGACAATGCCACCTTGGGAACACCGGCCGCAGAATCGCCTGCGTTATTCACGTAGCCAAGACCAGCCACCGTGGAGATATACCGCCAACTCGCGGCAGACGATAGATTCTTGAGCCGTAAGCCCCAATCCGTATTTTCTGCGTTCCACCCCACAGTGATATCCTTGGGCGTATCCACCGGGGCGGTGAAGACGGCGGAAAGTACGTGCTCGGACACGTCGGGGACCGTCGGTTCCGGCAAAGACGCATCGCACAGCGGCAGGAACCCGGCGGGGGGGCTGTTGTGCAATTCCTCGGCAGCGAAGTACACGGTTTCCACCGCGCCGCCAGACATCCCGAAGGTGGGGTAGTATGTTCTGCGGTCAGGCGTCCACGTGGCGGCGGCATGGGTGGTATTTCCGGCCTCCATCTCCGCGTAGGACGCACCATTCACCGGCACCCCCTTCACGGTGAACCACAGGGCACCCAGGTCCATGTCCACAACAACGCCAACAACGTCACCCGCAGAGTATACTACCCCGAACGGATTGTTGGTAACCGTCCCGTTGTGGTATATGTAGTGCGAGCTTGAATCGGAGTAGTACCCGTAGGCATACGCGGACCCGACGGACCCGGCATTGTTAATACCGTTGGCCCGATCATCGACGCCTACGCATCCGGCGGCACCACCAGCCCGCGAGGACTCAAAGTACCATTTACCCGTTGTCATACCGAAACAAGCATGACATCCATACCCGTTACTGGGCACCTGCCAGGATCGCAAGCCGTTGCTAAACGTACCCGAGTTGGACTGCGCCAACGGGTTGAGAGTGGCCATGTTGTTCGTCGGGGTGTCCGTGGATTGTTCAGCAGCCGTCAATGTCCAATCCTTGTTAACGGGGTTGGGACCTTCGACGGACACGTTATCAATCACTATTTGCCCCGATGTCTGTTGGCTGCTCAAGTACATCTTGATATCATTGTCCTGCGTTGTTTTGTCGCAGGTAATGTATACCGTATGGTCGCCAACGGTAGAGGGCAGTGCACCGGCAGGGTAGGCAGACGAGGATGACATACCCAAAACACTGGTGCTCACTCCCGGTACGAGGCTATTGGATACAACGGTATATCTCAGCGTGTAGGTAGTACCAACCACAGGGATGCTATCCATATCCGTATAGACGTACTGCGTAACACCAGCCCCCCCGGTACCTGTGAGAGTACCCCCATCCACTGCCCAAGTATCTGCCCCCCAGACTGCGGACGCAAGAAGGTCACCTCTGGGACTGGTACCGGATGTATCTCTGCCAAGGTTGGAGGCATCGGAGAAATCCAGCAGGGTATGCACGCTGAGGCTGCCCAGGTTGGCTACAGTCCACAGTCCGCCAACAACGCCCGAGGGACGGTAAAAACTCGTGTAGTCCAGGGCGCTCTCCACTATCACCAGTCGGGAGAAGTATCCCTTTGCCGCCCCGGCAAATTGCGTCAGCGCCTCGGCCAGCAACTCGGCGTAGGTCGCTGCCGTTGTGGTATAGTCGCCTAGGGCAATATCCTGTTTCCAGACAGTCACAGTTGTTCCGACTTTACGAATGGTCAGCAAATAATGGTGCGTCGGATCGCAGAGCGGATAGGTGGTAGCCACAGCCGTGGGCTTCCAGCAAAAGGCCATGGTGGCGTCAACCGCCATGGACCCGGATGACGAAAACCCGGACTCGCACAGGGCGGAATAGGCGATGGGCACCGCGCGGGCGTTGCCGCCCGCGCCCGTTTCCTTGGGAGTCAGCACGGCTACACCTCCACGTTCTGCAGGGACACGATGGTCTTGCGCGCGTTGTACTGTTCCACGACGATGCGGATCTCCCCGGCATCAGGGTCCGGGGACGGCAGCAGGCCGCCGCTCTTGTAGCTCGCGGCCAGGGCCAGGCTGTTGCCGCAGGGGTAGACGTGGAAGACGTAGGTCCCGTCGTAGGGTAGGATCGCATCGGAAAAGGCGCTGTCAGCCGTCAGGGTCCAGGCCACGTGGTTGCGGGACACGGCCAGCCCGGACAGGTCCGGGCCCGCGTGGACCTGGACCTCGTCGCCGTAGACGGCCCGGAGCAGGCCCGGCGCATCGACCTTGAGCAGGGCCGCGTCCGCGGGCTGGGCCCCGATGACGGCCAGAATCTCGGCCTCGTCATCGCACCCGGCCACGGTCAGGCCCGCCGCGCCGAAGCCGAGGTTGAACAGGGCCTCGGCCGGGTTGTCCGCGTCGGTCCCGCCCTGGCTGATGGGCACGGGAACGGTCAGGCCGCCCGCCTCGGCCACGCTTTTATTGACCAGGTTGTCGCCGTCGGCGTTCCAGGCGAGCACGAGGTCCGGGCCGGGTTCCGGCAGGTTCACGCCGGTCACGGCCGAGGAGATCCGGAAGGTCAGGGCGCGGTCCAGCTTTTCGGCCAGGGCCTGGCAGATCATGGTCAATTTGTCCAGGGCGGCCTCGTGGGTGGCGGCCGGGAAGGCGTCGTTCTCCACATAGTCCACCTCCTGGACCAGGGCCGGTTCGCGGCTGATGACCACGGCCTGGCCCGCTTCGGGTGGTACGGTCAGGGTACAGGTCCCGCCCATCTGTTCCCCGACCCCGGAGAGCCGGTAGTCGGTCCCTTCAAGCCGGGGCCGTTCCAGGCCGTCATCGCCGATGACCAGGACCCGGATATCTTCGTTGCGCAAGAACATGAACGGGACCGGGAAGTTGGCAGTGGACCCGTCGCCGGAATAGATCGCCTTGGTCACGGTGGAGGAAAGGGTCATGCTCAGTCCCTCCCGTATATTTTGGAGCCCAGGGACAGGATGGAGCGTGCGGGCGAGGCCTTCTCGCCGATGCGCAGCATGTTCGCCTGGTTGCGGGCCGAACGCAGGCCGGACCGGGCGTTCATCTCGCCCTCGAAGAGAACGTCTTCCTCGGCCTGGCGGTCCTTGAGCCGGTCCGCGTCGCGGATGAGCGCCTTGGACCCGGACATGGCCAGGTTCGATCCGCCCCAGCGGGCGGTTTCCCTGGACCGGGAACGTTCCCGGTCCTCCCGGAGTTCGCCGGCGTCCTTTTCAGCCCGCCGACGAGTCTCGTGGGCGGCGCCCGCCGCGTCGGTCTCGATGAGCCCGGCCCGGGTATCCGCCTGGTCGTCCTTGTGGCCGCCCAGGTAATCCGTGAAACCGTCGAACAGGGAAATCCCCTGCTCGAGAATCTGTGGGGAAGCGGTGTTTCCCATGGTTATCCTCTCCTTATTGTTTGGGTTTATCCCGGTTATTCGTTGATGATGAGCTGGGGCACGAGCATGAGTACGCTCAGGGGCAGGGGCTGCTCCTGGATGACCGTCAACAGTCCGTCGCGGTCCCAGCCCTTGGGGAAATTGACGATCTTGTCGCCGCAGAACGGTCCCGGCGACTGGCCCATGGGCGTGGCCGGGGAGCGGAAATAGACCGGTTCCAGCCTGGACGCGTCCGGTCCGATGAGGCCGCCGAGGGTGTTGTGGAACCGCACGGCCACCTTGGTGATGCGTTTTCTCTTGGTCTGGGCCGTGCCCCGCTGGCTGCCCGCGTCCAGCCGCATGGGCTGGAGCACGGAGCGGTAGGGAAGCCCGGCGTGGATGGTCGAGGCGGGCCGGTCCAGGGACAGGGTGCCGTCCGGGGCCACGGTCCGGTCGGCCTGCACGGTTCCGTCGGCCAGCACGGACACGGTCCGCCCGGCCAGGTGGGTGAGCCCGGACACGGTGTCCGTAGGGTCTCCCCGGTAGGTCAGGCCGCTGTCCACGAAAAAGGCGTCCTTGATGCTCCCGTCGAACGGAGCCTCCAGGTACTCGATGTAGCGGCGGGACTCGCCGTTCACGGTGCGCAGCACGGCGATCCACAGCTCATCGCGCTTCTCGGCGTCGTTGTAGACCGTGGCAGCGCGTTCCACGACGCCGTCGGTGACGATGCGCGACCAGGCCGCCACCTCCTGGTCCGGGACGTAGGTCAGGGCGACGAGCACTCCGTCCGCGCGCACCCCGTAGAGGATGGAGTCCGGTTCCTGAACGTAGGCCAACTGGGTCAGCCCGCCCTCGGTGATGTGCTCCGAGAGAAGGGTCAGGTCCTTGGAGACATAGGCGTCCGCCTCGAAGCGATAGGACATCTCGCGGATCTTGCGTCCGGCCCGCTGGATGTACAGGGTGGCGAAGCCCACGGACTCTGGCCGGGTGGCCGAGGCCCCGCTGGTGCCCTCCTGGGCGGCCTTGACGTTCTCCGGGGTGAGCGGGTCGCTGGACGAGGCGCTCAGGGTCCACTCGCCGCCCGCCGTGCCGATCCACAGGGAGCGGCGCGGGACGATGAACTCGATGCCGTTGGCCTGGCGGCCGGACAGGGTGACCTCGATGGCGTCGTCGTCCAGGGGGGCCTCCCCGGCCGGGGCGTCGGTCCGGTCGCCGACCTCGAAGCAGTCCCAGGCGTCGGCGTTGAATGCGCCGTCCTCGCCCCAGATCGCTTCGATCTGGCCGCCCTCGGGCTCGGCCGCGAAGGTGACCGTGATCTGCGCGCCCACGGCCGAATAATTCACCGTCCCCTTGTAGCGGTAGTAGCGCGTGGCCCCGTCCGGGTGCTGGCCCTTGAGGGCGTCACGGGCCTCGAACCCGGACCCGGCAGGGAGAACGAGGGTGTCCCCGGCCTTGCCGTCGCGCAGCCCGTCGTTGTTCCCGTCGGTGATCTCCAGGTCCCGCCAGCCGTCCAGGGGCACCTCCCGAGTCTTCAGCCGGAAATCGCGGAACTCGCCGGTGCGCGACAGCCACAGGGTGGCCGGGCTGGTCCGGGTGGCGGCCAGGACCAGACGCTGCTCGTAGAAGCACACGGCCGAGGGGTAGTCGCCCTCGCCCCAGACCTCGGGCCTGCCGGTGAAGGCCATCTCCTCCAGGGTCCAGTCGTCGTGGTCCACGCGGGTCATCTCGCGCACCGGATGGTCCGGATGGACCAGGATGAGCGAGTTGTCCGACTGGGCGTAGCGCAATGCATCGAACTCGTCGGCCGTGTAGGGGACATCCCGGACGTACTCCGTGCCGCCGGACAGGACCACCCCGTGACCGGAGAAGACGCGCATGCGCCCTTGCCCGTCCCCGTCCTCGGCGAATTCGAGCACGTAGGCCTGCCCCGCGTTGAACTCGAAGGGGATGAGCAGGACCGGCCCGTCCCGACCCAGGGACTCGGCAACGAAGCGGAATCCGGGCCGTCGGGAAGTCCCGCCGTGGGGGTGGACGTGGAAGTTCTCCAGGGTGCGGCACCCGTTGAAATATTTGGAGAGGTCGGTCCTTCCCTCCAGACGCGGGGAAATCTCGCCCGCCGTGAAATTGGTGATCGCTGGGGTGGCTGTGCTCATCTGTGGTCGGCTCCTTGATTTTTCGGGGACGCGCCCCGGGCTTGCGAAGGAGCATAGCCCCGGTTTTCCGACCGGGAGCCGATTGGGTATCGAGCGGAGCCGAGAGGTATGAAAAAACAGCTTGACGGGATTCGCGCGGGCCCGACGGCCGGACGGCCGTGGGCGGCGATTTTTTTACCGCATTAAATCAACATGTTATATTTTACGGCAGACAGCCCGGAGCGGACCGGGAAAGGGTCTCCGGGAGAGAATGACTAGTGATCGGGTATGAAATGACAAGCAAAGGCGGACACGGGGGAATCCCCGGGCGGGGCGGCGGAGCTTCCGGGGAGCAAAAAAGCGAAAACGCCTGTATTCCGGATAGTTACCCGGAACACAGGCGCTTTTCACGCCGTATGTCGGCCTGCCCTAGTTGGCCACTGCCGGCATGGAGGATCGCTCGTCCTTTGCCCGGTTCAGGCGAATGACCTGGGTGGTGAAGGTGGTCTCGTCGGGCACGCAGTTGGGGCACCCTTCCGAGATGATCACGCACCGCTCATCCAGGGTGGACGGATCGATCTTGGCCAGTTTGAGAAGCTTCGTGGTCATGCCGCGCTTCCAGAGGACAGGCTGGCCGCAACGGTGACATTCCACATACAGCAGTTCGGGATCGAATTTACGGGTCATGATTCCAAGGTAAGCCCCCTACCGGGGATTGGCAAGGGGCCGTCCCCTTAGCCGGGTTATTATTTCCCCCGGTCCCGCCTGTCCCCCGGCAGACCGGCCCTTTGACACCGGGAACGCGGGCTGGCACCAAACTTGATAGATCCCACGGACCGGAAAGAACTACCCATTGCAATCAGAGGCGCACAGTGAAAACGAAATACCTGATCATCGGCGCGGGCCCCACGGGCCTGGGCGCGGCCCACCGTTTGAAGGAGCTCGGCGAGGCCGACTTCCTGGTGCTCGAACGCAACCCCCACGCGGGCGGGCTGGCCGCCAGCTTCCGGGACGACAACGGCTTCACCTGGGACATCGGCGGCCACGTGGTCTTCTCCCACTACGACTATTTCGACGCGCTCATGGATTCCCTGCTCGGCTGCGAGCGTCTGGAACACCAGCGCGAGTCCTGGATCCGCACCAACCGCACCTGGGTGCCCTACCCGTTCCAGAACAACATCCGCCATCTGCCGAAAGCGGCCCGCTGGGAGTGCGTGGAGGGGCTGCTGCCCGGCAACCGGCCCGACACGCCCCCCGAGAACTTCGCCCAGTGGATCGACGCGGTCTTCGGCCGGGGCATCGCCCGCCACTTCATGGACCCGTACAACTTCAAGGTCTGGGCCACCCCGCCCGAGCTGATGCAATTCGGCTGGATCGGCGAGCGGGTCTCGGTGGTGGACCTGAAAAAGGTCCTGCGCAACATCATCCTGGAACGCGACGACGTGGGCTGGGGGCCGAACAACACCTTCAAGTTCCCGCTCAAGGGCGGCACGGGCGAAATCTTCCGGCGGCTGGCCGACCGGTTGGCCGACCGCATCAAGTACGATCAGTCCGTCAACCGCATAGACGCCCAGTCCAAAACCGTGACCACCGAACAGGGACTGACAGTAGGATACGAGGCCCTGCTCAACACCGCGCCCCTGGACATTCTGGCCCGCGACTGGCTTACGGACGCGCCGGACGCCATGGTCGACGCGGCGGGCAGACTGACCCACAACTCGGTCTACGTGGCCGGGGTGGGTCTCGACATGGAGCCCGATGCCGTCCCGGACCCGCGCTGCTGGATGTATTTCCCGGAATCGGATTCGCCCTTCTACCGGGTGACCAATTTCCACAACTATTCGCCGAACAACACGGCAAAGCCCGGCGAGCAGGCCGCCTTCATGTGCGAGACGTCCTTCTCGGAGCACAAACCGGAAAACGTCCACGAACTGATGGACCGCACCGTGCAGGGTCTGGTAAACTCCGCCCTGTTGCGCGGGGACAGGGTGGACGACATCCTGACCCGCTGGGAGATGGCCGTGGATTACGGCTATCCCGTGCCGTGCCTCGCGCGCGACAAGGCCCTGAACGTCCTCCAGCCGGGCTTGGAAGCCATGGGCATCCAGTCCCGGGGCCGCTTCGGCGGCTGGAAATACGAGGTCTCCAACATGGACCATTCGGTCATGCAGGGCGTGGAATGGGCCGAGCGCATGGTGAGCGGCACCCCGGAAAAAACCTACACACTGGATTAGGACATCATGGACAAATCCGTATTCGAAAAACGCCGCGAGGAGCTCAAGAGCGAAATGCACGCCCGCGGCCTGTCCGCCATGCTCGTCTCGCTGGCGGCCAACCGGTATTACCTGAGCGGCTTCGAGCTGCACGACGCGCAGTGCAACGAATCGTCCGGCTGGGTGGTCGTCACCCCCGGCGACGACTACCTGTTCACCGACCCGCGTTATCTGGACGCGGCCCGGCAGGTCTGGGACGAGAACAACCTGTGCATCTACACGGCCCGCAAGCACAAGGAGATCGCCGAATTCCTCAAGGGACGCGGCGTCGATTCCCTGGGCTTCGAGCCCAAGGCCCTGCACCTGTTCGACTACGACAAGCTGGCCGAGGAGTTCACCCTGACTCCCACCGAAAACCTCGTGGAGTCCCTGCGGATCATCAAGGACCAGGACGAAATCCGCCGCATGGACGAGTCCATGCGCCTCAACCACGAGCTGTTCGAATACATCGAGGGCGAGCTGATCCCCGGACGCACCGAAAAGGAAATCGCCTGGCTGGTGGAGAAATTCTTCCGCGAGCACGGCGCCCAGGAGCTGGCCTTCTCGACCATCGTGGGCGTGGGCCCCAACGCGGCCCTGCCCCACTGCATCCCCGGCGAGACCAAGCTGCGCGAGAACGACATGGTCCTCATCGACACCGGCTGCAGGCTGCTCGACTACAACTCGGACCAGACCCGGACCTTCTGGGTCGGCGACAAGCCGTCCGACCGCTTCCGGAAAACCATGGACCAGGTGCGCGCCGCCCAGCAGGCGGCCATCAACATCATCCGCCCCGGCCTGTCCTGCGTGGAGGCCTACCGGGCCGCCTACGCGGTCTTTGAAAAGGACGGCGTGGAAGCCCTGTTCACCCACGGCCTGGGCCACGGCGTGGGCCTGGAAACCCACGAACCCCCGTCCCTGTCCCGCGCGGGCCAGGGACAGCTCGAACCCGGCATGGTCGTCACCGTCGAGCCCGGCCTCTACGACCCCGCCTGGGGCGGCATCCGCTGGGAATACCAGGTCTTCATCACCGAAGACGGCTGCCGCGTCATGTAACCACCCCTGAGACCATCACAAGAAACTCGCGGCCCGCTGTAGCGGGCCGCGAGTTCTTTAACGCTTCGCGGCCAGAGAGGGAAACTCTCGAAAAAGTTTCCCCTCTGGACTCCCCTTCCAAGCCTTTTAGCGCCGCTTCGCGGGGTGGGCCACATAAAAGGGCCCCCTGACGCATACTGGACTCATAGCCCCTGCCTTTCTCTTAATGGAGTGAATCGGGTGCGCAGCACCCGACAGCGGCTCTCTCTTACCGACGCACTCCCGTACCCGGAATAGGCTTTCGAGAGTGGGTCAGCCGTGCATTTTCCGAAGGGGGATTTGACCGCAGTGTACACCCCCGTACATGAGGATCAAATCCCCCTTCGGAAAATGTGCGGATGGCCCGCTATCGGAAGCCGCTAAGGGTCCCTATATCTGTAATCGAGCGCCGACTTCGATGACCTGCTCGGAGGGGATATCGAAGAACGCCGCCGGGTCCATGCCGTTCCTGGCCAGGAAGAGGTAGAGGCCGGAGCGCCAGCGGCTCATGGCCGGGGGATCGCCCACGGTCAGCTTTTCGCGGCCCAGGAAGAAGCTGGCTGTGTTGATGTCCACGTTCACGCCCTTGTCCTTGCACAGGGCGAAGATCACGGCCACGGTGGGCTCTTCCATGTAGCCGAAGTGGGCGATGACCCGGAGCACACCCGAGCCGAACCGCTCCAGCTCGATCTTCTCGAAGTTGGGCACGCGGGGGATCTGCTCGGTGCGGATGTTCAGGAAGTAGACCTCGGAGTGCAGGACCTTGTTGTGGCGCAGGTTCTGGATCATGGCCACCGGCACGGTGGTGTGGCTGCGGGTCAGGAACACGGCCTGCCCCGGAACGCGCTTGGGCGGATTCTCGCTGATCTCCTTGAGGAAGGCATCCAGGGGGCGGGTCAATCCACGGGCGCGGACGGCCAGGATCTCGCTGCCCTTCTCCCAGGTGAGCATCACGGCCAGGACCAGCAGGGCGATGACCAGGGGGAACCACGCGCCGTGGGCGATCTTGGTCATGTTCGCGGCGAAGAACGAGAAGTCCACGGTGAAGAACAGGGCCGTGAGCCCGACGGCCACGGGCAGTTTCCACTCCCAGCGCCTGCGCATGACCACGTAGAACAGGGTGGCGGTGACCAGCATGCTCGCGGTCACGGCCACGCCGTAGGCCGCGGCCAGCTTGCTCGAAGTCCGGAAACCCAGGACCAGGCCGACGGTGCAGACCATCAGCAGCCAGTTGACCGGGGCCACGTAGATCTGGCCCATGTGCGTGGACGAGGTGTGGGTCACGCGCAGCCTCGGCAGGTAACCGAGCTGGACCGCCTGGGAGGTCAGGGAAAAGGCCCCGGTGATGACCGCCTGCGAGGCCACGATGGTAGCCATGGTGGCCAGGATGACCATGGGGATGATCGCCCAGCGGGGCACGATGGCATAGAACGGGTGGAAGGCGTCCTGGGGCACGGCCAGCAGGTGCGCACCCTGGCCGAAATAGTTGAGCAGCAGGGCGGGCAGGGCCACCAGGAACCAGGTCAGCCGAATGGGCTTGCGCCCGAAATGGCCCAGGTCCGCGTAGATGGCCTCGGCCCCGGTGGCCACCAGGAAGACCGCGCCCAGGACCACGAAGCCGTGGACCTTGTTGGCGATCAGAAAATGCAGGCCGTGCCAGGGCAGGATGGCCGCGAACACCGAGGGGTTCTTGATTACCTGGTGCAGGCCGAGCAGGGCCAGGGTGGTCATCCAGATCAGGATGACCGGGCCGAACAGGGTGCCGACCTTGGCCGTGCCGTGGCGTTGCAGCAGGAACAGGCTGATCAGGATGGCCAGGGTGATGTGCAGGATGTACGGATCGAACAGCGGCGTGATGTGCCCCAGCCCCTCCACCGCGCTCAGGACCGAGATGGCCGGGGTGATCATGCCGTCGCCGTAAAGCAGGCAGGCCGCGAACAGGCCGAGGATGATCAGGATCCAGGCCCCCTTGGTCATGTGCTCCCGGCGCGGTTTGACCAGGGTGGTCAGCGCCAGCACACCGCCCTCGCCGTCGTGGTCGGCGCGCAGCACCATGGTCAGGTACTTGAAGGAGACGATGAGCATCAACGCCCAGAAGATCAGGGACAGGACGCCCAGGACGTTCTCCGGGGTGACCGCGATGCCGTATTCGCCGTGAAAACACTCGCGCAGGGCATACAGGGGGCTGGTGCCTATGTCGCCGAAGACCACGCCCAGCGCGGCCAGGGAAAGGGCTGCCAACCGTTTGCCCGTCGGATTATCGGTATGTTCCATTTACGCTCCGGTTCATGTGGCCGGTCCGGGATCTCCGGCCCGACGCGGAGCATCATACCGTCATCTTCCCTCGGGGGCCACCCCTCATCTGCGGCCCGGAAACCCCCGCTATACGGGGCTTGACCGCCGGGCCACGCTCTGTCATCAATTTGAATGACACAATGAAAACCTCCGGGGGGTGGTGCCATGAGCAAGAAAGTCCGCAGTGTCCGCGTGCCCAAGGAATTGGAAACCCTGAACCTTTCAGGCATTATCCGGGAGTGCGAGAGCCACTTGCGTGATCTCGAATCCGCCACCCTGCTCAAGCAGCAGGGAAACCAGGAGGCGGCCGAGGCGCTGATGAAGACGCGCCAGGCCGACCTGGGCCGCAAGATCGGGAAACTGGTCTGGGAGGCCCGCGTTCAATACGGAAAATCCAGAGAGGACTGATATGAAAGCAAAATCCGCAGCAGAATCCGAGGTGATCATGACCCACCTCGTCATGCCCCAGGACGCCAACCCCGCAGGCAACCTGCACGGCGGCGTCATACTCAAGCACGTGGACACGACCGGCGGCGTGGTGGCCAAACGCCACTCGCGCAGCAACACCGTGACCGTGTCCATCGACCGCATGGCCTTCAAGCAGCCCGCCTACATGGGCGAGTTGCTCATCTTCAAGGCCAGCCTGAACCACGTGGGCCGCACCTCCATGGAGATCGGCGTGCGCGTGGAGGCCGAAAACCTGCGCACCGGCGAGGTCCGCCACACCAACTCCGCCTACCTGACCTACGTGGCCCTGGACGACAACGGCAAACCTACCGAAGTCCCGCCCCTCAAACTTGAAACCGAGACCGCCAAACGCCGCTACAAGGAAGCCGAACTCCGCCGCGAAATGCGCAAACGGGAACGGGAACTCGAAGAAGGCAAAAAACTCTGCCAACCCAACAAAGACCAGTAGCCGGACAAAAGGGCCGCCCGAAGCGGCCCTTTTTGTTGGAATGCCTCCGGCGGCCAGAGGGGGAAACTTTTGAAAAAGTTTCCCCCTCTGGACTCCCCCTTCCAAACTTTTTGTCGCCGCTTCGCGGGGCATGACGCACAAAAAGGCCTCCGACTCATTCACGAGTCGGAGGCCCTTCATTCTTCTGGAGCGAATCGGGTGCGCAGCACCCGACAGCGGCTTTCCTCGCTCGGAATAGGCTTTGATTCGCCCCGTCCTGGGGTTCACCCCTTCGGGGCGTTGCGGAAAGACCGCAACGTCCAAATCCGCTGTCCTGCGGATTTGTCGAGAGTGGGTTAGCTGCACATTTTCCGAGGGTCCGCAATCGGAAGCCGCCTATGCGCGAGACTTCTTCCTTCCGCCCTGAGAGCCGATGTAGATGCCCACGAGAGCCAGGGCGACACCGGACAGCTCCACCAAATTGACCGCCTTGCCGAAGAAGAGGATGTCCCAGACAAAGGAGAGGGTCGGTTGCAGGAGCAGGATGAGGCCGACCAGGGCGCCGCGCACGGTCTGGATGCCGCGGGTGATCAGGAACCAGCCCACGGCGTGGCAGACCAGGGCCAGGGTGGAGATGGCGGCCAGGGACTTGAGGGTGGGGATGGCGAAGGACTCGCCCTCGACCACGGCGAACGCGCCGAGGATCAGGCCGGTGGCCAGGGCCGCGGCCGAGGCCAGGACCAGGGAGTCCGTCTTGTCCTTGGCCAGGGAGTATTTCAGCGAGAGCATGTACAAGGCGTAGAAGCAGGCCGTGGCCAGCCCGTAGAACACGCCCAGCCTGTAGTCGGCGGTAAAGCCGGACCAGCCCACGCCGACCATGAGATAGAGTCCGGCCAGAGCCAGCGGGATGGCCGCGTACATGCGCGGCGGCATGCGCTCCTTGAAGAACAGGGCCGAGACGATGGCCAGGGGGATGACCTGAAAGTTGCCGAGCATGGTGGACAGGCCCGGCCCGACAAAGGCGATGGAGCGGTGCCAGAACACAAAGTCGCCCGCAAAGAACACGGCGGCCACGCAGCCCCATTTGATGACGTTGGGGGTGAACAGCCTGAGCTTGCCCATGCGGGCCAGGACCGCGAGCATGGCCAGCCCGCCGCCGGTCAGGCGGTAGAACCCGGCCACGTCCGGGGGCAACCCGGCCAGGACCACCATGGCCGAGGAGAAGCTGATCAGCACCGCGCCGATGAACAGCGCGCTCACGGGGCCACCACCTTGAGCCTGCGGCCCAGCGTGATGCCGGTCTCGTCCACCTGGGCCACATAGGGCCAGGCCTCGACCCCGGCGTCCAGGGCCGCGTAGAACAACTCCGCGTAAACCGGATCGATCATGTCCGCCGGGCCGAAACAATGGCCGTCGGGCCGCTGGACCAGGAAGAACAGGACCACGCGCGCGCCGGTCCCGGCCAGGGCCATGAGCTCGCGCAGGTGCTTCTGACCGCGCTCGGTGACCGCGTCCGGAAACAGGGCCACGTCGTCCTCCACCAGGGTGACGTTCTTGCACTCCACCCACAGGTCGCCGGGCGCGCCGGTCAGGTGCGCATCCAGTCGGCTTTGGCCCACCTTGGCCTCTTTCTGGAAATGATCGTACCCGTCCATCTCGGGCAGGGAACCCGTCTGCCAGGCCGCGTAGAGCATGCGGTTGGGCGTGAGCGTGTTCACCCCGACCATGGCCCCGGCCAGTTCCAGCCCCTCCAGGGTGTACTTGAGCTTGCGGTCCGGGTTGGCCGCGGGCGAGAGTAGGGCCGTCCCGCCCGGCCGGAGCAGGCCGAGCATGGACCCGGTATTGTTGGTGTGGGCCGCAAGCAGCGCGCCCTTGTCCGGGCCGTCCAGGGCCTCGGCCTCCACGGTGAACCGCTTTATCCGACGGACAAAGGCGGCCCGGCGGCACGGGGCATGAAAGGGAATATGGGCGGCGGGTCTGGACACGGTTGCTCCTGGGGGACAAGCACTAGGCGATTTCCCCCGCTTTTGCCAGCGGAAAGGAGCCGCCCCCCCGGCTACTCCCCTTGCCCGAGCTTTTCCAGGGCCTCGACGATCTTGTGCCCCTCACCCTCGTACACGGCCTTGTCCTCCTCGGGCGTGGGCGCGGTCACCTCGGGCCAGACGCCGGGCCGCGGGTCGGGCCCCTTGCGGGCCTCCGCGCTCGGCTTCGTGTCGGTCATGACCGGGGTCTTGCGGATGTCCACGCCGGGCACCGGGGCGCTGAACTCGATGGGGATATTGTTCGGATCGAAGGCGTAGATGGAGTGGATGAACCCGTGGTCCACCACCTCGGAGCACCACACGTCCGCGGCCTCCAGTTTGTCCTTGAGCTCCCACAGATCGTCCTCGGCGGCCACGCCGAAGGCAATGTGGTCGAAGGCGACCTTGCCCCGGACCGGAAACCCGTGGTCCTTTTCGTCCAGCGGCTCCACGCCGTCCCACTCGAAGAAGGCGATCATGTCGTTTTCCGCGATCTCGAAGAAATAGTGGCGGTAGCCGGGGCGCCCAAGGCCGACCACCAACCGCATGCCCAGCAGGTCGCGCCAGAAGCGGATGGTCCCATCCATGTCGCCGGTGACCATGGCCAAATGGTTGATGCCGGTGTATCGTGCCATGTGCAATCCTTTCCTTGTTCGGTTTCCGGGCAGGCTACCATGGGAAGGAAAAGGAGAAAAGGAGAACCGGACCGAACCGGACCGAACCGGACGGACCTCCGGCGCGCGGACGCAAAAAAAGCCCCGGACAGAAGTCCGGGGCCCGTGTCCGTCTTGTCTACGTCTAGGCGCGTTGTCCGCGCCGCCGCATGAAACCGACCAGCCCCAGGAGCCCGAGCCCCATGATGGCGAAGGTGCCGGGTTCGGGCACCGGCGTGGTGCTGTTGAACGGGACGTCGTGCTGCTGAATATGCGCATAGTAGAAATCCGCGATGAGGGTTCCGTCTATGCTGCCCCCTCCGCCGCTGATTTTGTCATAGTAGCCGGTTACGGTGGCATTCGGGGCCAGGATGGAGCCCTGGACGCCGACGCCGTCCAGATACAGGCTCTCGGTCTCGTAAAAATTGAACAGGATGTCGTTGCGGTAGGCCGTGAGATCCACCATGCCCATGCCGACCAGCCCGGATTCCTTGCCGGAGACGTTGATCAGGATGGTCGATCCGTCGGCGATCCCGCCGAGGCTCAGTTCGGTGCTGCCCAAAAGGTCGGCGCCGTCGAGGTTGAACACCTGCAACTGAGAACTGCCGTCGCCGGTCAGGGTCAGGACGTTCCCGCCCAGGACGTCCGTGCCGGTCGCCGCGTAGCCGCCCAGTGTGACGGCCAGGGCCCGGAGGTAGGCCGCCTGTTCCTTGAAATTGATCACGCTGGTGCCTGCATACAGGGTCCCGCTGTCCACGTCCGGGGATGACAAGACAGAGCCGCCCACGGCCACGTCGCCGTGGTAGACATCCCCGCCGTTGTAGTTGAGGTTTCCCCCCACCACCAGTGAGTAGCCGGAGTAGCCGTCGGGCAGGGCATACCCGACGGAGTACGGACTCATGGTGGCGTTGCCCCCCACGGCCAGACGGCCCTGGGTATCGGAGGCGCCGCTCGAAAACTCGCCGAGGATGAACGCGTTGTACTCCCCGGCCTCGCCGAGGTCGATGTAGCCCGCCCGCGCGGGGGAGGCCGCGAGGGCCAGTGCCAGCAGGGTGATAAGGATAAATATGGACGTCTTCATGAGGATGCTCCGGTGTCTGTGCGTCGGCCCTGCGGGCTCTTTCGCGGTATCGGTATTTGTATCTTAGCAAAAACAGTGCCTATCGGCTATCTTTTTGAAATACGGCATGTTCCGAAAATGTACTATGCAAAATTCTGTAAAGAAGCGGCCTTCCCTGTCGGTGATCTTTACAGCAGCGGGGCGGAAAATCAACGCGTTGCCGGGCCGCCGGCGGGCGGCGCGGGCCACTGCGTTCCCTTTACAAATCGCGTGAAATGGGCTCAAACTGCGGCCAAATGTCAAGAGTTCTGCTGCATATCTGTTGTGGGCCGTGTTCCATCACCACGCTCAAGACGCTGCTGGCCGAGGGGCACGAGGTCACGGGGCTGTTCTACAACCCGAACATCCACCCGCTCACGGAGTACGTGAAGCGGCGGGACGGCTGTCTGGCCGTGGCCGAGAGACTCGGCGTGAAGGTCATCGTCAAGGACGACGAGTACCGGCCGCAGGAGTGGTTCCGGGCCGTGGCCCACCGCGAGAACAACCGCTGCTTCCACTGCTACGCCATGCGCCTGGAGCGCACCGCGCAGATCGCCAAACGGGGCAATTTCGATCTCTTCACCACCACCCTGCTCTATTCCAAGTACCAGAAGCACGACGAGATCGCGGCCCTGGGCCGGGACCTGGAGTCGGCCAAAACGAAATTTTTGTACCACGACTTCCGCGAGGGCTGGAGCGAGGGCATCGAGACCTCGAAAGAGTGGGAAATCTACCGCCAGCAATACTGCGGCTGCCTGTACAGCGAGAACGAGCGGTACAAGCGGGAGTTGATGGGCTAGGCCATGCGCGCGCTGTTCGCCTTCCTGTTCACGCGCAAGCACGCGCTCATCGGCTTTCTGTTGCTCAAAACCATTGCCGTGGTCGTCAACGGGCTGGTCCGGGGCTCGGCCGAGGTCTGGGGCATCGGCATCCTGGCCCTGGCGGTCTACGCGATCATCGCCCGCTTCGCCCAGGCCGGACGGGTCATCTCCATCTGGGCCGCGACCCTGCTGATGCTCTACGAGGCGGCCGGGGCGCTGCTCCTGGCCTGGTCCGGCCTGACCAGCGCGCCCGGCATGGCCCTGATCGGCCTTGTCGTGGCCGCGTACCTCATCGTCGGGGCGCTGGCGGTCTTCGCCAGCCGCAGGGAGAGTTGAGCGTGGGCAGGATATACGGCGAGAACGTCCCGGTCAGGGCCGCCTTTCCCGAGGCCGGGTCCAAGCCGGTGCAGGTCGCGGATCACGGCAAGGGGCTGCTGCTCTACATCCACGTGCCGTTCTGCCGCTCCCGGTGCCACTACTGCTCCTTCCACTCCCAATCCTTCGACCAGGCCACCTTCGCCTGGTACGTCTCCCTGCTGCTCAAGGAGATCGAGCTGTGGGGACGGCGGTTGCAACGCCCCAGGCTGCGCACGGTCTATTTCGGCGGCGGCACCCCGTCCCTGATCCCCCTGGCCCAGCTCGACCGGATCATGAAGGCGCTGAACAAGGCGTTCGTCTTCAATCCGGGGATCGAGGCGACCATCGAGGCCAATCCGGATTCGGCCCAGGACGTCAGCTACTTCCGGGGGCTGTTGTCCCTGGGCTTCAACCGGCTGTCGCTGGGCATGCAGAGCCTCAAGGACGCGGACCTCCAGACCATGGGCCGCCCGCACTCGGTGGCCATGGCCTACCAGGCCTTTGACCAGGCGCGCCGGGCCGGGTTCGGCAACATCGGCGTGGACCTCATCTGGGGGTTGCCCGGCCAGAAACTCAAGGTCTGGCTCGACCAGTTGCGCATCGTCTCGGAGATGCGGCCCGAGCACATTTCGGCCTACAACCTGACCCTGGAGGAAGGCACGGTAATGGCCAGGCGCTGCGCCGAGGGCGGCGACCTGAGCCTGCCGCTGGACCAGGAACAGGGGCGCATGTTCGTCTACGGGGCCGAGTATCTGGAGTCCGTGGGCTACCTGCACTATGAGGTCTCCAACTTCGCGCGCATGGGGTTCATGTCCGTGCACAACTCCGGGTACTGGGACGGATCCGACTACCTCGGGCTGGGGCCGTCGGCCGTGTCCACCCTGGGACGCAGGCGGTTCACGGTGCCGCGCTACATGGACGAATACGACGCCTTTGTCCGCGGCGAACTGGTCGGCAGCGACTACGAGGAACTGACCGACGAGGTCCTGCTCGAGGAGATGGTCATGCTCTCCCTGCGCACGAGCAAGGGGCTGGACCTGAAGGAATACCGCAGGCGCACCGGCTTCGACCTGATCAAGAGGAAGGAGCAGTTGATCAGCGCCTTGCACCGCGAGAACCTGGTGCGCATCTCGGGCGGCAGGCTCCGGCTGACCAAGAACGGCATGCTCGTGTCCAACGTGATCATTGAACGGCTCGCCTTCGGCGATTAGGATACCCATGAACACTCCCTCCCTGACGCGCATCTTTCTCGCCTTCCTCCGGCTGGGGCTGACCGCCTTCGGCGGCCCGGCCATGGTCCCGTACATCCGGGCCATGGCCGTGGAGCGCAAGGGCTGGCTCGACGAGCCCTCGTTCTCGCTGGGCATGTCCCTGACCCAGTTGCTGCCCGGCGCCACGGCCATGCAGGTGGCCGCCTACGTGGGGCTCCGGGCGCGCGGCGGGGCCGGAGCCCTGGCCGCCTACGTCGGGTTCGGCCTGCCCGCCTTCCTGCTCATGCTCGGCCTGACCGTGCTCTATTTCTCGGCCCGGGACGTGGCCGCCGTGACCGCGGCCTTCACCGGCCTGCAACTGGTCATCGTCGCCCTGATCCTGCATGCGGCGGTCAACTTCGCCCGGCGCTACCTGGACACCCTGGCCTCCCGGCTCCTGGCCTGCCTGGCGGGCGTCTGGCTCGGGCTCAAGGGCAACCCCATCCTGGCCATGGCCGTGGTCTGCATCCTGGCCGTGTTCCTGCTCCGCAACGAGCAGGGCGGCGCGCCCGCGCGGCCGACCCCGACCGGGCGCGGGCCCCTGCGTTTTGCCGGACTGCTCCTGGGGGTCCTGGTCCTTTTCCTGGCCGCATTGTACGCGGTAAACCCGGAGCTGTTCCGGCTCGGCCTGCTCATGGTCAAGATCGACTGCTTCGCCTTCGGCGGCGGGTACGTGTCCGTACCGCTCATGCTCCATGAAGTGGTCGAAGTGCGCGGCTGGCTGACCCAACCCATGTTCATGGACGGCATCGCGCTGGGGCAGGTCACGCCCGGCCCCATCGTCATGACCGGGGCTTTCGTGGGCTATGCCGTGGCCGGGCTGGCCGGGGCCCTGACCGCGGCCGTGACCGTGTTCTCGCCCTCGCTCATCATCCTGTGCGCGGCCACCCCCTTCGCCGACCGGCTGGTGGCCTCGCCCGTGGCCCGGCGGGTGCTCAGGGGCAGCCTCATCTCCCTGGTGGGGTTGATGGCCGCCGTGGCCGTGCGCTTCGGGCTGTCCGTCCACTGGACCGTGGCCCAGGCGGTCTTTGCCCTGGCCGCGTTCATCGCCCTGCGCAAAAAGGTGGACATCCTCTGGGTGGTCCTGGCCGGGGCCGGGATCGGAGCGCTGGCTTTCTGACCGGAAAACCGCCCGTGTTGACAGAATCCGGCGGCCACCGTAGAGAATCTATAGAATATCTAGATAATTGGCCCGCCTTGACGGGCCCAGCGGGTGTCGCCCGACAATCCCGGAGGGAGGGGGTATGTTCGATTCCAAGAGGATTCCGTTCCGGTTCAAGCTCATCCTCGGCGTAGTGTCCATGGTGTTCCTGACCTCCATCATCCTGGCCGGGGGCATCGTCTATCTCATGGACGGCGCGCTGAGCGAGCTGAACGTGAGCCCCGAGGCCTTGGGCGCGGTGGAACGCCAGATCCTTCTCGCGGCCGGGGGCATCGTAGCCGCGGGCGTGGCCGTTTCCCTGCTCGGCAGCTTCCTCCTGATCCGCACCCTGCTCAAGCCGCTGCGCGACCTCTCGGCCTACACCCTCGAAGTGGCCGCCGGCAACTATGCCGCGACCATCGACTACCAAGCCCGCGACGCCATCGGCGAAACCATCGACGCGGTCAAAGACATGACCGCCGAGCTCAAGGCCAAGCTCGGCATGTCCCAGGGGCTGCTGACCAGCCTGACCCAGCCGTGCGTGGTCACGGACACCGACGAGATCATCACCTTCCTGAACCAGCCGGAGCTGGACCTGTTGCAGATCGACGGGCAACCGTCCGATTTCATCGGCATGCATATGTCCGAGTTCGTCTACGGGGACCGCTCGCGGCCGACCCTGCTCGGCCAGTGCATGCGCAAGGGCAAGGTCATCGTGGGCCAGACCACCAAGGGCAAGGGGCGCAAGGGCCGTCCCTACAACCTGCTGGTCGACACCTCGCCCATCAGGGACCTGGACGGGAAGATCGTGGGCGCGTTCACCATCCTGACCGAGACCACGGAGATCAAGAAGAGCGAGGCCGAGGCCCTGCACCAGCACGAACGCATCGCCGAAGCAGCCCGCGAGGCCGAGGCCATCGCCCTGGAGCTGGACGAGGCGTCGTCCACCCTGTCCCGCAAGGTGGACGAGGCCAGCCACGGCTCTGACGTCCAGCGCGACCGGGCTACCGAGACGGCCACGGCCATGGAACAGATGAACGCCACCGTGCTGGAGGTGGCCCAGAATGCGGGAAGCGCCTCCTGCAATGCGGACGACATGCGCGACCTGGCCGAAGAGGGCGCCGGGCTGGTCCACCATGTGGTCGAAGCCATCCAGGACGTGGGCACGCAGTCCGAGGCCCTCAAGGAGTCCATGTCCCAACTGGACAGGCAGACCGAGGATATCGGGGCGATCATGCAGGTCATCGACGACATCGCGGACCAGACCAATCTGCTGGCCCTGAACGCGGCCATCGAGGCGGCCCGCGCGGGCGAGGCCGGGCGCGGCTTCGCCGTGGTCGCGGACGAGGTCCGCAAGCTGGCCGAAAAGACCATGACCGCCACCAAGGAGGTGGACGCGGCCATCCAGTCCATCCGCACCGGCACCCGCGACAACGTGGCCGCCACCGAACGGGCCGTGGCCTCCATCCGGGAATCCACCGAACTGGCGGGCCGGGCCGGGCAGTCCATCGAGACCATCCAGCAGTCCGTGATCCAGACCGCCGACCAGGTCCGCTCCATCGCCACGGCCGCCGAGGAGCAGTCGGCCACCAGCGAGCAGGTCACCCGGGCCACCGAGGAGATCACCGCCATCTCCAGCGAGACCGCCCAGGCCATGGGCGAGGCCCGCACCGACCTGGACCGCCTGGCCACCCTGGCGGGCTCCCTCAAGGAACTCATCGGCCGCATGCAGTCCTGACCGGGACGTTTTTCAATGCGAGAAAGGAAGCCCCCGCCGGACATGGCGGGGGCTTTTCGCTTGCGGTGACCGCAAACGGAGAAGCGACGAAAACGAGTGGGAGATCAGCCCAGCACGGCCCGGACCAGCTCCGGGGTGCGCGTCCCGGCCTTGCCTTCCAGAAAGTAGTCGGTGGTGTTGTAGGTGTACGCGGTGTCCCGCAGGTTGATCTCGATGATCGTGCCGCCGTGGTTCTTGACCACATGGGGGATGCGCCCGGCCGGGACGACCTCGCCGCCCGTGCCGATGACCAGGCAGACGTCCGCCTGTTTGGCCAGGTCCGTGGCCGCCCGGTGCACGTCATCGGGGATGCCCTCGCCGAAGAAGACGAAGTCCGGCTTGAGCAGCCCGCCGCAGGCCGGGCAGGGAGGGGGCAGGATGTCCAGCGAGACGGCCTCGGTGGCGAAGAAGGCCCGGCAGGACAGGCACTGCATGCGCCGGGTCGAGCCGTGGTATTCGTGGACCACCCGGCTGCCCGCGTCCTGGTGCAGGGAGTCGATGTTCTGGGTGACGATCCCCGCGAGCTTCCCGGCGGCCTCCAGCTCGGCCAGGGCCAGGTGCGCCGGGTTGGGCTTGGCCCGGCCGTACATGTCGTAGAAGATTTCCTTGAGCAGGGGCCAGACCTCTTCGGGGTGGCGCTTGAAATACCCCTTCTCGAACTTGTCCGGGTCGTACCTGGCCCACACGCCGCCCGGCCCCCTAAACGGCGGGATGCCCGATTCCACGGAGATGCCCGCGCCGGTGAAGGCCATGGCGCAGCGCGCCTTTTTCAGGGCCTCGGCCGCGTTGTGCAGGGCGTGGTTCGACATGATCTAATGTCCTGCGAAAGCCAGGTGGAGTTTACCCTGCCCGTCCCGGTTCAGAGTGAAGATGGCGGCCCAGCGGTCGATGCAGCCGTCCGTCTGCCCGGTGGACGGTTCGAGCACGGCCGGGTCCACGGTGATCTCCGCAGTGACCGTCCCCTCCTTGAGAAAGACCAGGCTCCAGCCGCCCTCCTTCCGGGGGGCGAGCTTGTAGTCGCGGCCGAACAGGGTGGAGAAGTCGTGCTCCGCGCCCGGCAGGACCACGCAGACCGAATCCCAGTCGTAGTATTCCATGAAGGCGTCCAGAGAATAGGCCCGGTCGGTCCCGATCGGGGCCTCCTTCAAGGCCTTGAAGAAGCGGTCGCTGACGTAGCGGTCCGTGTAGTCGAAGGAGAACAGCACGGCAAAGAGCAGGAGCAGGCCGATGGTCACGACCAGCGCGCTTTTGGTCCTCATGTTCATGCCTCACCTTCCTCCGGGCACGGGTTCATAACAATTCCCTCAATAAACCCTACTGGTTTGGCCCGCCACGGTCAAACCCGGTTCCGGTCCGTTGGCCCCGCATGCGAATCGACAAATACCGTTATGCAGTTTAACAAAATTGATAAAAATTTACTAAATTTGCCACTTTTGTAAAGACAAAAAAATACTTTTGTGTAGATAGTGCCCAAATACCGTGTTTTTTTATTGGCCTCAGTCTTGCATACCCCGCCGCTGGAGGTTTGAACAATGAATTACACCGACAACGCTTTTATCCTGGTCTGCGCTGCCCTGGTCATGTTCATGACCCCCGGCCTGGCGCTGTTTTACGGCGGGCTGGTCCGCTCGAAAAACGTTCTCGCAACCATCATGCAGTCCTTCATCATGCTCGGGCTCATGTCCGTGCTCTGGGCCGTCATCGGCTACACCCTGTCCTTCGGTTCGGACATCGGCGGGCTCATCGGCGGGCTCGACTTCATTTTTCTCAAGGGCGTGGGCATGACCACGGCCGGGTCCCCGGCGGACAACCTGCCCCACCTGACCTTCATGATCTTCCAGTGCATGTTCGCGGTCATCACCCCGGCGCTGATCACCGGCGCCTTTGCCGAGCGCATGAAGTTCGGCGGGTTCATGGTCTTTTCCGCCCTGTGGCTGATCCTGGTCTACGCCCCCATGTGCCACTGGGTCTGGGGCGGCGGCTGGATGGGCCAGATGGGCGCGCTGGACTTCGCGGGCGGCGCGGTGGTCCACATGAGCTCGGGCGCGGCCGCCCTGTGCTGCGCCATCCTCATCGGCAAGCGCAAGGGCCACGGCAGCACGGCCTTCATCCCGCACAACCTGCCCATGACCATCCTGGGCGCGGCCATCCTGTGGTTCGGCTGGTTCGGCTTCAACGCCGGGTCCGCCCTGGCCGCGGACGGCGTGGCCGCCAACGCCTTCGTGACCACGCACATGGCCACGGCCGCCGCGGCCCTGTCCTGGATCATCGCCGAGTGGATGCACGGCGGCAAGGCCACCACCCTGGGCGCGGCCTCGGGCGCGGTGGCCGGGCTGGTCGCCATCACGCCGGCCGCCGGATTCGTCACCCCCATGTGGGCCATCGTGCTCGGCCTGGGCGCGGGCGTGCTCTGTTACGGCGGGATCATGCTCAAGAACAAATTCGGCTACGACGACGCCCTGGACGTGGTCGGCATCCACGGCCTGGGCGGCACCTACGGAGCCCTGGCCACCGGCCTGCTGGCCACGGTGGGCGCGGACGGACTCATCGCGGGCAACGCGCACCAGTTGTGGGTCCAGTTCGTCTCCGTGGTGGCCACCTGGGGCTTCTGCTTCGCCATGACCTTCATCCTCTTCAAGGTGGTGGACGCCACCATCGGCCTGCGCGCCACAGACGAGGAGCAGGACAAGGGCATGGACATTGCCGAGCATTCCGAGACCGGTTATCAGTGGTAGTCAAGGAGACAGCGACATGAAGAAAATCGAGATCATCACCCGGACGTTCAAGCTCGACGAGGTCAAGACCGCCCTTTCCGGCATCGGCGTGAAAGGCATGACCGTCAGCGAAGTCAAGGGGTTCGGCCGCCAGGGCGGCCACAAGGAAGTCTATCGCGGCGCCGAATACCAGGTGGACTTCGTGCCCAAGATCAAGATCGAGGCCGTGGTCGAGGACGACTTCGCCTCCGAGGTGGTCGAGGCGGCCCGCGCGGCCGCGCGCACCGGCGAGGTGGGCGACGGCAAGATCTTCGTCTCCACCGTGGACGAGGTCGTGCGCATCCGTACGGGCGAGACCGGCGAAGAGGCTATCTAGCCTCAACAAGACGAGAACACCTCCGGGCCGGGCCAGCAGGAAAGAGAGTCCCAGCGCTCGCCCGGGCATATCCCAGCCCGCCGGGCTGGCGGCGGCCGGGAGAGGAGAGGCTCCCGGCCGTCCCTTTTCCGCCAGGCCGGACAACATCCAGGAACGCCCATGCAGCCGGACAGCCATCTCCCCGAATCCGCCCGCAGGCTGAAACAGGCCAGGGCGGACCTGTGGACGCGGGCCGAGGCCGGGGCCGTGGGCGGCTTCGCCTGGGAGTACACCCACCTGGTTGACCGCTATTTCGAACGCCGCGTCCGGGAGGCCGGGCCGCAGCGCTTCGCCTTCACCCTCGTCGCCGTGGGCGGCTACGGCCGCGGGCGTCTGTGCCCCGGCTCGGACGTGGACGTGTTCCTGCTCTTCAAGCGGCGCATCCCGTCCGGGGCCGAACCATTCATCAAGACCCTGCTCTTTCCCCTGTGGGACCTCGGCCTGGACCTGGGCCACGGCGTGCGCACCGTGGCCGACTGCGTGTCCCTGGCCCGGAAGGACTTCCAGGTCCTGGCCTCGCTCATGGACGCTCGCCCCCTGGCCGGGGATGCCGAAGTCTTCGAGACCTTCAAGGCCGCCTTCGCCGCCAGGGTCCTGAACCGGTCCGGCGAGACCTTCGCCGCCTCCCTGCGCGAGCACAACGAGGCACGGGCCACCCAGTACGGCGACGCCTCGGCCCTGCTCGAACCCGAGATCAAGAACGGGTTGGGCGGACTGCGCGACGGCCAGCAGGTGGCCTGGCTGACGCGGGTGCTCAAGGCGCTCGGCCGCAACCCCATCTTCCTGCCCGAGGAGCTCGCCCGGCTGCGCGAGGACCAGGCCTTCCTCAACCGCGTGCGCACGGCCCTGCACCTGGCCGCGAAGCGCAAGACCGACCGCCTCTTCTTCGATCTCCAGCCGCCCACGGCGCGGCTCATGGGCTTCACCTCACGGACCGCCTCGCCCGAGGACACCGGCCTGGCCGTGGAGTTCTTCCTGTCCCGGTTGCACCAGGCCATGACCCGAATCAAGGCCATGCGCGAGGCCCTGTTCCAGGAAGCCTTCCCGGTGCGCACCGCGCCCCTGCCCGAACTGTCCATCCGCAATCTGGCCGCCGGACCCGAAGGCATCCGCTTCAGGCGACAGGTCGAGGCCACCCCGGACAACGTGCTCGGCGCATTCCTGGAGTCCGCGCGCACCGGCCTGCCCCTGACCTGGGGAGCACGGCGCATCGTCCGCAGAGACCCGGCCCGGTTCGCCGCCGGACTGGCCGGACGGAGCGAGACCCTGTCCATCCTGGTGGAGATATTCCTGGCCCCGCACTGCCGCACGGCCCTGGACGGGCTGCTCGAAACCCGGCTGCTGCCCGCCCTGTTCCCGGAATTCGCCGAGGTGGAGCACCTCATCCAGTTCAATGACTACCACGTGCACCCGGTCGGGCGGCACACCCTGGCCACTGTGGCCCTGCTCTCGGACTTCCTGCGCGGCGACGGCGGGTGGACCGGGGAGTTGGCCGCCGGGGTGGCCGACCCTGCCCGGCTCGTCCTGGCCGGATTCTTCCACGACCTGGGCAAGGGCGCGCCCGACCACTCCGGAGCCGGGGCGGCCATGGCCCGCGAGGTCCTGGCCCGCTACGGCCGCACGCCCGAGGTGATCGAGGATGTGGCCTTTCTGGTGGAGCACCACCTACTCCTGCCCAAGACCGCCACCCGACGCGACCTGTCCGACGAACGCACGGTCGCGGATGTGGCCGCCGTGGTCGGGGACACGGCCCGGCTGGACATGCTCCACCTGCTGTCCACGGCCGACTCCATGGCCACCGGCCCGCGCGCCTGGAACAGTTGGACCCGCTCCCTGCTGGGCGAGTTGTACTTCAAGGTCCGCAACCTGCTGCGCCACGGTCCCCTGGCCGAACCGGACGCGGCCCGCAGGCTGGCCGACGCCAAGCTGGCCGTGCTCGCCGCGGCCCACGACCAGGACCCGGAGTTCGTGGATGCGGCCATGCGGGCCATGCCCTCGCGCGCCTTCCTGGCCTTAACGCCCGAGGCCATCGCCGGGCACGTCCGGCTGGTCAGGAAGCTGTGGGCCGCCGTGGCCGAGGACCGCATGCGCAAGCCGTCATCCATCGGCGGCAAGGGGGTCAACCTGATCGAGGCCGCGCCGGGCCGGGCCGAGAACACCTACAAGCTGACCATCGCCGCCGTGGACCAGCCCCGCCTGTTCGCGACCATCGCCGGGGCCTTGTCCCTGCACGGATTGAACATCCTGGCCGCGGACATCTTCAGTTGGAAGGACGGCACGGCCGTGGACGTCTTCACCGTGGGCGAACCGCCCGAAAACCTCTACGCCGAAGAGGTCTGGGCCCGGGTCGTCCGGTCCGTGAGCTACGCCATGGTCGGCAAGCTGGACCTGGCCGCCCGCCTGGAGGAGCGCGGCCGCTCGCCCCTGACCCGAGGGCGCGGCCGCCCCAGGCTGGGGCCCCTGGTAACCATCGACAACCAGGCCAGCGACTTCTACACCGTGATCGAGGTGGCGGCCACGGACCGCACCGGCTTCCTGTTCGACATGGCCCGCACCCTTGCCGCTCACGAGCTGTCCATCCACGTGGCCATGATCACGACCATCAAGGGCCGCGCGGCCGACGTCTTCCACGTGCGCACCCAGGACGGGCAGCGGCTCCTGGACGAGGCCCGCCAGGACGCCCTGCGGAGGGACCTGCTGGCCGCGTCCACGGCCCGGTAAAACCGCTTTACTTTTCGAAAACGGGCCGTAGAGTGTGGGCATACGCAAGCCCCAAGAGCCTCAAGGACCATCCATGCCCCTCAACGTGACCATTTTCTCCGATTTCGTCTGCCCCTTCTGCTTCGTCGGCTCGGGCATCATCGACCGCCTCAGACGGGACTTCGACCTCCGCGATACCTGGGTGCCCCACGAACTGCACCCGGAGACACCGCCACAGGGACGCCCCCTGGACGATCTGGTGGACCGCTTCGACCTGGACCAGGTGATCATGACCTGCAACCAGCGGGGCGAGCCGTACGGCATTCACTTTGCCCGCGCCGAACGGCTGTACAACTCCCGCCTCGCCCTGGAGGCCGCCGAGTTCGCGCGCGACGCGGGGCGCTACCACGATTTCCACGGGCGCATGTTCCGGGCCGGGTTTAGTGATGGAAGGGATATCGGCGACCTCGAAGTGGTCCTGGATGTGGCCGCCCGGACCGGCCTCGACACGGGGCCGCTGAAGGCGGCCCTGGCCGACCACCGCTTCGCCGCCCGCGTGGCGGACGGCTCCAGGCAGGCCAAGGAGGCCGGAGTGACCGCCCTGCCCACGTTCATTGTCGAGGGGCAGCCGCGCATCACCGGAGCTGTGGACGAGGCCGTGCTGCGCCGGGCCTTTGAGGCGGCCCTGAAGACGGCCTGAACCACAACCGACCGCAACAAACCGCAACAAAAAGAAACAACATGACGCAACAGGCTGAAATAGTGATTTTCTTCACCGGTGGAACCATCGGTATGTCCCCGGTCGAAGGCAAGGAAGGCGTGGCTCCCGGCGGCAACTTCGACGGGCTGCTCAGCCAGCTCTCGCCCCAGGAGGCGGACGTGACCCTGCGCCCCGTGCTCTGGTCCGACAAGCCGAGCCCGCACATGACCCCGGAGGATATGTTCCGGCTGGCCCGCGACGTGGAGGCGGTGCTCAAGGAGGAGTCCGTGCTCGGGGCCGTGGTCCTGCACGGCACGGACACCCTGGTGGAGACCGCCTACATGTGCGACCTGGTCATCCACTCGGACAAGCCGGTCATCCTGACCGGGTCCATGCGCTACTACTCCGAGGCGGGCTACGACGGGATCCGCAACCTGGCCAACACCGTGCGCGCCTGCCTGCTCCCCCTGCCTCCCGGCGTGGGGGCGTGCATCCTGATGACCGACCGCATCTTCGCCGCCCGTGAGGCGGTCAAGGTCAACTCGCTGAACGTGGACGCCTTCGAATCCCGCGAGGCCGGGATCGTCGGTTACGTGGCCGGGGAGTCCGTGCTCCTGGCGAGGCCCCGGTCCACCCCCACCCCCCGGCGCAAGTTCGCGCCCTCGGGCATCGAGACCAACGTCCCGCTCATCACCGCGTATACGGGAATTGACCGGAAACCTCTCGATCATGCAATAAGCGAGGGAGCAAAGGGGGTTGTCATCGAAGGGTTCGGCGCCGGAAACGTGCCTCCGGCCATGGTCGAAGGGATCGAGGCGTGCCTGGAGAAGGGGCTGCCCGTGGTCCTGGCCACCCGCTGCATCGAGGGCGGGGTCTGGCCCGTGTACGGCTATCCCGGCGGCGGGGCCGACCTGCACGCCAGGGGCGTCATCCTGTGCGGCAGGCTGGGCGGACCCAAGGCCCGCATCCGACTCATGTGCGCCCTGGGGCTGACCGCGGACCCGGACGAAATCCGGAAAATATTCGAAGAGGCGTAGGCCCGGCGGCTAGCCGTTGGCTTCGGTAAAGCGCCGGAATTCGGACAGGGCGCGGCTCTGGACTATGGTCCGGACCGCGTCCAGGCGGTCGTGGTTCTCGATGACCAGGTTGACGATGTCCGCGTCCAGGAAGCCGTTGTCCGCCATGGAGCGGAGCACGGCCACGGTCCGCTCGCGGGTCATGCCCTTGCGGTAGGGACGGTCCTCGGTGATGGCCGTGTGCACGTCCGCCACCTGCATGATCCGGGAGCCCAGCGAAAGCTCCTTTCCCGTCAATCCCAGGGGATACCCCTTGCCGTTCAGGCGCTCGTGATGCTGGGCGGCCCAGTCGGCCACCTCGCCCAGGCCCGGTATGGAACGCAGGACCTCGGCGCTGACCGTGGCGTGGTCCTTGACCTTGACGTACTCGTCCTCGTCCAGGGCGCCCTGCTTGTCGAGCAGGGAGGTGGGCACGGCCAGCTTGCCGATGTCGTGCAGGTTGCCGGCCAACCGCATGGCCTTCTGTTCCCGCTCGTCCATGCCCGCCAGCCGGGCCAGTTGGACCGCGCTCTCGGCCACGCCCGCCGAGTGGGTGGCCGTGTGGCGGCTCCGGAAGTCGATGATCCTGGTGAAGAAGCCCGAAAAATCTATGAGCTGATCCGGGGAGATGCGCACGTCCAGGAGGTCCTTGGAGAGCATCTCCCGCACCGGCTGGTCCAACTCCTCCACCAGGGGCCAGAACACGCCGCCCTGGGCGAGTTCCCGAAAGGCCACGGGCAGCTCCTGGGCGTAGAGGTCCGAGGTGAACCCGGCCACAGCCTGTTCCACCTCCTCGCGCTGCCTCCCCTCGGTGCCCACCCGGCGCAGAATATCCACCCGGTCGGCCAGGTTGACGATGTTGGCCAACAGCAGGGTCTCGCGGTCGCCCTCCTGGCGGATGACCCGCAGGTCCTTCCAACTGGTGTGGTGGTACAGGACAATGCGCGAGGCGCGCTCCAGGAAGGGATGGTCCCGGAGCAGCCGGTAACCGACCACGGCGTGCTCCTCCAGGTCGGCGTCGAAGCTCAACCCGTCCAGGGCCAGGTCCATGGAAAAGGCCCCGATGTCGTGAAGCAGCCCGGCCAGAAGCAGGTCCACCAGGGAAGAGGGCCGAATGCCCACGTGGCTGCCCAGGACGGTGGAAGCCAGCCCCACACGCCGGTGATGCCCGGTCACCGTGGGAGAGATGTAGTCCAAGGCGGACGAGATGCCGCAGGCGATGTCGATAAGGGAAACGTCTTCCATGTGGAATCACACCATTGTAAGCGAACTGCGTTGCGATGTTGCCGCGGGGCCCGGAAAAGCATCCATCGTTGCCCGGGCATTGCCAATTATTTTCCGCGCGCGGTCAGGGAAAACATACCGGTAATATGTTGTCAACAACAGGCCCCGCGATTTCCCCGCCGGCGGGTCCAGACAGGCAACCGTGTCAAGTTGATTTTTCCTGCCGATCAAACGCTTTTCCTTGTCATTCGTTCCCGGAGGAGGGGTGCCCGGAAAACCCGTGGTACGCTGTGCCCGCCGGGATGCCCGCAACCCTAGCAAAGCGAGGAACACGCATATGGCAACGAGTGTGATCGAAATCTGCAACAACGCCCTGCTGGATCTGGGAGAGGACGCGATCATGTCCCTGGGCGACGTCTCCAAGGCCGCCGGACTGTGCAATCACCGCTGGCCCGCGGTGCGCGACGCGGTCCTGCGCGCGCACCCCTGGAACTGCGCCATGGCCCAGGCCGAACTGGCCGCCGGAGCCTCGGCCCCCCTGTGGAAATGGGCCTGCCGCTACGTGCTGCCCACGGACTTTCTGCGGATCATCGCCGTCACCGGCGCGGACGGCGGGGAGGTCGCGGACTGGGAGATCCAGTCCGGGGTCATCCTGTGCGACGAAGAGGCCCCCCTCTTCATCGCCTACGTGCGCCGCGAGACCGACCCCAAAAAGTACGACGCCCTGTTGTCCGAGGCATTGTCCGCGCGGCTGGCCGCGACCCTGGCCTACCCCTTGTCCGGGTCCACATCCCTGGCCCAGGCCTGCTGGAAGACCTACCAGGAAAAACTGGCCGAGGCGCGCGGCGTGGACGCCCGCGAGGGCGTGCCCGAGTCCGTGGACCCGGCCTCGTGGCTGGGGGCCAAGCTCGGCGGCTGACGAAATGGGAAAAAAGGCGCGCGGCCCACGATCGGGCCGCGCGCCGGGAATTACTTCACGGTGAGGGAGGCGGCGTAGAAGAACTCGTTCAGCGGCGAGTCGGACGGCGTGGTCCACTCGCGCTCCACGGACACCCGATCGTTGTCCTCGGCAAACCGGGCGACCAGCCCCTGGTTCTCCTCGGGATTCAGGGTGCAGGTGATGACCGCGATGCGTCCGCCGGGCTTCACCTGGGCCAGGGCGTTGTCCAGAATCTCCCGCTGAAGCAGGGTCAGGTCGCCCAGGTCGGCTGGTTTGCGCTTCCACTTGGTGTCGGGGCGGCGCGAGAGCACGCCCAGGCCGGAGCACGGCATGTCCAGGAGGATGGAGCCGGGTACGCGCGGCGGCTCGGCCGTGGCCGCGTTGGCCTCGAAGACCTCCACCCCGTGCAGCTCGCGCTCAAGGGCCGCCAACCGGCCACGGTGCGGGTCCGAGGCGAACACGTCGAGCCCCTTTTCCAACAGGATGCGGGTCTTGCCCCCGCGTCCGGCGCAGGCGTCCCAGACCGGGCCGTCCCATATCTCCGGGTCCAGGGCCTCAACCGCCTGGCGCGCGGCGAACGACTGCCGGGCCAGGGGCGGGTCAGGCTCGCCCTCGAAAGCGGTGCCCGCGGGCAGGGCGAAGCTCATGCCTTCGATGTCGATCAGCTCGGACCAGCCCGCGATCTCGGCGTACAGGGCGTCCGCCTCGGGGTGGCCGAAGAGGTTGAAGCCGAGCGCCGGGGGCCTGATCTGGGCCTCAAGGTAGTCCGTGGCCGTCTTCTCCCCGTACTCGCGCCACCACAGGTCCACCAGCCACTGGGGGCAGGAGTACCAGCGCGACAGGAACTCGGGCAGGGAGGCGTCCTTGCGGAAAAAATCGGGGTCGTGGGCGTCTTCGCCCAGTTCGGACACCCGGCGGAGCACGGCGTTGAACAGCCCGGCCAGGCGCGCGCCCGGCTTGGATTTGGAGAACTCCACGGCCCAGTCCACCGAGGCGTAGGCCGGGACCTTGTCCAGGAAGAGGATCTCGTAGGCGGCCACGCCCATGGCCAACCGCATCTTGGGGTTGAGCTTGCCGGGGTCCTGGAGGAACCGGGACAGGACGTATTCGATGCGTCCCTTGAGCCGGAGGTAGCCGTAACCGAGTTCCGTGGCCAACCCCACGTCGCGCGGGTCGTCCACGCCGGAGGACAGGGACGCGTCCAGGGCGGCCTGGATGTCCTGCCGGTTCATGAGACAGCGGAACAGGGCTTCGAGCGCCACCCGCCGCGCCGCGGGCAAGGGCTTGGATGAACGTGCTTGCATATATGCCTAATTACCCTCCCGGTCACGGGTTGGCAAGTGGCACGAAACGACATCGGCGTGACAAACTCCGCACTGCCCGCTTCCGGGAGCGGCCGGGCCGCTACTCGAAGACCTTCTTGGCGGCGTTGCCCGCGTCCTCGGCGGCCTTGTCCATCTGCTGGCCCGCTTCCTGGGCGGCCTTGTCGATCTTCTTGCCCGCCTTTTCCATGGGTCCTTCCTCGCTGCACCCGAAGGCCACGGTCAAAACGGCGAGCAGGCAGGCGACGGTCAGTATTTTCTTCAACATTTTCATTTGGGTATCCTTTCCTGTTAGCGGTTTTCCAGGCGACACGTCTGGCTGTAGTAGGCCGTGCCGAAGGCCATGTCCGTATTCATCGGACGGATGATGGCGTTGGCCCCGTGGCCGTACTTCATCCATCCGCCCCGGCGCATGATCACGGCCCGGGGGTGCAGGCCGTCCACGGTCTCCACCCGGACCTGCAAGGCCCCGAGGTCGGTGGCCAGATATACGTCCATGGCCGGATCAAGGACACCATACGCCGGATTGGCCTTGGAAATCCAGACCGTGGGCACGCCGCGCTGCTCTTTTTCGGGAATCTGCGTGTGCTCGTATTCGCCGCGCACCAGGGTCAGCAGTTGCAGGGGGTAGTCCGGGTCCCGTTGGGGCTCGGCATGCAGCGCCTCCGGGAAGCGGTACAGCCCGTCCGGGTGGCCGAAGACCAAATCCTCGAAGGCCACGAAGGGATGGTTGACCTTGGCGAAACCGTTCTCGCGCAGTTCGTCCAGGGACACGGCCGAGCGCCTCAGCCCCTCGCGCAGGCAGGCCTCCTCGTCCGGGAGGCGGACGGGCTCGCGCAGCCGGGAGCCCAGGTCGGCCAGGATGTCGAAGTCCGGCCGCGCCAGGCCGCGCGGGGCCAGCGCCGGGGCGCAGAGGTTGACGTAGTTGTGCACGAAGGAGCCGAGCACGTCGAGGCGCTCGAACATGAACGCGGGCGGCAGGACGACGTCGGCCCGCATGGCCGTGTCGTTCATGACCCCGTCCACCACCACGGTGAACGGCGCGGCCAGCGCGTCGGCCACGGCCAGGCTGTCCGGCACCTGATTAACCACGTTGTGGCCGTCGATCCAGACGAATTCCACCGGCGGATCGGCCCGGCGCAGCTCCGCGCCCAGGTCCTGGAGGAGCAGTTCGCGCCGCTTGCCGGGCTTGGCACCGCCCTCGATCAGGTGGGCCCAGGAGCCGAAGTTGCGGGCCGAGGAGATGTTGAAATAGGAGCCGCCGCCGCTGACCCCGACGTTGCCGGAGACCATGGCCACGGCGTTGATGAAGCGGACGTTCTCCCCGCCGAACAGGTGGCGCTGCAACCCCCAGCCGATGACCGTGGCCACGTTGCCCCGGTCCGCGTACCACTCATAGACCATCTCCGCGTCCGGGGGCGGGACCTCGCAGGCCGCGCACAGCTCCCGGAACCGCAGGCCGTCCACCAGCCCGCGCAGGGCGGGCCAGTTGGCGGTCCGGGTCAGGACCCACGGGTTGAGGTCGCCCGCCTCGAGAAAGAGCTTGAGCACGGCGGCGGCCAGGAAGCGGTCCGTACCCGGCCGGATCACGACGTTGACGTCCGAAAAATCGGGCGTGCCGTCCCCGCCGGGGGAGATGGTCAGGACCTCGGTGCCGTTCCTGCGGGCCCGCTTCAGGAGGGCCAACTGGTGCACGGAGCAGCGGGTCATGTCGCGGCCCCAGTTGACCACCCGGTCGCTGTTCAGGATGTCCTCGGGGTCGTTGTGATCGAGCACGCCGAAGTCGCGCAGGCAGGCCTCGATGCCGGTGTCGTCGCACACGCAGCCGTAGGTCGTGGACGCACCCAGCCGCTCGAAGAAATTGGTGCTGGCCGCGCCGAGGATGCCCCGGTAGCCGTGGCCGTGGACGTGCAGGATGGACTCGGGCACCCCCCTGGCCGCGTCGAGCTTTTCGGCGATCAGGCCGAGGGCCTCGTCCCAGGTCGCGGGCGCAAAGCCGCCCCCGCGCCGGACGAGCGGCTCGGTGATGCGCTCGTCCGAATCCAACCGCTCGAAGTAGCGGCTGCCCTTCTTGCAGCAGAACCCCTTGGTGAACGGGTGCTTCGGGTTGCCCCGGACGGTTCTCTTGGCGGCGTCGACCAGCAGCGAACAGGCGTCGCCGCAATCCATGGTGCAGGCCGTGACGGTCTTCATGCGTATTCCCCCTGGCCCGGAGAGTGGAGAATTCGACGGGCGAGGTCAAATCAAAAGAACCGAAGGGGGGCCAGCGCCGCTCTCCTGCCCGGCCGCGCCGCGCCCACACTCTTTTTGACAATCATACGCGTTTGGTCTAACCAGATTCGGTTCCAGCGACCCTACATCTATTTAAGGATATTGAACGCGACATGGCGAAAGTACAAAAAATAAAGGGATTCGCGGACCTCTTCTCCGATGAGGCCGCCAAGTACACCTTCATGGAAAGCTGCGCCCGCGAGGTCTTTTCGCGTTACGGTTTCGGCGAATTGCGCACGCCCATCCTGGAAAAGACCGAGCTGTTCCAGAAGTCCATCGGCGAGGACACCGACGTGGTCGGCAAGGAGATGTTCACCTTCCCGGACCGCAAGGACCGGTCCCTGACCATGCGCCCCGAGGCCACGGCGGGCGTTGTCCGTGCGTTCATCGAGTCCAAGCTTCACCAGCCGGGCAACATCTCGAAATTCTTCACCTTCGGTCCCATGTTCCGGTATGAGCGCCCGCAGAAGGGCCGCCAGCGCCAGTTCCACCAGATCGACGCCGAGATTTTCGGGGCGGACGAGCCCCAGGCCGACGCCGAGCTGATCCTCATGCTCAAGGCGTTCCTCAACGCCATCGGGCTGACCAAGCTGACCATCGAGATCAACTCCTTGGGCTGCCACGACTGCCGCCCGGCCTACAAGCAGGCTCTGGTGGACTACTACCACTCCAAGGACAAGTCGAATTTCTGCGAGGACTGCCGGCGGCGCATGGAGACCAACCCGTTGCGCGTGCTCGACTGCAAGGTGCCCACCTGCAAGGCGCTGGTCGAGGACGCCCCGGTCATCACCGACCACCTCTGCCCGGACTGCCAGGCCCACTTCGCCGACGTGCGGGCGGTCCTGGACGGCGCGAACGTGGACTACGTGCTCAATCCCCGCATGGTGCGCGGCCTGGACTACTACGTGCGCACCTGCTTCGAGGTGACCAGCAATGACATCGGCTCCCAGACCGCGGTGGCGGGCGGCGGCCGGTACGACGGCCTGGTCAGGAACCTCGGCGGCCCGGATTGCCCCGGCACCGGCTTCGCCTGCGGCATGGAGCGGCTCGCCCTGCTCCTGGGCGACGTGCCGGTCGATGCTCCGGACTTCTACCTGGCCGTGGTCGACCAGGAGGCCGCGGTCGATGCCATGCTCTTTGCCCAGGCCCTGCGCGACAAGGGGCTGACCGGCGAGGTCAGCTTCTCGGGCGGGTCCATGAAGTCCCGCATGCGCGCGGCCAACAAGTCCGGCGCCAAGACCTGCCTGATCCTGGGCGGGAGCGAATTGGCCAACCAGACCGTCACGGTCAAGGACATGGTCGGCGACCGGGAACAGGAAACCCTGGACCGCAAGCTGTACCTGGCGAGTTTGTAGAGAAAGAGATTTGAATGCCGCTGCGCGGCGGGGTCGGGTGACTTCGCCTCCGGCGGCCAAAGGCCGAGGGCCTTTGGAATCCCGTGCGCGGCTCCGCCGCAGGGTTGTGCCCGAGCCTTCAGACGGCGAACACCGCCCGCCGAAGGCGCGACAAAAAGTTTTGGAAGATTCTTAAGAAACCTTTTTCAAAAGGTTTCTTAAGCCGCCGGAGGCAAGCCCCCCGCAAGGGGTGCCGGAGGCACTAAATACGAGATACCGGAGAGAGAATGTCCGAACAAGAGAGAGATTACGACGAGTTCCGCGTCATAGAGGACCTCGCTGGCTGGCGGCGCACGCACCATAACAACGAGCTGACCGCGGCCAACATGGACGAGGACGTCTGCCTCATGGGCTGGGTCCAGTTCCGCCGGGACCACGGCGGGCTGATCTTCCTGGATCTGCGCGACCGCGAGGGGCTGACCCAGGTGGTCTTCAACCCCGAGGACAACGCCGAGGTACACGAGCGCGCCCACGCCATCCGCCCCGAATACGTGGTCGCGGTCAAGGGCAAGGTCCGTCCGCGCCCCGAGGGCATGGCCAACCCGAACATGGTCACCGGCGAGGTGGAGATCGAGGTCACGGATTACAAGCTCCTGAACACCTCCGAGACCCCGCCGTTCCCCATCGAGGACCGCGTGGAGGTGGGCGAGAACCTGCGCCTCAAGTACCGCTTTCTGGACCTCCGGCGTCCTTCCCTGGCCCGCAATTTCGTCATCCGCAACAAGGCCGCGCAGTCGGTTCGCCGCTACCTGGACGGCCTGGGCTTCCTTGAGGTGGAGACCCCGGTGCTGACCAAGTCCACCCCCGAGGGCGCGCGCGACTTTCTGGTGCCCAGCCGCGTCAACCAGGGCGAGTTCTACGCCCTGCCCCAGTCCCCGCAGCTATTCAAGCAGATGCTCATGGTCTCGGGCATGGACCGCTATTTCCAGATCGTCAAATGCTTCCGCGACGAGGATCTGCGCGCCGACCGCCAGCCCGAGTTCACCCAGATCGACATCGAGATGTCCTTTGTGGACGAGGCGCTGATCCAGGACATGGCTGAGGGCATGGTCAAGCGGCTCTTCAAGGAGACCATCGGTGTGGACCTGCCCGCCGAGTTCCCGCGCATGACCTTTGCCGACGCCATGCGCGACTACGGCGTTGACAAGCCGGACCTGCGCTTCGAGCTTAAGCACATCGACATCACCGACGTGTTCAAGAATTCCGGGTTCAAGGTCTTCGCCTCCAGCGAGCTGGTCAAAGTCATGGTTGTGCCCGGCGGAGCCGAGCTGTCCCGCAAGGAGATCGACGAGTACACCAAGTTCGTCGAGATCTACGGCTCCAAGGGTCTGGCCTGGATCAAGGTCAAGGAAGACGGCGAGTGGCAGTCCCCCATCGTCAAGTTCTTCTCTGAAGAGGAAATCGCCACCCTGCGCGAGCGCTCCGGCTGCCAGCCCGGGGACATCCTGTTCTTCCAGGCCGGTCCGGCGGACATCGCCAACGCGGCGCTCGGCAACCTGCGCTGCGAACTGGGCAAACGGTTCGGCCTGATCAGGGAGGGCGAGTTCAAGCCCGTCTGGATCACCGACTTCCCGCTGCTCGAATGGGACCCGGACGAGAAGCGCTTCGTGGCCCGGCACCATCCGTTCACCTCGGCTCGGCCCGAGCAGATGCAGGTCCTCAAGGACGACCCGGGCCAGGCCATCGCCCGCGCCTACGACCTGGTCATGAACGGCTACGAGGTCGGCGGCGGCTCCATCCGCATCCACACCGAGGACCAGCAGAAGGCCATGTTCGCCGCCCTGGGCATCCAGGAGGACGAGGCGCGCGAGAAGTTCGGCTTCCTCATGGACGCGCTCAAGTTCGGCGCGCCGCCCCACGGCGGCATCGCGTTCGGCCTGGACCGGCTGATCATGATCCTGACCGGCTCCAAGTCCATCCGCGACGTCATCGCCTTCCCCAAGACCCAGAAGGCCACCTGCCTGATGACCGAGGCCCCGTCCGAAGTCCCCAGCAAGCAGCTGCGCGAACTGGGCATCCGGCTGCGCGAGAAGAAGAAAGAAGAGTAAAAGCGAAGATGCGAGAGGGAAACTTTTGAAAAAGTTTCCCTCTCGCGCTCTCCCTTCAAAACTTTTTAGCGCCGCTTCGCGGGAAATGTCGGCCGCGAAAAGCCTACCGATTACGGCTGGTTTCACACTGAAACTGGCCTTTTGAATTTCAGTAGTTATTGAGTTAATAGACAAGACCGATTCCGCCGCAAACGGGACCAAACGCTCCCCTCCATACTCCCTGCGGCGCGATAAAAAGTTCAGGAAAAGAGGGATGGGGTTCGAGGAAGGGAGGAAACCCTTTTCTCAAAGGGGTTTCCTCCCCTTCCCCGACCGCCGGAGGCAACCACAATGCGATTAGAGATATGTACCTGGCCTGACGAGGTGCTCGAGGCCAAGGCCGAACCCATTACCGAGATCACCCCCGAGCTCGAGGAACTCATCGAGAACATGGTCGAGACCATGTACGAGTCCGACGGCGTGGGGCTGGCCGCGCCGCAGGTGAACCAGTCCATCCGGCTGATCTGCGTGGACCAGACCGGACCTAAGGAGCGCGGCGACCTGCGCGTGCTGATCAACCCGGAGATCGTCGAGTGCGACGGCGAGGTGGAATCCGAGGAAGGCTGCCTGAGCTGCCCGGAGTTGAACCTCAAGGTCAAGCGCAAGGAGCGGGTCAAGGTCAATGCCCTGAACCGCGTGGGCGAAAAGATCTGCGTGGAGACGGACGGGTTCCTGGCCATCATCCTGCAACATGAGATCGACCACCTGGACGGCGTGACCCTGGCCGACCGCGCGGGCCGCCTGAAAAAAGCCATGTACCGAAAGAAGGCCCTGCGATGGAAGAAGTAACCAACGGCGCGAGCACGCCCGAATCCTGGGGCGCGGTGGCCCTCAAGCCGCTGCGCGTGGTCTTCATGGGCACCCCGGACTTCGCGGCCGAAGCGCTCTCGATACTGCTCAAGTTCGACGCCGCCCACGTGGTCGGCGTGTACACCCAGCCGGACCGGCCCTGCGGGCGCGGGCGGCAGTGCGCGCCGTCCGCGGTCAAACGGGTGGCGCTGGAAAACGACATCCCGGTCCATCAGCCGGTGAATTTCAAGGAACAGGCCGACATCGACCAGTTGGCCGCGCTGGAGCCGGACGTGCTGGTGGTGGCGGCCTACGGGCTGATCCTGCCCCAGGCCGTGCTCGACATCCCGGCCCTCCTGCCGCTGAATATCCACGCTTCGCTCCTGCCCCACTGGCGCGGCGCGGCCCCGATCCAGCGGTCCATCGAGAACGGCGACGTGGTCACCGGCATCTCGATCATGAAGATGGAGGCCGGGCTGGACACCGGCCCGGTCATGGTCCAGCGAGCCCTGCGCATCGGCCACAACGACCACGCGGGCACCATCCACGACGAGCTGGCCCGGCTTGGCGGCATCTGCATCTGCGAGGCCCTGGCCCGCCTGCAGACCGGGGCCTACGACCTCAAGCCCCAGGACGATTCGCTGGCCACCTACGCCAAGAAGCTGGAAAAGAAGGAAGGCGAGATCGACTGGCACCAGCCCGCCGAGTTGATCCACAACCGCATCCGGGCCATGTACCCCTGGCCCGGCGCGTTCTTCGACTGGACCAACCCCGAGGGCAAGGTCCTGCGGCTGCACGTGACTCCGGGCGAGGTCTCCGAGGAGTCGACGCCCCAAATCGCCCCCGGCACGGTGCTGGGCGAGATGGACGGCAGACTGGCCATCACCACGGCGGACAAGATATACCTGACCCCGGAGATCAAGCCCGAGGGCAAAAAAAGCATGGACGCCACGGCCTTCACCTGCGGGTACATGAAGGAATGCAAGTAGGAACCCCCCTGGACCAGCCCCGGTCCGTCCACCGGGCGCGCAAGCGCCTGTTCGTCGGCCTGATCAGCATCGCCTGCCTGGTCATGTGCGTGCTGCTCGGCCTGCTCTGGCTGGTGCCGTACGTGGGGTTGGACAACATCCACCCGGCGACCAAGTGGGTGCTCGGCGCACTGGTCCTGGGCCTGGTCGGCCTGGTCTGCGTGGCCTACTGGGGGCTGTTCCTGAACATCATCACCAAGAAGCCCCTGCTCGGCGCGCGCCGGTTCCGGGGGCTGACCATCAAGCTGTTCCTGCCGCTCATGGTCCTGCTCGGCCGGGCCTTCGGCATCCCCAAGGAACACATTATGCTGTCGTTCATCTCGGTCAACAACGACATGGTCCTGGCCGAGGCCGGGCGGTACGCGCCGGGGGACATCCTCCTGCTCATGCCGCACTGCCTGCAGAACTCCAAATGCGACCGGCGGCTGACCTACGACATCAACAACTGCGTGCGCTGCGGCAAGTGCCCCATGGCCGGTCTGCTCGAACTGCACGACAAATACGGCGTGAACCTGGCCATTGCCACGGGCGGGACCGTCGCCCGGCGCATCGTGGTCCAGTTGCGGCCCCGGCTGATCATCGCCGTGGCCTGCTACCGCGACCTCTCCTCCGGCATCCAGGACACCTACCCTCTGCCCGTCTACGGCGTGCTCAACGAGCGGCCCCACGGCCCCTGCCTCGACACTACGGTCTCCCTGCCCATCGTCGAGAAAATGCTCGACCGCTTCATCGACCCGGACAAGGCCAAGGACGGCCGGACCATTTCCACGGGCCAGGCCGCCCGGGCGTGACCCCGTTTCCGCTCCGGCCGTCGGTGCGCGGCCGGGGAACGGCCTTCCTTTGCCTTTCCCTCCTTCAAGTGATACGAGGACTCACGCCCGCCGCCCCCCGGCGGGGATAAAGGGACCAAGACCCCCCTGGAGAACCACCATGCAACAAGACGAGACCAAGGAATTTCTGGACTCCCTTCCGGAACTGGAAGCGGGCAAGACATACTGTTTCAAGTGCTATCCCGGCATCGAGTGCTTCAACGCCTGCTGCTCGGACCTGGACATGGTCCTGACCCCGTACGACATCCTGCGCATGCGGGCCGCACTCGACATGCCGTCCGTGGACTTCCTGCGTGTGCACACCACGGCCTTCCACGCGCCGGACACCAACTTCCCGGTGTTCAAGTTCAAGATGCTCGACAACGCCCGGCGGTCATGCGCCTTCGTCACCCCCGAAGGGTGCCGCATCTACGCCGACCGGCCCGGCGCCTGCCGCATGTACCCGCTCGGCCGGGCCACCCGGCCCGACGGCAAGGGCGGCGTGCTCGAACAGTTCTTCATAGTCAGGGAGGACCACTGCAAGGGCTTCCTCGAAAAGGACGAATGGACCGGGGAATCCTGGAAGCAGGACCAGGGCTTCAAGGACTACACCGCGTTCAACGACCGGTACATGAACATCCTCTCGCGCACCCGCCAGCTCGGCCACCCCATCTCCGACAAGCTCAACCAGATGGCCATCCTCGCTCTGTACCGCATCGACGACTTCCAGGGCTTCATCCAGAAGATGCAGCTCTTCGAACGCGTGGACGTGGACGAGAAACGCCAGAAGGCCATCCTGTCCAACGAAAACGTGGCCCTGTCCTTTGCCATGGATTGGTTCGAGCTCGTGCTCTTCCAGGATACCTCCAAGCTCAAGCCCAAAAACGTCCCCATGCGACGCAAGGGCGTCCGGCCCGAAGGAAAATAACATGCCCCTGCCCGACAATCCCAAACTGATGTCCATCCGCACCTTCCTCAAACGGAAGAGCGCCTTCGCCCCCGGACACCGGCTCGTCTTCACCAACGGCTGCTTCGACATCCTCCATCCCGGCCACGTGGACCTGCTCCAGCGCTGCCGCGCCCTGGGCGACTCCCTCGTGCTCGGCCTCAACTCCGACGAGTCCGTCAAGATGCTCGGCAAAGGCGACGACCGGCCCCTCAACACCGCCGAGGAACGCGCCTTCGTCCTGGCCGGGCTCGCCTGCGTGGATCACATCATCATCTTCCACGAATCCACCCCGCTTGAGCTCATCAAGGCCTGCCGCCCCCAGATCCTGGTCAAGGGCGGCGACTGGCCCGTCGAACAGATCGTCGGCGCCGACGTCGTCACCAAGGCAGGCGGCGAAGTGCACAGCCTGCCGCTCTTGGAGGGGTACTCCACGACGGCGTTTCTGGAGAAGGTGCGGGGCTAGGGAAAGCCTCCGGCGGGCCCTCGCCGGGCGGGCGTCTCCGACGGGCTGGGCGCTGCCCTGCACCCGCTTAAGGCCGAGTGCCTTAAGAATAGTCACGTTCTTTGTGTGTGACTATTCGGTCTTTCCTTTGGTTTTCAACGGCTTGCAGGTGAGTACCCACAAGCCGTCTTGTCGTTGTGTGTAAACCGCATGTGTGAAATTGTCAGGCGACTTTGTCATCATCCTTGCGGCTTTCCCGTTCGTAGACGTCCATAGCGTCGCGTTCCACGTCGCGGAGCTTTTCCAGATAGATTTCCGTGCTCCGCCGGTCGGCATGGCCAAGGATGTGCTGGATGCCCGGGAGCAGGGCCCCGTTGTTGTCCATCACGGATGCGCCCGATGCCCGGAAGCGGTGGAAGGAGTAGTAATCCACCCCGGCGTCCCGGCAGAGTTTCTGGAGCATGGAATATCGGCCACGCTTGTAGGGACCTTCTTCCATCCTGCCGGTCTCGGCGTTGTAGCTCCGAGTCCAGAACACCCATTCCTTGCCGGGATCACGGTCGGCGTACAGGTTTGAGAGGACTTCGTACAGCTTGTCCGTCATCGGCACCCGGCGCAGCACCGGTTCCCGGTTCTTGTTCTTGCGCGTTTCCAGCTCGACGTACCGTTCCTCGAAGTTGACCCGATTCCAGGTGAGCCGGTGGACCTCGATGCTCCGCGCCAAGGTTTCCCGCAGCACCCACAGGTAGGGACGGTGCTTGGGCTGGGCCGCTTCGATCATCCGGTCCAATTCGTCGCTCTTGGGCGTCTTCTTCCTTTCCTTGGGCTTGTCGCTGGGGAACGTCTCCAGGCCCGCAAAGGGGTTGTCCTGAATGAACCGCTGACCCCGCTTCATGCCCCAGGAGAACGCCGCCCGGAGCACCTTGAGGTCGTTGTTCCCGGCGACCGGGGTCCGTTCCTTTACCACGGCCATCAGGAATTCGTCGGCCTTCAGGCGAGTAATGACGGAACACGGCACCTTGCCGAAGTAGTCCAGCAACCGCTGGGCCGCGAGCTTGGTCTTCTTGTAGTGCGACTCCGAGTACGCACGGTCCAGCAAATAATCCAGCCGCAGGTTCAGGAGATCAAGCAAGGCCATGTCGCCCGTCGCTTCCAGTTCCTGTTTCTTTTCGACTTCCTCCCTTCTTTTGACCTCGGCCGTTTTTGCGGCCTGTTTCCCCTTGAACCACGCCTTGGTGTAGCGTTTGCCCTTTACCATGAAATCGTACCGGTACCCTTTCCCGGCCTTGAAATAGACGGTCATAGATGTCTTCCTCGTTCGGAAAGAACCATGACCCACCACGTTTGATGCCGCCGACGTCTTCGGCATGGTCGTAGACCCAGTCCACGCTTTTGCCCAAGAACGCGGCAACGTCCTTGGCGCATAATACGCGGGTCTTCGGATTGGTGTCAAAAGTCATGTGCCTTCCGGATTGTCTTCGTTCCCCATGAGGCGGCCTCCGAACCGCCCGCCAACTCGGCCAACCCTCAAGTCTGATCACACCGGCACCTTTGACCTCAAGGAATCGGGATAGGGTATTTTCACTTTTTTCGATGAGCCGCTCATTAGGGGGCGAAAGTCCTCCCTGCCCATCGGCCACAAGCCGACGGGCGGGGAGGACGGTTGCCTGGAGATGAATCGCTCAGGCGATACATCTCCAGGCAACCTCGCGCCCAAAAAACCCCGCCGGAAATGGCGGGGCTTCTTCTAACGGGAACTGCCAAGATAGGCATTAGACACGTCCCGGCGGCCAGGGGAATGGCCTGCAGTGACTTCGATGTCGTCACGGGCTTCGGCGTCGAGTCGGGGCCATTCGTCCCCAGCCGTATCCCGCGCGGCCTTTTGGAAGGCTTCCACGGAATCGTGCTGGTTGGGCGGCTGAAAGCCCGTGTGCTCGACATACATGTGGTGAAACCGCTCATGACGATTGCTGTGCAGCGTCCACCCGCTTTCCTTCTTGGTGAAGCCGCAAAGCCTGGCCGCATAGGACAGCTTTTCCTGCCATTTGTCGCCCATCCCGCTCGGCATGAGATTATGAATCCCCGGCCTGTCGGATTGACTGACGTATGGCAGAGCTCGCTTAAGAGCGTCCTGCTGCCGATCGGACAGATTGTGCAACGTCCGGGGGCGACCACCCTTCGGGCCATACTGGATGTTAAGGGTGCGGCCTTCCTTGTCCCAATCGTTGATCAGATCGACTTTCGCCGATTCTTCGCGCCGGAGCCCCAGTTCGTACTGAAGCCGGATCTGAGCGGCACACCGGGGACCGTGCTCATATGAGGATTCAGCTTCCAGTTTGGCGATTGCCCCCAAGACGAATTCAGGGGCAACCGCCTTGCTGTTGGCGTTGGCAATGGTCCCGCGCTTCACGCCGAACACGTCGTTGGTCGGGCTGATGCGGGTGTTGCCGTATGTTTCGCACAGGTGACGGGCTGCCGAAAAGATTTCAGCGATACGCCCGTCACCCACGCCGTGGTCTTTCATTTGCCGCGCAACCGCCGCAAAATGCTTGTTGGAAATGTTGGTCCATTTGCGGACCCCAAATCCGGCTTCGCGCAAACGACCTGCGAAGGCTTTGGCGTTCTGCCGGATTCTGTGTTGTTTCGAGCGCGGGCCGGACAAGGTTGCCCTGTTCGCGCCTAGTACCAGACTGATGGATTTTGTCATGGGATTCTCCTTCCTGAAGTTCGGGGCAGCGCCCCGGGACAAAGCGACCCCACGGGTCCGCCTATGGCGCGAACGCGCCACACAACAACCGACACAGGACAAATCAATGTCTGTTTCCCACAGAAGGAAAAATCCTGAGAATCCATTCAATAAGGGGTGCCACCACGCAGGCTCGTTCGTCCTGCGCATAAAGCGGTGGCCGTGGGGGAATTTCGACAACGGCAGATTTCTAGATACCTGTCGTTTGTCCGGCGGGGGTGCTGTGTTCCAGCCTGGTGTTTGGATGTGAAAGCGTGCCGTTTGGAAATGAACGGCAGCGAAGTGTTAGGTGTTACGGCACGTTGGTGCCGATTTAAGCGTTCATCAGTTTAGACTGTCGTCAAAACTTATGAACGCGCCTGATCGCGTTTTACCTCCTTCTGATAACTAATTTATCCGGTGGATATGCCCTACCATATGACGCCACGAAACCTTCGCGCAAGCTCCGGCGGCACGAATTCTTCACCTCCCGCCGATTTCCCCGCGAGCGTGACGCAAGCAGCCGCCACGGCAAGGCCAAGCCCTTCGGGCGGCCGCTTCGCGGTCCGGCCCTGCCCCGACGGCTTTACTTGCGTCGTGATTACCGCAGGCGACGGCGAAAGAGATGGCGGATTCGACTCCGGCTCAAGGGATATCCATTCCCTGAACAGGCCGCCAGTCGCGCCCATTCGAATCCGGGCACCTTTCCGTGGCGGAACGCGCTGCTTGTATTACGAATTTAAATTTAGTAGCAAAACGTAACACAAGATGTTGACTCGTGTTACATCTGCATATATCGTGACGCCTCCACAACTTCGGTTGTGAACGCATCCTGCGGGAAGGGGGTTCTGACCTTAGGGCGAGCGTGTCTCGACGTGTCGCCTTCCCCGTGCATGCGTCGCCGCTCCCCCCCTTCCTCGGGACACCGAGGAGGCACAATGACACATTCTCCGGCTGTTCAAAGAGCCGTTTTCGATGCCGAGGCAATGGCGCGGACGCAGACGGAAGTTTCCTGTCCGGCCAACGCCTTCGTCGCCCGCGTCCGACTGGCGGACGGCGTTGTGGATGAGGCTTGGAGCACGGGCCGCATGGTCCGGAACATGGACGTGCTGCTCAAGGGCGAACTGGACGCCAAGGGACGCCCCGGCTTCGTCCACCAGGCCCACTGCCTGTGCAACGATGGCCATGCCCTGGCCGCCATCCGGGCCGTGGAGGATCTGGCGGGCGTAACCGTGCCGCACGGTGCGGGCCTGGTGCGCAGGCTGGTCCAGTCCCTGCGATGTATGCAGGAGCATCTGCTCCATTTTTATCAATTTCATCTGCCCGACTGGGCGAGCCTGGACAGGGCCTTGCGCGCCGACCCGGCCCGAACCGCGGCCTTGGCCGCCCTGCCCGGCGAGGACGCGACCTATTTCCGTGCGCTCAAGGAGCGGCTGCGCGGGCTGGCCGAAGCGCGGGGGGACGGGGAATCCGACGCGCGGCATGACGATGCGTATCGGGGAACCGACGAACTGCATCTGCTGCTCTACGGACACGCCCTGGACGCCGTGCGGGTCGGCAGATCGCTCCAGGCGGCCCTGGCGCTGCTGGACTGCGGCCCCAAGGGGTTCAAGGCCTACCGCATCGGCGGGTTGCCCGAGGACCTGGATTTGGGCGCGGAAAGCCTGGACCGGTTGCGCGCCATCCTTGACGAATGCCGTGGATTCCTCCGCACCGTCTTTCCCGCCGACCTGACTCGGCTGGCCCGCGTCTACGGTTCTTGGAGCGGCCTGGGCGCGGGCGAGACCCTGCTGACCTGGGACGACGTGACCGGCGCGGTCCTTGTCGATCCCATGGACGGCGAGGCCGCCTGGGCGCACGCCCAACCGGACGCCGCCGCCATCCGCGAGGAGCGCGAGCCGGACTGGCAGGGCGCGGACCGGCATCGCTACCGGCTGTTCGCGGATCGAGGCGAGCCGTTGTTCCGTTGGGGCGGGGGCGTCTACTTCTGGCTGCCCGCGCCGAGGCACGGGGAGACCGCCTGCGAAGTGGGCCCGCTGGCCCGGGTCATGGGCGGCATGCTCGTCGGCGACCGCGACCTGGACCGGACGCTCTCGGACCTGCTCGGCGGCTGCGGCCTGACCATGGCGGCCATGAACTCCACCCTGGGCCGGATCCTGGCGCGGGGCGCGGAGTCCGCCGCCCTGATGCGCTCCCTGCCGGGGGTGCTGGACGAGCTGGAACGGACCCTGCTCGGGGGGGCTCCCCGCTCCGTGGATTTCGCCCTGCCCCGATCCGGCGTCGGCGTGGGCCGGGTGGAGGTGCCGCGCGGCGCCCTGACGCACACCGTCCGCTGGGGCAATGGCCGGATACTCAATCACGACTACCTGATCCCGTCCCTGTGGAACTTCTCCCCGCGCGACACCATGGGCGAGCGCGGCCCGCTTGAGCGCGCCCTCCTGGGCACGCCGGTGGCCGACCCGGACCGCCCCGTGGAAATCCTGCGCACCCTGCACCAGTTGGACCCCTGCAACGCCTGCCACGTGGTCGTCGAGGACCGCGATACCGGCCGGATCAGTCTGACCACGGCCTGATACCCCATGCACAAAGGAAACGGAAAATGAATCGAGAGACGATACTGGACGCCCTTCGGGACGATCTCTGCCAGGAGGCCCTGTTCCGACAGGCCGACCAGGTGCGCCGGGAACAGGTGGGCAGCGAGGTGCAGTTGCGCGGCGTGGTCCATTTTTCCAATTATTGCCGCTGCAACGACCTCTATTGCGGTCTGTTCCGGGACAACGGCCAGTGCAAGCGGTTCCGCATGACCGAGGACGAGATCGTGGACACGGCCCTGGCCGTGGCCGAGGCGGGCCTGCACACCGTAGTCCTGCAATCGGGCGAGGACCCGTTCTTCACCAGGCCCATGCTCTGCTCCGTCATTGAGCGCATTCTGGACAAGGCGGACGTGGCCGTGACCCTGAGCCTCGGGCTACGTTCCCGCGAGGACCTGATCGCCTTCCGGGACGCCGGGGCCGAGCGCTATCTCATGAAGCACGAGACCATGAACCCGGCCCTCTATGCGCGCATGCGCCCCGGGCTGAAGCTCGACGACCGGCTGCGGCTCATCGACCTGCTGCGCGAACTAGGCTTCCAGGTGGGCGTGGGCAACATCGTGGGCCTGCCGGGCCAGACCCTGGAGGACCTGAGCGAGGACATCCTCTTCTTCCAGGCCTTCCAGCCGGACATGATCAACATCGGCCCGTTCATCCCCCACGCCCAGACCCCGCTCAAGGACGATCCCGCGGGCGACATCGAACTGATGCTGCGCGTCTTCGCCCTGACCCGGATCGTCACCGGCAACACGCACATGGCCGCGGCCAACACCGTGGCCACCCTGGACCCGGACAACGGGCAGTACCGGGCCCTGACCCAGGGCGGAGCCAACGTCATCATGCCCAACTGCAACCCCTTCCTGAAGAGCCGGGAGGACAAGGTCGAGTACGAGTTTCAGATCACCACACGCAAGCGCTACGTCTCGGTGGACGAGGCCCGGAGCGTGGTCGGCCGGGCCGGGCGAACCATCGGCGGGAGCAAGGGACATTCATTCAAACTGCAAGGAGGAACAAATTGATCAAGGTAGCGATCTACGGCAAGGGCGGCATCGGCAAGTCCACGGTGACTTCCGGGATTTCCGCAGCCCTGGGCCTTGAAGGATACAATGTCATGCAGGTGGGCTGCGACCCCAAGACGGACTCCACCATCAACCTGCTCGGCGGCACCCCTCCGCCTCCCATCCTGCAATACCTTCAGGAACAGGGCAGGCCCGAGACCCTGGAAGCCATCGTGCGACGCGGCTTCGGCGGCGTGGCCTGCATGGAGGTGGGCGGTCCCACGCCGGGCGTGGGCTGTTTCGGCCGGGGCATGCTCACGGCCTTCGAACTGCTCGACGAGATGGGGGCCTACGAGCGCTTCCAGCCGGACGTGGTCCTGTACGACATCCTGGCCGACATCGTCTGCGGCGGCATTGCCGTGCCCATGCGCGAGGGGTTCGCGGACAAGGTCTGCATCGTCACCTCGGGCGAGAAGATGGCCCTGCTGGCCGCCCAGAACATCATTTTGGCCCTGCGCAACTTCGCAGACCGCAACTACGCCGAGCTGGGCGGCCTGATCCTCAACTGCCGCGACATGGCCGACGAGGTCGAGCGGGTGGAGGAGTTCGCCCGCAAGATGGACACCGAGGTCATCGGCGTGATTCCGCGCGACACGGTCATCCACAAGTTCGAGGAAGAGGGCAGGACCATCGTGGAGGGCGACCGGACCCTGCCGACCTCCGCACGGTTCTTCGACCTGGCCCGAACCATCGTCAATTTCGCCGAAAAACGGAATGCAGCCTAACCGGGAGGAAAACATGGATCTGGATCACGCCCGCGTCCGCATCGAGGACCTGCGGGAAAAAGCGGATTTCCCCTTCGCCCCCCTGGAAGGCGTGGGGCCCAACCTGGCTGGCTGGGGGGTCATCGAGACCTGCCTGCTCCTGCCCGAGTCCGTGGCCATCATGGCCGGGCCTTCGGCCTGCCTGCGCCACTCGGCCTTCATGGCCCACGCGCGCGGCTTCACCGAGCGGTTCCACATGCTCTGCATCGAGGAACTGGACATGACCATGGGCAACCACCTGCCCCTGGTGGAGCAAGGCATGGCCGACATCCTGGCCCGGCGCGACGAAAAGGTCGCCTTCCTCATCGTGGGCTGTCCGGACTACATCCTGGGCACGGACTTCACCGGGGTCATCAACCGGCTGGAGGCGTCCACCGGCAGGCGGATCATCCTCGGGGCCATGGCCCCCATCACCATCGGCCTCAAGGAGTCGCCCTTCACCTCGGCCTACACCTCGTTCTTCGAGTTCCTCAAGCACGAGAAGCGCGAACCCAAGGACGACCGGATCAACCTGCTGGGCACCTTCATGCCCCTGTCCGCTTCCGGCGAATTCTACCGGGTCCTGGCCGACGCCGAGCTGGACGACGTGCTCCAGATCCCCCTCTGCCCGGACCTTGAGACCTTCGCGGGCATGGCCCACGCCCGGGCCTCGGTGGTCATGCATCCCCTGGCCAATGGATTGAGCGGCAAGCTGCAGGGCGAGATGGACATTCCGACCTGCTTTGCGCCCACCGCCTACGGCTTTTCGACCATCCGGGAGCAGTACGGGCTCATCGGCGAGGCCGTGGGCCGCACCCTTGCCGTCGACAAGATCGAGGCAGACGCCCGCGAGGCGGCCCGGCCCATGCTCGACGCCCTGCGCGGAAAGAACGTGGCCGTGGGGTGCAGCATCAACGGCAGCCCCTTCGAGCTGGCCCTGTTCCTGGTGGACCAGGGCGTGAACGTGGAGACCCTGTTCGCGCGCGGGACCATCAAACCCTATGAGTGGAAGCTCATCGAACAACTGCGCGCGGCCAAGCCGGACATCCAGGTGTACAACGTCTCCCATCCGGCCCTGTACGGCCGGACCGAGCCCTTCGACCACGTGGAGGTGGCCTACGGGGTGGACGCGGGCATGTTTTGCGCCCACGCGGCCAACGTGCCCCTGTCCCGTTACCAGGAACAAAAGTACGGCTTCGAAGCCACCCTGTGGATGCTGGACCAGACCCGAGAGGCCATGGAGCACCCTGTGGCCAACTACGACTGGATCTACGCCCACGACTTTCTCATCTAAGGAATTGTCATGAAAGAATATCATCACCTTCTCCCCCTGGCCACGGGCTACTTCGGTGTCAGCTCGGCCCTGTACGATTTCGAGGGGCTCGTTGTGGTCTACGGCCCGGCGGGCGGGGCCTGGCACATCAACATCGAGGACGAGCCGCGCTGGTACCGGGGCCCGGCCACGGTGGTCGGCGCGGGCCTGCTGGAAATGGACGTCATCCTGGGCAACGACGACAAGTTCATCGACAACATCGTCAAGACCGCCGAGGGGTTGAACCGCCGCTTCGTGGCCCTGGCCGGCACGCCCATCTCCGAAATCATCGGCACGGACCTCAAGGGGTTCGCCCGAACCATCGAATCGCGCACCGGCCTGCCGGTCTTCATGGTCCCCACGGCCGGGTCCGAGCCCTATCCCGAGGGGGCGTCCAAGGCCTTCCTAGCCCTGGCCGACAAGTTCATGGACCCGGACGCACCCGGCATCGGCAACGGCGTCAACGTGCTCGGGGCCATCCACCTGTCCACCGGCAAGGAAGCGCACCTCGGCCCGCTATTCGACATCCTCCGCGAGGAGGGCTTCTGGCTGATGAGTACCTTCGCCGGGCCCGTGCTCGGATTGAGCGATCCCCTGGAAGGCGTGCGCAACGCGGCGGGCGCGGGGGTCAACGCCGTCATCTCCACCAGCGGCCTGGCCCTGGCCAAGCGCATGTATACGGACCACGGCATCCCGTTCGTGGTCGGCATGCCAGTCGGGCTGGCGGGCTGCAACGCCTTCCTGGCCATGCTGCGCGGCGAGGAGCCGCCCGCGCCGGACAGGCCGGACCAGGCCGCCCCGCAACGACACGCCCTGGTCATCGGCGAGCCGGTCATGAGCTACGGCCTGAAGCACTGCCTGGTCCACGACTTCGGCATCCCGCGCGTGGACGTGGTCTGCGTGGCCCCGAGCCAGGCGCTCTTTTGCGAGTCGTCGGGCCGAGGCGGCCTGCTGGCCGAACGCGGGCCCCACGACCGGGACACGGACGGCGAGGCCGAGATCGCCGCCCTGATGAACGACCCCTCAGTGGATCTGATCGTGGCCGACCCCTGCTACCGAGCCTTGACCAATGGTCCGGCCGTGTTTGTGGACCTGCCGCACGTGGCCATGAGCGCCCGCATCCACTGGGACCTGGACTACGAATACATCGGCGAGCCGGGGTACGACTACCTTGCCTCACATCTACTGGACGACTGAACCCAAGGAGGAAACCATGTGTCTCGCCGTTCCCGCCGAAGTGCTCTCCATTGACGCCGACGTGGCCGTCTGCCGCGTGGACCGGGGGCAGACCACGGTCAAGGCGTCCCTGATGCTTCTGCCCGCCGCGCCCGAGGTGGGCGAATTCCTGATCATCCACGCCGGGTTCGCCTTGCGCGTCCTGGACCGGGAGGAGGCCGAGGAAAGCCTGCGCGCGCTCAATGAAGCCGTGGGCTGTCCCCTGGGTACGGGTACCGAGGAATAAACTATGAGCTTTGAATTACTGGAAAAGTTCCGTGATCCGGCCCTGTGCCGGAAAATCCTCGACAAGATGGAATCCGAACTGGACCGGGAGCTGCGCTTCATGGAGGTCTGCGGCACCCATACCGTGGCCATCTTCCAGAGCGGGCTGCGCTCCCTCCTGCCGGAAAAGATCGTCCATCTCTCCGGGCCTGGCTGTCCGGTCTGCGTGACCCACGAGTCCGAGGTCAACGCCTTTCTGGACCTGGCGGGGCACGAAAACGTCATCCTGGCCACCTTCGGCGATCTCATGCGCGTTCCCGGCGACAAGGGCCGCAACCTGAAGAAGGCCGTGGCCGACGGGGCGCGGGTCAAGGTGGTCTATTCGCCCTTCGACACCCTTAAGCTGGCCAAGGAGAACCCCGGCGACCTGGTGGTCTTCATCGGCGTGGGCTTCGAGACCACGGCCCCGACCATTGCCGCGACCATGAAGATGGCCCGCGAGCAGGGCATCGACAACCTGCGCATCCTCTGTTTCCACAAGACCGTGCCCACCGCGCTCGACGCGCTGCTGTCGGACGAGGCCATCAACATCGACGGCTTTATCCTGCCCGGCCACGTGTCGGCCATCATCGGCGTGGAGCCGTACGAATTCATCGCCGAGAACTACGCCAAGTCCGCCGTGGTCACCGGGTTCGAGCCCCTGGACATCCTCCAGTCCCTGAACCAGATGATCGAGTGGCGAAACAAGGGCGAGGCCCACGTGGCCAACAACTACACGCGCATCGTCGGCGAGCATGGCAACCCCAAGGCGCTCGAGATCATGTACGAGGTCTTCGAGCCCTGCGACGCCCTGTGGCGCGGCCTGGGCCTGATCCCCGGCTCCGGGCTGGAAATTCGGCCCGAGTGGGAGTCCTTCGACGCCAAGAAGCAGTTCGGCATCGAGATCAAGGAGAGCCCGGCCCTGCCCGGCTGCAAGTGCGGCGACATCCTCAAGGGTGTCAAGCAGCCGGACCAGTGCCCGCTGTTCGGCAAGGCCTGCACCCCGGCCAACCCGGTCGGCCCGTGCATGGTCTCCACCGAAGGCTCCTGTGCCGCCTACTACAAATACAAATTGGATTAGCAGGCTGTTGAAAAATGCGCGATTGCTGCGTTGCTGCGAAAAGTTCAAATCCTTGCGTCCGTTTTGTGCGCGGCGGCCTTGAACTTTTCCTGCGCCTTGCACTCGTCCCTTTTTGAACAGCCTGAAAGGGTGATATCATGTCTGATAAAGTGTTACTCGACTACGGCAGCGGCGGCCGCGCTTCCCAGCGCCTCATTTCCGACCTCTTTCTCAAATACCTCGGCAACGACGAACTCGACCGCCTCAACGACGCGGCGGTCCTGAACCTGTCCGGCAGGATCGCCATGTCCACCGACTCGTTCACCGTGGACCCGATCTTCTTTCCCGGCGGCGACATCGGCTCCCTGGCCGTGCACGGTACGGTCAACGACGTGGCCATGATGGGCGCGGTGCCGCGCTACATCACCTGCGGCTACATCATCGAGGAAGGGCTGCCCATGGCCGACCTGGAGCGCATCGTCCAGTCCATGGGCGAGGCCGCGCGGCACGCCGGGGTCAAGGTCGTCACCGGCGACACCAAGGTCGTGCCCAAGGGCGCCTGCGACAAGATTTTCATCAACACCACCGGCATCGGCGAGATCATCGCCGACCCGACGCCGAGCGGCGACGCGGCCAGGGTTGGCGACGCGGTCCTGGTCTCCGGGACCATGGGCGACCACGGCCTGACCGTGCTCGGCACCCGCGAGGGGCTGGACTTCGAGGCCAAGGTCCAGTCCGACTCGGCCGCCCTGAACCACCTTCTGGTCAAGCTCGTCCGCGAACTGCCCGAGGTCCACGTCCTGCGCGACCCCACGCGCGGCGGCCTGGCCACCACCCTGAACGAGATCACCAAGAGCTCGAACGTCTGCTGTGAACTGACCGAGACCAGCATCCCGGTCCGGCCCGAGGTCAAGGGCGGCTGCTCCATCCTCGGCCTCGACCCGCTCTACCTGGCCAACGAGGGCAAGTTCATCTGCATCCTGCCCGGCGAATACGCGGACAAGGCCCTCGAAATCATGCGCGCCGACCCGCTGGGCCAAGACGCCTGCCGCATCGGCACCATGACCGACGCCAACCCCGGCAAGGTCGTCCTCGTCACCCAGCTCGGCGGCAAACGCCTGCTGGGCATGCTTGAAGGCGAACAACTCCCGCGCATCTGCTAGCGCCACGGATACCAATAAAAAGTTTGGAAGGGGGAGTCCGGAGGCATTCAAACGAAAGGGGGGCCCTGCTTGCGCAGGCCCCCCTTTCGTTTGAATTGCCCCGGTGATGTCGTCTACCGGATGGCGGCGTAGGGATCGGCCCCGCCGTTCCCGATGGCCGTGGCCAGTGAGGCGGGTCCGTGGAATTCCCGCAGGACCTTGATGTAGGCCAGCTTTTCATTCAGGGGCATCTGCGCCAGTTTCCAGGACATCTTGACGCGGGAGATGAAGAAGAGCGGATTGGACTTGCCGCCCTTGGGGCTGCGGTCCGCAGCAGTGACGCCGGTGGCCTTTATTGCATCGCATGTTTCATACCATATTCATCCATAATATTTTATAATTCGTATCTGCTTGAAGTATACGATTTATAAATTGTAACAAGAGTGATTTGGCGGCGGGCCCTATCGAAAGAAGGGAGCGATGATCCGGTCCAGCACCCCCTGGACCTTGGAGATGGCCACCCCATAGTTGGTGATGGACACATCGCGGCGGGCGCATTCGGCCATGCGGCGGAGCATTTCGGTGCGGTTCAGCATGCACGCGCCGCAGTGGACCACAAGGCTGAATTTTTCCAGGTCTTCGGGAAAATCGTGGCCGGAATAGACCTCGAAGTGCAGGTCGCGGCCGGTGTACTGGGACATCCAGCGGGGAATCTTGACCCGGCCGATGTCGTCGGCCACGTCGTGGTGCGAACACGCCTCGCCGATGAGCACGCGGTCGCCGTCCTTGAGCCGGTCGATGGCCGCAGCGCCCTGCACCAGCCGGTTCAGGTCGCCCTTGTAGCGGGCGAACAGGGTGGAGAAGGTGGTCAGGGGGATGTCGTCCGGCACGTCCCCGGCCACGCTCATGATCACCTGGGAGTCGCTGACGACCAGGGCGGGTTTGCGGTTGAAACCATCCAGGGCCGCCTGGATCTCCCGCTCCTTGACGATGGTGCCCATGGCGTCGCAGTCCAGGATTTCGCGCAGTACCTGGACCTGGGGCAGGATCAGCCGCCCCTTGGGTGCGGCCAGATCGATGGGCACCACGCAGAGCACGCAGTCGCCCTCGTCGATAAGGTCGCCCACGATAAGCCGTTCCTGGCGGTACTCGGGCGGGGCCGCGTCGATGATCGCCTGCTTGAGGCGGTCCACGTTGCGACCGTCCGTGGCCGAAACCTCGAGCACGGGCGCGGCCGGATCCGCCGGGATCGGGTTTGCGCCGGGTTCGCGCAGGTCCGCCTTGTTCCAGGCCACGATGTAGGGGATGTCCAGTTCGCGGATGGTCTCGATGAGGGCCTGCTCGTAGCCGGTGAGCCCGTCCTCGCCGAGCACGACCACGGCCACGTCGCTGCGGTAGAGGATCTTGCGCGTGGCCTTGACGCGCAGCTCGCCCAGTTCGCCCTGGTCGTCCAGTCCGGCGGTGTCGTAGAAGGTCACCGGGCCCAGGGGCAGGAGCTCGTAGGACTTGGCCACCGGGTCCGTGGTGGTGCCCGGCATGTCCGAGACGATGGCGATGTCTTGTCCGGTGAGGGCGTTGATCAGGGACGACTTGCCCGCATTGCGCCGCCCCACCAGGGCGATGACCAGCCGGACGCCGCGCGGAGCCTTACCCGACATGGCGGCTCTCCCGGGCGAGTCCCTCGGCCTGTGGCGGGATAGGCATGGCGGGCTGGATCGCGTCGCAGCCCCGTTCCAGGGCGAGCCGACCGCTGCCCGGACGCAGTTCGTCCAGGGACTCCATGGCCGGGATGCAGGCCTCGGGGAGCATGATGCGCAGCAGGGCGGCCATGCGCATGGCCGTATCCACGGACCCGGGGGTCATGCCGTCCATGGGCGTGCCGGATCGGGGCACGAAAGGCTCGATCTCGACCATGGCCGGCCGCAGCTCGGCCAGAAAAAGGAGATCGCGCAGGCTGTCCATGGGGGTGGTGCCGGGCAGTCCGGCCACCACGCCGGTCCCGATCTCGTAGCCGAGTTCACGCAGCCCTTCCAGCAGGCGCAGCTTGGCGGTGAAATCCGTCCCCTGGTCGAGCCGCTTGAAGGCGAACGGCTCCGAGGTCTCCAGGTTGACCTGGCAGCGGTCGGCCCCGCATTCCTTCCAGTGGACATATTCGTCGAATCCGCGTTGACCGAGGGACAGCGTGACCGCCAGGCCGTGCCGGGATTTGAGCTCCCGGACGAGTTCGCCGACAAGCGGCGCGTCGTACCTACGGTCGATGCCGGACCGGAGAATGACCGCATCGGCTCCGTCCCTCGCGGCTTGGGCGGCCATGCCCAGCACCTGGGAGGGGGGCAACCGGTAACGCCGGAGCCGTCCGTTGGCGCTGCGCAAGTCGCAGTGGCGGCACGCCCTGTCGCAGACGTTGGAGATTCGGATCACGGCGTGGACGGGGCGCGCCGCGCCAAGGGACTGCCGACGCACGGCGTCGGCTTGCGCATACAGTCCCGAGTCGTCGGAACGGTTCAAATAATAGAGCAGATCGGTCGGGTTCATGGCGTGTTCAGTTCCTCGAATTCTTCCGGGGTGAATCCCAGCTTGCAGAGTTGACGGGGGGAAAGAAGCCGCTTCAGCGTTTCCGGGTCGGCCACGCCGACGCGGACCGCCTGCTCGGAGACGGTCCTGCCCGCCTTGCGCGCCTCGGCCACCAGTTCGCCGACCGGGTCGTAGCCCAGAAACGGCACCAAAACCGTGGCCAGCGCCGAGCTCTGCTCCACGTGTTCCCGGCAGCGCTCCTCGCACGCCCGGATGCCCGGTACGCAGTGCTCGGCCAAGCCGTTGCAGGCGGCGGTCAGCAGGGTCAGGGTTTCGAGCAGGGAATGGGTGATGAGCGGCAGCAGGTGGTTGAGCTCCAACTGGCCTAGGGCGGCGGCCATGGTCACGGCCTGGTCGTTGGCCATGACCCGGATGGCGGCCTGGGTGACGGCCTCTGGCATGACCGGGTTGATCTTGCCCGCCATGATCGAGGACCCGGCCTGGAGCGGCGGCAGGCGGATTTCCCCGAACCCTGCGTCCGGCCCGCTGGACAACAGCCGCAGGTCCGAGGCGATCTTCAACAGGGTGGCGGCGCAGGCCTTGAGCATGCCCGACACCTCGACGAAGACGTCCATGTTCTGGGTCGCGTCCACAAGGTTCTCCGCCCTGGATACGGGCAGGCCCGTGATGGCCGCCAGATGCCCGGCCGCGGAGAGGATGTAGTCGCGCGGCGCGCCCAGCCCCGTGCCGATGGCCGTGCCGCCGAGATTGACCCGTTTCAGCCGCTCCCGGCACTTGAAGATGCGCCAGCGGTCCCGAGCCACGGCGTCGGCAAAGGCTCCGAAGGTCATGCCTAGGGTCATGGGCACCGCGTCGGTCAGTTCGGTCCGGGCCACTTTGACCACGTTGCGGAAGGCCGCCTCGCGCTCCTGCATGGACTCCTGGAACCGGCCGACGGCTTGCTCCAGCTCGATGAGCAGGGTCAGCGCCGCCACCTTCAGGGCCGTGGGGTACACGTCGTTGGTGGACTGGTGCATGTTGACGTCGCGCAGGGGGGCGACCAGGGCGCGGTCGCCCCGGTCGCCGCCGAGCAGTTCGGCGGCCCGTCCGGCGATGACCTCGTTGAAATTCATGTTGGTGGAGGTGCCCGCCCCGCCCTGGAAGGCGTCGACGACGATCTGGTCGGCCAGCTCACCCGCCGCCATTTCGGCGCAGGCGTCCATGATCGCCCGTCCGCGCTCCTCGGGAAGATACCCGAGGAGCGCGTTGGTCTTGGCGCAAGCCTGTTTGACTTGGGCGAACGAACGGATGAATGCCGGGTGCAACCGATATCCGGAAAAGGGGAAATTGCGCACGGCCCGCAAGGTGTGGATGCCCCAGTAGGCCTCCGCGGGCAGGGCGAGTTCGCCTATTCCGTCCTGCTCGATTCGGTTTTCTTGAGGCTTCCGGTCCCGCATGGTTCGCCTTGGCTAAGGTTACAAGTGCCTGGCTTGCGTTCTCCCGGTCTTCCGCACCGGAACGCTCCGGGGTGTTTGCGGACGGGAGAAAAAAGGCCCGCGCCGACATCCGTGCGGCGCGGGAGTTCCGTTCATCAGACCAGCAACGATTTGACCTGCACGCCGTCGAGCATGCCGAGCTTGCCGGTCAGCGCCCCGACTTCGTCGGTGCTGGCCTCGATAATCAGGTCGATGATGCTCACGCCCCGCTCCCGGAACGGCAATCCCATCCGACCCACGATCATTTCCCCGTGGTCGCTCAAGATGTTGTTGACCGCGCCGGCGGTCCTGTTGCGGTCCTTGATGATGATGCCGATGATGCCCAGCCGTTTCTGCATCCCTTGCTCCTTCAAGTCGTAATACCTCAAGAGAAGAGCCCGGTTTAGCACTCCCGGGCTCTCTGCCGGAGAGGGGACGGAGCTTCCGGCCGCTTTGCCGACTGCGATGTCGGGCGGGGCCGGGCGGCTCCCCCCTTGGGTCAGGCAAGCCCTTCCCGCAGGCGGATGGTCTCCGGTTGGAGGTGTTCTGGCGATCAGTGTTACGGAATACAATATTACTAATCAAGAAAAAATTATATGAAACGCATAACTTTTTAAAAAAAGTATTACGAAAGGCCCACACAGAGGCTGCGAAAGGGAACGGAAGCAACAGGGTATGGGAGAGGGGGTGACGCGTTCGGCCCTTGGATCAGAAGCATCCTTGCCGCAGGTCGAAGCCGTCGGAGTTTAGATGTTGAACTTGTAGCCCTTGGCCTTGAGCGCAGCCACCCGGGCGCTGCGGTCCACATAGTGGGTGTGCAGCAGGTGGTGGGACATATGGCCGCAGGGACCTTCATGCAGGAAGCCGTCCTCATGGTTGTAGAGCTTCTTGATCATGGGGTTGTCCTGGGACTTCCTGACCTTGTAGATGTGGGCGTCGGCGTCGTAGACGGACTTCTGGCGCAGGCCGACGAAGTCCATGGTGGCGGCGACCGCCTCCCTGGTCATGTTCAGGCCGAGGACCGTGTAGCCGGCCATCATGCCGCAGACCTTGATGAATCCGCGTCTGTTCAGTTTCATGGTTTCATTCCTCCTTATGCCCCGACCCTACGGGCCCGGAAGCGCTTGTTGATCTGGGCCACGGTGGACCGGAACAGGGAGGCCCTGATGTCGGGGTCCACGGGCTGGCCGCCGCCGTTCACGCACCCGCCGGGGCAGGTCATGATCTCGATGAAGTGGTACGGGGACTTGCCCGCGCGCACCTCTTCGCACAGTTTGGCCGCGTTCTTCAGGCCGCTGGCCACGGCGACCTTGACCGTGCCGAAGTTGGGCACTTTCACGTCGGCGGTATTGATGCCTTCGTGGGTGCGCACGACCTTGATGTTAGGATTGTTCAGCTTCTCCCCGGACAGCACTTCGTAGGCCAGGCGCAGGGCCGCTTCCATGACGCCGCCGGAGTTGCCGAAGATCGTCGCCGCACCGGTGGAGTCGCCGAGGATCGGGTCCGGCCCCTGGGAAGGCAGGGAATTGAAGTCGATGCCCGCGGTCTTGATCATGTAGGCCAGTTCGCGGGTGTCGATGGTCGCGTCGATGTCCCGGAAGCCGCTGTCGGCCATCTCCGAACGCATCCCTTCGTATTTCTTGGCGATGCAGGGCATGATGGAGACCGTGTAGATCTTCTGGGCCGGAGTGTGGGTCTCTTCGGCGCCGTAGGTCTTGGCCAGCGGGCCGAGCATGCCGATGGGCGACTTGCAGCTCGACATGTTCGGCAGCAGGTCGGGGTAGAAGGTTTCGGCGAACTTGACCCAGCCGGGGCAGCAGGAGGTGAACTGGGGCAGGGGACGGGCGTCCTTCTGGCCTTGTTCCTTGACCCGCTGGATGAGCTCGGTGCCCTCCTCCATGATAGTCACGTCGGCAGTGAACTCGTTGTCCCAGATGTAGTTGAAGCCGAGCTGGCGCAGGGCCGCATGCATCTGGCCGCCAACGTAGGTGCCGGTGGGTTTGCCGAAGCATTCGCCCAGGCCGTAGCGCACGGCGGGCGCGGGCATGGACACCACGATGGTGTTCGGATCTTTCAGTTTTTCAAAGATTTCATCCACGTAGGATACGCCCTCGTAGATGGCGTCGTAGGGACAGTTGACCAGGCACTGGCCGCAGTTCATGCAGGCCGCCGGGTCCACCACCTGGTGGATGCCGTCCTCGTTGATCGACTGGATCGCCCCCGTGGCGCAGTGTTCCTCGCAGGTACCGCAAGCCTGGCACTTGGTGGCGTCGACCTGGACGAAGAACAGGCTGTCCGGGTCAATCCCCTTGGGTGCGTTGGTTTGGGTCATAACGCCTTCAATCTGTTTCATGGTGCCCTCCTTGTTGGGGTGGATTGAAGACAAGTCCACCGGCGTGACTGCCGGTGCCGACTTTGGTGTGCATCCTGACATCGGATACCCTCCTCCGCTAACTTCGATGCCGGTCGGACCGGTTGATGTTAGCACGAATTAAATAATAGTAACACAATAGCGTTACTATTTCACAAAAGATATTCGTGTCAAGCGGTCTTCCATGAATCCTGTTCACATGCTCCGCGCAGCATACCAGCGCCGTCGAAGACGGCTGCTCCGCGCGTGTCAGCCGGCAGTCAACGGCGAGAGGGAGGCTGGAGATGGTACCGGCTCTGGGCGTCAAAGCGTAAACAGCCTGTGTACCTGTCCACCTGAAAACACGCTCAGAGGTCCAACAACGTCGCTCCGCTTCTCCTCAATGTCTTATCGCTCAGTAGCATCTTATAGATTTTATTATCTGTAGATATTGAGTGTTTCAGATTTTAGTGTTACCCAATGCTATCTTTTTTTAATTTCATATCCAACACCCGAGGGGAGAGACTGTAATGCGAAGATGTGCGGACTGCGCCGTGGGGATTCGGCGGACTTTGGTATTGACGGCGTTGCTCGGAGCCCTGTTGTTCACCGCTCTTCCGGGAGCGCTGGCTGCGCCGCCGGAAGGCAAGGATGTCCTGGTCTATTCCTGGAACTCCAACATGGGCGAGTTCAACCCGCACCTGTATTCACCCAACCAGATGTTCTCCCAGAACCTGATCTATGAGCCGCTGGTGCACTATCGGGCCGACGGCACTGTCACCCCATGTCTGGCCGAGTCCTGGGTCATCAGTCCGGACGGCCGCGAATATACCTTCAAGCTGCGCAAGGACGTGCGCTTCTCCGACGGCCAGCCGTTCAACGCCATGGCCGTGAAACGCAATATCGACGCCATCATGTTCAACCACGAGCGCCACCAGTGGCTGGAGCTTATCAACCAACTGTGGAAAGCCAAGGAAGCCGGGAAGGAGCCCGCCACCGTGCTGGATGAATACACGGTCAAGCTGACCCTGCACGACCCCTATTATCCCGCGTTGCAGGAGTTGGCCCTGATCCGCCCTGTCCGGTTCCTGTCTCCGGCCGCCATGCCGGAGAGCGGCAATACTTCCAAGGGCATCAAGGCCCCCATCGGCACCGGCCCATGGAAGATGGTGGAATCGGTCAAGAGCGAATACGTCCTGATGGAACGCAACGAGGATTACTGGGGAGACAAGACGAAGACCAAGTATCTCCTGATCAAGATCATTCCCGACACCAACGCCCGGGTCGTTGCCTTCGAGACCGGCCAGATCGACCTTATCTACGGCGGGGCCGGCCATGGATCGGGCCAGATCGGCCTGGACAGCTTCGAGAACTACCGCCACGTACCGGGCGTGGTCACCAAGATCTCCGGGCCCCTGGCCACCCGTGCCTTGGCGCTGAACACCAACCGGTTCCCGACCAACGACATTGCGGTGCGCAAGGCCATACTGCACGCCGTGGACCGGGACGCCATGGTCAAGCACATCTTCATGGATGTGGAACAGCGGGCCGACACGCTCTTCTCCCCGAGCTTCCCTTATTGCGACCTGAAGCTGAAACCTTACGACTTCAGCCGGGACAAGGCCGAGGCCCTGCTGGACAAGGCGGGCTGGGTCCTGGCCGACGGCGCCAAGTACCGCAGCAAGGACGGCAAGGAACTGGCCCTGGACCTGTGCTTCGCAGGCAACGACACCTTGATGAAATCCGTGGCCGAGGTGGTGCAGGGCGATCTCAAGAAGGTCGGCATCAAGGTCAATCTGGTGGGCGAGGAAAAAGACTCCAACCTGGCCCGGCAGAAGAGCGGTGAATTCGGCATGATCTTCGGCAGCACCTTTGGCGCGCCCTACGACCCGCACTCCTTCGTCAGTTCCATGCGCGTGCCCTCCCACGCCGACTACCAGGCCCAGCTCGGTCTGCCCATGAAGGCGGATATCGACAAGGCCATCGGTCAGGTTCTGGTCAGCGTGGACAAGACCAAGCGCCAGGAACTGTACAGGTACATCCTGGGTACGCTGCACGAAAACGCCGTGTACATGCCGATCACCTACCTGACCAACATCATGGTCTACCGGGACGGCCTCAAGGGCGCGCACTTCGGCCCGACCAAGGACGAAATACCCTTTGAGACCATCTACAAAGACTAGGCCGAAAAGCCCATGACTCGATATATCCTGAAACGACTTCTGTTGTTGATTCCCATTCTCCTGGCCGTGTCCCTGGTGGTGTTCACCATCCTGCGGCTCGGCCATGGGGACCCGGCCATGGCCTACCTGCGGCTTTCCAGCATCCCGCCCACGGACCAGGCCCTGGAAGTGGCCCGGCACGAGCTGGGGCTGGATAAACCGTTTGCCGTGCAATACGTGTCCTGGCTCGGCAAGGCCGTGCGCGGAGACTTCGGCATCTCCTACGTGACCAAGAAACCGGTCCTGGACGAGATCCTCTACTATCTGCCGAACACCCTGATCCTGGCCGGGTACTCCCTGGCCCTGACCCTGCTGCTGAGCCTGCCGCTGGGCATGATCTCGGCGCTGAAAAAGGATCGGCTGCCCGACCACATGACCCGGGGGCTGAGCTTCTTCGGGGTCTCCATCCCCAACTTCTTCCTGGGCTTTGTCCTGATCTGGATCTTCTCCATCAAGCTGCACTGGCTGCCGCCCCTGGGCAAGGGCGGGTTCTCACACATGATCCTGCCCATCCTGACAATGTCCTGCATGAGCCTGTGCATCAACACCCGGCTGATCCGATCGACCATGCTGGACAACATGCACTCGCGCTACGTGCTCTATGCCCGTGCGCGGGGGCTGTCCGAATCCGTGGTGGTGGGACGCCATGTGCTGACCAACTCGCTCATCCCGGTCATAACGGCCATCGGCATGCACGCCGGGGAGCTCTTCGGCGGGGCCGTCATCGCCGAATCCATCTTTGCCTGGCCCGGAGTGGGACGCTACGCCGTCTCGGCCATCTACAACCGCGACTACCCGGTCATGCAGTGCTTCATCCTCATCATGACCACCATCTTCGTGCTCATGAACCTGGCGGTGGACATCGGCTACGCCTGGCTCGATCCGCGCATCCGGATGCAGGGGGATGATCAATGAACATGCAATCCAACCGCTTGTTGCGCCACGGCATCCTGATCCTGGCCGGACTCCTGATTCTGCTGCTGGTCCTGTCCGCGGCGCTGGCCCCGGTGCTTTCGCCCTATGACCCGGACGAGGTGACCCTGGAACTCAAGTTCGCCCCGCCGAGTATGGCCCACCCGCTCGGCTGCGATCATCTGGGCCGGGACGTGGCTTCGCGCTTGATCTACGGCGCCCGGACCTCGCTCGGCTGCGTGGCCGTCATCGCAGGCCTCATCCTGGTGCTCGGCTTCACCGTCGGCGCCACCGCGGGGTATATGGGCGGTACGGTGGACTCGATCTTGATGCGCATCTGCGACGTGTTCCTGACCTTCCCCACGTTCATCCTGGCCATGTTCATGATCGGGGTGTTGGGGACAGGGATCGTCAACGTCATTCTGGCCATCTCCCTGACCCATTGGGCATGGTACGCCCGCATTATCCGCAGCTTCGTGCTGTCGCTCAAAAACCGGGAATACGTCCTGGCCGCGCGGGTGGCGGGCACGGGACGGTTCATGACCGTGTTGCGCCACGTGCTGCCCCCGGTCTTCGCCCAGCTGGCCATCCTGGCCACTTTGGACATCGGCCACATGATGATGCACGTTTCCGGCCTCTCCTTCCTCGGCCTGGGCATCACCCCGCCCACGCCCGAATGGGGGGTGATGATCGCCGACGGCCGCCAATTCGTCTGGACCCATCCCGAACTGATCCTGTACCCGGGGCTGGCCATCTTCCTGACGGTCATGGCCTTCAACATCCTGGGCGACGGGCTGCGCGATGCGCTCGACCCGCACACCCAGACATCCTCGTCGCCAGAGGACACCCTGGCCGAACCGGCCCGGATGGCCGCCATCACGGAGGGATTGTAATGTCCTGCACCGGCGAAACCAATCCCGACGCCTACTTGTCCGTACGCCGACTGTGTATCGCATCCGGGGCCAAGCTCCTGGTCCAGGGCGTGGATTTCGACGCCCACAAGGGACGGGTTACCGGTCTGGTGGGCGAAAGCGGCAGCGGCAAATCCCTGACCTGTCAGGCGGTCATGGGTCTGCTCCCCCACGAGCTGGCCTCGGACGGAGTCATCGCCCTGGACAGGGAGCACATGCCGCTCAAAGGCCCCTCCTCGCGCATCCGCAAGGCCCGTTTCGGACATGCGGCCATGATCCTGCAAAACCCCATGAGCTGCTTTGACCCGGTCTTTACCATAAAGAGCCACTTCCGCGAGACCCTGGCCGCGCACGGCGTGCCCAATCGGGAGAACACCCCGGACCGTTGGCAGGCCGAACTGGCCGAGGTGGGATTCCCGGCCCCCGAGACCATTCTCCCGCTCTATCCATTTCAGATGAGCGGCGGCATGCTGCAACGGGTGATGATCGCCCTGGCTCTGGCCCTGGACGTGAACTTTCTCATTGCGGACGAGGCCACCACGGACCTGGACGCGGTTTCCCAGTCGCGCATCCTGGACCTGGTGGAAACCCTGGTGCGGCAACGCGACATCGGCGTGCTCCTGGTGACGCACGACCTGTCGGTCATCGCCCGGCTGGCCACGGACATGCTGGTCATGCACGACGGCGTCATCGTGGAACGCGGCCCGGTCAGGGACATTTTCCAGGCCCCGGCGCACGAGTACACCACCGCCCTGCTGGCGGCCCATTACCGCCTCTACGGCATGACGCCCCCCGAGCGGCGGCCCGATCCGGCCCTGCAACCAACCGTTCCCCCAAGGAGCCTGCAATGAGCATCAAGTCCGACACGGCGCCCCGCCCCATTGTACGGGACCAGACCGCCGAATGCGTCCTGGAGGCGCGGAGCATAACCAAGACCTATTCCCGTGGCGGCTTTTTCAAAAAAGCTGAAGAGGTGGCCGTGCTCCATGGCGTGGACCTGGCCATCCGGGCCGGAGAATGTGTGGGGCTGATCGGCCGGAGCGGCTCGGGCAAAAGCACGCTCGGCCGCATTCTGCTGGCTCTGGAAACGCCCACCAGCGGCGAAGCCTGTATCCTCGGCCGCAGGACCACTGACGAAAAGGGCCGCGTGCGCCTGGACCGGGATCAACGGCGGGCCGTACAGGTGGTGTTTCAGGACGCCCTGGGTTCGGTCAACCCCAGGCTGACCGCGGGCGACATCATCGCCGAGCCCCTGCGCAATTTTGAAAACCTCAAGGGCGCTCCGCTCACCGAGCGCGTGGCCGAGTTGCTGGTCCACGTGGGCCTGTCCCCGGAGGACGCAGCCAAACACCCCGCCCGTTTCAGCGGCGGCCAGCTCCAACGTATCTCCATCGCCCGCGCCCTGGCCCCTCGCCCGCGCTGCATCATTCTGGACGAAGCGCTGTCCAGCCTGGACATGCTCGTCCAGGCCAAAATCCTGGACCTCTTGGATCGCCTGCGCCGGGAAGATAAGGTCGCCTACCTGTTCGTCACCCACGACCTTCGCTTGGTCAAACTTTTCTGCGACCGCTCCGTAACCATGGAGCAAGGCCGCTTAGTTCCCTTTGACATAGAAGACCTGGCAAACGACCAAGGAAAACAAACTCTCCCGGGGGATATTCGAGAACTCGCCTCCGCCATGCTTCCCGCCGTGCCGGCGTAAAGAGAAGAGAAGTGGGGCCACATTGTGACCGAGAGTTCAATGCCCCAACAATCGAGTCTTCCGGCATGAATAAATGACTGCTTAAACCAACAAACGAAAGAGATTAAGAGGGCTCACTCCCGACTATCCCCCTCAAGGTCACCCTCCATCCTAACGATTCCATTTGTATTATTTTACATACCCCACAAAAAAAGGCTTGGAAGGAAAACCTTCTAAGCCTTTAAATTCATATTGGTGGAGCTGGAGGGAATCGAACCCACGCCCTCTTGAATGCCCTTAAGGGATTGTGAAGATTAAATTGGCTCAACTTGTCTGCCCTCAGTAAGAATTTACGTGTCGCCCAAGTGTCATTTGCAACGGCAACTATGATTTTTGTGGTGAATATGAAGTTTTTAACCCCTTAAAACAACGTAGATAAGCGACCTTTCGGTTGATTGTTTCCGGCCTTTCACGCCGTTAACGACTGCCCAAGATCGAGATGATCTGCGCCACATAAACAGGACAAGGCCGTACGGAGTTGACATGGGTTGAAATGACCACTATAATTATTTGAAATTAAAGTGTATTTTTTATTCTGCGTGTGTGAAGAAATGTGTTAAATCATTTCCGAAATCATCGAAGAACATCTGGTATCACCATAAATCGCCCAAAAGTAACCCTCTGCCATGATTGAAAAACACGGCAGGGGGCGGCTTTTCAGAAACGTGGTGGGTACTTTTAAGAATCCCGTATTCGCTTCGCTCAGGGGCGTCGGACGCTGAAGGGCGAGACCGAACGCCTTCCGCCGTGCCGGTTGGCGATTTCGGGTAGAAAAACGGATTTTACGGCGTGCTTCTTTGCAGAAAGGGGCACGCCGTTTTTTCTACCCGAACTAGCTGGTTTTTTGGGGGAAAGGCGTAACGCCTTAAGAGTTTTTATTTCATCCACAGGAACAAAACGTCGCCAGGGCGTCATGATGGGGTATGTCCACGCTTGCCAGCGGCGTTAGTTACCGTCCAACCAAGCTCCTCCCTCCCCACGCGCAACACTCCGCCACCCCGCGCCCACACCTTCGCCGCAGGCGACACAAAAAGTTTTGGAGATTCCAACGAACCTTTTTCAAAAGGTTCGTTGGCGGGGTCTGGGGCAGCGTCCCAGCCGCCGAAGGCATCTTCTAAGCGGCCACGTGGTCGCCGAATATCTCCCAGGTCTTCAAAAAGGTGGCGTCGAAGGTCCGGTTCTCCACGTGGGAGCGGGCCTTGCGGCGCATGTACTGGATGCGTTCCGGGGTATCGACCATGTGGAGGATGGCGCGGAGCAGGGAGTCGGGGTCGCCCGCGGGCACGATAAGGCCGGTTTCGTTGGGCAGGACGTTTTCGGCCGGGCCGCCCTTGTCAGTGACGATGACGGGCAGTCCCGAGGCCTGGGCTTCGAGGACCACGTTGCCGAAGGTGTCGGTGGCCGAGGGAAAGACGAACAGGTCGGCGCTGGCGTAGGCCTGGGCCAGGGCTTCGCCTTTGAGCACGCCGGTGAAGGTGGCCGGGGTGGAGCGCAGGGCGCGCTGCATCTCGGCCAGGTAGGGACCGTCGCCGACCACGATGAGCTGGATGGCGTCGCGCATGCGTGCGGCCTTGCGGAAGGCCTCGGTCAGGGTGTCCAGCCCCTTTTCCTTGGACACGCGGCCCACGTAGAGGAGCTTGGTGCCCCCGCCGATGTCGAACTTGTTGAAGAAGCCGTTGCGCTTGGCTGGGTGGAACCGTTCGGTGTCCACGCCGCGCGGGTAGGTGACGATCTTGCCGGGGTCGATGCCGCGGTCGATGAGTTCGAACTTGGTCGCCTCGCTGGGCGCGTAGATAACCTGCATCTGGTTGTAGAACCAGGACATGTAGCGCCAGCAGCCGTCTTCCAGGCCCGCGTCTTCGGTGAAGGCCCCGACGTATTCGGGGAAGGCGGTATGGTAGGTGCCGTGGAAGGGAAGTTTCAGAATCTTGGAGATGGCCAGGGCGGCCAGGCCGACCGGGCCGGGGGTGGCGGCCAGGATGCAGTCGTATTCCTGTTCGAAGCAGTGGGTGAGCATGTCGAGAAACGGCGGGTAGGCCAGCGAGATTTCTGGATATTCCGGGATGTCGAAGCGGCCCACGGGCTCGAAGGAGACCGCCCCGGGCACGTCGGCCCTGGCGCCGCAGGTGATCACGGTCATGTCCTTGCCGTGGCGGGCGACCATCTTGAGCTGCTGGCGAATGGTCCGGGCCACGCCGTTGATCTCGTCGAAGGTGTCGGTGAAGTGGGCGATCTTGAGGTCGTCGCTGGTGCGGGCGCCCCGTTTGCGGAAACGGTCGAGGCACTGGTTGGAGAAGGCCCGTTCGGTGGAGAAGAGGTCGTAGCCCACGAAGTAGGGGGCGAGCAGTGTGTACAGGGAGCCGGCCGAGCCGATGGAGTGGAAGACGTCGAAGAGGTTAGCGCCGAGCACCGAGTTGAGGGTCCGGTCCGCGAACTGGGCGAGTACGCGGTTGGCGGCCAGGGAGACGAAGCGGGCCCATTCGCGTTCCAGGGTGATGACGTCGTCGACCTTGCCCCGGGCGATGCGCAGGAGCGTCGGGTCGTGGGCGATGATGTCGGCGGCCTCCTTGAGGAGCAGCCCCTGGACCGAGTCGGTGGGGCCGTATTCGCGGTGCAGGGTGGCCTTGCCGCGGCCGATGATGCGCTGGAGCAGGGTGGACAGGGTCTGTTTGGGTTCCTCGCCGGGGTGCAGCGCGGCCTTGATGAAGCGGAAGCAGAGGTGTTCGGAGACCTCGGGCGAAAGAGAGCCGGTGCGCGAGCGGTAGAACTGGTAGGCGATGCCGTAGAGGTTGTGGGCCATGGTCCGGGGGGTGGCCGGGCTTCCGGCGGGTCGGGAGGTGCGCTCGGCCAGGCCGGTCAGGACGTTGTTCAGGGTAGGCTGGCCCGGGAACACGGTGTGCATGCGCGCGATGTTCAGGGAGGAGTGGTCGTCGGAGCCGCCGGTGATGCCCTTTTCCCACGGCTCGTCGCCGTAGGGTTCGATGTTGTGGATGTTGGCCAGCCGGTCGATGTCCAACGGGGTGAGCCGGGCGACGATGTCGCGCAGGGTCCTGTTCTGGCGGGCGTCGCGGGTGCCGTTCTCTTCCAGGGTGTTGAACAGCAGCAGGGCCTGTTCGAAGTGCGCCGGGGTGAGCCGGTCGTTGACCGCGAAGAGCGGGTGGGCCAGGACGTGGACGATGCGCTGCTCTCGGAGATAGGGGACGAGGTCGAAGACGTTTTCGCGGCAGCGCTGGATGTCCTCATGCTGGGCCTCGGTGATGTCGTAGGCGAGCACGTGGAGCTTGCAGCGGTCTTCGGGAAAGTAGGTGGTGATCTCCTCGCTGACGAAGGTGTTCGGCAGGTGGGCTATCTCGAGCGCCCCGGCGATGGTATTGTGGTCGGTGATGGTGACCATGTCCATGCCCTTTTTCAGCGCGATGTCGTAGAGGCGTCGCGGCTCGGTAAAGCTCTCGGGGCAGCCGATCTTCTGCAGAATCCACTGCGACGGGCGCGTGGAAAACCGTGAGTGAACATGCATGTCCACCTTGAACAGGGGGTCAGCCATGGGTGTCTCCGTTGCGGCGGGCGGGCCGCCGCGGGTAAGTCGTTCGGCGGCCTAGGCGCAGCGCCGGTTGAGTCCGTCGTCCTCGGCGGACTGGCAGTGCACGCAGAGGCGGGCCGAGGGGTTGGCCATGAGCCGGGCCATCCCGATCTCCTCGCCGCATTCCTCGCAGATGCCGTAGTCGGAATGGGAGAGGCGCTTGAGGGCCGCCTCCATCTCGCGGATGCGGGCCACCCGGCGGCGCTGCATGGCCACGGAAAGGCCGTGCTGGGCGAGCTGGGAAGCGAAATCGGTGTCGTCGGGGCAGTTCTCGAGGGCGGTGATCCCGCCGTTCAATTGGCCGTTGATGCTGTGCAGGCCCTGCATGAGGTGGGACCTGATTTCCCTGATCTGGTTCCTGGTCATGATACCTCCTCCGATTGAGTATGAGTTGATCCTTCCTATTCCCTCCGGGCCGGGCATGGGTGGCGCTTTGGTGACAGGCTTTCGACATTTCCGTGCAATCCAACCGTTCGAAATCGTGGACTCCCCGGGCAAAGGCCGGTACCATTCAGGCTGGATGTGAAAGCTGTTTTGAATAACTCTTGAAAAAGTCCAGACATATGAAAGGAGCCTTCCGATGAAATGGATGTATGTGCTGTTCGCCCTGGCGGCCGGGGCAATGATGCCGGTGCAGGCAGGCATCAACCTGCGGTTGCGCGGGTCCCTGGGCGACCCGGTCTGGGCGGCGGCGGTCTCCTTCGGCGTGGGCACCCTGGCCCTGCTGGGCTACCTGCTGGTCTCGCGCACGCCCATGCCCACGCTCGGCATGGCCGCCTCGGCCCCGTCCTGGGCCTGGACGGGCGGGGCGCTGGGGGCGTTTTTCGTCTTCGCGACCATCATTCTGGCCGGGAAGATCGGGGCCACGAGCATGATGGCCTGGCTGCTGGCCGGCCAACTCATCGCCGCCCTGGCGCTGGACCACTTCGGCGTGGTCGGGTATCAGGTGCATACGGTATCCTGGCCCCGCGTCTTCGGGATATGCCTGTTGGTGGCCGGGGCTGTTCTGGTCAATAAATACTAACCGAGAGAGAATGATGAGTTTCGCCAAGGACTTGGTCACCGTCTGCCGGATGGTCAAGATCGAGCATTCGGTCTTCGCCCTGCCCTTCGCCTATATGGGCGCGTTCCTGGCCGCCCGCGGGTGGCCGGGGCTGTACAACATGATCGTGCTGACCGTGGCCATGGTGGCCGTGCGCTCGTTCGCCATGGCCTTCAACCGCTACGCCGACCTGGACATCGACCGCGAGAACCCGCGCACGCAGAATCGCGAACTTGTCACGGGCGAACTGTCCACCCGGTTCACCCTGGCCTTCATCGCGGCCACGGCCGTGGTCTTCGTGATCGCCTGCGCGCTGATGAATCCGCTGTGCCTGCTGCTCTCGCCCGTGGCCCTGGCCATGGCCGCGTCCTACAGCTTCTGCAAGCGGTTCACCTACTGGTGCCACTTCGTGCTCGGCTCGGTCCTGGGCCTGGCCCCGGTGGCTGGCTGGATCTGCGTGACCCCGTCCATTTCCCTGCCCTCGGTCCTGCTCTTCTGCGGCGTGACCCTGTGGGTGGCCGGGTTCGATCTGCTGTACGCCAGCCAGGACGCCGACTTCGACCGCGAGCGCGGGCTGTGGTCCATCCCGGCCCGGCTGGGCATCCCGGCGGCCCTGGGCATCTCGACCCTGAGCCACGCCGTGGCCGCCGCCTTCTTCCTGCTGGCGGGCTGGGCCGCGAACCTGGGGCCGGTCTACTTCACGGTGGCGGCGCTCCTGGGCGTGACCCTGATGGCCGAACACCTGCTGGTCAAGGCGGACGACATGAGCCGGGTGAACGTGGCCTTCTTCACCATGAACGGGATTATCTCCGTGGTCCTGTTCGTGGCCACGGTCATTGATCTGGCCGTTACGGGCTGATAGTCTGTTCATCGAGGTTTCCCATATGGAAGAGCAGCTCACGCCGATCATGGCCAAAATTTCGGAGATTCTCCTGTTTCTGGAGGACTGGCTCCGGACCAACGTGCTGACCTGGCGCACAGCGGCCCAGTGGCTCTGCGCGTTGGCGGCCCTGCTGATCTCCCTGGCCGTGTGGCGCGTGGTCCGGCCCCGCCTGGAGCGCTGGCGCTACGCCCACGTGCAGAACCCGCTGGGCCGGGGCGCGCTCTATGTCCTCATCCAGACCGGCGGGCTGTTCCTGTTCATCCTGCTGGCCCAGATCGGGGCCGGGGTCTTCGAGTTCCTGAACTACCGGCCGTGGGTCCTGGACGCGCTCAGCCAACTGACCGTGGCGGGCATCGCCATCCGCCTGCTGGCCCTGACCATGTCCAACAAGGGGCTGGCCCGGAGCACGGCCACCGTGGTCTGGGTCTTCGTCGGCCTGCACATGCTCGGCCTGCTCACCCCGTTCACCAATTTCCTGCAGAACCTGTCGTTCTCCATGGGGAGCACCACCTTTACGGCCCTGGGCGCGCTCAAGGGACTGATCCTGGCCGTCATCCTGCTCCAGGCCGCGGTCATGCTTTCCAAGTTCGCGGTCACCCGCATCGGGCACATGCGCGACGTCTCGCCCTCGGTCCAGGTCCTGCTCGGCAAAACGGTCAAGGTGATCCTGTTCACCGTGGCCATCCTCATGGCCATGTCCAGCGTGGGCATCGACCTGACCAGCCTGGCCATCTTCTCCAGCGCGCTCGGCGTGGGCATCGGTTTCGGCCTGCAGACGATCATCTCCAACTATGTGGCCGGGATCATCCTGCTCATGGACCGGTCCATCAAGCCGGGCGACACCATCGAGGTGGGCGGCGTGTTCGGCGTGGTCAGCGGGGTGTTCGGCCGCTTCTCCTCGGTCAAGACCCGCGACGGCAAGGAATATCTCATCCCCAACGAGCAGTTCGTGACCAACGAGGTCATCAACTGGACGTACTCGGACACGGACGTGCGGCTGCGCATCCCGGTGGGCATCTCGTACGGGTCCGACGTGGACAAGGCCTTGAAGCTCATGGAGGAGTCCACCAGGGATTTGAAACGCATCCTGACCTCGCCCGAGCCGCGTGCCCTGCTCATGGAGTTCGGGGACAGCTCGGTCAACCTGGAGTTGCGCGCCTGGATCGCGGACGCCAGCGACGGGGTCTCCAACATCAAGAGCGACGTGCTTCGGCGGATCTGGAATTCCTTCCACGAAAACGGCATCGAGTTCCCGTTCCCGCAGCGTGACGTGCTCCTCAAACCCGGCTCGTCCCTGGCCGTGACCGTGGACCGGGGCGGCGCGCCCGAAGTTTCGTCCGAAGCCCCGTCCGAAGTCCCGCCCGCCCCCTCGGACGAGCCCCCGACAAACCCCGAGGAATAGCCCATGCGCACCCTGACCGCCATCCTCATCGTCGTCGCCCTGTTCGCCCTGTGGGACGTGTGCTGGTGGCTGGCGGGCGTGCGCCCCATGTCCCCGTGGTCCCTGCGGGCGGCCCTGAAAAAGAGCGACCCCCCGATCCTCATCGACGTGCGCACACCCGGCGAATACGAGCTGTTCCACATCCCCGGCGCGGTCAACGTGCCGTACCCGGCCGGCCTGAACGAGCTGGCCCAGGCCGCGCCCGACCCGGACAGCCCCGTGGTCGTCATCTGCATGACCGGGCACCGCTCCCCGCCCACGGTCCGCCAGATGCAGAAAGGCGGCTACACCCACGTGCGCAATCTGACCGGCGGCATGGCCGCCTGGAAGCTCTTCGGTGGTGGGACCATCTCCGGCGGGTGACCGCTATCCTGCTGAAATAGAGCCCCCTTTCATGGCCCGTAAAAGTAGCTTGACAATCAAACTACATCCCGTTTAGAAAGTTTGAAAGTCAAATAATACTCCTTTCAAACCAATTGGACGGATCATGCACTTCGATTCCATATTCTGGGTGGCCCTGCAGTCGAGCGTGTTGCTCGGGCTGGTGCACGGGGTCAATCCGTGCGGACATTCCTGGCTGGTTCTGGCCCCGTTCGTGTACGGCGAGAAGCGCGGCGGGCGGGTCCTGGCCCTGACCCTGTCGTTCATTGCCGGGACCACCCTGGCCTGCCTGCTCATCGGGCTGACGCTGGGGTCGGTCTCCCTGGCCATCCCCAAGTCCTTCACCCTGTACGTGGACGTGGCCACCTTTGCGGTCCTGCTCGTCCTGGGGCTGATCCTGATCGTCCGGCCGCATCTGCTGCACAGCCACGATCACGGACACGACCATGCCCATGAACACTCGCACGATCATGGCCATGGACACGAGGCCGCCCACGCCTGCCCCGGCCACGGATGCAAGCCGACCGCCCGGTCCATGACGGTCTGGGGGCTGTTCACCATCGGGTTCGTGAACATGATCGTGCCCTGCCCGACCGTGGCGCTGATGTACACCTACGCGCTGGACTCGGGCAGCGTGCTCAAAGGCACCGCGGTCTTCGGGGTCTACGCCGTGACCACCGGGATCACGCTCGGCGCGATCATCTTCGCCATCTACAAGGCCGCCGGGCTGATGCGCACCCTGACCCAGTCGTGGATCGAGCCCCTGGTCATGCGCGCCGCCGGGGTCATGACCATCGCCTTCGGGGCCTACAGCCTGTACACGTCCATCTAGAGGGAGGGGACATGGTCGACAGAATCAACCACGCCATCGTGGAGTTTTTCGAAAAGCTCTCGTCCTGGGAACACGACGTGGTCCGCGAAAAGGGCATGACCCTGCCGCAGATGCACACCCTGGAGGTGCTCGGCATCCACGGGGCCATGCGCATGAAGGAGCTGGCCGAGGCCATGGGCATTACCACGGGCACCCTGACCGTGCTGGTGGATCGCCTGGAGGACAAGGAGTGCGTGCGCCGCGTGCCCCACGACACGGACCGCCGGTCCATCAACGTGGAGCTGACCGGCCAGGGCAGGGCGCTCTTCGAGGAGCACGACCGGTTGCACCTGCGCCTGACCGAGGAGCTGACGGCCGCCTGCCCGCCCGAGGACCGCGAGGCGCTCCTGCGCTGCCTGACGAGCATGAACGCGCAGTTCTAGCCTGGGCCGCTCCGGCCATGCCGCCCATCACGCATTGCGATGCGGGCGGCATTGACCGCACGGGCCGCCTGCCTTACTTTCTCCCGCATGAGCGAATATATCGACCAGATCGAGACCGGCGAGTCCGTGGGACTGGTGGAGAAGCAATTCTTCACCTTCGGCGCGGACGCCCCCCTGGTCCTCGAATCCGGGCGCACCCTCGGGCCGGTCACCCTGGCCTACGAGACCTGCGGCACTCTGAACAAGGACAGGACCAACGCCATCCTGGTCTGCCACGCCCTGACGGGTGATTCCCACGTGGCCGGGTTCTACGACCCGGAAGACCCCAAGCCGGGCTGGTGGGACCTGATGGTCGGGCCGGGCAAGCCCATCGACACGGATAAATATTTCGTCATCTGCTCCAACGTCGTCGGCGGGTGCATGGGTTCCACCGGGCCCATGTCCGAGAACCCCGGGACCGGCCGCCCGTACGGCGCGTCCTTCCCGGTGGTGACCATCGGCGACATGGTCCGCGCCCAGCGCCGCCTGGTCGACTCCTTCGGCATCGACACCCTGCTGGCCGTGGTCGGCGGGTCCGTGGGCGGCATGCAGGTCCTGGAGTGGTCCGTGCGCTACCCGCACCGGGTCCACGCGGCCATCCCCCTGGCGACCACCACCAAGCACTCGGCCCAGGCCATCGCCTTCAACGAGGTCGCCCGCCAGGCGATCATGGCCGACCCCAAGTGGAACCGCGGCGACTACTACGAATCCGGCCGCCCGGAGCACGGCCTGGCCGTGGCCCGCATGGTCGGGCACATCACCTACCTGTCCGACGAGTCCATGCGCCACAAGTTCGACCGCAGGCTCCAGGACCGCGTGGAGCTGTCCTTCGACTTCGAGGCCGACTTCCAGGTGGAGTCCTACCTGCGCTACCAGGGCAACAAGTTCGTGGACCGGTTCGACGCCAACTCGTTCCTCTACCTGACCAAGGCCGCCGACTATTTCAACCTGGAGAACCAGTACGGCGAGGGCTCCCTGGTGGCCGCCTTTTCGCGCGCCTCCTGCCGCTACCTGGTGGTCTCGTTCACCTCGGACTGGCTCTACCCGACCTACCAGTCCAAGACCATGGTCAAGGCCATGAAGAAGAACAGCCTGGACGTCTCGTTCTGCGAGATCGAGGCCCCGTGGGGGCACGACGCCTTTCTGCTGCCCAACACGCGCCTGAGCGACCTGCTCTCCGGTTTCCTGAACAAGGTCTGCCTGCACTGCCGCATCGGAGGGCCCGCATGAGATTCGACCTCCAAGTCATCGCCACCTGGATAGAACCAGGCAGCCGCGTGCTGGACCTCGGCTGCCGCACCGGCTCGCTGCTGGCCCACCTGACCGAGCAGAAGTCCATCCTCGGCACCGGCATCGAGATCGACGAAGAGGCCGCGGGCCAGGCCATCGCCAAGGGCCTCTCGGTCATCCACGGCGACATCTACGAGGAGATCGAGGACTACCCGGACAACGCCTTCGACTACGTCATCCTGTCCCAGGCCCTGATGCAGGTCCTGGACCCCGAAACCCTGATCCGCGAAATGCTCCGGGTCGGCAGACTCGGCGTGGTCTCGTTCCCGAACTTCACCCACTACAAAAACCGCCTCCAGATGCTCTTCACCGGACGCGCGCCCATGTCCAAGGAGCTGCCCTACGAGTGGTACAACACGCCCAACATCCGGGTCATCCCGATCATCGACTTCCGCCGCTTCTGCCGGCACCTGGGCGTGCCCATCGTCAAGGAGGTGGCCATCTCCACCCACCACCACGACGAACTGGGCAAAGTCATCACCTTCCTGCCCAACCTCTTCGCCACCTTCGGCATCTTCATGCTCGGCCAAGGCAAATAGCACCGGACCGGGCGGGAGAAGTGCCTCCTGGCCTCCAGCCGTTGGCGAGTCTTGAAGCCCTACGGACGAGGACAGCAGCGATCGGCTGGGGCGCTGCCCCTGGACCCTCCCAAACTTTTTGTGTCGCCTGCGGCGAAGGGAGAGACACGGGGTGGCGGATCGTTGCGCGTGTGGCGGGGAGTAGCCGGGCGTTGGCAGGTGCGGGCGTAACCCGCAAAATAGCCCTGGCGGCGTTTTGTCACTGTGGATGAAAGGAAAAGACATAAGATGTAACGCCTTACCCGAAATCGCCAACCGACACGGCGGAAGGCGTATCTAACTTAGCCTTCCGCGTCCGCACACCCCTGAGCGAAGCGAATACGAGATTCTTAAGGCACTCGGCCTTAAGCGGGTGCAGGGCAGCGCCCTGCCCGCCGGAGGCGCCGCCCGGCGAGGACTTTCCCCGACGGGGCCGCCGGAGGCATCCCCCGCACCCTACTCCCCGCAGGGTACGCCGTGGGATTTGTAGATTTCGCCGAGTTGGCGGATGAGGACCTTGTTGTTGAACACGGCGTGGGCGCGTTCGACGGCGGCGGGGATGATCGTCCGGCGCAGGCCGTCGTCGGTCAGGGCGCGGCGGATGATGCCGGCCAGGGCGGCGGGATCGTTGGACGGGCAGAGCAGGCCGGTCTGTTCGTGGGTGACGAGTTCGGGCACGCCGGAGACGTCGGTGGCGGCCACGGGCACGCCGGTGGCCATGGCCTCGGCGACCACGTTGGGGATGCCGTCCCGGTCTCCGTCCCTGGCCTCGCGGCAGCCCAGGGTGAAGCAGTCGGCGCGGTTCAGCAACGCGATGACCTCGTCGTGGGTGATGGTTCCGGGCAGGGTGGTCACGTCCTCCAGGCCAAGCTTGCGGACGAGGTCCCTGATCTTGCGGTTGAATTTGGCCTTGCCCTCGCCGACCAGGGTGTAGCGGAAGTCGAGCCCCTGGGCGCGCAGTTCGGCCAGGGCCTCAAGCACGGTGTCCAGCCCCTTCTTCTCCACGAACCGGGCCACGGTCAGGATCTCGTAGGGCGGCCGGGCCTCGGGCGGACGGCCGTTGGGCGAGAAGAGGTCGAGGTTGATGCCGTGGTACACGCAGTGGATGGGGTTGCCGTTCGCCACGTGCTCGCGCAGGTAGCGCTCGTTGTACCGGGTGCAGGTGACCACGAACTTGGCCCGCGCGACCTTGTCACGGATGCGCTCCGGGTCCTGGGTGTAGATGTCCTTGGCGTGGGCGGTGAAGGAAAAGGGGATACCGGCCAGGCAGGCGGCGTACATGGTCACGGTGGTCGGGGTATGGGCGAAATGGCCGTGCAGGTGGGCCAGGTTCACGCCGCCGTCGAGAACCGACTTCTGGACGATGTAGCCCGCCTGGAGCATGTGCTTGACCCAGGTGTGCTTCTTGGGCGCGAGCCTGAACCGCTTCCTCATCAGCTTGAGGCACTCGCGATAGCGGCCGGGCATGCGCAGGAACAGGCGCACGTTGTGGTAGACGAGCCGGGGCAACCCCCAGAGCATGGATTCCGGCAGGTAGGTGACCTTGGCCTTGATCCGCTTGATGGACTCGTGGGAGAAATTCTCGCGCGGGGCGCGCATGGAGTAGATGTGGATGGTGAAGCCCATCTCTTCGAGCAGGCGGATCTCGTTGGAGATGAAGGTCTCGGAAATGCGCGGGTACCCCTTGAGCACCATGCCCAGGGTCTTTTTGCCGGAAGGTGCGAACATCAGCAGTTCTCGCGGAAAAAGAGCAGCCGTTCGCGCATGACCTTGAGCCCGGTCATGGCGAAGGTTTCCAGGGCCGAGGTGTAGGGCGTGGGGTCTTCGAGCAGGGCGTTGATCTTTTCGCGCATGGTCTCGGGCGAGACGTCGTCCCAGCGGATGTACTCGCACAGCCCCTGTTCCTTGAACACCTTGGCCCGGATGAGCTGTTCCTGGCGCGGGTTGTCGCGGGGGATGATCAGGGCGGGTTTTTTCAGGGAGAGGATCTCGCACATGGTGTTGTAGCCGCCCATGGAGACCACCAGGTCGGACTTGGCCATGCGCTTTTCCATGTTGCGCACGAACGGCTTGATCTGGACCTTGAGGGCGCGGGCGCGGTCGGCCAGCTCATCCAGCCGCTCCAGGGAGAGGAACGGGCCGGTGATCATCAGGGTCTTGAAGTCCACGGTCCCGTTGGTCTCGAGCATCTTCAGGTAGGTGTCGAGCACGGTGTAGCCGTCCCCGCCGCCGCCGATGGTGACAATGACCTGCTTGTGCTTGCGCCGGGCCTTGCGGGCGCGCGGGATGAAGCGCGGGATGTAGCCGGTGAACACGGTCTTGGCCGCGATGTCGTCCGGGAAGGCGTACTCGGTGATCGGGTCGTACATGGACTTGGCCCCGTAGACCCAGATCTCGGAGTAGAGGTCGCGCAGGACCTCGGGAAATTTCTTGCGCTGCCAGTCGGCGCGGGTGGACTCGGCGTCGTCCAGGATGTCGCGCAGGCCGAGGACCACGCGCGAGCAGGGCAGGTGCTTGCGCATCCACTTCAGGGTCGGCAGGACCTCGCCCTTGAGCCCGGTGGGGACCTTGTCCACGATGAGCAGGTCCGGCTTGAAGCTTTTGGCCGTGGCCGAGATGATCTTGGTCCGGATGGAGATGGCGATCTTGGGATCGACCTTGATGGAATGGGGCACGTAGACCACGTTGGTCTTCTTGATCATGCCGGGGATGCGCACGAAGTCGATGCCGCGCGGCATGGTGTACCGGCCGACGATGGGCGACCCGGTGACGATGAGGATGTTCACCTCGGGCCCGACCAGATTCCTGGCGATGGCCATGGTGCGGCGGATGTGTCCCAGACCGTAGGTGTCGTGGGAATACATCAGGATGTTGTAGGCTTTCGATTCCATGGGTATCCGCGGGTCACAAAAAAAGCCGGACAGTCCATCTTCTCCGGCAACAAGCACACATTATCGGCTTGCGCGGTTTCTGTCCAGAACCGGTCAGGACCAATCTGCCATTTCCCGGAAAATCATCGGGGGGCGTCGGCGTCGGCGTTGACGTCCAGACAGATGCCGGGGTCGAAATCCGGGGCGTCGGCGCGGGCGCCGTCGAGGTTGGCGGCATACAGCGGGTTGTCCGGCCGCGCCTTCAGGGCGCGCTCGAAACGGCGCACGGCCGCGGCCGCGTCGCCGCGCCGCCAGGCCAGCACGCCGAGGTTGTTCTCACCGCACGGATGGCCGGGCGAGACGGCCATGGCCCGCTCGAAAGCGGTCAGGGAGGCATCGTTTTCGGCCACTACCGCGAACTGGACGCCCTCCACCAGGGCGGCCTGGGCGTCGCTGAGCTGCACGTGGTCCAGCCCCCGGCAAGGGCAGCGCTTCTTGGTGCAGGGCGGGCAGCCCTCATAGAGCGAGACCTCGTCCATGACGTTGCCGAGCACGGTCTTGTCGCCGGGGCAGCGGAAGATCGTCCCGTCGGGCTCCATGCGCAGCAGGGTGCGGCCCGCCGAACAGGGCAGGCCCTCGAAGTTGAAGGCCACCTTCCGGCCCTGCTCCGGGTGGTCGGCGAAGATGGCCCTGGCCCGGTCGCCGTATGCCTCGGGGTAGCGCCGCCCCTCGAAGCTCCCCCGGAATGGACGCGGGGTGATGCGGATGCCGTGGCCCGCGAAAAAGGCGACGTCCTCGTGGAAGCGCGCCTCCAGGGTGGGATGAACCACGTAGTTGACGATGATCTCGAATCCCTTGTCCAGGAGCAGTTGGGCGTTTTGGATGAAGGCGTCCACGCCCTTGATCCGCTCGCGCTCCTCGATGTGCAAGGCCACGTAGAGGTTATGGACCCGCTTCGGGTCGATGCGCTGCGCGAACTCCCGGACCTTGGAGGACACGGACAGGTTGGTGTCGATGCCGATGACGTGGGTTTGCGTCAGGGTCTCGCAGACGTCGACGATGCCGGGGTAGATGAACGGCTCGCCGCCGGTCAGGCCGACCTTCCACGTCTCGCCCGTGCCGTCGAGGAAGTCCTTGATGCGGGCCGCATCCAGGGTCTCGGTGACCGGCGTGTTGTCATGGGGAAAGTAGCAGTATTCACAGCGGAAATTGCACTTCCGCGTCATGTTCCAGATCAGTGTGTTGCAGGGGACGTTCATACCGGTGTGGCCTCCGTGCATGGTCCTGCCACATTGTCGGTAAAAATGCCAGCGCGGGTAGTGGCTTTTATTCCAAAGCTCTGGTACAATCAACGTCCCATGACTGCCCACTCCATGAATATCCTGCTGCGCGAACTGGACGCCTGGAAGGACGCGGGTGCGACCGCCGAATTCTGGTGGCGCGACGACGACGCGGCCGAACCGACCGCGCCCCTTGACCGGCTCCTCTCCCTGAGCGGCCGGTACGGCGTGCCCTGCGGCCTGGCCACTGTCCCGGCCAAGGCGGGCGAACCGCTGCGCAAGACCGTGTCCCACGCCCATCTCGTCTGGGTCCTGCAGCACGGCTTTGCCCACAAGAACCACGCCCCGTCCGGCACCGGGGCCTGGGAGCTCGGCGGCCACCGGCCCAAGTCCGTGGTCATGGACGAGCTCAGGCAGGGCATGGGCAAGCTGACCCAGCTATTCAAGTTCCAGTTCGTGCCCGTGCTGGTGCCGCCGTGGAACCGCATCGACCCGGAACTGCTGCCCTACCTGCCGGTCCTGGGCTACCGGGGGCTGTCCTCCGGCTACAAGAAATCGCGGCCCGCGCCGCCCGCCGGCCTGCGCGTGGCCGACGCCCACTGCGACGTGCTCCACTGGAAGGACAAGCCGAACGTGCGCTTTGCCGGAACGGAAAAGTGCTTGAAATTATTGGTGGACCATCTGAAAGACAAGCGCACCAGCGAGGCCGATGCCGACGAGCCCACCTGCGTGCTCACCCACCACATGGCCATGGACGCCGAGGCCTGGGCGTTTGTGGAGACCCTCTTCGAGGCGACCACGGCCCACCCTGCGGCCGCGTGGCTCTCCCCGGCCGCGATCTGGCCCGCCAAGGACTGACCCGGCCCGCCTCGCGGCCGATTCCGCCTGTTTGGCACCGAACGGGTAGGTTTCTGCTTGCACACTGCGGACGAACGATCTACCGTCCCTGTCGAACCACTTCCCAGAGGATTGCCATGACCGCTACACTGCGCCCCATGAAGGCGGCGGACATAGACGCCGTCTGTACGCTCTTGCATGAGCATATGAATCCGAACTTCACCGCAAAGCGCTGGAAGGCGCTTTTCTCCCCGGTCTGGTGCGCCGAAAAGCACGACCTGGGCATCGTGGCCGAGGACAACGGCCGCATTGTGGGCGTGCACGGCCACGTATGCTCCTACCGGGTCATCGACGGACACCGGGAGCGGTTCCGAAACTTCTCCTCCTGGTACATCCTCAAGGAATACCGCAAGAGCGGGCTCGGCTCGGGCATGGTCGAAATGGCCTGCGCCGACCCCGAGGTGACCTGCACCGTCTTTTCGCTGTCTCCCAAGCAGACCGACTTCTTTAAAACGCTCGGCATGAGCGTGCTCGAAGAGGAGCGGCTGTTGTGGCGCAAGACCGGCAAGCGGTACGACAACCTCGAACTGGTCAGCGACCCGGTCAAGATCCGCCAATGGTGCGACCAGGGGGACATCCGGGTCTTCGACGACCACCACGACCTGCCGGTCATCCCGGTCCTGGTCATGACCCGCTGCACCCAGTGCCTGCTCTTCCTGTCCCGCGCCGTCAAACACGGCGGCAGGATCTACTACGACGTGCTCTACCGCTCGAATCCGGCCATGTTCACCGACCGGGTCCAGGACATCGCCGAGGCGCTGTTGCCCGACGAAGACTGCGTGCTGGCCGCGGACCGGCGGTTCACGGACCACGACGCCGGGGGCGAGGTGGAGGTTATCAAGTCCCCGCGCTTCTACAAGTCCGCGCGGGTCCAGCCACGGGACATCGACCTGGCCTATTCCGAAATTTCCCTGCTGGGGCTCAAGCTCGACTAGGCCCCGCCCTTGCCCAAAATCGCCCGGCAGGGTAATTAGTCGGGACATGAGCGAAGAAAATACCTACCCCACGTCCCTGGAAGCGCCCGAGGGCGACGCCACGCCCCTGACCCTGAGCCTGGTGGGCAGGCTGCTGGCACAGTCCCGACAGAGCCCGCGCAAGCGCCTGCTCCAGAGGCTGCACAAATCCCTGGACGCCGGCGCACACCGCATGTTCAACGCCATGCAGCCCGGCACCTACATCATGCCCCACCGGCACCTCGACCCCGCCAAGGAAGAGACCGTTCTGGTCATGGCCGGGTCCATGCTCTTCATCCGCTTCACGGACGACGGCGAGATCGCCGAGCAGGTCCTGCTCCAGCCCGGCACCGAGACCTTCGGCATGGACGTCGCCCCGCACGTCTACCACACATACGTGCCCCTCAAACCGGACACCCTGGTCTTCGAGTGCAAGACCGGCCCGTACTCGGCGGAATCGGACAAGGATGTGCCTGCCTGGGCCCCGCGCGAGGGGACCCCGGAGGCCGAGCAGTACCTCCTGGAGATGCTCAAGGCCCTGGCCGCCAAGGCCAACGCCGAGGCCGAGGCCGTCAAGGCGGACCGGGGCGGCGAACCGGACCAATAGCCCCGCACCGGCCTTGCCGCCCGGCACCGAATACAGTACACGGGGTAAGTTTTTCCCGTAAGGAGACCACCCCGTGAACACCCGCGCCCTCCGCGCCGACATCCTGCTCTTCCTCACCGCCGCCATCTGGGGCCTGGCCTTTGTGGCCCAGCGCGTGGGCATGGAACACGTCGGCCCCCTGACCTTCAACGGCATCCGCTTCGCCCTCGGGGCGCTGGCCCTGGTCCCGCTCACCCTGGCCCTGGAAAAACGGCGCGCCCCCGGCAACCTCGGCGCGGACCGCAAACGCATGGCCGTGGGGGGCATGCTTCTCGGCATCGCCCTGTTCGTCGGGGCCTCCCTGCAACAGATCGGCCTGGCCGGTCCGCAACTGGCCGGGTTCGGACTGGAGGCGTCCACTGCGGGCAAGGCGGGGTTCATCACCGGGCTGTACGTGGTCCTGGTGCCCATCTTCGGCCTGCTCCTGGCGCAAAGGCCGGGCTGGGGCACGTGGATCGGCGCGAGCCTGGCCGTGGTCGGCATGTACCTGCTGTCCGTGACATCAAACCTGACCATCTCCTTCGGTGACCTGCTGGTCTTCATCGGCGCGTTCTTCTGGGCGGGCCACGTCCTGCTCGTGGGCAAGCTCTCCCCCGGCCTGGACGGGGTGGACGCCATCAAGCTGTCCACCATCCAGTTCGCGGCCTGCGCGGTGTTGTCGCTCCTCGGCGCTGTGGTCACCGAGGAAATCACCCTGGCGGGCATCCTCGGCGCAGCCCCGGCCATCGCCTACGGCGGGCTGATGTCCGTGGGCGTGGCCTACACCCTCCAGGTGGTCGCCCAGCGCGATGCCCAGCCCGCCCACGCGGCCATCATCCTCAGCCTGGAATCGGTCTTCGCCGCCCTCGGCGGCTGGCTGATGCTCGGCGAGGTCCTGTCCACCCGAGGGTTGATCGGGTGCGGGCTCATGCTCGGCGGCATGGTCCTGAGCCAGTTGAAGCCGTAGCGGCCTCTTCACCGCATTTTCAAGACAGGAAAGGCCGCCTTGAGGCGGCCTTCTGGTTGGCGGAAGAATCCGTGCGGAGGCGGCGATGCCGCCGGACGCGCCGTGCGCTAGTCATGCGTGTCCCACATGCCGTTGTAGACCCAGCCGAAGTACTTGCGGGCGATATGGGACGCCACCTCCGCGGCGTCGTCCAGCCCGAACTTGGGGACGTCGGCGTCGGCCCCCCGGTCCGTGACCATGGCGATGAGCTTCCTGGCCTGCTGGTTGTGCCGATCGCACAGGGGATGGACGTGGGCGTCCTTGCGGTAGATCTCGATCTTGGGCTGGTCAGAGTTGAAATACCCCTCGGCCAGGACTAGGTCCTTGTCCGCGAACAGGGTCTCGGCCAACTCCTCCAGGGACCGCTCGCGGTCGATGGACTGGATCATGGCCACGCGGTCGGGCGAGGAGACCACCACGGTCTCGGCCCCGGCGCGCTTGAGCCGCCAGGAGTCCTTGCCCTCCACGTCCATCTCGAAGGAGTGGGCGTCGTGCTTGACCGCGCCCACGGACAAACCGAGCTTCTGCAACTCGGGCAGCAGCTTTTCCATAAAGGTGGTCTTGCCGGACTTCTTCTTGCCGACGATGCAGAGTATATGTTGTGCCATTTCAATCCCTTAAAGTTGCGATACAGGAATGCGGCCGGGGGTCCGCAACAGCCCCCCGGCGCGACGCATCTACAGACTTTTTTATCATATATTAAGGGATCAAAGGGTGCAATTATTAAGGGAGCAAGGGGGCAATCCTTTACAACATGCGGGCCGGGTGCCAGTATCGCCACAAACGGCCGCCAAACACCCCAAGGAAGTCCATGCACACACCCATCTCCCGAGCGGACGCGGTCCGCAAGCTGCTCCGGCGCGCCCGCCCGGCCGGGGAACTGGCCGTGGCCCCCATGGACGGCGTCGGCCTGGCTGCCGGGCTCGATGTCTCCGCCCTGTGCGACGTGCCCGAGCACGCCTGCTCGGTGCGCGACGGATACGCCGTGCAAAGCCGGGACGTGGCCCCGGCCAAGGCCATGGCCCCGGTGCGGCTGGCCGTGCACGGATGCCTGCGCGCCGAGTCCGCGGACCCGGATTCCATCGAGCCGGGTACGGCCGTGCGCGTGCTCACCGGCGGCCCGGTGCCGCCCGGCGCGGATGCTGTCCTTGCAGAAGAAGATGTCCGGGAAGAGGGTGACCACATCCAGGTCTTCGAGCCCGTGCGTCCCGGCTGGTTCGTCCGCGCCGCGGGCGGCGAGATCGCGGCGGGCACGGTCGTCACCCCGGCGGGACACGAGATCACGCCCCAGGCGGCGGCGGTCATGACCCGTACGCGCGTGGACTCCATCCTGGTCCATCCCCGGCCCCGCGCCAGGCTCATGGCGCTCGGCAGCGAACTGGCCAAGCCGGGCCTCGACCCGGCCGAACGGATCGTGTCCGGCACCGCGCGCTTTCCGGCGGACAACCTGGTCCTGCTCAAGGGGGTCTTCGAGGCGGCCGGGGCAATCGTGGAACGGACCGGGGTCATCCCGGACGACCGCGAGCGGCTGGTCGCGGCCCTGTCAGGCCCGGATCTGCCCGAGATCATCGTGACCACGGGCGGCACGGGCAACAGCGAACGCGACTTCGCCTTCGAGGCCGCAATCGAAAGCGGGTTCGAACCGATCTTCAAGCGCATCGACATCCGCCCCGGCCGGAACATGTTCGCGGCCGCGCGCGGCAACACCCTGCTCTTCGGCCTGCCCGGCCCGCCCGCCGCGGGCCACGCCTGCTTCCACGCGGTCATCCTCCCGGTGGTCCGCACACTGCGCGGCCTGCCCGATGCCGGACCCCGCACCGCCCGGTTCACACAGGCCATCAACGCCCGGCCCGGCTCCGAATGGCTGGTCCAGTGCAGCCTGAAGATCGAAGGCTCAACCCTGACCGCCACTCCCCTGGCCGGCAAGACCGTGCCCCCCATGCACGGCCTGGCCCAGGCCCACGGCCTCGCCGTCCTGCAAAGCGGCCAAACCCTCACCCCCGGCGACGAGGTTGAGGTACTGACGACGCTGTTCTAAGAGCGCCTGCGGCGCCAGGGGAAGGGGAGAGAGGGCACCCTTTGGAAAAGGGCTTCCCTCTCTCCCTTCCCCGGACTCCCTATCCCCTCTCACTCTCCGAAACCTTTTGGTGCCGCTTCGCGGATTACGGGGGCGATTATCCGGCCCGCAACCCACCACATTGACTTCCGCATCAAGCCCCACTCCTGGCGTATTTGAGCGCCCCGCGCTCAAACAGCCCCGCACTCTCTTCCCTAATCCCCTGGAGCGAATCGGGTGCGCAGCATCCCGACAGCGGCTCACCCCTTCGGGGCGTTGCGGAAAGACCGCAACGTCCAAATCCGCTGTCCTGCGGATTTGTCGAGAGTGGGCCAGCTGTGCATTTTCCGGGGGTCCGCCTGACCGCAGCGTCCCCCAGTACGTGAGGATCAGGCGGACCCTCGAAAAATGTGCAGATGGCCCGCTCTCGGAAGCCGTCCCCCCAAAAACTGTAACTGACCTTTCTAGAGGCCGTCACGAAGATGTAACATCGCGGGTCTATCACTACGTCACACGTCGACGAGGAATGGTTTTTTATCATAATTTTTAAGGAAGGTACTTCTAATGAAAAAATTGCTCATTGCTTTCGTGACCCTGGCTGTCCTGAGCGTTTCCGCTCTCTCCTTTGCCGCGGAAATCCGCGTCAAGGGCTCCACCACCGTCGACCCGGCCATGAAAAAGCTGGTGGCCGCCTACCAGACCGCCAATCCGGGTGTGAATTTCTCCATTTCCGCCACCGGTTCCGGTGACGGCGCCAAGGCGATCATCAACAAGACCGCCGACATCGGTATGATGTCCCGTCCCATGAAAGACACCGAGATCAAAAAATGCCAGGCCAACGGCATCGAGCCCGTGCGCACCATCATCGCCCTGGACTGCATCGTGCCCATCGTGCACCCGTCCAACCCGGTGAACGCCGTGACCACCGCCCAGCTCAAGGACATCTACCAGGACAAGATCCGCAACTGGAAGGAACTCGGCGGCAACGACGGCATGATCGCCCTGTTCTCCCGCGAAACCAACTCCGGTACCTACGAGGTGTGGGAAAAGAAGGTCATGCAGAAGGAAGACGAGTATGACCTGGTCTCCCGCATGCCCTCCAACGCCGCCATGGCCGCCAAGATCGCCGGCAACAAGAACGGCATCGGCTACGTGGGCCTCGGCTTCCTGAACCCGAAGATCAAGGGCCTGACCGTCAACGGCATCGTGCCCTCCGTCAAGACCGGCGCCGACGGCACCTACCCGCTGGCCCGCAAGCTGAACCTGTACACCGGCGGACAGCCCACCGGCGAAGTCGCCAAGTTCATCACCTTCGTGATGTCCCCGGCCGGCCAGAAGATCATCGCCGAAGTCGGTTTCGTGCCCGTCAACTAAACCGAACGGCAACCCAAGACGAACGCAACGTCCCGTCGGGGTGGGTAACCGCCCCGACGGGATCACGCATCAAAGGCGGCAACACATGCTCGTTTCACGGTCCTCCAAGGAAAAGCTCATCCGGGCGGCCTTCCTGATCTGCGCCAGCGCATCGATCATCGCCCTCGGGCTGATCATGTACTTCCTGATCTCCGAGGCCCTGCCCACGTTCACCGGCTTCGACGCCATGGGCGAAAAGATCAGCGGACTCAATTTCTTCGATTTCATCTTCGGCACCCAGTGGAAGCCCATTTCCTCGCATCCGCGCTGGGGCATCCTGCCGCTGATCATGGGTTCCTTCTGGGTCACCCTGCTCTCCTCGCTCATCGCCATCCCGCTGGGCGTCATGACCGCGGTGTACCTGGCCGAGATCGCGCCTCACAAGGTCCGCGAGATCGTCAAGCCCATGGTCGAGCTGCTGGCCTCCCTGCCGTCGGTCGTCATCGGTTTCTTCGGCATGGTCGTGGTCGCCCCGATTCTGCTCGAGCTCTTCAACATCCGGTTCGGCGTGAACATGCTCAACGCCTCCATCATGCTCGCCTTCATGGCCGTGCCGACCATCACCTCCATCGCCGAGGACGCCATCCATTCCGTCCCGGCCGAGGTCCGCGAGGGCTCGCTCGCCCTGGGCGCCACCCGGTTCGAGACCATCTGGCGCGTGGTCCTGCCCGCGTCCCTGTCCGGCCTGTCCACGGCGGTCATCCTGGGCATGTCCCGGTCCATAGGCGAAACCATGGTCGTGCTCATGGTCGCGGGCGGCGCGGCGCGCATCCCGACCTCCATCTTCGACCCGGTCCGGCCCATGCCCGCCTCCATCGCCGCGGAGATGGGCGAGACCAGTTTCGGCCTGGAACGCCACTATTTCGCCCTGTTCGCCATCGCCATGGTGCTCTTCATCATCACCTTTCTCTTCAACCTCCTGGCCGACCACATCGCCCACAAATACAAGCAGGTCGGCTCGGCCAGCCTCTAGGAAAAGGACATGTCTGAAATGGTAAGCACCGATATCGCCATGAACGGTCCCAACATCCCGGACAATCCGGGCCTGCTTTTCCGGCGCAAGGCGACCCAGGAGATCTGGTTCACCCTGTTCCGGATCGCCGTGGCCATCAACGCCCTGGCCCTGTTCATCATCGTCGGCTACATGGTCTACTACGGCCTCCCGGCCATCAGTTGGGACTTCTTGACCACCCAGCCCACCGAGGGCGGCCTGGCGGGCGGCATCTTCCCGTGCATCGTGGGCACCTTCTATCTCTCGCTGGGCTCCATGGCCCTGGCCCTGCCGCTGGGCGTGGCCGCGGCCATCTACCTGCACGAATACGCCACCCCCGGCCCGTTCATGCGCGTGGTCCGACTGTGCATCAATAACCTGGCGGGCGTCCCGTCCGTGGTCTACGGCCTGTTCGGCATGGCCTTTTTCGTGGCCGGGCGCGACCTCGGCGGCCTGGGCATGGGCGTGTCCATCGCCTCGGGCTGCATGACCCTGGCCGTGCTCATCCTGCCGGTCATCATCGGCACCTCGGAAGAGGCGCTGAGGAGCGTGCCGGACACCTACCGCGAGGCCTCCCTCGGCCTGGGGGCCACCAAGTGGCAGACCATCTTCAAGGTGGTCATGCCCTCGGCCATGCCCGGCGTGTTGACCGGCTCCATCCTGTCCATCTCCCGCGCGGCGGGCGAGACCGCGGCGATCATGTTCACGGCCGCGGCCAGCTACAACCCGACCCTGCCGAAATCCATCTTCGACGAGGTCATGGCCCTGCCCTACCAGATCTATTCCCTGTCCGTTTCCTCCACCAACCCCGAGGCCACCCTACCTCTCCAGTACGGCACTTCGCTCGTACTGGTGGCCTTGGTGTTGGGCATGAACCTGATCGCCATCATGCTCCGCTCCCGCCTGCGCAAGAAGCTGACCTAGAAAACCCAACGACTCGCCGGAGAGCCCCCGCACCGAACATCGGTACGGGGGCTCTTTTATGAAGTTGTTTCCCTTGCGAGGCCAAAAGAACCGCGCCGCAGGCGAAATCACCCGTCATTCGGCGCGAAGCGGTTTTCAAAACCTGATTTTGCTATACGGCGCAATGCGCGCCTACAGGCTCGCATACAGGCGGGCGTAATCCCCGACCATGCGTTCCACGGAGAATTTCCGGCGGCCGGACAGAAAGGCTTCCTGGCCCATCTGGCGGACCAGGGAGCGGCTGGACAGGACGGACAGGGCCGTGTCCACGAATTGCCCCCGGTCGCCGGGCGGCACGAGCATGCCGGTCATGCGGTCCACGATCTGCTCGGGGATGCCGCCCACGCCGTAGGCGACCACGGGCAACCCGGCGGCCATGGCCTCCAGGACCACCAGGGAGTGGTTGTCCGCGCGGGTGGGATAGAGCAGGACGTCGGACGCGGCCATGAGCAAGGCGAGCTTTTCGCGGTCCACGTAGGGCCACAGGATGAAGTCGTCGCGCCGCTCCGCGCGGTCGCCGCCCACGGCGAAACAGACCAGGTCGGGCAGGGCCTTTTTCAAGCGCTCCCAGAGCTCCTGCCAGGTGTCGCCGGACTTGTAGGCCGCGTTCATGCCGCCATGGGCCGCGAACAGGGCCACGCGCGCCGCCGGGTGGATGCCGAGCAGCTTGCGGGCCTCGGCCTTGGCGCGCCGGTCCGCGGGCCAGGGGATGCCGTTGGGGATGACCCTGACCGGCCGGTGCAGGTGGGTCTTGGCCAGCCGGGCCAGCCAACGCGACGGCGCGGCCAGAACCGGTTCGAGCCTCTTTATTTCGGCCAGCTTGCGCTTGCGCAGCGCGTCGGCGTCCGGGAAATTGCGCGGGCACGGAACGGCGCACCCGTCCTCGGCCATGGGGCAGTCCAGGGGATAGGGGCAGCCGCCGGTGAACAGCTCGCAGTCGTGCAGGGTGATGACCGTCTTCGCCCCTGCGGGGATGGACCCGAGCAGGGCGGGCCAGTCTCCCGTGCAGTGCACGTGGGCGATGGACCCCTGGGGCAGGCGCGCGCCGAACTCCTCGGGCGGGATGGCCGCCACGTCCGCCTTCTCGGCCAGCTCGAAGGACAGGCTGGAGTCCACCTCGTACCGGGCCAGCCCTTCGAGCAGCAGCCGGGCGACGCGGGTGGCCCCGCCGCTCGCCTCCAGGCCGGTGTGGTGATGGACCGGGGGCAGGTTCATGGCCTAGTAGTCCACCTTCTCCATGTCCAATGTCATGTCCACCAGGTCCGGGTCGTGCGGATCGGGCTCGATCTCGAAACCGAACTTCCGGGACAGGCCCTGCATGGCCTTGTTCTCGAGCATGGTCTGGCCGGTGAGCAGCCTGGTGCCGCGTTCCTTGGTGTACTGGATGCCCTTGTGGAAGAGCATGGAGCCCAGCCCCTCGCCCTTCATGTCCGAGCGGACCACGATGGCGAACTCGGCCTCGGAGTTATCCGGCTTGGTGTTGGTGCGCATGACGCCGAGCGTCTCGGGCTCGCCGCGGTCGGTCAGGGCCGTGGCGATGAAGGCCATCTCCCGGTCGTAGTCGATCTGGGTGAAGCGGGCGATGTCCTTGTGGTCGAAGTCGCGCTGGACCACGCCGAAGAAGCGCAGCCGCAGGTCCTCGTCGCTCAGGCTGGCCAGGAACGTACGGTGGGTGTCCTCGTCCTCGGGCCGGATGGGCCGCAGGGTAACCTGCCGCCCGCTCCGCAGCGTAACGCACTCCTCCAGCTCGCGGGGATAGGGCCGGATGGCCAGCCGGGACTCGCCCTCACCCTCAAACGGCGCGATGTCGATCTTGGCGTCCAGGGCGAGCACGCCCTCGGAGTCGGCGTAGAGCGGGTTGATGTCGATGGCCGTGATCTGGGGCACGTCCACGATGAGCTGGGATATCTGGATGATGGTCAGGCAGATGTCCTCGATGTCCGCCGGGAGGTGGGACGGGGTGCCCTTGAGCAGGGTGCTGATGCGCGTGCGCGAGACCAGTTCCCTGGCCAGGGACATGGACAGGGGCGGCAGGGTCAGGGCCTGGTCCTGGATCATCTCGCGGGCCATGCCGCCGTGCCCGAACTGGAGCACCGGGCCGAAAATCTTGTCCAGATGGGCCGACACGGACAGCTCGTGCGCGCCGGGCCGGCGGCCCATGCGCTGGACCGTAAACCCCTCGATGTAGGCGTCGGGCCGCTCGCGGGTGCAACGGGCCAGGATGGAGGCCGCGCCCTCCCAGACACGCTCGGGCGTCTCCAGGTCCAGGAGCACGCCGCCCACGTCATAGGGCTGGGGAATCTGCGGGCTGCGCAGCTTCAGGGCCACGGGATAGCCGAGCTCGTCGGCCGCGATGACCGCCTCCTTGGCGGACACGGCGATGCGCGTTTCGACCACGGGGATGCCGTAGGCGGCCAGGATGTCCTTGGCCTCGGGCTCGGTCAGCGACTCGCGCCCGCCCTCCAGCGCCAGGCGGACAATCTTTCGCGCCCCGGAGGTGTCCGGGAAGAAGTCCGTGGGCAGGGAGTCCGGGGTCTCGATGAGCATCTCCTGGTTGTGCAGGTACTCGGCCATGTACAGGAAGGCCTGGACCGCCTGGGTGGGGGTCTCGTAGGTGGGGATGCCCGCGTTGCGGAAGACCTCGCGGGCCTGCCCGGCCTGGCCGGAGCCGAGCCAGGCGGTCAGGACCATGCGCCGGACCCGTTTCAGGGCGTCGCGGATGGCCTCGGCCACCTCCACGTCGGGCTGGGCGGTCCAGGGCACGTGCATGGCGAGGATGCCGTTGGAATTCTTGTCCTTGATGAGCAGCTTGAGGACCTCGGAGTAGGCCTTGCCGTCGGCGTTGAACGGGATGTCCACCGGGTTGGCCCTGGACCAGTTGCTTGCGCCGAGCACCCCGTCGATGCCCTTGACGGTCTCGTCGGACAATGGGGCCATCTCGCCGCCGCCCACCAGCAGCCGGTCGGCGGCCAGGATGCCCGCGGAGGTCCCGTTGGTCAGGATGGCCAGCTTGCGGCCGAAGACCTGGCGCGGCGTGGACAGGGTCTGGGCCGCGTCGAACAGCCCGTCGATGTCCTCCACCCGGAGCATGCCCGCCCTGCGGAAGGCCACGTCGTAAATTTCGTCGGAACAACAGCGCTCGCCGGTCTCGCGCTGCTTGAGGTTCGCGAGCACGGCGTCCAGCGCCTGGCCCGGCCGGATGACCAGCACGGGCTTGTTGCGCGAGGCGGCCCTGGCCGCGGACATGAACTCGCGCGCGTCGCGGATGGACTCCACGTAGAGCATGATGGACCGGGTCAGCGGGTCCGAGCCGAGATAGTCGAGGATGTCGGCGAAGGTCACGTCGATGCGGCTGCCCAGGGCGACCATGTGCGAAAATCCCACGCCCTTGTCGATGGCCCAGTCCAGGACCGTGGCGAACAGGGAGTCGGACTGCGAGATGAAGGCCACCTTGCCCGGCTCCACCCTGGCGTGGGCCAGGGAGGCGTTCAGGTTCATGGACGGAATCATCAGCCCCAGGGACTTGGGTCCGAGAATGCGTATCTCCGGCGGCTGGGCGATGGACAGGATGGTGGACTTGATGTCCTGGCTCTCGTCATAGGACATGGACGCGAACCCCGCCCCCATGAGCACGGCCGCGCGCGTGCCCCGCTCCTTCAGGGAATGAATGACCTCCGGAACCTCGTCCAGGGGCGAACAGACCACGGCCAGGTCCGGAGTCTTGGGCAAATGCTTGACAGAAGGGTAGGTAAGCACCCCGGCGATGGCCTCGGCCTGGGACGAAACCGGCATGACCGGCCCCAGAAATCCGCCGGCCATGATGTTGCGCATGACGATGTTGCCCGCGTTTCGGGGATCGTTGGTGGCACCGATAACCGCCACGGACTTGGGCTTGAAGAGGTATTCGAGATTGGTGACGCTCATGTGGCTCCTTGGCGTGTCGGGACAGGACGGTTTAGGCGAACGATAGCGTCTTTTGCCGCCATGAGGCAACCGCAGAATGGGCTTGGCCGGCGGGCGGCCGGGAGCCCCGCCGGGGCCGCCGTCCGGCCCGCCGCAAGGCACGTTTCTATATTTTTATAAAAATACATATACAAACCTAAAGTTTTCCGCTTGCCGTCCGATAAGCCGTTTGAGGGAAGGTCCATGGAGCAACAAAGGAGTGCGAGCCATGGCGATCGAATCACTGTTGCAACAGGCCGGGGCGTTCGTGGATACGCTGACCGTCAAGCCCGCGTCCACGGACAAGACCGGGAACGAGACCGCCCAGGAGGCGCGGGTTCCCGAGCAGGGGGACACCGTGATCATCTCCGAGGAGGGGCGCGCCTTGGCCGCGGCGGAGGATTCCGGCGATTCCAAGGAAACCGGCGGTTCCAACGTCGGCATCGCCGCCGACCAGTCCGATGAGAGCCAGGAAGAAAGCGAGACGGACCGGATCATCCGCATGCTCAAGGAGCAGATCCAGCGCATCGAGGAGGAGATCAAGGCCCTGGAGGAGTCGGACATGCCCGAGAAGCTCAAGCGGACCATGATCCAGGACAAGCAGATCATGCTCATGGAGCTGAACGAGCAGCTCACCAAGGCCATGGAAGACAAGATGAAGAACATCGGCGGCGCTGTGGGCGGCGGCACCCGGGCCGAGGGCTTCGGCGGCTCCGCGGCCTCCTTCTGACCGTAAGCGGCGCATCGGACGGCGAGCGGGCCGGGCGGTGCCCCGGAGAACCGGCCCGTTTTCGGACGGGCTCAATATAGATTCGTTTACAAACATAAAGTTTTCTATGCACGATCCGATAAGCCGGGCGAGGGGATGCCCATGCCCGCGACAAAGGAGTGCGAATCATGGCTATCGAATCATTGATGCAGCAGGCCGGATCCTTCGTGGATGCGCTGACCGTCAAAGCGGCGGCCACGGACAAAACCGGAAATGAAACCGCCCAGGCGGCCCGCGTGCCCGAGCAGGGCGACACCGTGACCATCTCCGAGGAGGGCCGCGCCCTGATCGCCCTGGAAAAATCCGGCGACTCCGACGAGCTCGACCAGGAAAAGGACATGGACCAGACCATCGACACCCTCAAGAACCGCATCCAGAAGCTGGAGGAGGAAATCAAGGCCATCGAGGACGGCGACCTCCCCGAGGACCGCAAGCAGACCCAGCTCCAGGCAAAAGAGACCATGCTCATGGATCTGCGCGACCAACTGCTCAAGGCCGAACAGACCAAGCTCAAGGTCTCCGGCATGGCCGACGGCGGCGGCACCCGCGCCAACGGCTTCGGCAACACCGCCGAGACCTTCTGACCCCGGCGCCGCCTCCCCCGCGCCGGCCGCCCCCCTTCGGGGCCACAGCACTCCCCGTTTCCGCACGGAGAATATACCCCTTGACGCCCTTTTTCCCGCTCGTATATTGTAGATATACGCCAGAAGGCCCCATTGCGGGCGCATGCGGACCAGGGAAGGGCCGCTCGGCGGGGAGAAAATCCCATGTCCATGGGAGTTACAGACTTCATCGTGGCCGGCCCTCCGGGTCAGACCACCGCAGGCCCGGCAGGCTCGTTCCAGGCGGGCCCGCCCGGACAGTTATCCATCGGCCAGCCCGGCCACGTCCCCATTGACGCCACACCCGCGCGCGTGCCCATCGACACGTCCATCGCCCGGATACCCTACTCCGCAGCCGCCGGCGGCGGACTCGCCTCCGCCTTTGCGGGCGCGGCCTCGGCTGGTGGCGGCGGACTGACCGCGGGCATGTCCTCCTCGCACATCGGCGGCGGAGGCGGCGGAGGTGGCGCCGTGGGCAGCGCCACCGGCATCGGCAGCTCCGGGCGGACCGGCAGCGACAACTCCATCAGCCAGTCCACCTCGGGCGGCTTCGCGGTCTCGGGCGGGGCCAACGTGCCCATCTCCACCGAGGCGGGCAAGCCGAACATATCCCCGGCCACGGGCGGCAGCTCCGGGCAATCCGGCCCCGGCAACGGGGTCAGCCAGGGCACCTCGGGCGGCTTCGCGGTCTCGGGCGGAGCCAACGTGCCCATCTCCACCGAAGGCGGCCGCACCAACGCGGCCCCGGCCACGGGCGGCAATCCCAGCGGCCCGGTGGGAGGCAACCCGGTCGAATCTCCCTCCTCGCCCCCGACCAGGGCCACAGGCAGCGTGACCATCACCCCGGGCCTCGGCGTTCAGCCCATCTCCCCGGCGGGCAACGTGCAGATCGCGCCCCAGATCGGCTTCTCCATGCCCACCCTGACCGGGTTCGTGCCCATCACCCCGGGCGGGACCATCATGGCCCACCGCATGACCAACCCGCACGGCATGTTCTTCGGCCACACCCAGCACTGGCCCAACGACGTCTTCCACCACTCGCGCCACTCCTCGCCCTACGTGCATCCCACCGTGCCCATGGCCCCGTGGGTGCCGACCGCGGACGGCTACGCGGAACCCTTGTCCACGCCCAAGACCGACTTCGACCAGGACACGGGCCGGGGCGCGCCCGTCGACATGCGCTCCGAATACTCCATGAGCATCGACCAGACCCAGGACATCGAGCAAAACCGCCAGGTGACCTACAACGAAACCGTGGACCAGACCCTGGACCAGTCCATGAACCAGGTGGTCGAACGCAACGACCGCTCCCTGACCCAGAACGAGTTCGACAACTCCACCCACCGCAACCTGGACCTGTCCACCCATCCGACCACCCAGAACACCGAAAAGGTCACCCAGAACTTCAACCGCGACAACCAGTTCTCCAACGTGACCAACGTCAGCAACGAACAGGACAACTCGCGCAGCTTCACCTACCAGGAAAACCACGACACCACCCTGACCACCGAGAACACCGACATCCGCAACGTGGACGCCAGCCAAAGCCCCACCGAAAACCACATCGTGGAACGGAACGAACAGGACAACTCCCGAACGACCTTCGACGAGACCCGCTCCGTGATCCTGGCCTTCCCCGAATCCTGGACCGTCGTGGCCGACAACTCCACCACCCTCAACCAGAACAACAACTTCGAGAACGTCGACCGCGGCTCCTCGGAAATCAACAACATCGACGCCGGCCAGACCCAGTTCACCACCAGCGACAACCCCACCTACGTGTTCGACAACTCCTCGCGAACCTTCCTCAACTTCGCCGCCCCCGAACGCACCGGCGGCGACATCGTGGTCGGCAACGCATAGAGGGATGCGCCTGACGACGACATGAGAGATGCCTCCGGCGGGCCCTCGCCGGGCGGCGTCTCCGACGGCCTAAGAACCTTTTGAAAAAGGTTCTTAGGAATCTCCCAAACTTTTTGGGTCGCCTGCGGCGAAGGGCGTGCGGCGGCGGAAAGCTGGCGAGGGACGCCTTCCGCCGTGCCGGTTGGCGATTTCGGACAGAAAAAACGGGTGAAACGGCGTACTTCTTCACCAGAAGAAGTACGCCGTTTTTTCTACCCGAAATCGCGAGATTTGTTTTTTGGAAAAGTCATGTCCAGAAAAGAAACATTCATCCCGCCGCAGTCATAAAACGCCGCAAAACCAATTTCCCGAGCTTCGCCCACGCCCCCCTGCGGCGTTGGTTACCGTCCCGGATGATTCGCGCCGGGCGGCCCTCCGAGGCCCGTGGACGTCCGGCGCGAATCATTCGGGACACCAGTCAGCCAAGCTATTTCCACCCTCCCGCGAAACACCTCGTCACCCCGCTCCCTTACCTTCGCCGCAGGCGCCCCAAGAGGCTCGGAGGGGTCAGGGAACCCTTTCTCGAAGGGTTCCCCTGGCGGGTCTGGGGCAGCGCCCCAGCTCCACCTAATCCACGGCCAAGCTCGCCGTCTGGTAGACGCACATCTCGCTGAAGCCGTACAGCCGGGCGAAGCGGAAGAGCCTTGCATCGAACCGCCCCTGGTCGTCGGCGCGGACGCCCATGATCCTGGGCAGGCCGAGGCGGCGGGCCTCGGCCTTGAGCCAGTCGAGATCGCGGGCCAGGGTGCGTCGGGTTTCGGGCCCCCAGCGGGACATGGTCATATGCAGTTCGAGATATTCCGGGCGTTCGGCGACGGCGCAGGCGGCGTAGGGGCCGTGGGCGTCGGCGAGTTCGAACCAACGGTAGGGGCCGTCATCCGGGAAGTTGGCCAGGGGGGCGGGTCGGTGGTCGGTTTCAGTCACGGGCATGGGTGCCTCCGAAGGGGTTGTAGTTGTTGGCGGTCCGGGACGGGCGCGGGCCTGGTTCGGGTTGGCGGAAGCCCACGGCGAAGTAGCGGAAGCCGTCGGCGGCGTGGCTGGTCCAGTCGTGCAGGGGGTGGGCCGCGAAATCGGCGGTCCGGTCATTGAAGGAGCGCCGGTAGTGGCGCAGGGCTTCGAGTCCGGGGCCGCAGCGGGCCTCATCGAACCAGCAGCGCGGCAGGATGGTTCGCACGGCGTTGATGCCGTCCTGGATGGGGATGTTGGCGGCGATGTCGAAGCGGATGCCGAGGGACCGGGCCGTTTCCAGGCGCGACTTGCCGGTGCCCAGCTCGCGCACGCGGATGTCGTGGGGTGCGATGTGGGTGCCGTATTTGTAGCCCTTGGCGTCCAGGACCTTGGCGTAGTGGTCGAGGCCCTCGCCGCAGGCCTCATAGTAGTCCACCACCGCAAAGGTGCCGCCGGGCCGGGCCTGGACGAACCAGATGGAGGTGGAGTCGGACATACCCAGGTCCCAGGCGGTGTGCACGGGCATGGACGGATCCATGGGCACGGCGGTGACGCGGCCCTCGCGGTCGGCGTCGGCCAGGAGCTGGCCGAAGTAGGCCCCCCGGATGGCGGCGGTGAAGGAACATTCAAATTCCTGCTCGTATTCCTCGGGCGACATCTCGCGGGCGCTGGCGTCGAGTTCCCCGGCCGGGATGATCCCGGTCTCGGAGGCGCGGTACATGGCGGCCAGCCAGTCCGGGTCGAGCCTGGCCTTTTCCCATATCTCGTAGAGGGCGTTCTTGCCGCGCGGGGTGCCGATGAACATGGCCCAGCCCCGGCGGTCGGACAGGGCGGGCCGGATGACCTCGGTCCAGACGCGCAGGGGCATCTGGGCCACCTCGTCGAAGACCACGCCGTCCAGGTACATGCCGCGCAGGGAGTCCGGGTTGTTGGCCCCGAACAGACGGATGCGCGCGCCGTTTTCGAAGTCGGCGCGCAGCTCGGACTCGTTGAACTTGACGATGCAGCCGTCCAGGCCCAGGCCGCAGTAGCGCTTGAGCTCGTCCCAGACCACGGTCTTGGCCTGGCGGTACAGGGGCGCGATGTAGGCCCCGCGCCAGTCGTCGCGGCGGGTGGCCCTGGCCGCGCGGATGAGCCGGTTGACGGACAGGACGGTCTTGCCGAACCGGCGGTGGCAGACCAGGACCGAGAAACGGCCGAGTTCGGCCTCGATCCTGGCCTGGTGTTCCCTGGGCACGTACAGGTCATTGGTCATTGTTACCTCGCTTATGTTGACGGGCGGTACGGGCCGAGGGTATTCCACGGCCATGCGAACCTACGCCCTGATTGTTTTTCTCTGCCTGCTTCTGGCCGTGCCGGGCTGCGCGGGCAAGGAGACCCCGCCCGCGGCCCCGCCCACGCCGGCGGAGTTGGCCGTGCAACGGCGACAGGCCCAGGCCGCCGAGGCGCTGACCGAGGCCATGCAACTGCGGCACGACGGCGGATTCCTGGACGAGGACACGGCGCTCGCCTACCTGAACCAGGCCCTGGACCTGGACCCGAACCTGGCCAACGCGCGCTACTACCGGTCGACCATCCTGTTCTCCAAGGGGCGGACGAACGAGGCCCTGGCCGACGTGGACCGGGCCATCGAGCTGAAGCCCGAACACGTGCAGGCGCACTACACGCGCGGCTCCATTCTGTTGAACCTGGGCCGGTTCCGCGAGGCGGCACGGGACTTCACCGAGGTCATCGGGCACGACCCGTCCATCGCCCAGGCGTTCGTCCGGCGCGGAATGTGCTACATGCGGCTGCACCGCGAGGACGAGGCCATCGACGACTTCGGCAGCGCCCTGGCCATCAATCCGGCCAACCTGGAGGCCAACTACAACCGGGGCATGGCGTACCTGGCCCGGGGCGAGTACGACGCAGCCCTGAGCGATCTGTCCCAGGCGTACGTCCTGGATGCGGACAACGTCCGGCTGCTCACCGCGCGAGGCCAGATTCTGCTCAAGCTCGGGCGGTTCAAGTCGGCCGCCCGGGACTACCTGCGGGCCACCCAGCTGGCCCCGGGGCAGAGCCCCCTGTACGGCCTGCTCGCCGAGGCCCTGGCCGGGGCCGGGGAGATGGACCAGGCCATCGAGGCCGCGGAAAAGGCCCTGTCCCTGGCGCACGCCCGTGGCGACGACTCTCTGGCCGCCCGGTACAGGGACCAGCTCCGGCAATACCGGGACAAGACCTATCCCTAGGCTCATCGCAGCACCTCGAAGAGCATCCGTCCGCCCAGGGCGGCCACGCCCGCCACGCTGCCCCAGACCAGCCGCTCCAGCAGCCGCAGCTTCTCCCGGTTGCCCGCGCAGCGCCGGGTTTCGTTGATCTCGCGGATGGCCACCTGGATGGCCTTGACCCTCTCGTCGATGCGGACCAGGAGGTCCTGCAGGTCCTGTCTCTCCATGGCCGTCATTTGCCGCCTCCCAGGGCGTCCTTGAGCCCGCGCACCGCGCCGGGCAGGTAGTCGCCGATCTTCTTGACCCCGAGCACGGCGGCCACGATCCAGAAAGTGATCTGCAAAAACCAGTCGGGCAGGGCCTCCCAGGAGCGGATGACCTCGGCCGCGCCCTCGGGGTCCACCCCGGACCAGATGAAGAAACCTATCCAGGCGAAGAAGAGCACGTCGTCTTTCCAGCCCGCGTTCTCCAACTGTTTCATCTCCCAATCGTGATTGAATTCCCGGTCCGACCGGGCCAGCCGCACCCGGTTCTCCATGACCGCCTTCTTCAGTTCCTGTTTTCCCTTGAAGTGGTCCGCCACTCCGTCCACCACCGTGGTCAGCAGTCCGGCCACGGTCGCGATAATCGGTATCATGCCGTTCTCCATATCCTTGAGGATTGCTCACGCACCCCGGTCCCGGACAGCATAGCCCCGGTTTTCGGCAAAACCGGTTTTCGGGAGAGATCGGCAGGGAAAAACAGGCGAATGGTATAAAAAATCATCTTGACGGGGTTCCGGCGGCCGGGGTAGCCGACCAGGCCCGACCGGTGTGCGAAAAACCCGTCGCAGGGCTAGCCAAATGGCGCGGGAAACGTTACGAATAGCACAGAATATCGATTGTATCCGGCCGGGCGAGGCCGGTTAACCAAGGAGGAATACCCCTATGCTGGTAGTCAACTGGATGAGCACCGACGTCGTCACCATCACCCCCGAGCGCTCCATGATGAAGGCCTCCAAGCTGATGAAGGACAAAGGCATCAGCCGTCTGCCCGTGGTTGATGAAGAAGGCAAAATCATAGGCATCGTCTCGGACCGCGACGTCAAGGACGCCTCCCCGTCCAAGGCAACCACCCTGGACGTTCACGAGCTGTACTACCTCCTTTCCGAGATCAAGGTCGGGGACATCATGACCAAAAAGGTGGTCACCATCCGCGACACCGAGACCGTGGAAAAAGCCGCCGTGCTCATGCTCGAAGGCAACTTCGGCGGCCTGCCCGTGGTCGACGAGGAAGACAAGGTCGTGGGCATCATCACCGATACCGACATCTTCAAGGTCCTGGTCGAAATCTCCGGCGTCTACGAGGGCGGCGCCCAGTTCTGCCTGCGCCTGTCCACCGAACCCGGCAGCCTGCGCCCGGTGCTGGCCTTCCTCAAGGAACACGGCGCGCGCATCATGTCCATCATGACCCACAACGTGCCCGAATCCGAAGGGTTCAAAAACGTGTACGTGCGCATCCGCGACATGGAAAAGCCCGAGTTCAAGCGCCTCAAGCAGGACCTCGGCGAGACCTTCGACGTCGTCTACTGGGCCGTGGACTCCGTCCATAACGTCATCTAACCCCGGTGACAGCGCGGATAGATCACTTTTTTCGATAAAAGCACGATAAGTTACTTGATCTATATCCTCGCGTAATATAGTTATATCTTACCGACGATCTCTGCCTTTTCCGAATCCAGGAGGCCGCCCCGCAAGGAGCGGCCTCCTGCCGTTTCAAGGGACGCCGGATGTTGGGGAATGCCTCCGGCGGGCGGCGTCTCCGACGGCCTAAGAACCTTTTGGAAAAGGTTCTTAGGGATCTCCCAAACTTTTTGTGTCGCTTCGCGAAGGGCGTGCGGCGGCGAAAGGACGCGACGTGGACGCCTTCCGCCGTGCCGGGTGGCGATTCCGGGCAGAAAAACGGATCAGGCGGCGTGCTTTTTCACCACAAGAGGCACGCTGTTTTTTCTACCCGAAATCGCGGGTTTGTTTTTCTTAAAAGGCTTATCCCGCCCCCCCGCAGTCATAAAACGCCGCACAACCAATTCCCCGAGCTTCGCCCACGCCCGGCCTGCGGCGTTGGCAACCGTCCCGAAGGGGGCGCACCGGACGGCTAAGGGCCTCGGAGGGCCGCTCTGCGCGAACCCTTCGGGACACCGCACCGCCAAGCTACTCCCTCCCCCCACGCGCAACAGTCCGCCATACCCGTGCCCGCACGCCCTGCCGAAGGCACACAAAAAGCTCGGGAGGGGTCCAGGGAACCCTCTTAAAGGGTTCCCCTGCGCGGGTCTGGCAGCGCCCCAGCCGCCGGAGGCACCCGCCTGGCGAGGCCTGCCGAAGGCCTCGCATTGGCCGGTCAAAGCTTCACCAAGTACCTTAAGAAATATGAAGAAGAGCCGAAAAGAGGGAAGACAGCGTTTGGAGAAAGGAGCGGTTATGGGAAACGTGGTGGCCTTGGAGGAATTTCGGCGCACGCTGGATCGGCGCGAGGAGCGCGGCAAGGTGTTGGCGCGACCCGAAATTCGGGGTGCGGACATATGGGGCCGGGACTACACGCAACTGGAGGCGGTGGTCTTCGGGTTGTTGAAGGTCCGGGAGATCGCGGCCTACCATGCGTCGTTGCGCGCGGCCCGGCATGCGGACGGGTCCGGGCAGGCGTTCGACGCATTGTGCCTGGACGCCCTGGACGCGGCCTATCGGGTGGCGGACCTGGGTCCGGCCCGGCTCAAGGCGGCGGTCAAGCCGCTTAAGGAATGGCTCCTGGACGCCATGACCGAGGACAACAAACGCGACATGGCCTGGGCCCTGGTCCTGGTCGACCTGATCGAAAAGTCGCCGACCAAGTAGATATCGATAAGTGACGATAATCTACTAATACCATAATTTTAAATTGATAAAAAGCCGTCGATTCATGCGACGGCTTTTTCGATGGCGTCCCCATCCCCGCCCCGAAGCCGGCCGCGGGGGACTGGGAGGATGAAGGCCTGCGAGCGGACGGTTTCCGGCGGCGTGCGGACGCCAGGCGCGTTTTGCCGCCGTTTACCCGCCGGATTGCGCCCTTCCCCGATATTTCATTGCCTGGACCGGCGGGTATCGTATGGTGCAGGCATGGGAGAAGACGCAGTCGGCCGGGACGGCCCCCAGATTCTGCTGTCGGCGGGGTGTTTGTTCCACCTGCCGCTCAAGCTTGTGGCGCGCATCGGCCGGGAGGCCGGGTTCGCAGGCATGGAACTGATTATGAACTCGCCCAAGCTCGATCCGCAGGCCGGGCTCGCTGCTATCAACGACATCCTGCCTATCCGCAGCCTGCACGCCCCGTTCCGCGACTGGTCGGCCTGGGGCGGGCATCTCAACTCCTGGCGCGCGACCACGGCCCTGGCCAACTCCCTGCCCGAGGCGGACCACATCGTCATGCACCCGCCCGGCTCGCGGCTGGCCAACATGATCCAGAACCGCTGGTTCGAGAAGGCCGTGGACCTGCCGCTGCTCCTGGACGCCAAGGGCCGCATCCGCTTCTCGCTGGAGAACATGCCGTGGGCCGAGGGCTCGCCGTTCGGCCGCGACCCGCTGGATAAGCTCATGGCCCAGTGCCGGGACAAGAACGTGGGGCTGACCTTCGACGTCTGCCACATGGGGGTGTCCGGGCGCAACGTGCTGGAAGCCATCGACAAAGTGCCGCCCGAGCTGCTCTGCAACGTCCACTTCTCCGACGCCTTGGGCTACACCGAGCATCTCGCGCCGGGCAAGGGTGCGCTGCCGCTCGACGATTTTCTGGAGCGCCTTGGCAAACGGGGCTACGCCGGATACATTACCCTTGAACTGGAACCGGGCGCCTTCCCCGACGACGTGGACGGCACCGTGGAATTGCTCACCAGGCTGCGCGGGGACATGGAGGCGCGGCTGACAACCGGCCGGAGTGAATGACCATGCCCCAAGCCTATCTCGACGCGGTCCGCCAGCCCGGCCAGACCGTGAACAACCTCTTCGCCTTCCTCGGCATCGTCGTCGACACCATCGAACCGGACCGGGCCGTGCTGCGCCTGCCGTTTAAACCGGAACTGACCCAGGGCGCGGGCATGGTCGCGGGCGGCGTGCTGGGTACTCTGCTCGACGAGACCATGGCCCACGCGGTGCTCGGCGGCAACCGGCCCGGCGAGCGGACCACCACCGTGGACCTGTCCGTCAGCTTCCTCCGCACGGTCAAGCCCGGCTCGGACCTGAACTGCGAGGCCCGCGTGGTCAAACGCGGCGGCCGCGTCCTGTTCGTCGAGGCCAGCGCCTCTTCCGACGGCCGGGAAGTGGCCCGGGGCACGGCCTCGTTCCTGCTCCTGACCTGATCCGAAGCCCTTGCCCCGCCCGGTTTCATGCTTATTTTCCTTCCGTACGACATCAACGGAGGAACACCATGACCACCGACAATAAACTCATCGTCTGCCCGCACTGCGGGGCCGTCAATCGCGTCCAGACCGGCCGCGAGGCCGAAGCCGTCTGCGGCAAATGCCGCGACAAGGTCTTTGACGACCACCCCGTCGAACTCGTGGGCTCGACCTTCGACCGCCACATCGCCAAATCCCAGGTCCCCATTCTCGTGGACTTCTACTCGCCCACCTGCGGCCCCTGCCTGATGATGGGCCCCCAGTTCGCCGACGCCGCCAAAAACCTGTTCCCCAAGGTCCGGCTGGCCAAAATAGACACCTCGGCCGAACAGGCCGTCGCCGGACGCTACGGCATCCGCGCCGTGCCCACCCTCATCCTGTTCAAGAACGGACGGGAAGCGGCCCGCCAGTCCGGCGCCATGAACGCCCGCGACATCGCGGCCTGGGTGAAGCAGTACCTGTAGGGCGTGACGCCGCGTTGGGGAATGCCTCCGGCGGACCCTCGCCGGGAGGCGTCTCCGACGGCCTAAGAACCTTTTGCAAAAGGTTCTTAGGAATCTCCCAAACTTTTTGTGTCGCTTCGCGAAGGGCTTGCGGCGGCGAAAGGACGCTAGGTGGACGCCTTCCGCCGTGCCGGGTGGCGATTTCGGGCAGAAAAAACGGATCGGACGGTGTGCTTCTTCACCAGAAAAAGCACGCCGTTTTTTCTGCCCGAAATCGCGGGGTTTGTTTTTGGGAAAAGGCTTATCCCAAAGAGAAACATCCTCCCACCGCAGTCAGAAAACGCCGCAAAACCAATTCCTCGAGCTTCGCCCATGCCCGCCTGCGGCGTTGGTTACCGTCCGGCGCGAACCCTTCGGGACACCACGCAGCCAAGCTACTCCCTCCCCCACGCGCAGCAATTCGCCATCCCGCGCCCGCACGCCCTGCCGAAGGCACACAAAAAGCTCGGGAGGGGTCCAGGGGAACCCTTTTCTCAAAGGGTTCCCCTGGCGGGGTCTGGGCAGCGCCCCAGCCGCCGGGGGCATTCTTCAATCCGCCCAACCGTGCTTGTTTCCCGTGCCCGACTTTGGTATTTCTCTGCGATCATTGTGAAATCGATCCGGGAGAGCCTATGAGCCAGAAAAGGAAATTCGCCATGGGGACCGAGGCGGTCTGGGGTGGCGAGGAAAGGTTGTTCGAGGGCAACGCCACGCAGGTGCCGGTGGTGCACAGCGTGTCGTTCGGCTTTGATGACATGGACGAGTGGCTGGACGTGGCCCTGGGCAACCGGCCGGGACACATCTACACGCGCAACACCAACCCCACGGTGTCGGTGTTCGAGGAGAAGGTCCGGCTGTTGGAGGGCGGCGAGGCGGCCACGAGCGCGTCCTCGGGCATGGGCATCATTTCCAACGCACTGTTCGCGCTGCTGAAGCCGGGCGACCGGGTGGTCTCGGTCAAGGATACGTATGGCGGCACGAACCGGATGTTCACGGAGTTCCTGCCCAGGGTGAACGTGGAGGTGACCCTGTGCGACACCACGGACCATGCGGCCATCGAGGCCGAGGTGGCCAAGGGGTGCGCGGTGCTCTATCTGGAGACGCCGACCAACCCGACCATCAAGGTGCTGGATATCGAGCGGCTGGCCGGGGCGGGCAAGGCGGCGGGCGCCGTGGTCATGGTGGACAACACGTTCGCCACGCCGGTGAACCAGAACCCGCTGGCCCTGGGCGCGGACCTGGTGCTGCACAGCGCGACCAAGTACCTGGGCGGGCACGCGGACGCATTGGGCGGGGTGGCCGTGGGCAGCGCCGGGCTGATCAAGGCCATCTATTCGTACCGCGAAATTGTGGGCAACGTGCTGGAGCCCATGAGCGCGTATCTGTTGCTGCGCGGCATGAAGACGCTGCATCTGCGCATTGAGCGGCAGAACGCCAATGCTTTGGAGATCGCCCGGTTCCTGGAGGGCCATCCCGGAGTGGAGAAGGTGTTTTATCCGGGGCTGGAGTCCCATCCGGGGCACGAGATCGCGCGCAGGCAGATGCGCGGGTTCGGCGGGATGCTCAGTTTCGTGGCCAAGGGCGGGACGTATGCGGACGCCTGCCGGGTGCTGTCCGAGCTGAAACTGGCGCGGCGCGCGGCCAACCTGGGCGCGGTGGAGACCATCGCCGGGCCGCCCGCGACCACGAGCCATGTGGAGTGCAGCAAGGAGGAGCGCGCGGCCATGGGCATCCCGGAGAGCCTGATCCGCTATTCCGTGGGCATCGAGGACGTGGAGGATTTGAAGGCGGACCTGGACCGGGCATTGCGACAGGACGCTTGACGCGAGCGCGCCGAGGGGTGAGAACAAGATATGTTGCTGGACGTGCCCTTTTTGCCCCGCGACGACTACGTCACCTTCCTGCGCGAGCGGTCCGACCGGCTCACGTCGGTCCATTTCCCGTTGAATGATCCGCGCGTGCCCGACGCCCGGCAGCGGCTGGAAGGGCCGGATATCGAAGCGGTCGTGCGCGGCCTGAACCGGCTGGAGGGCGTGGACCGGTTCCTGCTCATGAACGGACGGCTGCACCGGCCGGAGCGGTATTTCGACGCGGCCGGACTCAACGCCACCGCCGACCTTCTGGTGCGGCTCGCGGACGAGGCCGGGCTGACCGGGGTGGTCTTCGCGGACGCGTATTATTTGCAGGCGCTGTCCGACGCACGGCCCGAAGTCTGCGAACGGCTGGAGGCGGTACCGAGCGTCAACGCCATGCCGGACACGCCCGCCAGGGTCTTCGCCCTGCTGGACATGATTGCGGAGACCGCGTTCCGCCCGCCGTCGCGGCTGGTGGCGGACCGCGCCCTGAACCGCGACCCGGACGGTTTGAGCGCCCTGGCCCACGGGCTACGCGCCCGGCACGCGGACATCCGCCTGTTCCTGTTGGCCAACGAGGGGTGCCTGTACCACTGCCCGTACAAGCCCGCTCACGACGCGCACATCGCGTTGGTGGTGGAGGGGCTGTGCGGAGACCGGACCTTTGCCCTGAACCGGGAGTTCGGCTGCGTGCGGCGCATGCTCGACGAGCCGGGGCTGATGCTCGCCTCGCCGTTCATCCGGCCCGAGGACGCGGGCCGCTATGAGGGGCTGGTCCACGGGCTCAAGCTCTGCGGGCGCAACCGGGGCGCGGACTTTCTCCTGCGCGCGGTGGCCGCCTACGCGGAGGAGCGGTACGAGGGCAACCTGCTGGACCTGATGGACGCCATGGGCGATTTGGCGGACCGGGTGCACATCCCCAACCACTGGCTGCCCGCCGATTTTTTCGAGCAGGTCACGGCGTGCGACAAGGCATGCCGCGCCTGCGGCCTGTGCGCGGCCCTGGCCGATCGCATCGCCAAACGCACCGACCCCGGCCTGCCCGGGCTCAGGCGCTGATCGTTTCCATTCACCCCGGCCCGCCCCGAACGGCAGGCCCCAATGCATACGAGGAGCAACGCTCATGAAAAAATCCCTCGGTCCCAACACTCTGGCACAGCCCGCCCCCGTTTGGGCGGTGGGTTCCTATGACGAAGAGGGCAAGCCCAACGCGATGATCGCGGCCTGGGGCGGCATCTGCGGCTCGGACCCGGCCTGCCTGACCGTGTCCGTGCGCCCGTCGCGCCACACCTACAAGGGCATCCTCAAGCACAAGGCGTTCACCGTGTCCGTGAGTTCGGCCCCGCTCGCCGCCGAGGCGGACTTCCTGGGCATGGCCTCGGGCGGCAACGTGGACAAGTTCGCGGTCACCGGCCTGACCCCGGTCAAGGCCGAGTTCGTGGACGCTCCGTATATCGAGGAGTTTCCGCTGGTCATCGAGTGCGAGCTCAAGGAGACCGTGGACCTCAACGTGCACGTCATGTTCGTGGGCGAGATCAAGGACGTGAAATGCGACGAGGACAAGCTGGCCGACGGCAAGTACCCGGACCCGGAAAAGGTCCTGCCGCTGATCTTCTCCCCCGGCACCCGAAGCTACCACACCGTGGGCGAAAAGGTCGGCAGGGGCTTCGACCTGGGCAAGAAATTCCTCAAGAAAGGCTAGCTGATGCGTCGCCCCGGCCCGTCCCCGCTCCTGCTCCCGGCCCTGTTCGCGGCCCTGCTCCTGATCGGTGCGGGGTGCGCGGCGCGACGGCCGGACGCGCCCCGGCTGCTGCCGGTGCAGGACGCCGGGGCATACCACGGGTTGCCCGGGGAGGCCCTGCTCATGAGCCCGGAGGTCCAGGCCGTGGCCTGGTCGGATTTTCTCGCGCGCCACTTCGACCCCTGGGGGCGGACGCAGCCGGAGTATCCGGCCGACAAGGTCTTCTGGGGGCTGACCACCTTCGCGGACAAGCGGTTGTACGGAGAAAACCTGCTGCCCCGCGACCCGGCCTGGCTCGCTGCCATGACCGCGGCCTCGCGGGTCGACGAGTACCCGAGCCTGAGCCGGCGGGCCATAGCCGTGGCCAACACGGCCATGCGGGTCCTGCCCACGGGCAAGCCCGCCTTCGACGACCCACGGCAGGCGGGCGAGGGATTCCCCTTCGATTACCTGCAGAACTCCCTGGTCCTGGCCGGGACGCCGCTGTACGCCAGCCACGAGAGCGCGGACCGCGCCTGGGTGCTGGTGGAGTCGCGTTTCGCCTACGGTTGGGTGCGGCGCACGGATATCGCCTGGGTGGACGACGACTTCGCCCGGACGTTCAGGACCGGCGCGTTCGCGGCCGTGGTCCGGGACGGGGTCTCCCTGACGGACACGGACGGCGTGTTCCGTTTCAAGGGGTTCATCGGCACCCTGCTGCCCGTGGCTGAGCGTGCGAAAAGTGCCGGAGACGGCAGCCTCACGGTCATGGTCCCGGCCAGAGACGTCCTCGGCCGGGCGGTCGTCCGGTTCGCCCAGATCGCGCCCGGAGACGCGCTCCCCGCCCCGCTCGCGCCCACGCCGGACAACTTTGCCATGCTGGCGAACCGCATGCTCGGCGAACCCTACGGCTGGGGCGGGTTGTACATGGACCGCGACTGCTCGGCCACGACCATGGACCTGATGGCCGCCTTCGGCATCTTCCTGCCGCGCAACTCGAGCCAGCAGGCCAAACTCGGCTGGGTGGAGCCCCTGGACGGCGAGAGCGACGCGGCCAAGAAGGCGCGGCTGCTCAAAGGGAGCGTGCCGTTCCTGACCCTGGTGCGCAAGCCGGGGCACATCATGTTCTACATCGGCTCAATGGACGGCGAGCCCGTGGTTTTACAGACCATCTGGGGGCTCAAGACCCGGCGCGGCGGGGTCGAAGGGCGCGCGCTCATCGGCCGGACCGTGATCTCCACCCTGGAACCGGGGGAGAATCTCCGCGACCTGGCCAGGCCCGACGGCGTTCTCCTGCACTCGGTCCGCTCCTTCAACACCCTGCCCTGACCGGCCCGACCGTTTTTTGACGGCGAGCGTACGGGCCGATAAGGCTCGCGGCGCAATGGCCTGATTTCGCACGTCTTGGCCCGATTGGGTACGAGCCATGCATCCTTCGGGGCATGCACGGACCGAAACTCGGCCATATCCTGCTCCTGGGAGCGCTGACCGCATTGCCCGGCTGTCTGGCCATCAACGCGGCCCTGGGCGTGCTCGGCGCCATGGGACCGCCTGCCGCCCAACTGGCCGGAGCAGCCTACACCGTGGCCGAGTACTCCTACGAATACGGGGCCCACGACCGCACGCCGGACGAGGTCTTCCTGGCCAAGTTCGACTGGCTCCTGGCCGACGGGGACGAACCCGACCCGTCCGCCTTTGCCGGGGCCCTGAGCGCGGCCGTGCCCGGCCCGCAGGTCGACGTCACGCCACGCCCGATCGTGGTCGCGGCGAACGCCGCGGACCCGGCCGGTCCCCGAGCCCGACCGGGCGTCACCCGCGCTGCCGGGCCCGTTGCCGCAACCGGACGGCCCGTACGGCTCATGAAGAAGGCAACGCCCGTGGCGGCGGCAAGCAGGGCCGCGTCTCCGAAGCGTATCGCCAACGCCCCGGCCCGGGCCATCGCCCGCAAGCCTGCCCTGGCCGCGCCGGTGCGCAGGACGACCCCGGTCCACCACTATGCGGTCCATGCGCCGGACCCGCTGCTGGCCAGGCTCGACCGGCTGGAAAACGGGTTGGCTCAGGCCGAGGCGCTCTATCTTTCGGAGACGGCGGGCGGCCTGCGGCTGTCCGTGCCCCCGTGCGACGGCGACCCCTGCGCCCAGGGCGTGAACGGCGGGTATTCCCTGCGGCTGCCGGTCATGTACAATGCGCCCCGCGCAACCGGCGCGTCCTCCGCGCGGGCGGGCTGAACCGGTCAATCCGCGCCTCCCTCCAGGCGCTCCCTGAACACGTAGTTGCTGATGTGCCGGTCGCGCTGCTCGCGGATCCACCGTTGCAGATCCTCGGGCAGGGCGCGCCACGAGCCCTTGTCGTCCCGCTTCCAGGCGGGCAGCCCCTTGTCTCTGACCAATTCCGTGATGTTACGCGGGTTTTCGCCCACGGCCTCGCAGATGTCCTTGGCCCCTTTCAGACAGATTTCCGACATGCGCCCCCCGTTCCTATTCCGCGATCTCGAATTGAAAGGTCTGTTCCCCGGAACAGTGGTCCAGAAACTCCCTGAAGGCCGCGCGGGAATCGAGCACGCCGCGCTCGGGACCGAGCCTGCCGAACCGGCTGCCGAGCAGGATGCAGCCGTGGGTGTCGCTGGCCACATTGCCCTGGTGAAAAAGAATGGCGGTCCGGCCGGGCACGTCGGCCACTTCGAAGGTCCTGCCGAAGGTCGGCGAATCCACCCTCCGGCAGGTATAGGTCCCGGCCGGGATGCAGGACACGCCGACCCGGTTGCCCCGCTCGGGCGGCTCCAGGGTGACGCACTGGACCCGGCCGTCCAGGCGGAGCACGCCGAAGGTCCCTTCCTCGCTCTTTTCCAAGCGCATAATATCAACCTTTTTCATCAGTTAATCCTCCATATTTGTAATCTGACAATGTTGTTCCGGTTTGGTATAGTCACTTGTCTATTTGCTAGTCAACCATTTTCCGCATTTCTCTTTAGACATTTGCCAATTTTCATGTATAAGGGTGCACAACCATTACACAGAAAAGGGGATGACATGGGATTCACCGACGACGTGCGCCAGGCGCTCCTCGACCGGATCGGGCCGGGCAAACGGTACCCCAACAACAAACGGATGGCGGACGAACTCGGGGTCGACCCGTCGCAGCTCAACCGTTTCCTCAAGCGGGAGCGCGGCCTGAACAGCGACTCCCTGGGGCACATCCTCGACCGCGTGGGCGTGACTCTGGCCTTTTGCGATGAACCGGCCGACGCCGCCCGTGAAGTCTGCTTCCGGCCGCCGGACACGGGCGGGACCGGGCCCGGCGCGCCCGAGCCCAGGGCCGACGACTACCTGGCCGTCCCCCTGGCCGGTCCGGCCGTGGCCGCCTCGGCGGGGCTGGTCCCGGAGGGGAGCGTGGAGGGCTGGGTCCTGGTCTGGCGCCACCAGGAGTCCATCCGCTTCCGGTCCAACCTGGTGGCCGTGGAGGTGGGCCGGGGCGAGCTGTCCATGGCCCCCACCCTGCATCCGGGGGACATCGTCCTGGTGGACCGCGACGACCGGGACCCCTGCCCGGCGGGCAAGATCATGCTCGTCCGCGAACCGGGCGAGGATGGGGGCGTGCACATCCGGCGGGTCTGCACCCGGCGACTGGACGATGACGTGGAGCTGATCTACTACTCGGACAACAGCCGCGAACACCCGCCCGCCACCTACCGGCTCGGGCGGGATTTCGGCGGCGACATCAACGGGGCCATCGGCGGCAACGTGGTCTGGGCCTGGAGCGACATGACCCGGAAATAGCCACTTTTCGAAACAAGGAGACCCAATGTTGGACTTTCGACATATTTGCTCGGCCCGAAGGCGCGCCCTGCCGCTGCTTTTCGTTCTGGCCCTGAGCCTCGTCCCGGCACCGCGCGCCGCTGCCGCGGGGCCGGGCTCCCCGGGCATCGCCCGGATGCTGGGCAGCACGGATGCGGGCGAGCGCTCCATGGGACTGTCCGCCCTGCGCAACAGCGGGCAGGCGGCCCTGCCCGGCCTGATCGCGAGCCTGAGCGCCCCGGAGACGGCCGTTCGGCGCGGCGCGGTCTACGGGCTGGCCCTGCTGCCTGCGCCCGCCCTAGCCCTGGACGGCCTGCTCAAGTCCCTGGGAGATCCCGACCCCACGGTCCGTTTCCTGGCCGCGCACACCCTGGCCCGCATGGGCGGCTTGGCCGCCCCGGACGTGGCCCGGTTGCTGGCCAGCCCGGATGACAAGGTCCGCGTGGCCGCCTCCCTTTGCCTGAGCCGCATGGGCTCGGCCGCGGTCCCGGCCCTGGCCGGCCTGCTGCGCCGCGAGGATCCACCGGTCCAGGCCAAGGCCGCCTGGCTGCTCGGGGCCATGGGGCCCGAGGCCATGCCCGCGGTCCCGGCCCTGGTCCGGGCGCTCAAGACCCGCGACGTGCGCCTGATGCACGTCGTGGCCGAGACCCTGGACCTTATCGGCCCGGACCCGGCCCTGATTTTTCGGCAAATGACCCTGCTTGGCAGCGGGGAAACCAACCGGCCGTTCGCACGCCTGGGCGCGGCCGCGGCCCCGACCCTGGTCCGGCTGCTGGCCCGGCCCGGCACACCCATGGGGCAGATGGCCCTGTACACCCTGGCCCGCATGGGCGCGCAGGCGGAACCCGCGCTGCGCGCCGCCCTGGCCACGGGCAGCGACGGGCAGAAGGCTGCCGCCGCCATGCTCCTGACCGGCATCGACCCGGATCTGGCGCAGACCCTGCCCGAGGACCTTCGCCGCACCCTGAGCGGCGCCCTTCACCTGAACTGACACGGAGGCACCATGCCTGAACTGATTTACGCCCTTATCTGCTCGGACCTGATCATCGATAAGGACTCGAGCTCGACCTCGTTCATCCGGACCATCGAACACGCGGTGGTGCCGGAGTTCCCGGCCACCCTGCCGCCCATCTACTTCGCCAGCCTCTGGGACCTGGAAGGCGCGGGGACCACCCCGTTCACCATCTCCCTGGACCTGGTCTCGCCCGAGGGCAAGGAGATCACCCTGGGCATGCAGGAGATCACCCCCACAGGGACCATGCTCCACAAGATGAACTTCCAACTGCCCGGCCTCAAGGTGGAGGGCGAGGGCAAACACACCCTGGCCGTGTCCGTGAAGACCGACGGCGACTGGGAGACCTGCGCGCGCCTCCCGCTCTACGTGTTCAAGAGCCAGGACCAATAGCCTCCCGGACAAGAGCACTGCAAAAGGCCGCCTCATGCATAGTTATACTATGCATGAGGCGGCCTTTTGCATTATGCACAACATAACTAGCCCCCTCCTGGGGACATTGCCGATGCAACACCGCTTCCAATGGACTATAAAATGCTTTTTACAGCAAAACTTTAAATTGTATTTAACTAATTTTTCAAAGTAAAATAGGATATTAGATGCAAAATTTGTCAGTTTTTACTGGACATTTTGTTGTTGCATTCTTATTGTTGCAACGTTGATTCTATATTTATCGATTGCCCGCTTTGCCGCCCTGCGGAGCGGCCGGGCACCCAGGGGGAACCATGCGTCTTGCCGTGATCATAAAAGCCGAACAAAAGGAGGTGCTGCCCACGGCCGCCGAACTCCGGGAGGCGGGCTTCGCCGTGTCCTCGGCCATGGGACCGGGCCGGGGTGCCGCCGGGGCCTGCGGCCCGGCCCGCAGGCGGTGCGGCAGCGACGAGCCGGACAAGGCCGCGCCCGAACGGGCCGGACCGGTGTGCCGGTGCCTCACGGAACGACAAAGACCCTGACGCCGTGGGCGCCAGGGTCTTTCGTTGCGTTTCGAGTCCGCGAAAATCCGGGCTAGAGAATGTCCTCGTATCCCTCGATGGCTTCATCCACCGGGGCGTCCTCGTGGACGATCCGGTTGAGGACCTCGACCAGCCGGGTGGTGTCGCGATGCTGGAACACGTTGCGGCCCACGGACAGGCCGGAGCCGCCCGCATCCAGGGAGGTGCGGACCATGTCCAGGAACTCGCGGGTGGAGTCCATCTTGGCCCCGCCCGCGATGACCACGGGCACGCCCGCGCATTCGACCACGTGGGCGAAGCTCTCGGCGCTGCCGGGGTAGTTGACCTTGACCACGTCCGCGCCGAGCTCCGCGCCCACCCGGGCGCAGTGGGCCACGATGTCCGGGTCATACTCGTCCGGGACCTTGGGGCCGCGCGCGTAGACCATGGCCAGCAGGGGCATGCCCCATTCCGAGGCGGATGCGGCCACCCGGCCCAGGTCCATGAGCATCTGGCCCTCGGTTTCATCGCCCAGGTTGACGTGCACGCTGACCGCGTCCGCGCCGAGGCGGATGGCTTCCTCCACCGTGGTCACCAGCCGCTTCACGTTGGGAAACGGCGACAGGCAGGTACCTCCCGACAGGTGGACAATGCAGCCGAAATCGCGGCCCTGCATACGGTGGCCGAGTTTGACCTGGCCCTTGTGGACCAGCCCCGCGTTGGCCCCGCCGGCTACCAGGTTGGTGACCGTGTCGCGCATCTTCTCAAGCCCGGCGATGGGCCCCACGGTCACGCCGTGGTCCATGGGCACGATGATGGTCCGCCCGGTGTTGCGGTTGAAAATTCTCTCCAGTCGGATGGCCTTGCCGATATGCATTGTATCACCTCTCTCCTGGTGGTTGCTGTCTGTCCGATACCTGGGTTCACATAATACAGTCCGGGCCAAGAGGAAAGCGGAATTCCCCCTGCCCGGAATCCGGTTTCCACTCGCTTTTTGTGCGGAGTTGTTGACGAATGGCCTTCCACAAACTATCCTCCATACCGTGCCGTTTCCCTGTGAACCGCCATGAACGATCCGATCGCCCGACAAAGGGGACAGCGATGACCGACGAGAAGACCTATGAATCCGTCTTCGTGGCCCGACAGCCCATATTCGATACCCAGAACGAGACGTGGGGCTACATGATGCTCTTCCGCGACAGCGGAGAAGCCGACCACGCCGTCTTCACCGACAACTCCGAGGCGACCATGAGCCTCGTGTCCAACCTCCCGCTGTGCGACACTCCGCAGAACAGCAAGACCCGGTTCCTGATCCACTTCACGCCCGAGGCCGTGGTCCGGGGCATCCCCCACGCCATCCCCTGGGACAACACGGTTATCATCCTGGAGGAGCTTGAGGCCCCGGAAGAGGCCCTGATCGTGGCCTTGGGCGACCTGATGCTCGACGGCTACGAGCTGGCCCTGAACAACTTCGAGGGCAAACCCGGCTGCGAACGGCTGGCCGAACTGGCCGACACCCTGCTCATCGACGTGGAGGGCAAGGACCAGGCCGACCTCGAGGCCATCGTCATGCGCGGCAAGAAGTTCGGCGTGACCCGCATGATCGCCAAAAGGGTGGAGAACGCGGCGGACCTGGAACGGGCCCGGAACGCCGGCTTCCACCTCTTCCACGGCTTCTTCTTCAAGCGCCCCCAGATCGAGTCGGGACGCAAGATCAGCTCGGCCAAGGCCACCCGGCTCAAGCTCTTCGAGATCATCGAAAAGGAAGAGCCCAACTTCGACGCCCTGGCCCCGGCCATCGAGGCGGACGTGGCCATCAGCTACCGGCTGCTCAATTTCCTCAACTCCGCCAACTTCAGCTTCGCCACCAAGGTGACCTCCATCAAACAGGCCGTGGTCCTGACCGGGTGGAAGCCCATCCGCAACTGGCTCAGGCTGATCATCCTGACCGACCTGACCCCGTCGGAGAAGACCTTGGAGCTGGCCTACATCTCGGCCCACCGGGCCAAGCTCTTCGAGACCGCCGCCCTGGGCAGCGGGTACGAGGAGGACTCGGACACCCTGTTCATCGTCGGCCTCTTCTCCCTGCTGGACGCCATGCTCGACACGGACATGAAAGAGGTGACCAACCACCTGCCCGTGGACGAGGAGGTCAAGGCCACCCTGTGCGGCAAGAAGACCCGGTTCACCCCGTGGCTCGATCTGGCCAAGGCCATCGAGGCCTCGGACTGGGACGAGGTGGGCCAGCGCGCCGCGGCCCTGAACCTGCTGCCCGGCACCGTGGCCGTCAGCTACCAGCACGCCTTCACCTGGGCCGACGCCTTCTTCTCCTCCAAGCCCTGCGCGGACTAGCCCCGGCCCATGGCCCTGTCCCGGCGCGCGTTCCTGACCCTGTTGGCCGGGACCGGCCTGCTCGCGCCCGCGGTCCATGCGGCCCCGTCCCCGCCGCGGGGGACCTTCGCCCTGGCGGGCACCGTGTATCCCGGCCGGGGAGCCCCCCTGCCCGGCCACGCCGTGCTCGTCCGCAGGGGCCGCATCGAGGGCGTGGTCCCGGCCCGCGACGTGGCCGACCGCCCGGTCATCGCCCCTGAAGGCGGCTCCATCCTGCCGGGCGTGATCAACGCCCACTGCCACAACCTGCACACCGCCCGCGAGCGGCGCGAACGCTGGCTCGACCACGGCGTGACCGCCATCGGTGATGCGGCCTCGCCGCTCAAGTTCCTGTCCGCGCTCCTCGACTCGCCCTCCGGCCGGACGGCCACGGCCTCCGCCTGCGGCCCCATGCTCTGTCCGCCCGGCGGCTATCCCCTGCCCGTGCACAGCCCGGAGCACGCCCTGGCCGTGGCATCGCCCAAGGAAGGCGCGGACGCGGTCAGACGGCTGGCGGACCGGGGCGCCGCGCGTATCAAGATCGCCTTCGAGCCGGGCATCCTGCCCAGACCGTGGCCCCGATTCGACACGGCCACGGCGAGGTCGATCTGCGACACGGCCCGCCGCCTCGGGCTGGCGGTGCGCTGCCACGTGGAGGACCTGTCCGGGCTCGAACCCGCCCTCGACGCCGGGGCGGACTTCGTGGAGCACGTCCCCTATCGCTGGCACGACCACGGCGCCATCCGGCCCGTGCTCGGCCCGGACGGAGCACCCGTGCCCCACTACCGGCAGTTGCTCGAACGCATGGTCCGCAATGGGGTGGTCATGACCCCGACCCTGGACGTGTTCACCCGCACGCCGTGGAACGGACCGGCCCTGTTTGCACCGGTCCGCACCTTCCACGCTCTGGGCGGCAAGGTGGCGCTCGGCAACGACTTTCCCTACCGGCGGACGGACGCGGGCATGCCGGTGCGCGAGATGCGCCTGCTGGCCCGGGCCGGTCTGGACCGGGCAGCCGTGCTCGAAGCGGCCACGGCCACGGCGGCCGAGGTCTGCGGGTTCCGCGACCGGGGGCGGATCGCGCCGGGCATGGCCGCCGACCTGCTCATGGTGCGCGGCGCACCCTCGCCGGACGCACTGCAAGACCCCGTGCACATCGTCAAGGACGGGGTCTTCATCCGCTGATTTTTCGGGAGGTCAGAGCCGCCGGGCTGATTCGGCCTTGAGCGGGGTCCTGCCCGCCAGGGCGCGGTCGAGGCTGTCCAGGGCCGCCTGTTTGCCCGAGGGCAGGCGGACCTTGAGCGGCAGGTAGTTGGAGGCGTGATCGGCCAGGAACAGGCCGCGCGTCAACGTGGTCCCGGCCAGCATCTCGCGCAGCTCCCGCAGGATGCCCGGCGCGTCGGGAAGCTCGAACTCGCCGCGCTCGAAGCGCTCGTGCAGCGGGGTGCCGGGCACGAGCATGAGGCTGAGCGCCCCCACCTGGTCCGGGTCTATGCGGGTCAGGGCACGGGCCGTGGCCTGCGCGTGCTCCATGGACCGCTCGACCCCGCCCAGCCCGTTGATGACCGTGACGTTGACCTTGAACCCGGCCGCCCCGGCGCGTTGCCCCTGCTCCACGATGCAGGCCGCGTCGCCGCTCTTGCCCATGTCCCGGAGGACCGCGTCGTCGCCGGACTCCAGTCCCATGTAGACGATGCCCAGTCCCAGCCCGCGCAGCTCGGCCAGTTCCGCGTCGGTCTTGCGCTTCAGGCTCTTGGCGCTGGCGTAGGTGCCGACCCTGGTGACCCACGGCAGGTGCTCGCGGATGAGCGACAGGATGTCCGTCAGTCGGGCCTGGGGCAGGATCATGGCGTCGCCGTCGCACAAAAATATCCGCCGCCGGTCGGGATAATGGCGGGCCGCGTACAGGATGTCCGCCAGCACGGTCCCGCGCGGCTTGATGGCGAACCGCTTGCCCTGGTAGGCACCGCAAAAGGCGCAACGGCCGTGCGAACACCCCAGAGTGACCTGCAACAGAACGGACCCGGCCTCGCTCGGCGGTCGTATGATCATGCCCTGGTGGTCCATGCGCGTCCTCCTTGGAACGGGCCTCACGATACGGCAACGGCGGGAAATGGCAAGCCGGCCGGGCATCGAGATTTATAATGGTTCGACAGGGGTTTCCCGTTGACCTGCCCGCCCTGGTTTTTTACTACATAGTCAAGAGTGAACCCATCGAATCCACGAACAGCATGCCCTTCGACAAAAAACCCGCACGCCCCACCTCCTACGTCGCCCTGGACGAGACCTCCCGGGCCCTGATGGACTCCTCCGTGGAGTCCGCCTTCGTCATGGACGTGAGCGGATACGTGCTGGCCGCCAACGAGGCCGCAGCCAAGCTGTTCGACCTCAAGCCCGGCCAGGGCCTGCAACGCTCCAACATCTACGACCTCCTGCCCGCGGACGCGGCGGACTCCCGCCGGGCCAAGATCGAGGAGGCCATCAAGAGCGTGCGGGCCGTGCGCTTCGAAGAGGAGATCGGCGGCCGCTCCCTGGTCCACTCCATCGTGCCCGTGGCCAACCCCTGGGGTGAGGTCAACCGGCTGGCCGTGCACACCCTGGACCTGACCAAGCTCAGGCGTACGGACGAGGATCTGCGCCGCGAGCAGCAACGCCAGATCTTCTTCATGGAGTCCCTGCCCGGCATCGTCTACCACCTCTACCCGGACCAGACCATCCGCTACGCCAACCGCTACTTCCGGCGGTATTTCGGCAGCCCCAGGAACCGCAACTGCCGCGACGCCCTGAACTGCTCGGGCACCTCCTGCTCCCTGTGCCCGCCCATGGAGGCCATGAACACCGACCGGGCCGTGGAATGGGACTGGACCGACAACCAGGGACGGACCTTCCACCTGCAATGCAGCCCCATGACCGACTCGAACGGCGAACGCATGATCATGGTGCTCGGCATCGACATCACCGCCAGACAGCGGGCCGAGGATGCCCTGAAAAAGGCCCGCGACAAGTTGGAGGACCGCGTCCGCCAGCGCACCGAGGAACTGGAAAAGGCCAATCTCGAACTGACCAGCAAGTCCCAGCGTCTGGTCACCGCCATGGAAAAAGCCGACGCGGCCACCAGGGCCAAGTCCTCGTTCCTGGCCAACATGAGCCACGAGATCCGCACCCCGCTCAACGCCATCCTGGGCATGTCCGAGCTGGCCCTGTCCATCGACGACCAGGAGCGCAAGGACCGCTACCTGCGCCGGGTCATGGAGGCGGGCAATTCGCTCCTGTCCGTGATCAACGACATCCTCGACTTCTCCAAGATCGAGGCCTCCAGGCTGACCCTGGAGAGCATCGATTTCGATCTGCGGGGGGTCCTCAACGGCGCCCTGGACCTGCACCTCATCGCGGCCGGGGAAAAGGGCCTCAAGCTGCATGCAGGCGTGGCCGAGGACGTGCCCCCCGCCCTGGTGGGCGACCCCTCCCGACTGCGCCAGATCATCATCAACCTGGTGGGCAACGCCATCAAGTTCACCGAGACCGGCGGGGTGACCGTGACCGTCCGGCCCGCCGAACCGGCCGACGACCTCAAGCCCGGCGACCCGGTCACCTTAGTCTTCTCCGTGACCGACACCGGGGTGGGCATCCCGGAACACAAGCAGCGGGACATCTTCCAGTCATTCCTCCAGGCAGACGACTCCATCACCCGCAAGTACGGCGGCACCGGCCTGGGCCTGGCCATCTGCCAACTCCTGGTCGGGCTCATGGGCGGCGAACTCTCTCTGGAGAGCGAAGAGGGACGGGGCAGCACCTTCACCTTCACCACCGACCTCAAGGTGGGCGACCCCGCAGCCGTGGAACGGGAACGGCGCGAAGCCGAAACCCCGCCGCCGGACATCGTCCCCATGACCGTGCTCCTGGCCGACGACAACCCGCTTAACCGCGAGCTGGCCACCACCCTGCTCAGCGAGCAGGGCCACCGGGTTCTGGCCGTGAAAAACGGCATCGAGGCCCTCAATGCCCTGCGCGAGGCCCCCTTCGACCTGGTCCTCATGGACGTCCAGATGCCGATCATGGATGGCGTCTCGGCCACCCGGGCCATCCGCGATCCCAACTCCGGCGCGCTCAACCCGGACATCCCGATCATCGCCCTGACCGCCCACGCCCTCAAGGGCGACCGCGAGCGGTTCCTGGAAGCGGGCATGGACGACTACATCGCCAAACCCATCAAGATGCGGGACTTCTACGACACCATCGCCCGGGCCTCGAACGGCCGCTCCGCCATCCCCCCGGCCCCCCCGGAGGAGCAGTACGCTCCCGCCCCCGCGGGCAAGCCCTTCGACCGGGAGAGCGCCCTGGAAATGCTCGGCGGCAAGCAGGCGCTCCTCGCCCGCATGGATGAAATCTTCCTGCGAGACGTACCCGGCGAACTCGAGGAGCTGGCCGGCCACTTCACCGGCCGCGACTGGAAAAACGCCAAGCGGCTGGCCCACTCCATCAAAAGTTCGGCCCGCACCGTGGGCGCGCACCGGCTCGGGGCCATCGCCGAACAGATGGAATATCTCTGCCGTCAACAGGACGTCGCCTCTGCCGAAAAAGAATTGAAAATCCTTGAATCGGATGTCCGGTCCGCGCTAGACTATCTAACCGGTATCCGGGAGCAGGCTGCGGACTCCCTCCCTGAAACGTAAAGGAGCACCTTGATGAAGACCATTCTCGTCGTCGACGACGCCCCCATGATCCGGGAACTGCTCAAGTCGGTTCTCGAGGCCGAAGGCTATGCAGTGATCGAGGCCGCGGACGGCGAAGAGGCCATCCACATCTGCCGGGATACCCCCATCGACCTGTCCATCATCGACATCTTTCTGCCCAAGAAGGGCGGGCTCCAGGTCATGGGCGAACTGATCAAGGCCGACAGCGCCCACAAGTTCATCGCCATCTCCGGCGGCGAAGCCTTCAACCCCGAAGCCATCGTCGAACTCGCCAAGGTCTACGACGTGGTCGACACCTTCACCAAGCCCATCGACACCCGCCGCCTCGTCGAAGTCGTCCGCACCGCCCTGAGCGACTAGGCCGACATCCCGAGACGAAAAAAGTCCTCCCGACCGCCATGCGGCCGGGGGGACTTTTTTTGCCTCCGGCGGCCAGAGGGGAAACTTTTGGAAAAGTTTCCCCTCTGGACTCCCCTTCAAAACTTTTTAGCGCCGCTTCGCGGGGTGGGGACGCAAAGAAAGGGCCGTTGGTCCAACAAACCATACGGCCTTCAATTCTTCATTCTTTTGGAGCGATTCGGGTGCGCAGCACCCGACAGCGGCTCTCTCTTCCGCGCTAGCACAAGGCTTTCGAGAGTGGGTCAGCTGTGCATTTTCTTCCGGCCGCGGCAACCGCAGCGTAGCCGTCTACGTGAGGATTGGCGCGGCCGGAAAAAATGTGCAGATGGCCCGCTGTCGGAAGCCGCCCTACACCAAATCTACCGTCACACCTTCGGCCACGTAGAAGAGGAGGGTGTACTTGCTTTGCAGCAGCTCAACGACATCCTCAACGGACTTGTCGCCGAGATCGGCGATGGAGACGTAGGCGTTGCGGGAGCCGCAACGGGTGGGGTCCACGGCGGTGAACACGCTGGTGAAGACGATGCCCTTGGCCCGAAGGTCGCAGAGGATATCGGCCAGGGCGCCCTCGGGGCCGTCCATGCGGATGCCGAACTGGGCGCCGCCGCGCGCGGAGCCCGCCGAGGCGCAGAGGAAGCGGAGCACGTCGAGCTGGGTGATGATCCCTTCGAGCCGGCCCCTGTCGACCACGGGCAGGCCGCCGACCTTGTGCTTGACCAGGATGTCGGCCACTTCGGTCATGGCCGCGTCCGAGGGCACGGACACGGGATCCAGGGTCATGATGTCCCCGGCCGTGAGGGTATACAGGCCGCCGCCGCTCTCGACCACGGCGTCGCCGGGGATGAACTTGGACGGCATGGCGTCGCGGATGTCCCGGTCCGAGACGATGCCCACCAGGCAGCCCGCGCTGTCGATGACCGGAAACTGCCGGATGTTCTTTTCCCGCAGTATCTCGGCCGCATCCAGCACAGAGGAATTCACTCCCAGGGCGATGACGTTGACCGTCATCCAGTCTCTGACCAGCATCGGCTACCTCCTGTACAGCGATTTCCGGGATGGAAACAGTCTGCCATACCTACTTGGTAAGTCCGCAAATTGCAACGGGTTACAGCCGAGCGGCCTCTTTCTCCACCGCCAGGACCAGGGCGTCGAAGCGGGGCACGAGTCCTTTGACCCCTTCCTTGACCTCATCCATCTCTCCGCAATAACATCGCTTTTCCAGCAATCGGGACAGCTTGACCACATCCATGGCCAGGACGTGGCTGGAGATGTTGGTGATGGAATGCAGGGCGGCGGCCACGGCCTTTGCGTCCATGGCCTCAAGCCCCCGGTGGAGGTCTTCGCGCTTGACCTTGGCCTCGATGAGGAAGAGGTCGAGGATGTCCTTGTACAGGTCCATGTTGCCCTCGAACCGCTTGCACAGGCTGTCCACGTCCAGGGAGACCTCGATCTTCTCCTCGGCCTTGGGCTTGGGCTCGTGCTGCGCGGAGGCGGGGCGGCAGACCATGCCCTTGCGGGCCTGGCGGTCGGCGGTACAGCGGACGATGGCCTCGGACAATTTGTGCATGTCCACGGGCTTGCTGACGTAGTCGTCCATGCCCGCTTCGAGCATGCGCTCGCGGTCGCCCGTCATGGCGTAGGCGGTCAGGGCGATGATCGGTACCTTGCGGTTGTACAGGCGGCCATCGGACTCGCGGATGGCCCGGGTGGCCTCCAGACCGCTCATCTCGGGCATCTGCACGTCCATGAGGACCACGTCGATGGTCCGCCCCTTGTCGCGCAGGACCTCCAGGGCCTGGACCCCGTTCTCCGCGGTGGTCACGGTGTGCCCGAACATGGTCAGGAAGTGTTCCAGGTACTTCCGGTTCATGGGGTTGTCGTCGGCCAGCAGGATATTCAGATGCAGGGTGCGCGGGGTGCGCGGCCTCACCGGCGCGGCCTCGGGCTCGGCTTCCTCGACCAGGCCGAACCAGGCGGTGAAGAAGAAGGTGCTGCCCTGGCCCACGGCGGACTCCACGCCGATCTCGCCGCCCATCATGTTGACCAGTTGCCGTGATATGGTCAGGCCGAGCCCGGTGCCCTGGTGCTTCTTGCGCAGGGAGCTGTCCGCCTGGGTGAAGCTGTCGAAGACCGCGTCGAGCTTGTCCTCGGGAATGCCCACGCCGGTGTCGCGAACCTTGAACTGGAGGCAGGCGCGTCCGGCCTCGATCCGGGAGAGCGCCACGGTCAGTTCCACCAGTCCGCGCGGGGTGAACTTCAGCGCGTTGCCGATGAGGTTCCACAGGACCTGGCCGAGCCGGTCCGGATCGCCGTTGAGCCTGGCGGGTACGTCGTCGGCCACGGTGTAGCGGAAGACCAGCCCGTTGAGTTCGGCCTGGGGGCCGAAGGAACGTACGCTGGTCTCCAGCGCCGAGCGGAAGGTGAAGTCCTCGGGCTTGAGCTCCATGCGGCCCGCCTCGATCTTGGAGATGTCCAGGATGTCGTTAACGATGTTCAGCAGGGAACTCCCGGCGTCGCGGATCATGTCCATGTGCTCGCGCTGGGCCTCGGTCAGCCCGGTGGTGACCATCATCTCGGCCATGCCCAGGATGCCGCTGATGGGCGTGCGTATTTCGTGGCTCATGTTGGCCAGGAACATGGACTTGGCCATGTTCGCCTCCAGCGCGACGCTGGAGGCCTCCTCGGCCGACCGGTTGGCCTCCACCAGCTTGCGGCTCATCTCGCCGTAGTGGATGGCCGAGCCGAAGAGGTTGGCGGCCAGCATCATGGACTCGATCTCCACGGGCAGCCAGTCCCGCTCACGGCGGTGTTCGGACAACCCCAGGAACCCCCACCAGGCGTTCCCGGCGAAGACCGGGACGATCATGACCGACTTGGCCCCGGTGGCCGCGAACAAGGCCCGCTCCTCCTTGCGGAAATGCTTGACATGGCCGGTGACCACCTTGCGCTTGAGCATGGCCCCGCGCCAGGTTTCGTAGCGGGGCGAGATCGCGATGTTCCGGCTCTCCGGCAGGGTGCTCAGGGGCGCGACCCACTCCGTGCCCCACTCGTTGTGCAGGGACAGGACCTCCCCGCCGTCCGGGCCGGTGTCCTTCTTGAAGAGATAGATGCGGGTCACGTCCGTGACCTTGCCGAGCTTGGCCAGGGCCTCGTCCACGCCCTCGTTCCAGTCCACCTTGCGCAGGAAGCGGCTGGCGAAGTTGGCCAGGACCTGGAGGATGGCGTCCCGCCGGAAGAGCAGTTCCTCGAATTCCTTTTGCAGGGAAACGTCGCGGGCCATACCCCAGATGCGCACCACCTCGCCTCCCGGTCCCAGCTCCACCTCGCGGTTGACGTGCAGGTGGCGGACCTTGCCGTCCTCGTCCACCACCCGATACTCGAAGTCCAGGGGCCAGCCCTGGTCGAAGGTGGCCTCGGTGGCCCGGTCAAAGACCTCCAGGTCGTCCGGGTGGACGTGGTTTCGCAGGCCGGACAGCCTGCGGCCGGGAGCCTCTTCCCGGCCGAAGATGCGGCCCAGCCCCTCGGACCAGCGGATGTCCCCGTCCGAGCCCATCTCCCAACTCCCGAAGGCGTCGGTGCGTTCCATCCAGTCGAGCAGGTCCAGGCGGAACTTGAGCCGGGTCTCGATGTCCAGGCGGTCCTCAAGGTGGCGGAAGCTGCGGGTCAGGCATTCGCGGATTCCGGGGCCCGGGACGAAACAATCGAAGGCCCCCTGTGCCAGGGCCGCGTCCTCCGCGCCGGGGGCGTGGGTCAAGACGATGGACTGCCGTCCGTATTCCTTGCGGATGCGGCTCACGGCACGGGGCCAGGAGTCGTCGTCCGGATCGGGCGCGAGCAGAACCAGGTCCGCGTCGTTCTTTTCCAACCGGCGCACGCCCCGTGAGACCGTGGCCAACCGAACCACCGTCCGCTCATGGCCCTCCGGGAGCAGGTCCAGGTCCCGCTCGTCCACATGCTTGCCCGCCAAGATCAGTATTTTCACACAACGCCTCCGCTATCCGCCCCGAAACATGAACGGTTCCCGCCGCCTACCCGATGTCCTTACGACATAAACGGGACAAGGGACAAGTGCATACCGCGTATCCGGAGGGCGCGCAGCCCCGCCGCAGTGGGGGGTGGGCGCATAGTTGACCGCAACCGTCTGAAAAGACAGTCCTTCCCTTTTTCGCAGCCCTTGCTTTCTGCCCGAACGGGGTTTACATACAGTACAGGCCCCCCGTACGCAGGGCATTCCCAACATACAGACCGAAGGTGCAACCATGAACTTTCTGCCCGACAACTCCATCCTGTCCCTGCTTGCCGGGGCGACCCTGGCGGTGAAGCTGGTCATGCTCTTCCTGGGATGCATGTCCCTGTGGAGCTGGACCATCATTTTCTTCAAGTTCTTCACCATCGGCACGGCCCGCAAGAAGGTCATGGCCGGGTACGACGCCTTTGTGGCCGCCGGGGACCTGTCCAAGGGAATCAAGGGGTTGGGCGACAAGGAGCAGTCGCCCCTGGCCCGCGTCTCGTCCCTGGCCGTGCACGAGTTCCGTCTGCTGGAGAAGGCCGGGATCAACCGCGAGCGCAAGCGGCTGCTGGTCAAGGACACCCTGCGGCGCGTGCTCAAGCAGGGCATCTCCAAGGAGATGCGCGGGTTGACCCGCAACCTGCCGTTCCTGGCCACCTGTGCCAACGCGGCCCCGTTCATCGGCCTGTTCGGCACGGTCTGGGGCATCATGCACTCGTTCCATTCCATCGGGCAGGCGCAGAGCGCGGCCCTGGCCACGGTGGCGCCCGGCATCTCCGAGGCGCTCATCGCCACGGCCATCGGGCTGCTCGTGGCCATCCCGGCGACCATCTTCTACAACTATTTCCTGGGCAAGCTGAACGAGGTCGAGTCCGGCATGGTCGATTTCGCCGGGGCCTTCCTGAACCGCGCCGAACGCGAAATCGCCTGGGCCGACAAGCCCGAGCGGGGCTAGGAGCGCGCCATGGCGATCAAGACCGGCGGCGGCTTCCTCAACGAGATCAACGTCACACCCTTCGTGGACGTGATGCTGGTGCTGCTGATCATCTTCATGGTCACGGCCCCGCTCATGACCCAGGGGGTGGAGGTAGACCTGCCGACCACGCGCACGGTCCGCAACCTGCCCCAGGACTCCGAGCACCTGGTCCTGACCGTGCGCAAGGACGGCCGGATCTTCCTGGACGAGTACCAGGTCTCCATGGACGAGCTGGAGGACCACCTGAAACGGCTGGTGGCCGGACAGAAGAAGCAGCTCTTCCTGCGCGCGGACAAGGAGGTCCCCTACGGCACCGTGGTCCAGGTCATGGGCGAGATCAAGGCCGCGGGCATCGACAAGCTCGGCATTGTGGCGGAAGAGCCCAAACAGGACAGGAAGTAAGGGGAAGCGAGGCGGCATGCAGCGGGCACTGAGCTGGACACTCTCCATTCTCTTCCACGCCGTGGTGGCCGTGGCCCTGCTCAATTCCGTGAGCCTGCCGCCCCTGCTGCCCGAGGAGCTCATGGAGGTGAACCTGACCGAGGTTCCCGAACCGCAACCAATCATCCCCATGCCCGCCCCCGCGCCCGCGCCTGAGCCACAGGCCGCAAAGGAATGCCCGGAAGTCCCCCCGGCCGCCGCCCCCTTGCCCATGGACAAGACCGTGGTCCTGGACGACGCGCCGCAACCGCCCGAGACCGCTCCGCCGCCCGAGGCGGAGCCCGCGCCGCCGGCCGAGCCCGACGTGGTCGAGATCAGCCCGTCCAAGACCCTGCCGCCCGAGCCCGAACCCGCGCCCGAAGAGGAACTGGCCGAGGACGGCCTGCCCAAGAAAATTTACGTGCGCAAGGACGGCACCGTGCACCGCGGGGCCGAGGCCCGTTTCGGCCGGGCCATGATGGGCGACTATTTTTCCTATTCGCCCCAGGAGTTCTCCGGCCAGTTCCGGACCAAGGACAACCGGGTCATCTCCATCATCGACGCCCGCAACACCAAGTACGGGCGCTTCCTGATCTACGACTCCAAGAACAAGACTCTGCGCCGCCTGAAGCAGGCCTTCGGCAAGTACGTCTACACCGTCGGTCCGTCCGTCTACGCCGACGAGCCGGTCACGGGCTCGGTCACCTTCCTGGCCAAGGACGACCGCATCGAGCGGTTCATCCTGGTCACGGACGACGACCGCATCGCCCACTACCCGGTCAAGGTGCACGTGCGCGAGGAAGCGGTCGCCTTCGACGGCCCGGCTGGGCGGGTCGAGGCCATGTTCTCCCGCCCGCCCTATGACGAGGGCCACGCGGGCGTGGTGGTCGTCCATGGACCCGAGTGCGCGGACCCCGGCATGGTCCAGGCCTTCACCCGGACCCTGTCCATGCACGGCCTGGCCGCCCTGACCTTCGTTCCGCGCGGCTGCGGTGCCGAGACGCCTGCCCCGGCGGGCACCGGCGAACTGGCCGAGGACACCGCGTCGGCCTTCGATTTCCTGGCGGCACACCCGTCCATCGGCGCGGACAAGGCCGGCATCTGGGGCTCGGGCCGGGGCGTGCCCGCGGCCATCCGGGCCGCCGGGCTGACCTCCCCCCGCTTCCTGGTCTGCATGCTCACCGACGGGCTCGCCCCGACCGACATGCCGAACCGCACGGTTCTCGCCGGGCTGGACCTGCCCGTGCTCTGGCTGATCACCGGCCGGGAGACGGCCAAATGGCGACCGTTGATCACCGTGCTCGAAGCCCTGCGCGACAAGCAGCAACGCCCCTTCACCATTGTGGTCGCCCCGGCCAAAACCAGCCGGGAGGTGCTTGAGGCCGAAGGGGCGCGCTCCTCCTGGGTGGAGCAGGTGGCCGACGACCACGCCTCACTGGCCGTGTCCTGGATCAACGGCCTCAAATAGCCCCGGAAACGGGCAGCGCAACGCTCGCGCCTTCCATCCGGACTGTAAATACGTTATGGTGCGTTCACCGTAATGGCTCATGCCTGTCACTTTCACCCAGCCGGACGCCCTGTGAAGATCGACCGCGACCCGCGAGAACGCCTTGATCCAGAAACCCGCAAACGGCTGGTCGATGCCGATCCCGCCCTGTTTCGGAGACTGGTCGAGGCGTCGGGCATGCCGGTCTCCATCCACGACAAGACCCTCTACCCCATCTGGGGGAACCGGGCCTGGACCGAACTCTGGGGGTACTCTCTGGAGAATCTCCTGGACCTGCCCCAGGGACTGGCCATGCCCGAGGAAAGCGTCGAGCTCTATTGGAAGAGCGTGTTGCCCACGGTCAGTCAGGGCAAGCGGTGGCAGGGTGAGTACCTGATCCGGGCCAAGGGCGGCACCCTGCGCACGGTCAAGGGGTGGTTCGACCCCGTCACCGACGAATCCGGCGAAATCACCCACATCATCGGCATCAAACAGGACCTGTCCGACCTCATCCGCATGCGCGAGGCCCTGGGCTCGGCCGAAAAGAGCCTGAACTTCATTTCCGACTGCACCAGCGACATCTTCTTCCGCCTGAACCTGCACACCGGCCTCTACGACTACCTCAGCCCCTCGGTTGAGCGCTTTTCGGGCTATACCGTCCGGGAGTATCAGGAATGCCCCATGCTCGTCCGCAAAATCGTCCACCCGGACTGGCGGGACTACCTGGACCGGATCATGGAGGAGCTGCTCGCGGGCAGGGTGCGCGAGGAATACGAATTCCAGTTCATCCACAAGTCGGGCGAGGTCCACTGGGCCAGCCAGCGGCACATCCTGCTCCGGAACAAGGCCGGGGCCCCCGTGGCCGTGGAGGGCATCGCCACGGACATCACCGCCCGCAAGGAGGCCGAGGAACGGTTGCGGGCCAGCGAGGAAAAATATCGCTTCCTGGCCGAGAACACCGCCGACGTCATCTGGACCATGGACGACGACTACCACCTGATCTACGCCACCCCGTCCATCAAGGACATCAGCGGCTTCACCCTGGAGGAGCTCCAGGGCCGCCCGTTCCGGAAGATGATCACCCGGTCCTCCATCCGCAAGTTCGAGGAGGCCCTGGCCCGGCGGCGAGAGGCCGAGGCCAAGGGGGACCACGCCCTGATCAACAGCCTGGAGCTGGAACACATCCACAAGAACGGCAAGACCTTCTGGGCCGAGACCATGATCAAGCGGCTGCTCGACGGCAAGGGGCGCCCCTGCGGATTCCAGGGCGTGTCCAGGGACGTCACCCTGCGCCTGGAGGCCGGAGCCGCCATCACGGCCAGCGAGGCCCGGTTCCGCACCCTGTTCGAGGACTCCCCCATCTCCCTCTGGGAGGAGGACCTGACCAAACTCAAGTTCTACTTCGACGACCTCAAGGAACAGGGGATCGGCGATTTCCGCAAATTCTTCTACGACAACCCCGAGGCGCTGGCCAAATGCGCCACCCTGGTCACCGTGGTGGACGTGAACAAGGCCACCCTGTCCCTGCTCGGCGCGACGAGCAAGGAGGACTTGTTCGGCAACCTGGACAAGGTCCTGACCGAGTCCTCCATGGCCGCCTTCGCCGAGGAGATGATCCTGCTCGCCTCGGGCGGCCGGGAATACTGCGGCGAGATCACCAACCGCACCCTGGACGGCGACACCATCTGGGTCATGGTCCACTTCTTCGTGCCGGACGAATACAAGGACACCCTGTCCAGGGTCATCGTCTCCCTGCTGGACGTGACCCCCCGGCGCCGCGCCGAAGAGGCCCTCATGGACTCCGAGGAGCGCTACCGCGTGCTGGCCGAGAACTCCCAGGAGGGAGTCATCGTCATGCAGAGCGGCGTGGCCCGTTACGTCAACGAGTCCATGATGCGCATCACCGGCTACTCGGCGAGGGAGTTCGAAGGGCTCGATTTCGTGGACATGGTCCACCCCGGCGACCAGGCCGAACACGCGCCCCGCTTCGCCCGCCTCGACTCCGGCGAGATGAACGAGTCCCTGGGCTCCTTCCGCATCCTGACCCGGAGCGGCGGGACCAAGTGGGTGAACATGAGCGTCAAGCCGATCATGTGGGGCGGCCGCGAGGCCCAGATGCTCATCCTGACCAACATCACCCGGTACAAGGCGCTCGAATCCGAACTGCTCATCGCCCACGCCCAGATGGAAAACCGGGTGCGCAAGCGGACCGCCGAGCTGTCCAAGGCCAACGTCCGGCTCAAGGCCGAGGCCGAGGAGCGGCGCAAGGCCCAGGAACGCATCCAGGCCCTGACCCAACAGCTCATCCGCGTGCAGGAGGACGAGCGCCAGCGCATCGCCCGCGACCTGCACGACAACGTGGCCCAGGACCTCTCCTCCATCATGCTCAAGATGGAGACCCTGTTCGACGGCCACCCGGACGCACACCCGGAGCTGGCCGAACGCGGCGAAGCCGTGGCCGAGGTGCTGCGCCACACCATCGCCTCGGTCCGGGAGATCGCCTACGGGCTGCGCCCCCCGGCCCTGGACCAGCTGGGCCTGGTCCAGGCCCTGACCAATCTGTGCCACGACTCCGGGAGCCGATATGGCTTTGACGTTGACTTTTTCTCCACCGGAATCGAGAATATTTCCTTGGACTTCGACGTGGAAATCAACCTCTACCGCATGGTCCAGGAAGCCGTCAGGAACATCTGCCGCCACGCCGGGGCGACCAAGGCCGTCATCCGCCTGGTCAAAAGCCACCCCGACATCCTCATCCGCATCGAGGACAACGGCAGCGGATTCCCGATGGAGGAAAGCCTGGCCAGGGCCGACGCGGAAAAACGCATGGGCCTGCGGAGCATGGAGGAGCGGGCCCGCCTCATCGGCGGTTCCATGGAGGTCCAGACCCTGACCGGCACCGGCACACGCATACTTTTCAAGGTACCGATCGAAAGCGCGAGGAGACACGGCTAGTATGGGAGCGAATACCCTTGACATCATGATCGTCGACGACCACCCCCTTTTCAGGGAGGGCCTCAAAACCATCGTCAGCCGGGACGAAAACTTCGCGGTCTGCGCCGAGGCGGGCACCGGCGAGGACGGGGTGACCCTGGCCCGCACCCACAAGCCGGACATCATCCTGGTGGACATCTCCATGCCGGACAAGAGCGGCATCCAGATGATCCGCGAACTCAAGGACGAACTGCCCCTGACCCGGTTCGTGATCATCTCCATGCACTCCGAGGCCGACTACATAGTCGAGGCCTTCCGGGCCGGCGCCACGGGCTACATCATCAAGGAATCCGCCGCCGGGCAGCTCCTCAAGGGGCTGAACACCGTGGCCGGAGGCAACCTCTTCCTGGACAGCGCCCTGTCCCAGGAGGTCGTCTTCAAACTGCTCCAGACCAAGAGCGACTCCCGGGACGGCAACGACGACCCATACGCCACCCTGACCCCCCGCGAACAGGAGGTCATGCGCATGCTCGCCGAGGGGCTGACCGCCAAGGGAGTGGCCGAGCAGTTGTTCATCTCCCCAAAGACCGTGGAGAACCACCGTACCAACCTGATGAAGAAGCTCGGGCTCAAGAGCTCCGTGGAACTCGTCCGCTACGCCGCCCGGCTGGGGCTCATCGACATCGAGACCTGGGCCATTTGACCGGCCCGGTCCGCTGCGGACCGTACGCAAAGAGCCCCCGGCAACTTCGGTTGTCGGAGGCTCTTTGTTTGGAATGACTGACGAAACTATTGCGCTTCGATGGTGATCCGCTTGGGCTGGACCTTCTCCACCTTGGGCAGGAAGAGTTCCAGGACGCCGTTTTCCAGGGAGGCCTTGATGCGCTCCCGGTCCACGATGTCGGAGATGGAGATGGACCGCACGTATTCGCACGCGCCGAACTGCGCCTCCACGAACTTCTCGCCCGAAACCGGGCACTGGGCCGAGCGGCCGGTCACGGTCAGTTCGTCCTCTTCCAGATCGATGGCCATGTCGTCCTTGCTCACGCCGGGCATGTCCATGAAGATGTGGAACCCGTCCTCGCGCTCCAGGATGTCCGTGGCCGGACGGAAGCGGCTCAGTTCCTTGCCTTCCTCTTTCTTCGCGACTTCGCTCATGACACCCTCCTTAGGCAACGTCGATGCTGATGGTGCGCGGCTTGACTTCGGCGGACTTGGGCAGGGTCACGGTCAGCACCCCGTCCCGCATGGCCGCGGTCACCTTGTCCCGGTCAACCGGTACGCCGATGTTGACAACTCTGTGGAAAATTCCGCTCGGGCGTTCCTGACGATAGAATTTGCCTTCCGGGGCGGTGCGCTCGCCCTTGATGACCAGCGTCTTGTCGGTCAACGTCAGTTCCACGTCGTCGATGGTCACTCCGGGCACTTCCGCGCGGACGTAAATGTTCTCATCGTCGTTGCTCAGATTGAGCGGGGGGTAGGCCAAACGCCGGTCGTCGCCCATGGGCGATCGCAGAATTTCCTCAAAGACACGATCCAACCGGGACGGAAAATTGTAGAGCGTATTGAAATCGATAACCATGAACGGCACCTCCTTTTCGTTCGTTCGAACTGAAAATAGGCACCATTCCCTGATCGTCAAGACTCCCTGTGGAAAAAATTTGGCTCTCGCTCGCGGTCTGCGATAACGGGCCGTCCGCGCCGTTTCCAAGGCTGCGGTAGCCGCCACCCCCCTCTCGCAAACCCGGCCGTGAGGAAAGCCCGCTGCGAAAAAGCCGTCCTGCCCGCAAATGCAGGCAGGACGGCTTTTTTTGCCGTTGAACCGGACGGCTACTTCGAGCCGGTCCATTCCTCTTCGGGCACTGCCTGGTCCACGAGCATGATGGGGATGTCATCCTTGACCGGGTAGACCACCTTGCACCGGGGGCAGGCCAGCCCGTCGCCGCCGGGTTTGGGCATGAGTTCGCCCTTGCACTGCGGGCAGGCCAGAATATCGAGCAGTTCTTTCTTCAGGGTCATGGCGTTCTCCTTTTCAGTGCGAGCAGGATAGCCTCGGGCGCGGAGATTGGCAACCACGCCGCGCTTTACCTCCATGCGGAGAATCTGTAACTTGATGCATTGAACAACCGACAATCTTACGGGACAATACATCCATGAGCATAGACCTGCACACACACACCACGGTCTCGGACGGCACCCTGACGCCCACGGAACTGGTCAAGCTGGCCAAGGAGAGCGGGCTGGACGCCATCGCGGTGACCGACCACGACACCTTTCAGGGCATCCCCGAAGCCCTGGAGGCCGGCAGGAAGTACGGCATCGAGGTCATTCCGGGCGCGGAGCTGAGCCTGGAATCCCCGGAGGGAACGGGCTGGATCCACATGGTCGCCCTGTGGCTGCCCGAACGGGCGGACGAACTCCAGAAGGCGTTTGACTGGGTCATCGAGGGACGCGCCAACCGCAACCACGAGATTGTGGCCAAGCTGCGCGCTCTGGGCGTAAACATCACCTACGAAGCCGTGGCCGCCCGCGCCGGCGGGACCGTCGGCCGCCCGCATTTCGCTCAGGAGCTGATGGCGCTCGGCGTGGTCTCGTCCATGGACGAGGCGTTCAAGGTCTGGGTCGGCGACAACGGCCGGGCCTACGTGCCCAAACGCAAGCTCACGCCCGAAAAGGCCCTGGCCATCCTGAAAAACATCGGGGCCACGTCCATCCTGGCCCACCCCTACGCCTTGAGGCTGAGCTACCCGGAGACCGAAAAGCTGGTCCGCCGCCTCATGGACCTCGGCCTGGACGGCATGGAGGTCATCTACTCCGAGCACTCCGAGGCCGACACCAAGGCCTTCGGCGAGATGGCCGACCGCCTGGGCCTGCTCAAGAGCGGCGGATCGGACTTCCACGGGACCAACAAGCCGGACATCAGGCTCGGCGTGGGCCGGGGCAACCTGGACATCCCCAACGAGCTGCTCGACAAAATGAAGGCTGCCCGGCGGGCCAAGGGCCTGCCCGTCTAAACGATCATGTCCGAAGTCGTCACCCTCCCCTGCGAAAGCTACGCGCAGACCGTCCGCCGGGCCTTTGAACAGGCGGGCGGGCCGGACGCGTTGGCCGGATTTGCGCGCATCCTGCTCAAGCCCAACCTGGTCAACGCCTCGCCGTTCCCGGTGACCACCCACCCCGCGTTCACGGCCGCGGCCATCGACGCCATACGCGCCCACACCGACGCACCCATCACCATCGCCGAGGGCACCGGCGACAGGGACAAGGAGACCGACGAGATCTTCGCCGTCCTGGGCTACCAGGAACTTGCCCGGTGCAAGGACGTCGACCTGCTGGACCTCAACCACGCCCCCCTGGTCGAGATATCGAAGCCCGGCTGTACGGTCTTCCCGACCATGTGGCTGCCCGAGGCCGCCTTTGACCACTGCATCGTGTCCCTGCCCGTGCTCAAGGGCCACTCCATGGCGGCCGTAACCGGGACCATGAAGAACATGATAGGCTTCGCCCCGCCCTCCCACTACCAGGGCGGCGGTTGGAAAAAGGCCCTCTTCCACCGCGACATGCACGGCTCCATCCGCGACCTGAACCGCTACGTCACCCCGCACTTCACCCTCATGGACGCCACGGTAGGGCTCAAGGACTACCACCTGGGCGGGCCCCGGTGCTGTCCGGAAGTGGGCATGATCCTGGCCGGGGCCGACCCCCTGGCCGTGGACCGCGCCGCCGCAGGACTGCTCGGCATCGACTGGCACGGCGTCGGCCACCTGCGCTGACCAGGCGCCAACATTCCCCTTGGCGAAACGAACCCCCATCAGGTATTCTGCGATCATGCCCGACTCCCCGTTCACCCCGGAACTGCTCGCCCCGGCGGGCGACATGGAAAAGCTCGAGACCGCCGTCCTGTACGGCGCCGACGCCGTCTACCTCGGCGGCGAAGGCCTCAACCTGCGCGCCGGCGCGGGCGGGTTCGACCGCCAGGCGCTCGAACGGGCCATCGCCCGCGCCCACCAGGCCGGGGTCAAGGTCTATTACACCCTCAACGTCTACCCGCGCCAGTCGCACATGAGCGCGGTGCACGAACAGATCGACACCCTGGGCGAACTTCGGCCCGACGCGGTCATCGCCGCCGACCCCGGCGTCATCCGCCTGCTCCGCCGCGAACTGCCCGAAATCCCGGTACACATCTCCACACAGGCCAACACCTCCAATGTGGAGGCCGTGCGCTTCTGGCGCGAAAACGGGGCCAAGCGCGTCAACGTGGCCCGCGAACTGCGCTCGGCCGAACTCGGCGAAATGCTCGACGCCTGCCGCAAGCAGATGCCGACCATGGAGCTCGAAGTCTTTGTCCACGGGGCCATGTGCATGGCCGTGTCCGGCCGCTGCTACATGTCCGCCCTGCTCAACGACCGGCCCGGCAACCTCGGGCAGTGCTCCCACCCCTGCCGCTACGAATACCGGCCCGTGTCCATGACCTTCGAGGAACGCACCCGGCCCGGCGAAAAGCTCTGGGAAATGCGCGAATACGAAAACCCCTTCACCGAGGACTTCACCTTCGACGCGCCCGACGACTTCGCCTTCTCCTCCCCGGACAGTGATTCCCCCGCGTCCCAGCCCCCGGCCGACCGCGCCCTGTCCGCCGCGCTCGACACCGACAACTGGACCAAGTTCTTCGCCGCCGAAGACCTCTGCCTGCTCCACTACCTCGAATGGTTCCGGGGCATGAAGGTCGCCTCCCTCAAGCTCGAAGGCCGGACCAAGAGCTCCGCCTACCTCGCCCAGGTCGTGGACGCCTACAAGACCGCCCTGAACCACGCCGCCACCGGCCGGTTCCAGCCCGAACTCTATTTGTCCGAACTGGTCAACGCCGCCTCCCGGCCCCTGACCACCGGCTTTTTCGACCCGGCCAACCGGGGCGTCATTGCCCAGCCGCCCGACGAAACCGAAAAACGCCCCGTGCTCGCCCGCATCCTCGCCCCCCTGGCCTCGGGCCGCTGGCTCGTCCAGACCAAGTCGCGCTGGACCACCGCCGAGCCCGTGGAAATCCTCGTGCCCGGCCTCATCCGGCCCCACATCTCCGCCGAAGACTACGGCCTGGTCAACGAACAGGGCCAAGGCGTGGACACCTCCCACCCCGGCCAACGCGCCGTGTTCATCTGCGACCACCCGGAAATCAAAACCGGCATGTTCATCAGAAAACCCTGGGATATGGACAGGCTCGACTAGCCAGGCCGGGGAGGAATGCCTCCGGCGGGCCCTCGCCGGGCGGCGTCTCCGACGGCCAAAGAACCTTTCGGAAAAGGTTCTTTGGAATCTCCAAAACTTTTTGGGTGCCTTCGGCAGGGGCGTGCGGGGACGGGGGAAAAAGGTCTTTCGCGGGAGGGGGGAGGTAGCTTGGCTGGCGGGGGCGGAACCCGCTAAAGCGCCCTTGCGGCGTTTTCTTACTTTCAAGAAACGGTGACGCCTTTCGCTCGCACCCTTTCCCCAAAAAGCACCCCGCGATTTCAGGCAGAAAAAACGGCCTAGAAAAAGGCGCTCATAACGATGTCGATCTGGCCGGCGTATTGGCTGACGGCTTCGTTCAGGACTTTTTCGGGGTCGATGCCGAGGAGTTCCCAGGCCTCCTCGTCGAGGCCCGGCATGACGTACATGCCGCCCTGGGCGATTTCCACGGCGTTGGTCAGGTTGTCGGCCACGTGGACGATGGCGGGTTCCAGGGGGTTGGGGTATTCCATGGGGTCGTGGTGGTAGTTGATCATCACGGCCAGGCTTTCGGGGAACTTCCAGGCGGCGAGCAGGGGTTTGCTGATGTCGGTGTGGCAGAACTCCATGACGGCCGTCTCGGCCTCGACCAGGGGCAGGCAATTTTCGCGGGCGAAGAGCATGGCCTCGGTGGAGGCGTAGGGCAGTTTCTTGAACAGGATGAGCCGGCCCACGTCGTGGAGCAGGCCGCCGATGAAGAACCGCTCCGGGGACAGGCCGCTCTGGGTCCCGGCGAGCATGCGGGCGAAGATCCCGCAGGTGATGGAGTGCCGCCAGAAGGACTGCATGTCCACCAGCTCGGGCGGGATGTCCTGGAAATAGTTGATGGCCGAGATGCCGAGCGCCAGGGTGGACAGCTCCTTGCCGCCCACCAGGGCCACGGCCCGGCTGATGGAGTCGATGGTCTGGGGGAAGCCGTAGAGCGGCGAGTTGACCAGCTTGAGGAGCTTGGCGGACAGGCCGACGTCGGTGCTGACCACCTTGGCGATGCGGTCCGCCGAGGCGGCCTCGTCTTCGAGGACCTCCTTTATGCGGAAGAAGATATCCGGGAAACTGGCCAGTTCGGTCTCGTGCTCGACGATGGTCTCGGGGGTGCCCATGCCGGTGACGAAGATGTCGTCCAGGTGCTCGACGTTGGAGGCCCGGCGCTCATTCAGGTCGGGCAGTTGCCAGCCGCCGGCTACCGCCCGTGCGGTCAGTTCCAGGGCGATGTGGAACATCTCGATGACCGCGGGGTGGTCCGGATTCACGTACAGGAAAAATTCGCGCACGTAATCTTCGATGGCCAGGACGTCGTCCTCGGTCAGGTCGGACAGGTCCGGGGCCACGTCGGCCTCGCCGATGCCCACGCGCTTGAGCAGCTGGATTTGGTTGTCCGCCAGTTCGGTGCCGCTCTTGAAGAGCAGCCTGCCGTCCTTGGCGATCAGGTCGGAGGCCAGGACCATGCCCGCCTTGAGCTCGTCTATGCGCTTCGTGCCCACGGCCTACTCCTCCTTCTTGTACGCGATGGCGCCCGCGTTGTGGATCGGCTTGAACGACCGGGATATCTTGTGCAGGGATTCGGAGTGCCCGACCAGCAGGTAGCCGCCGGGCAGCAGGTTGTCGTAGAACGCCTGCACCACCCTGCGCTTCATGGCTGCGTCGAAATAGATGATCACGTTGCGGCAGAACACGATGTGCGACCGGGGAACCCGCTTGACGGCCAGGGGGTCGTTCAGGTTCATGGGCGCGAAGTTGACCAGCTTACGGAGGCGCGGGTCGAGTTCCCAGCCGCCGTCGACCTCTTTAAAATAGCGCTTGCGGACCTCGTCCGGCGTGGTTTTGAAGGCGTACTCCGTGTAGATTCCGGCCTTGGCCCGGGCGATCATCTCCTCGGACAGGTCCACGGCGGTGATGTTGATCCGCCAACGGGCTATCTCGGCCTTGAGGGTCTCGAGCAGGAGGAAGACCAGGGTGTAGGGCTCCTCGCCCGAGGAGCACCCGGCGGACCAGATGTTCAGTTCGAGCTTGCCCGCCTCGCGTTGGCGGTCGAGGACCTCCTTGAGCAGGTTGTCCCGGAAGGAGGTGAGCTGCTTGGTGTCCCGCCAGAAGCTGGTCTCGTTGGTGGTGACCATCTCGAAGAGCTGCTTGAGTTCCGGCCCCCGGTCCACGCTGAGAAATTTGATGTAGTCGGTGAAGCTGGTCAGGCCGAGCTCGCCCAGCCGCCGGGAGAACCGGCTCTCGAACAGGTACTTGCGCTTCTCGTCCACGAAGATGCCGCTCTTGTCGTAGATGAAGTCGCGCAGCCGGACGAATTCCTCGTCCGTGATCTTGATGCCCTTTCGTAAGGCAGTGGATTTGCTAAACAAGGCCCCCATGCACCGTCATCCTTTTCGAAATACCGACCGATTCTCCACCCTGACCATTACTGCATAGCGTCCGGGGAAGACCAGTATTTATTAAGGAATATAATGACTGGCGGCTATTCGGGAGGATAAGTCCTCACGGGCTCGTCTCCGCACAGGGCTCGGGCCGCGCCTGCGGCCAGGGCGGACATCTCCACCTCGCCGGGGACGACCTCCACCGGGCCGAGAAAGCCCACCTGCCGGGCGATCTCCTCCACCAGCGCCTGGCTCCGTGAGAGCCCGCCGGTCAGGACCACGGCGGCCAGGTCCAGGCCGCCCTCGTCGTCGGCCAGGGCCGGGGCCATGGACGCGATGTACCGGGCGATGCCGTAGGCCATGGCCCGGAAGACCAGGCCCGCCCGCTCGTCGCCCTGGTCCATGCGGGCCAGGACCTCGCGCGGGTCGTTGGTGCCCAGGTGGGCCACCAGGCCGCCCCGGCGCAGGATGGTCGTGCGCAGCTCGGCGTAGTCGCGTTGGCCGTGGTGGACCATGTCCAGGACCGGCACCAGGGGCAGGCTGCCGGTGCGCTCCGGAGTGAACGGGCCCTCGCCGTCCAGGGCGTTGATCACGTCCACCACCTTCCCCTTGCGGTGCGCACCGATGGACACCCCGCCGCCCATGTGGCAGACGATGAAATTCGAGCGCTCGTAGCGGATGCCGAGCCGTTCGGCCACGATGCGGGCCACCCCGCGCTGGTTCAGGGCATGGAAGATGGACCGCCGCGAGAGCCCCGGCAACCCGGTCAGCCGCGCCTTGTCCATCATCTCGTCCGTAACCACCGGGTCGACCACGTAGGCGGGCACGTTCCACTGCCGGGCCAGGGCGCGGGCCAGGATGCCGCCCAGGTTGCAGGCATGTTCACCATACCGTGCGTCCAACAGATGGCTAACCATTTCGTCCGACACTTCGTAAACACCACCCTCCAGAGGACGGAGCAGGCCGCCTCGGGCGACCACGGCCTGGATGCGCCCGAAATCCGTGGCGGTCTTGCCCAGGAACTCGGCCACCACGCGCATGCGGAAATCGTACTGGTCCGCCACCCTGGGAAACCCGGCCATCTCCTCGCGGGAGTGTTGCAGTTCCTCGGCGGCCAGGGTGTCGCCTCCCCGATACAGGGCCACCTTGGTGGACGTGGAGCCGGGGTTGATGACCAGTATGCTCATGACCGGCTCCTTTTCGCCAGAACCGAGGCCAGGGCGATGGAGTGGAACTTGGACGCGTCCGAATCGCCCCTGGACGGGACCACCACCGGCACCCGGCTGCCCACGACCACGGCGGCCATGATGCAGCCGCACAGGGTGGACAGGGACTTGTACAGGACGTTGCCCGCCTCGATGTTCGGGGTGACCAGAATGTCCGCGTTCCCGGCCACGGGGCTGTCGAAACGCTTAGTGGCCGCCACCTTGCGGGACACGGCCAGGTCCAGCGAGAGCGGGCCGAGAATCCTGGCGTCGCCGAATTGGCCCTGGCGGGCCATCTTGGTCAGGATATCGCCGTCCAGGGTGGCGGGCATGGCCGGATAGTTGACCTTTTCCGTGGCCGCCAGGATGGCCGCCTTGGGCTCCTTCATGCCCAGGGTCCGGGCCACGTCCAGGGCGTTCTTGAGGATGTCCACCTTGCGTTGCAGGGAAGGCGCGATGTTCACGCCGGGGTCGGTCAGGAGCATCAGCCTGCCGTCCACCGGGGATTCGAACACCCCGACATGGCTGAGGATGCGCCCACCGTGGGGTACGCCGGTCTCCTTGTTGAGTACCGCCTTGAGCAGGGTGGCCGTGGGCACCAGCCCCTTCATGATCAACTGGGCCTCACCCTCGCGGAAGAGCCGGACCGCCTCGAACACGGCCCCGGCGTCGTCGGTGACGTGCACCTGCCGAAAGGGGGAGATGTCCAGCCCCCGCTCGTCCGCGATGCGCTTCGTCTCCTCCATGTCCCCGACCAGGACGGGCTCGGCCACGCCGCGTTCAAACGCCTCGATCCCGGCGCGGAGTACGAAGCCCTCGGCGGACCGGGCGATGGCCACCTTGGGCATGCTCCCGCCCCGGCCGTAATCCAGGGCGGCCTGGACCACCTCGTTCAGACTTGTGATGGGGGGAAAATCGGACACTTACTCATCCCCGCGCTTGAGCGCTATCATCCCGGACCGGCACATGGACTTGATCCCGTAGGGCACGAGCATCTTGATCAGCCCGTCCACGCGCTCCTGGTCGCCGGAAAGCTCCACCGTGACCGTTTCCTGACCCATGCCGACCACGTTGGCCCGGAAGACCTCGAAGACCTGCATCAACTGGCTGGTCTGCGCCGGGTCCATGGCCACCTTGATCATGACCAGTTCGCGGTCCACGAAGCCCTTGCGCGACAGGTCGTCCAACTGGATGACCGCGTCCAGGGACTCCAGGTAGCGGCCGATCTTGTCGACGGCCTCGTCGTCGCCGTCCACGCACAGGATGATGCGGGAGACCTGCGGGTTTTCGGTTTCCCCGGCGGCCAGGGAGAGGATATTGGCGTCGTATTTGCCGCATTCCCGGGCCATCATGGCCAGGACGCCGGGTTCGTTGCGGCACAGGGCGGACAGAGTGCGTTTCAAGGGAAATCTCCTCGTTGCGGTTGGCGTGCGCGGATTTCCGCGCCCAAGCACAATACCCGATACTCGGTTCAATGCAAATCTCGGCATGGGGCTGTCGTCCTGCTGCGCTTTCGACTGGCGGCGACCTGCCGGGACATGTATAGTGCCCGTATCGTGATCCACTTTCTCCGCGAAAAACGCTGGTTTTTCCTCACCCTGGCCATCCAGGCCGCCATGCTTCTCCTGCCCGCGCCCGAGGGCGTCACCCAGGAGGGCTGGCGCGTGCTGGTCATGACCGTGGGCGCGACCATCCTGTTCATCACCGAGCCCATCCCCCTGCCCGCCGTGGCCCTGCTCATCGTGCTCGGCCAGGTCTTCCTGCTCGGCCTGGACTCCTCGCTGGTGGCCAAGTCCCTGATGAAGGACTCGGTCCTGTTCATCATGGGCTCGCTCATGCTCGCCGTGGCCCTGGTCAAACAAAAACTCGACAAGCGCCTGGCCCTGCTGATCATCAAGGTCACGGGCTCCTCCACCTACGCCATCGCCTTCGGCATCTCGGTCTTCTCCGGCCTGCTGGCCTCGTTCATCGGCGAGCACACCGTGGCCGCCATGATGCTGCCCGTGGCCCTGTCCCTGATCCAACTGGCCACCAACGACCCCAAACAGCAGCGCGCCCTGGCCGTGCTCTTTCTCTTCTCCATCTCCTACGCATGCGCCATGGCCGGGATCGGCACCCCGTCGGGCGGCGCGCGCAACGCGATTATGATCGACTACCTGCGCGACTTCTTCTACGCCTCAGACGATCCGGCCACCTACGGCTACTCGGTCTCCTACCTGCACTGGATGATATACGCCTACCCCATCTTCCTCATCCAGCTGCCGCTCATGCATGTCATCCTGCGTTACACCTTCAAGACCGACCTGCGCGACCTCGGCCCGGCCGTGGCCAAGCTCAAGGAGCAGGTCGGCAGCGAAGGAGCGCTGACCGGCCGCCACTACGTGGCCATCCTCCTGTTCCTCCTGACGCTGGCGGGCTGGGTGGGATTCTCCTCGAAATACGGCATGGGCACCATCGCCATCCTCGGCGCGGTCCTCTTCCTGGTCACCGGCCTGGTCCGCTGGCAGGACCTCAACTCCGGCGTCAACTGGGGCGTGGTTCTGCTCTACGCCGCGGCCATCTCGCTGGGCGTGCAGATGCGCGACACCGGCGCGGCCGCCTGGGTGGCCGGCATGTTCATGGACGGGCTCGCTCCGTTCGGGCTGGGCTCCGGCCTCGGCCTGCTGGCCGCTATCATGCTCCTGACCACCTTCATCACCAACACCATGAGCAACGGCGCGGCCGTGGCCGTGCTCGGCCCCATCGTCCTGACCATCGCCCTCGCCACCGAGACCAACCCCCTGGCCGTGGGCATGGTCACCTCCATCTCCAGCGCCTTTGCCTATTTCACGGTCATCGGCACTCCGGCCTCCACCATCGTCTACTCCTCGGGCTACCTGCGCCCTTCGGATTTCATGAAAGTAGGCTGGCGCATGGCCCTCATGTCCTTTATCGTGCTCCTGGCGGCATCCAAACTGTACTGGCCTCTCATCGGCCTTTAAGGAGTTGTCCATGAACACGGACGACAAACTGCGAATCCTCATCTGCATCGGCGGCGGCCCCGAGGCCTACGCCAGCCTGCGCTACGCCGTCCGCCTCTCCAAGACCAGCTGTGCCGACATCGTCCTGCTCTACGTCCGCCCCCTGGACAGCGGCCTCAACTCCGGCGGCATGGAGGTGCGCGTGGCCCGCGAAAACGTCCTGGACTGGGGCCTCGAACTGCCCGGCCTGCGCCAGCTCAAGGCCGCCCGCGACATCCTCGTGGAATTGGGCGAGATCGAACCCGGCGAGCACCGCGAATGGAAACACCACGAACTCAAGGGCGACCCGGCGGGCGAATACATCCGCGACTACGAGAACCCCTGCGGCGGCATCGTCTCGCTCCGGCTGCGCACCGCCTCGGACGTAACCACCGCCGTGTCCGACGAGGCCAAGCGGTTCCAGGCCGACGTGGTCATTGTCGGCGCTTCGCCCGAACCCATGAGCGGGCTCAAGAAGCTCCTCTCCCGCAAGCCCCTGGCCCTCAAGATCGCGGCCCATGCGCACTGTTCCGTGATCGTCGCCCGGCACCTCGAACCCGGCCGCAACCACCTGGTCTGCGTCCAGGACACCGACCAGTCCCGGGCCATGCTCCCCATGGTCGGCCGCTACTTCCAGTCCTGCCAATACCCCGTGTCCATCCTGTCGGTGGCCCGCACCGAGGCCGATCTGGCCTCGGCCCAGAAGGCCGCCCAGGAAGCCGCCCAGATCCTCGCCGACCTCGGCACCCCCCCGGCCGAAATCCTCGTCGAGGTCGGCGACCCCGTGGAGACCATCATCACCATCGGCTACGACTTCTCCCTCATCCTCGCCTCCGAGTCCCTCAAACCCTGGTTCGCCAAAGGCTTCAGCGTGTCCCACGAAGTGGCCGAAAAAGCCCGTAATTCCGTCATGATCGTGAAATAGGCGGAAGAGAATGCCTCCGGCGGCCGGGGCGCTGCCCCGGACCCCGCCAAAGAACCTTTTGAAAAAGGTTCTTTGGAATCTCCCAAACTTTTTGTGTCGCCTACGGCGAAGGGGGGCGCGGGATGGCGGATTGTTGCGCGTGGGGTTGGGAGTCGTTTGGCCCTTCGGGACGGTTGCCAACGCCGCTGGCAGGCGTGGGCGGAACCCGAAAGAACGCCCTTGCGGCGTTTTCTTACTCCCGAAAAGCGATAGAGCTTTCCGCGCTCTGCCTTTCCCAAAAAACAACCCGCGATTTCGGGCAGGAAAAACGGCGTGCGTCTTCCGGTGAAGAAGCACGCCGCTTGATCCGTTGTTCCTGCCCGAAATCGCCCACCGGCACAGCGGAAGGCGTTCGCGTCTCGTCCTTCCGCGCCCGCACGTCCCTGAGCGAAGCGAACAGGGGATTCTTAAGGCCCTCGGCCTTAAGCGGGTGCAGGGCAGCGCCCTGCCCGTCGGAGACGCCCGCCCGGCGAGGGCCCGCCGGAGGCATTCCCCTTACAGATCGACCAGTTCCACGTCGGTCTCGGCGATGGGTGTGCCGAGGAAGCGGGAGCCGGTACGGGCGAAGCGGGGGACGTCGTCGGTGGTCAGGTAGCGGGTGGAGCCGCAGCCGTTTTCGGGTCGGCCGAGGCGCAGGCGGTCGAGTTCCCGGTACACGGTTTCGGCGGTGGTGGCGGCGGAGTCCACGATGGTGGTTGGGGCGGGCACCACGTTGCGGATGGCGGGTGCCAGCAGCGGGAAATGGGTGCAGCCGAGCACGAGGGTGTCGGGGATGACGGGGTGGCCGGTGCCGGACGCGGGTTTGAAGATGGGGTCGAGATAGCGGGCGGCCACGGCCTCGGGCACCTGGCCGTCGGTCCAGCCCTCTTCGGCCAGGGCCACGAACAGCGGGCAGGGGTGGCCGATGATCCGGGCCTGGGGCTTGAGGGCGTGGATGGCGCGCTGGTAGGCTCCGCCCGCGATGGTCGATTCCGTGGCGATGACGGCCACGGCCTGGTTGGCAGTGGCCTCGCAGGCGGCGCGCGCGCCGGGTTCGACCACGCCGATGACGGGCACGCCGGGGTTGGCCCGGCGCAGGGCGTCGAGCGCCACGGCCGAGGCGGTGTTGCAGGCCACCACGAGCAGCTTGATGCCGCGCTTGATCAACTCCGCGCCGCACTGCACGCCGTAGCGGGTGACGGTCTGGGGCGACTTGGTCCCGTAGGGCAGGCGCGCGGTATCGCCGAGATAGACGACGTCCTCGCACGGCATGCGCTCGCGCAGGGCCTTGAGCACGGTCAATCCGCCCACGCCCGAATCGAACATGCCAATGGGCAACTTTGCCTGATTTTTCATTTTTTCCGACTCCATGCGATGCGTTTCTCCCCTTCGCGCCTCGAAGTCTACACATTTTCATGAAAATGTCTAAATAATCGGGATTGTGGCGACGGGCCGGACTCGCGGGTCATTCGGCCTTGGAGTAGCCGAGCGTCTTCTGGGTCCAGCTACGGGACTGGATGTAGAGCAGTTCGGCCTGGAAGGAGTCCAGTTCAAGCCTCTTCAGGCGCTGCGAAGTCTCGCCCCACTGGCCACGCTCGTAGCTGGCGGCCAGGCGCAGGAGATCGTAGAGGTCGCCGGTGCCGTGCAGGGCCTGGACCACGGACTCCTCCAGGGGGAGGGCCTTGAGGATGTCGCTCATATCCATGCCGAGCATGGCGTCGAGCAGGGAGAAGAGCCCGGTCATGAACAGGGTGTCGGGCTCGCACACGGGCCGGTTGGAGCAAGAGCAGGCGGACTCCAGGAACTTGGCCCGGTGCACGGCCAGGTAGGCCAGTTCCGCGGCCCTGGGCGACGGGTTGAGGTCGGCGATGATCACGCTGCGCAGCCACTGCTTGGCCCGGATCATGCCGAGCATGTCGATGGCCCGCTTGGCCGAGGTGATCTTCTTGGCCAGGCCGAACCCGGCGGAGTTGACGTAACGGAAGAGGCGGTAGGTCAGGCTCGGATCGGACTGGAGGATGGCCGCCAGGCGGGCGGGCTCGAAGTCCGGCTTGGCCAGTTCGCCGAGGACCTGGAGCTTGGTGGTTTCGGCCGCGGTCAGCTTGCGGCCGGGGATGATCTCCGGGCGGCTGAAGAAGAACCCCTGGAACAGGGAGAAATCCAGGTCGCGCAAGGTCTTGAAGGTCTCGTTGTCCTCGACCTTTTCGGCCAGCAGGGTCAGGCCTTCGGGCAGCCTGGCGACAGCCTCCGTGATGCGCGCCGGGTCGGCGTCCAGGGCCAGGATGTCCATCTTGACGATGTCGGCCAGCTCCAGGAAGGGGCGTAGCGCGTCCTGGCCGAAGAAATCGTCCACGGCCAGCGTGTAGCCCGCGTCCTTGAGGCGGCGGGCCGCGGCCAGGGTCTTCTTGTTCGGGCGGACGTTTTCCAGGATCTCGATCACGCAACGGTCCCTGGGCAGGGCGAATCCGGCGTCGTCGACGAGCAGCTTTTCCGGGAAATTGATAAGGATGCGGGCGGCCTGATCCATACCCTCGGCGGCCAGGGTCAGGCCGTCGGCGATGACCGAGGCCGTGGCCTGGGACTCGTCGGCGATGACGGCCACGTTGTCCCGGCCGGCGCGGAAGAGCAGTTCGTATCCCCACACGGACTCGTCCGGCGTGAAGACCGGCTGCCGCGCAATGAACATGGATTCAAAAGGTTCGGTCTTGCCCTGCATATGTCGTCGTCTCCTGTATGGCCCTGTTCCGCGGGGGCCGGACGCGGCCCGTCAGCAGAGGGGCTCCTGGCTGTTGTTGCGCCTGAGCCCGGCCATGAATACATCCAGGTCGTCGCCGCATTCGGCCAGTATCTTGTCCAGGTAGGTCAGGTTGCGGTCTATGGCCTCCCGGTAGAGGTCCTTGTCCACTTTCCGGCGCGACCGGAAATAACCGAGCATGTTGCGGTCCGCGCCCTTGAATTCCTCGTCCAGCCGTTTGCGGGCCACGTCCTTGTAGAAGGACCGGGTCTTGAGCACCAGGTCGAAGGCGCTGTCGTAGCCGGGCAGCTTGGCCTCCTTGAACTCCTCGAAGAGCAGGAGGAGCTTTTCCAGGTAGTAGCGGTCGGCGATCTGGGCCAGCAGGTCGGCGGAACCCGTGAAATGACCCATTCTGCGCATGGCCTCGGTGCGGAAGACGATCTTGGACGGGGACATGGCCAGGATCGTGCAACGGATGCAGTCGGCGATGTCCTCGATGTCCTGTTCGTCCAGCACGCCGTCCAGGTAACAGCGCATGAACTGGATGGAGCGTTCCTCGTGGCCCACGGTGTGCTTGGCCCCGGTGCCCTGGGTGTCGTCCACGTCCTGGATCAGCCCGACGTCGTGGAACAGGGCGGCCAGCAGCCCCTTGAGGCAGTCGGCCTCGGCAAAGGGTTCGTCACCGAGCATGGCTCCGTAGATCAGCCGGGCCGCGGCCAGGACCACGGAGCAGGTGTGCTCGAAGTTGTGGTATTTGGTGTTGCTCGCCCGGTAGCCGGGGTAGCGGCCCGCGAAGAGCCGTTCCACGTCGTCGAAGGCGCGGCGAAAGACCCGGCCGTCGTAGTCGGGGAAGAAGGCCCGCATGAGGTCCTCGCTCTCCCGGCGCACGCACTCGGCGTCCACCGGGTCGACAAAGTCATACAGTTTCATCTCGGAGGATGCCATGCGCCTACGCCCCGGGGGTTTCCACCCACTTGTCGCGGATGGCCTTGATGACGTCGAAAATCTCCAGGAAGATTTCCACTATCTCGGGGTCGAAGTGGGTGCCCGCGTCCTTTTCCAGGATGCCCAGGCACTTCTCGTCCGGGAACGGGTCTTTGTACGACCGGGGGGAGGCCAGGGCGTCATACACATCGGCCACCGCGCAGATGCGCGCCGACAGGGGAATGCCCTCGCCGCTCATGGGCGCGCCGCCGATCTCCGGGGCCTCGGCCCAGACCTGGTCCCGGGGGATGGAGGGGTAGCCCCGGCCCGCCCATTTTTCGTGGTGGCACAGGGCGATCTCCATGGACATGCGGTCCAGTTCCGAGGTCTGGTTCTTGAAGAGCCGGGCCCCGTAGACCGTGTGCCACTTCATGATGTCGTACTCCTCGTCGGTCAGCTTGGCGGGCTTCTTGAGGATGGCGTCGGAGATGCCGACCTTGCCCACGTCGTGGAGCATGGCGGCCAGGCGCAGGTTGTCGCGGGTGTTCTTGATCTCCTTGGCGGAGTGACCCCGGCGGGCGGCCCAGGTGCCGTAGATTTCCGCGCAGTACGCGCCCACCCGCTGGACGTGCGCCCCGGTCTCGGCCGGGTCGCGCAGCTCGGCCATCTGCATCATGCGCAGAATGAGCTCGCGGTTCATGATGCCGCGCTCGATGGCCACCGAGGCGTTGTTGCAGAACAGGGGGATGTAGGTCCTGGCCTCGTCGGAGAAGGGAACCACCGCGCCGGACTCGTTCTTGGCGTTGATCAACTGCATGACCCCGACCAGCCTGCTCTCCTGGGCGATGAGCGGGATGGTCAGCATGCTGGTGGTCCGGAAGCCGGACTTTTCGTCAAAGGACTTGTTGAAGGAAAAGGGCAAGGTCGGGTCCAACTCGTAGGCGTCGTCGATGGCCAGGCTCTGCCGGGTCTTGGCCACGTAGCCGACGATGGACTGTTCGCTGATGGGGATGCCGAAATTCTGGTACAGGGCGGCGTTGGCGGCCTCGGCCTTGAACAGGGTGTCGTTCTGGACGTAGCTGAAGATCAGCCGGTCGTTGTCCACCAGGAATATGGACCCGGCGTCCGCGCCGGAAAACCGCCTGGATTCCTGGAGGATCTTGTCCAGGATCGTGTCCACGTCCTTGAGCTGGTTGACCTCGTCCGTGATCTTGAGAATCGTCAACACCGCGTCGTCGCGGCCCTCCAATCGTTCGATGCCCATGTCGGCCCCCTCCGGGTTGCTGCTTCTCCAACTATCCCCATTCCCGAGGATAAATCAATGATTCTATCGGGTGCGGCGTCTCCTGCGCGGACGCCCGCGCGGGGAAAAAGGGGTGGGGCCTTGTGCCGGGGTACCCTCCCCCTTTCCCCCGGACGCGGCGGCCTAGATTTCCGGAATGCCTTTGGGGATGAGGCAGACGAGAACCATGGGCACGTCGCCTGTGTTGACCACGTGGTGCTCCTCGTCCGGGGCTACGTAGACCACGCTGCCCGGCCCGAGGGCCAGCTTTTCGCCGTTCCTGACCACGTAGCCGGTGCCCGCGTGGTAGAACTGCTGGTGTTCCCACGGGTGGGCGTGAGGCGGGATCTGCGCGCCGGGTTCGAGCTCGATGACCCGCATGCAGAAATTGACGTCGTCGTCGGCCTTGCCGATGACCACCCGGCCCGTCACGCCCGGCCCGGCCACCTTCAGTTCCACGGGATCCACGTCCGTATACTGGATAACCTTCATCTCGTTTTCTCCTGTCTGTTGGCGTTGCGCCCCACCCTTGAACCGGATGGGCCAAGGCAGGCTAGCACAGCCCCGGAGCGGACGCCAGACGCGCAGGCCCGCTTCCGGACGGGCCTGCGCGCAAAAAAAAGCCCGCCGGTTCGCACCGGCGGGCCGTGTTTTCGTCGCGCCCTTGGGCTAGCCCAGGATCTCGGCCAGGTCGGCCTCGGGGGTGGTGATGGGGGCGATGTTGTAGTTCTCGACCAGCAGGTTGAGGACGTTGGGGGTGATGAAGGACGGCAGGGACGGCCCGAGCTTGATGTTCTTGATGCCGAGCGCGAGCAGGGACAGGAGGATGGCCACGGCCTTCTGTTCGTACCAGGACAGGATCAGGGAGAGCGGCAGGTCGTTGACCCCGCAGTCGAAGGCCTTGGCCAGGGCCAGGGCGATCTGGACCGCGGAGTAGGCGTCGTTGCACTGGCCCACGTCGAGCAGGCGCGGGATGCCGCCGATATCGCCGAGCTGCTTGTCGAAGAAGCGGAACTTGCCGCAGGCCAGGGTCAGGATGACCGTGTCGGCCGGGGCCTGCTCCACGAACTCGGTGTAGTAGTTGCGGCCGGGCTTGGCGCCGTCGCAGCCGCCCACCAGGAAGAAGTGGCGGATGTCGCCGGACTTGACCGCGTTGATAACCGTGTCGGCCACGGACATGACCGCGTTGCGGGCAAAACCGGTCATTACCGATCCCTTATCGATATCCGCTTCAAATCCCGGCATGGCCAGGGCCCGCTCGATGACGGGAGTGAAATCGTCATTCCCAACATGGACCGCGCCGGGCCAGCCCACCAGGCCGGTGGTGAAGATGTTCTCGATATACTTTTTGGGGTCCTGGATGCAGTTGGTGGTCATCAGGATGGCGCCCGGGAACTCGGCAAATTCCTTTTTCTGGTTCTGCCAGGCAGTGCCGTAGTGGCCGGCCAGATGCGGATACTTGTGCAGCTCGGGATAGCCATGGCAGGGCAGCATCTCGCCGTGGGTGTAGACGTTGATGCCTTTGCCCTCGGTCTGCTTGAGCAGGGTTTCGAGGTCCTTGAGGTCGTGGCCGGAGACCAGGATGGCCTTGCCCGCGGTGGGGCCGAGCTTGACCTGGGTGGGCACGGGATGGCCGTAGGCCGAGGTGTTGGCGTCGTCCAGCAGCTCCATGGCCCGGATGTTGATGCGTCCGCACTCGAGCCCGGCCTCCACAGCCTGCTCCAGGGTCAGGCCGGTGGCCAGGGTGGCGACCAGCAGCCCCTGGAACTTGGCGTACAGCTCGTCGTCCTCCTTGCCGAGGATGGCGGCGTGGTCCATGTAGGCGGCCACGCCCTTGAGGCCGTAGGTCAGGGTGTGCTTCAGGGACTTGATGTCCGCATTCGGCTCGGGGTCGGACTCCACGCCGACCGCCTTGCCCTGGGCCACCATGCCGGGGATGTCGAGGGCCGGGGCCATCGTGGCCGGGCCGCCGAACTCCACGCCCGAGACCTTGGCCTTGAGCCCTTCGCGCAGGGACACGCACTTGTTGATCAGGGTGACGAACCGGGCGTCGTCGAAATTCACGTTGGTCAGGGTGGAGAAGACCGCCTCGGAGATGAAGCGGTTCACCTCATTATCTTCAATGCCCTGTCCGCGGGCAGCCACGGCCACCTGGGCGAGGCCTTTGGTCAGGTGGAGGAGAAGGTCCTGGAGGGTGGCGGTGGAATCGGTCTTGCCGCACACGCCGATTTTGGTGCAACCGCCCTTGGCGGTCTGTTCACACTGGTAACAAAACATGGTTCGCTCCTTTGTTTTGATGAATTGCTCTCGATGCGTCCAAGGATAGGGCTCCCGGGGAAACGGGAGTATGATTTAAGTCAAAAAACAGGGAAAAAACGAAAAAGATCATCTCGACCCGCGGGTTGAGATTCAAGCCCGAAAGGACTATCCTCCCGGCATGACTCGAACAATCGCCGTCCTCCCGGCCGATGGCGCAGGCGCATAGCCGGGCGCGGGCAAGGAGCTGCCCGGAGGCCGCTCCGTGTGACAATACCGACGGCGATCGAACAACCTTTTTGTAGTACACGCGAGGCGGAGACATGCGTACCCGACTGGATCATATCGTCATTGCGGCCACGGACATGGAACAAGGCGTGATCTGGGCCGAGAAACGGCTCGGCGTGCGCGTGCCGCGCGGCGGAGTGCACGAGACCATGGGCACCCGTAACCACGTCATGCGCATCGGCGAGGAAATGTTCCTGGAGATCATCGCCATCAACCCGGACGGGCCGGTCCCGGCCAAGCCGCGCTGGTTCGGCCTGGACGACCCCGCGGTGCGCGAGCGGCTGGACCGTTCGCCCGCCTTCCTGGGCTGGGTGGCCAACACCGACGACCTCGACGCCTTCCTGGACGCGGCCCCCATGTCCTTTGGCCGGGCCACGCCGGTCAGCCGGGGCGAGCTCAACTGGCGGTTCGCCCTGCCCTCGGACGGGCGGCTCCTGGCCGGAGGCATGCTGCCCTACGCCATCCAGTGGCAGACCGGGTCCCACCCGGCCCTGGCCATGCCCGATCTGAACTGCCGCCTGCTCGGACTGGACATCTACCACCCGTACCCCGAGTGGCTGGGCGGAATCCTTGAGGCCGTGGGCCCGGTGGACATGGTCGAAATGCACCCTCTGCCGCCCATGGAGCTGCCTCGCATGGCCGCGCGCATCGACACGCCGGAGGGCGTTCGCCTGCTGGAGACCATGCCCGGCGCCTGCGGTTGCCCGCCGCACCGGGGATAGCACGACCAGACGGGCACCGGCTTTATTTATTCCCGCGCATTTGTTAAAGAACGGACGGTTGTCCCCTGCCAGGAGTGGTCATGCCCCAGCCGGATCGTTTTTCCAGGGTCTTTTGCCCCTTGCTGCTCGCCGCCCTGGCGCTGTGGGTCCTGCTCGCGCCCGCCACGGCGCGGGCCTCGGACAGCAAGCAGATCCTCCTGCTCAACTCCTTCCACCAGGGGTACCTCTGGACCGACGAGGTTGGCCGGGGGCTTAGGGACGTGCTGCGCCCGCGCGAGACGGGCATCACCCTGCACGTGGAGTACATGGACACCATGCGGGTGGAGTTCAACGGCCGCTACGAACAACAGCTCATGAACGTCTACGCCCACAAATACAGGGGCGTGGGCCTGGACCTGATCCTGGCCACGGACAATGCGGCCTACGAATTCCTGCGCCGCCACCACGACGAACTCTTTCCGGGCATTCCCGTGGTCTTCGGCGGGGTGAATTTCTTCCGGCCCGATCAGCTCAAGGGCCACCCCCTGTTCACGGGCGTGGCCGAGGTCCTGGCCGCCCGGCAGACCATCGACTGCGCCCTCAACCTCCTGCCCGGCACCAAGACCGTCTACGTGATCAACGACTACTCCTGCACGGGCGTGGCCGTGCGCAAGTCCATCGAGGCGCAACTGCTCGGCCTGGACCCGGCGATCGCGGTGGTCTTCTGCGGGAACTCGGACCTGGCCTCCATCCTCAAACACGTGGACCGGCTGCCGGCCAACGCCATGATCCTGCTCAGCGTGTTCAATCGGGACGGTTCCGGACGCTTCTACGACAAGAGCGAGGTGGCCGAAGCGGTCTCGGCCCGCGCCAAGGTGCCGGTCTTCGGCATCCTGCAGACGGACCTGGGCCACGGCATCGTGGGCGGCATGCTCTCCAACGGCCACGACCAGGGCCAGGCCATGGCCCAGATCGCCCTGCACGTGATGGCCGGCCGCGCCCCCCGGGAAATCCCGGTCCTCCAGGGCAGCGCCTATGTCCCCGAGTTCGACTACGCCCGGCTCAAACGCTTCGACCTCAACCTGGCCAAGCTCCCGGCGGGCAGCGTCACCCGCAACCGCCCCAATTCCTTTTACCGCGAGCACTCCGGCGTGCTCCTGGGCGTGGCCGGGTTCGGTATCCTGCAATCCCTGATCATCCTGGCCCTGGTCCTGAACATCACCCGCAGGCGGCGGGCCGAAAAGGAACTGCGCACCGCCCACCGGACACTGGAGCAGCGGGTCAAGGAACGGACCAGCGAGTTGCGCCAGTCCGAGGAGGTCATGCGGACCATCTTCGACTACTCCTATGACGCCATCATCATCCACGACGGGAACGGACACATCCTGGAAGTCAACCAACGCATGATCGAGATGTTCGGCCTGGAGGGCATGGACCCGTTGGGCGTGTCCCTGGCCCGCGACCTGTCGAGCAAGGACAACCCCCTGTACGCCATGGCCGGGATCATGCGCGAAGTCCTGGGCGGCAAGCCCCACCACATGGAATGGCGCGTACGCCGCTACCGGGACAGCCGGGAATTCGAGGTGGAGGTCCATCTGAGCCGCATCACCTACCGGGGCGAGGAGGCCATCCTGGCCAACATCCGGGACATCTCCGTGCGCAAAGAGTCGGAGAACGCCATCCGCCAGGACCTGGTCAAGTTCGAGGCCATCCTGGAGAACTCCCTGATGGGCATCGCCATGTCCGTGGGGCGCAGGATCGTGACCATCAACCGGCGCGGCGCGGCGATCTTCGGCTATTCCACGGAGGATATCCTGAACAACACCCTGGACCTGCTGCTCGGCCACTACCAGACCGAGGACGACTTCGTCCTGGCGGCCAAGAGTGCCCTGACCGAGCGCGGGGAGTTCAACACCGAGCAGGCCTTCCGCAGCAGGAACGGCTCCACGGTCTGGTGCCGCATGTACGCCAAGACCGTGGACCGCCGGGACCTGTCCAAGGGCGTCATCTGGGCCTGGGACGACGTCACCGAGAACCGGAGGGCCCAGGAGGACCTGCTGCGCACCCGCGAGGACGCCGAGGCCGCCAACCGGGCCAAGTCCGAGTTCCTGGCCGCCATGAGCCACGAGATCCGCACCCCCATGAACGCCATCGTGGGCATGACCGAGATCACCCTGCAGACCGACCTGACCGAGGACCAGCGCGACTACCTCAAGACGGTCAAGGACTCGGCCCAGCACCTCCTGTCCATCATCAACGACATCCTCGACCTGTCCAAGATCGAGGCCCGCAAGCTCGAACTGGACCACGTGGACTTCGACCTGCCCTTCCACGTCAAGACGACCATCAAGGGGCTGGAAATCCAGGCCCGGCAGAAGGGGCTCGACATGGCCCTGGAAATTGACGGGGCCGTCCCCCACTGCGTCAAGGGCGACCCCCTGTCGCTCAGGCAGGTGCTCGTCAACCTGGCGGGCAACGCGGTCAAGTTCACCCACCGCGGGACCATCACCATCCGCGTGCGGGGTGCCTCGGGCACGGCCCCGGACGAGGCCCGGACCGTGGGCGTGACCTTTTCCGTGGAAGACACGGGCATCGGCATCCCGCGCGAATTCCTGGACTCCATCTTCCAGAGCTTCTCGCAGTCCACGCGCGCCTTCGGCGGCACCGGCCTGGGCCTGGCCATCTGCAAGCAGCTCATCTCGCTCATGGGCGGGGACATCCGGGTGGACTCCACCGTGGGCAAGGGCAGCACCTTTTCCTTCACGGCCTGGTTCGAACCCGGCTTCTCCTGTCCCATCCCCGACGAGAACGACCTCGACCGGCCGCTCGACTCCCCGTCCCGGCCCGTGCGCGTACTCGTGGCCGAGGACAACGACGTCAACATCATGGTCACCACCCTCAAGCTTGAGGAGATGGGCTACACGTTCGCCGTGGCCAAAACAGGCCTCGAGGTCCTGGACCTGCTCAAACGAGAGCCCTTCGACCTCATCCTCATGGACATCGAGATGCCGGTGCTGGACGGCATCTCCACCACCAAGGCCATCCGCTCGGCCGTTCCAGGCGGCCCCATCCCGGACCCGCACATCCCGATTATCGGGGTCACGGCCCACGCGCTGAAGGAATTCCGCGACAAAAGCCTGGACGCGGGCATGGATGACTACGTGGCCAAGCCCGTGGATTTCCACGAACTGGCCGTGATCATCAACCGGCTCATCGGCGCCTCACCCGCGCCCCTGCCGCCCCCGGATGCGGGCACGACCCAGCCCGAGGCCGAACCCATGGACGCCCTGCCGCCCTGGACCCCTGAGTCGGCCATGGAGCACCTGGGCGTGGATGAGGCCATCTTCGCCGACTTCCTGGTCACGGCCAGAGGCGAGCTCGCGCTCCTGCTCGAAGAGCTGGAACAGGCGACCGGCGCGGGCAATACGGCCAAGGCCGGGGAACTCGCGGGCACCGCCCGGTCCGTGTGCACGGCCATCGGGGCCAACGCGGCCGCCCTGGCCGCCGCCACCATGGCCGCCGCCTGCACGGAGGGGGGCGACGAGAACGTCGCTTTCTCCCGGCTCCGCAACGAGATAGAGAGCCTGATGAAAATCATGGACTAAGATTTTACAGGGACATAATGTCCCAAGTAGAGGTGAGAGATGTCCAATCCACCATTGTCCAGGTCCACAGGCCCACGCTTTCGAAAAGGAGGGGATCCATGTCCGCGGAGGAGTTTGCCGAGTTACGAAAATTCGTAGCCCCGGAGTTCGTCTTCGGCCCGGGCGCGGCCATGCTGGCCGGACAATACGCCGCCAACCTGTCCTCCAAGAAGGCCCTGGTGGTCTCCTGCCGTGCACTGGAGGAAATCGGCTGCACCGGACAGGTCGTGGATTCCCTGACCCGGGAGGGCGTGACCTGCACGATGTTCTCGGACGTGACCCCGAACCCGCGCCACGAAGAGGTCATGGCCGGCGCCGAAGTCTACCGGCAAGAGGGGTGCGACTCCATCGTGGCCGTGGGCGGCGGTTCGCCCATGGACTGCGCCAAGGCCATCGGCATCGTCTGCACCAACGACCGGCACGTGCTCGAATTCGAGGGCGTGGACAACGTGGAGCGGCCCGGACCACCGCTCATCTGCATCCCCACCACCGCCGGGACGGCTGCGGACATCTCCCAGTTCTGCATCATCAACGACACCGACCGGAAGGTCAAAATCGCCATCGTGTCCAAGACCATGGTGCCGGACGTGGCGCTCATCGACCCCCGCCTGACCCTGACCATGGGCAGGCAACTCACCGCGCACACCGGCCTGGACGCCCTGACCCACGCGGTCGAGGCCTTCGCCTCCAACGCCTCTTCGGCCATCACCGACCTGAATGCCCTGGAGGCTATGCGCCTGATCCGCCTGCACCTGCGCAACGCGGTGGAACGGCCCGACGACATGGAGGCGCGCACCGGCATGATGCTGGCCTCCACCTACGCGGGCCTGGCCTTCTCCAACGCCATCCTCGGCGCGGTCCACGCCATGGCCCACAGCCTGGGCGGCCTCCTGGACCTGCCCCACGGCCTGTGCAACGCCATCCTGCTGGACCACGTCATCGCCTACAATTACGACGCGGAACCCGAGAAATACCGCCGCCTGGGCATCACGCTGGGCGCGGACATCCCGGAGGGGACTTCCATGGAGGAGGCCAGGGAGCGCACCCTGGAGGCCGTCCGCGCGCTGAAGCGGAGCGTGGGCGTGACCGACAACCTCTGCGACCTGGGCATGACCGACGAGGACCTGCCCCTGCTGGCCCAAAACGCCCTGGCGGACGCCTGCATGCTGACCAACCCCAAACAACCGACGGCCGATGAGCTCATCCAGATTTTCAAACAAACCTGCTGACCCCGAACCGGTCCAGGTCACGGAGCGCGAAAAGCTCATCGGGCTGGGCAAACGGTCCATCAGCAAGAGCTACTATCCGGAACTCAAGAGCCGGCTGGACGAACTCGAACATTTCCGCGCCCTGCTCGACAGGGTCAACGACGCCATTTTCGTGGTGGACGCGGACAGCGGCTCCATCCTGGACATCTCCGGCGCGGCCGACGCCCTGCTCGGCTGCGGCCCGGAGCAGCTCAGGGGGCTGTCTTTCAAGGAGATCCTGCCGCCTCACATCCGCCGCCACGCCGACAACCTCTTCCACAACGAGACCAAGACCGTGCGCATGGAGACCGAATTCTCCTGCCCCCTCTGTCCGGGAAAACCGCCGATCCCGGTGGACCTGACCCTCAGCCTGGTCTCCTTCCAAAACCAGCGCCAGGCCATCATCGTGGCCAGGGACATCAGCGAACGCAAACGCACGGAACGCGCCCTCAAGCGCAGCCACGACCTGTTGGAGATCCGGGTCCGCGAGCGGACCGAGCAATTGGACCGGGCCAACCGGGCCAAGTCCGAGTTCCTGTCCACCGTGTCCCACGAGCTGCGCACCCCCCTGACGGCCGTGCTCGGCTTTGCCAAGGTCACCCGCAAGAAGCTCGTCGGCTCCATCTTCCCGGCCGTGGACCGGATCGCGGACGAGGGACTGAAGAAGGAGATGGAGGTGGTCCGCAAGAACCTTGAGATCATCGCCGGGGAAGGCCAGCGGCTGACCATGCTCATCAACGACGTCCTCGACCTGGCCAAGATGGAGGCCAACCGCGTCGAATACGCCATGGCCCCCATTCGGCCCGAGGATTTCATCAACAAGACCGTGGAAGTCACCTCGTCCCTGTTCGACGACAACGACCTGGCCCTGAAACTGGACATCGAGCCCCACCTGCCCCAGGTCCAGGGCGACATGGACCGGCTCATGCAGGTCATGGTCAACCTCTTCTCCAACGCCGTGAAGTTCACCTCGAAAGGCGGGGTCACCTGCACGGCCCGGGCAGAGGGCGACGCCGTGCGCATCAGCGTGGCCGACACCGGCATCGGCATCCAGCCCGAGCTCCTCGAATCGATCTTCGAGGAGTTCACCCAGGCCGGGGAGCACCTGTCCAACCGCCCCGCCGGAACCGGCCTCGGCCTGACCATCTGCAAACACATCATCCACGAACACGGCGGCCGCATCTGGGCCGAGAGCAAGCCCGGACACGGCAGCACGTTCATTTTCACTCTGCCCGCCCTGAAAAGCGCCTAGCGACCTGGCGCAAGAGAGAATGCCTCCGGCGGGCAGGACGCTGCCCTGCACCCGCCAACGAATCCTTTGGAAAGGGTTCTCTGGACTCTCCCAAACTTTTTGTGTCGCCTGCGGCGAGAGGAAAAGGACTTGGCCCATGTCCGCACACGCCGTGAAGATTCAGGAACACCGCATGGGCAAGCGACATCCGTAAATCCGCACCCGCTTACCGCGAAGCGGCACCCAAAAGTTTAGGAAGGAAAGGGGGATGGGGGGGGCCGGGGGCGCCCCCCTGAATTCTCGTGTTATCCCAGCCGCCTGGCGAATTCCGAGACGATGATGGCGCCTGCCTGGGCCACGTTGAGAGAGTCGAATTCCCGCAGGAAGGGGATGTGGAGGCTGTGGTGCGCGAATTTGGCCACGCCGGGTCGGACGCCTTTTTCCTCGTTCCCGAGCAGGAGCACGGCCGGAGTCCGGAGTTCGGCGGTGTAGACGTTGTCGGAGTCGGGCGTCATGCGCGCGCAGTACAGGGTATAGTCGTAGTTGACGCAGTCCTTCATGGCGTTGGCGAGGTTGCCGACCTTGGCCACGGGGAGTTTGTTCAGGGCGCCCGCCGAAGAGCGCACGGCCCCGGCCCCGATGTAGGCGCCGTGGTGTTGGCAGACGATGAGTCCGGCCCCGCCCAGGGCGTGGACGGTGCGGGCGAGCACCCCCACGTTGCCGGTGTCCTGGACCTGGTCCAGGGCCACGATGAGCGGCAGGGGCGCTTCCGGGGCCTGTTCGAGGAGCCGTTCGAGCGGGGTGTAGTCGAGTGCGGCGCAGCGGGCGGCCACGCCCTGGTGGTTGCCCCGGTACATGTAGTCGAGGTCCTTGGCGGAAACGGACTTGTAGGGCACGTTGCCGGTGCGGCACAATTCCAGGATTTCCTCCATGGCCTGGTCGCGCCGTCCCTTGCGGAAGGCCACGAAATCCACCCTTTGTGGAGAGTCCAGCAATAGTTCCTTGACCGGCTTGTTGCCAACTATGTAGATTTTCGAATCTTTTTTATCCCGGCCGTGATCTTGCATAATTAATTCCTTATGATAAAGACAGCAAAATGCTGCACATGGTTGCATTCGGCAAGGGGCTCTAGTAGGCGTTTATCGCTCCTATTGCAATCCATGGCAAGGTGGGCTAGCTGGTAGTCTCACGCTTCCGGTACTCATGATTTTTTCTAGACTTTTCAAAGCCGGACTTATCTGATAATGGTGTGCCGAAGTCGGAGGATCGCTTGAGAGTTTTCAACTATGCATATTTACTTGCGATGGGTCTGCTCATCGCGAGCCTGGCCGCGGGATGCGCGCCCAAGACGCCCCAGGAGGCGGCCCCGCCCGTGGAGGAACAGGTCACCGAGAACCTGGTGCCGGATGACGCCGAGGCGCTCGAACCCGAGATCGAGGCCGCCCCGGAGGTGGCTCCCGGTGAGGACCTGACCCAGACCGAACAGGCCGTGCTCAATCAGCGCTTCGGCCTGCTCTTCGACCTGGAGCAGCACGAGAGCAAGGAAGTCGAGCTCTTCTTCACCTATTACAACCACAAGGCGCGCAAGACCATGGAGCGCTGGTTGGAACGGTCCCAGCCCTACCTGCCCTACGTGCGCCGCGTCTTCACCAAGTACGGCCTGCCCCAGGACCTGGTCCTGCTGCCCTTTGTCGAGTCCGGCTACAACGTCCGGGCCTACTCCTGGGCCGGAGCGGGCGGCATGTGGCAGTTCATGCGCGGCACGGGCCGGTTGTACGGCCTCAAGTCCGACTGGTGGATCGACGAACGCCGCGATCCCTACAAGGCCACGGACGCCGCGGCCCGCCATCTGAAGGACCTGTACGACAAGTTCGGCGACTGGTACCTGGCCCTGGCCGCGTACAACGCCGGTGAAGGCAAAATTTCCCGCGCCCTGAAACAGGCCAACTGCGACGACTTCTTCGAGTTGACCGAGAAGAACCGCAAGCTCTCCAGGCGCAACCGGTTGAAGCGGGAAACCCAGCACTACGTCCCCAAATTCATTGCCATTTCAAAGATCTTCCAGAACCTCGACACCCTCGGCTTCGAGCCCGTGTCCTGGGACATGGAATACGAGATCACCCCGGTCAAGGTGCCCGGCGGCACCGACCTGCTCGCCCTGGCCCGCGCCGGGGGCCTGTCCTGGAAGGAATTCCACGACCTGAACCCCGCCTTCCGCCGCCAGGTCAGCCCGCCGCACATGGAGGCCACCGCCTACCTGCCCACGGACAAGGCCGACAAGATGGTCGCCTACCTGAACGAACCCGGCGCACAACCCTATGCGGGCTACATCCGCTACCGCGTGCGCTCCGGCGATTCCTGGTGGCGCATCTCCCGGCGCTACGGCGTTCCCATCAACGTGCTCAAAAGCGTGAACAATACCCGCTCCAACACCCTGCGGCCCGGCCATTACGTCATGGTGCCCGGCCACGGATCGAGCAAGACCGTGACCGCGTCCGCCTCCCCGTCTTCGTCCTCCGCGGCCAAGACCCGGGCCATCGCCGCACAGCGCGGCAACTACGTGGTTCGCTCCGGCGACACCCTGTGGTCCATCGCCCAGTCCTTCAACACCACGGTGTCCACCCTGCGCAAATCCAACGGACTGCGCTCCAGCCGCCTCAAGATCGGCCAGAAGCTCTACATCCCCAACAGCTCCAGCGCGGCCACCAAACAGGCCGTCAAGGAAGCCGAAAAGGTCAAGGCTCAACTGGTCCAATACAAGGTCCGGCGCGGCGACAACCTCTACTCCATCTCCCGCAAGTTCGGCGTCAAGGTCTCCGACCTCTGCCACTGGAACGCCATCAGCACCAAGACCACCATCTACGCGGGCCAGAAACTCAAGGTCTACGTCCAGTAGTCTTACGCACGACTCAAAGGAAGTCCCGGCCAGCTTACCGCTGACCGGGACTTTTTTATGCCTCCGGCGGCCGGGGGAAGGGGATGGAAAACCCTTTGAAAAGGGCTTTTCCTTCCCCTTCTCCCGGACCCCCATCCCCTTCCTTTCCTAAACTTTTTAGCGCCGCTTCGCGGGGTGGGAGCACAAAAAAGACCTCCGACTCACCAACAAGTCGAAGGTCCAATCATTCTCTTTGGAGCGATTCGGGTGCGGCAGCACCCGACAGCGGCTCTCCGCGCTCGCACTAGGCTTTCGAGAGTGGGTCAGATGTGCATTTGTCGAGGGTTCGCCTGACCGCAACGTAGTGGGGTACGCTGCGGTCAGGCGAACCCTCGGGAAATGTGCAGATGGCCCGCTATCGGAAGCCGCCCTCTTGCAACACAATAGTATTAAATAATCTCAGCGCCGCTCAGTACCGCAACAAAACGCTTGAAGACATTCATATCCACATTCTCCCGCATCTCGTTGCGTATGAGGGAGAGGGCTTCGTAGGGCTCCATGGCTTCGGCGTAGGGGCGGTCCGTGGTCAGGGCGTCGTAGATGTCGGACAGGGAGATGATGCGGACCGGCATGGGCACGTTGTCTCCCTTGATGCCCGCGGGGTAACCCGAGCCGTCCAGGGTCTCGTGGTGGAACAGGATGCAGTTGATCGTGTTCTGGGTCATGGGCAGGTGCGCGCACATGGACACCCCGTGCACCGGGTGCTCCTTGATGATCTCGCGCTCCGCCGTGGTCAGCGGCCCGCGCTTGTTCAGGATGCGCTTGGGAATCTTGGCCTTGCCCACGTCGTGCAGCAGGGCGCCCAGGCCGTACTCGAAGGTCTCGCTCTCGGTCATCTCGAAAGTCTGGAACAGGGCCACGGAATAGACGAACACGTGCATGCAATGGGTGTACGTCTTGTAGTCGTGCGAGATGAACGGAGCCACGGCGGACAGGGAGTTGTCCTTGGCCAGAAATTTGATGGAGTTGCGCACGATCTCGGTGATGCGGTCCAGGTGCCGGGCCCGCAGCGCGCTCGGCAGCTTGCGGTCGAACACGTCCTGCAGGACCACCGTGGTGGCCTCGAAGAATATCCTTGAGCGGGCCTCGATGGGCAGGGTCTCGTCCAGCAGGATCTTGCCCAGGTTGCGTTCGATGTACTTCTCGTACTCCGCCCGCTCCGAGCCCTGGACATAGACTTCCTTGACCCCGTTTTGGTGCAGGGTCTGGCGGTGGCGGGTGGTGAATTTCTGGCCGGAAGCGGTGTACAGGACGAAGTCCCCACCCTGCCAGAGGTAGACGGAGAAGTTCCCCAAGGCTTCCGGAAAGAGCATGACCGGAGAGACGGGAAAGTAGGATACCGGCCGAGCGGCGCGAGAGTTCGTATCCATTTCCGCCATGCATATAATATTAGTTTGACGAATGCTAGTAAAAATCAGGAGAATGTCTAGAAGATAAAGTACAATCTATGTGACGAAATGTGTCGGACTGTGCACAAGAACGGCGATACTGCCGGTCCCGCGCCGGTTGCGGCTTTTCTTGTGCAATAATACGGAACACGGTAGGGTTGCTTGCACACCGTACCCTCCAGGAGCCCCTCCATGAAAAAATGCCTGATCGCCTGTCTGCTCGTCCTTTTCGCCGCCACCGCCAGGGCCGAAGACCCGCTCCACTTCGTCGCGGATGGGGATTTCGCGCCCTACTCCATGGTCATCGACGGGGTGCCCACGGGCATCGACGTGGACGTTTTCACCGAGGCCGCCCGCCGGGCCGGGCTCGAAATGGATATCCGGACCCACCCGCTGGAGACCGTCCTCGCCATGGTCCGTGACGGCCGCTGCGACGGGGCGCTGGCCCTGTTCCGCAGCCCGGACCGCGAACGCTACGCGCTGTTCATGGAAGCCACCCCGGTCCACTACAGCGACTACGTGCTCTTCACCAAGGTCGGCACCCGGTTCCCCTTCAACTCCTACCAGGATCTGGCGGGCAAGGTCATCGGTCTGGTCGCCGGCCTGGACCTCGGCCCGGACTTCGCCGCCGCCCGCGCCAAGGGCGACATGCTCGTCAAGGAATATCCCGACCAGCGGGCCATCATCGCCGGACTGCTCGGCGGCGAGATCGACGCCTTTGCCGGGAACATCGACGTCACCTACTACCGCCTCAAGGACATGGGCCTGACCAGCTCCATCGTCTATCTCAACCATAAGCTCCTGACCGGTAAACCCTCCTACGCGGTGATCTCTCGGGCCGCCCCGCGGAAGGACAAGGAAGAGATCATCCAGGCCCTGGAAAAAGCCCTCGACCAAATGGCCAAGGACGGCACCTACAACGCTATCGCCCGCCGCTACCTGTTGCGTTTCTAGGCTCGGACACCGGGACGCGGCATCAGCCGCAGGAGGCAAGACAAAGCCCCCGTTCCTTCGGGATCGGGGGCTTTGTCGGTTGTGTGCAGGCCGGAGAGTCAACGGCGCAGGTTGGCGGCGATGGCGACCAGATCGCGGCGGGTAGCCTCGGGCAGGGCGCGATAGGGCTGCATGACCGTGCCGGGGTAGCCCTCGGTGATGATCTGGAGGGACCGCTCGGGTTCAAGCGAGAACCGGCTGAGGTCCGGGGGCGCGGGCCGCAGGGTCAGGCCGAACGCGGAGGGTTGCCCGGTCGCGCCGTGGCAGGTGGCGCAGGTGTTTTTCCAGAGATCGCGGGCCTGTTGGCCGACCGCGCGCTTGGGCACGGTGGTCGGGCCGAACATGGTGAAGGTGGTGTTCAACTGGTCGAGCAGGGAGTCGATCTTGTCTTTGTCGAACACGGTGAAGTAAGGCATGCCCGAGCCGGGCCATCCGGCCAGGACGATCTGGCGCACGTAGTCGCGGTCCGCGCGCACGGCGGCGATGTCTTCGGCGCGCACGAGCAGCCGCGTGGCCGCCGGGCCGTCGCCCAGGCCGCCCACGCCGTGGCACGGCTGGCAGCTCTTCGCGTAGATGGTCGCCCCGTTGTCGTAGACCGTGGCCAGCTTGAGGCGGAAGGCGTCCAGGGCCGGTTTCTGGAATCGGCCGAGATCGGCGGACTCCTGGGCCAATGCGGTGCGGGCCTGTTTGTGCAGGGTCATGAGGGTGGCGTCCTGCAGGGACTGGCGGGCGGCGAGCATAGACACGAAAACGACCGGCAGCAGCAGGAGCAGGGCGCGGCCGCCCCGGATGGAGCCGTCGGTCAGGGTCATGACCGGTGCCGGACGCAGGGCCCAGGCCATGGCCATGGCCGCTGCGGACCCGAGGGTCACGGCGGCCAGCACGGTCCAGTTGAACACGTTGGCCACGGTGAACAGCAGCGGTACGCCCACGGCCACCTGGAAGAGGACGCCGCCGAACAGCCAGGCGCGCAGCCGGGCGCGTTTCTCGGTGTCCTGCCCGGCGGTGAAGAACAGGTGGAAGGCCGCGCCGAAGACGATGGCCGCGCCGAGCACGTGCAGGTAGCGGAAGAGCCAGTGCGGCAGGTAGATGGAGCCGGGCGCCATGGCCTTGGCCGCGAAGCCGGGCCATTCGCCGGGCCGCTCCATGAGCGACAGGGCCCCGGTGAAGATGGCCGGGACCGTGAGCAGCGCGCCCAGGCCGATGACGCCGCTGATAAACGGCAGCCACGGACGGGAGAGCATCTTGTGTTCGAACAGTTCGATGGCCAGGAAGGCGAGGATGAGCAGCGGGATGACCGACAGCCAGGTGAAGGCCTGCAACCCCGTGGCCGTGAAAAAGCCCAGGGAGTAGATGACCTGGATGATCAGCAGCGGGCCCACGCCCAGGACCACGGCCAGGCTCTTGAGGCCCAGGTGGGATTTAACCATGCGCTGGCTCCAGCCCATCTCCACCCGGTTGCCGGAGCAGCAGTCCTTGAGGAAGTAGGTGAAGCCGAGCATGGCGGTGCCGAGCATGAGCAGGACGAAGAGCAGGTGCAGGCCGAAGGTCACGAAGAGCAGGATGCGCAGCCATATCTCGGGCAGCGGCAGTGCGAGGAAGAGATCTTTCCAGGGTGCCATCACTTGACCTCCCCTTGGAGTTGCGGCCGGGGCAGGGTGTTCTTGTTGGCCATGGAATAGAGGTAGGTGGACATGGTCAGGCGTTCCTCCTCGGTGCCGTTGAACGGGGGCATGAACGGGACCATGCTCTCGGTGATGGAGGTCAGGGCATTGACGCTTTCGAGGGTCCGGCCCTGCAGCCGTACGGTGATGTCGTTGATCCCGCCGATGCTGTGGCAGACCCCGCAGTTGGCGTCGAACAGGGCGCGGCCCGCCTGGGCGGCCGGGGCCTTGTCCGTGGTGGTGTTGACCCAGTCCAGGGTGGCCAGCAGCGGGCGGACCTGCTGCAAAGCGGCCTCCTGGCGGACCATGCGCGTCTGGTTGGCGTACATGTAGCCGGGCAGGAGGTAGGGGCCGCGCACGAACTCGCGGACCCGCTCGAACTCGGCGACCATGCCCACGGCCAGGATCAGGGCGGGCACGAACAGGAGCATGGCGGTCCGGCGTTGCCGGAGCAGTCCGGCCAAGGCGGCCAGGGCCAGACAGGCCACGGCCACGCCGTTGAGCACGGGCAGCAGGTTCGGCACCTGGGACCAGACCGAGGTGGCCACCGCGAACTTCCAGTGGGTCAGGTAGGTCTCGGGGATGCGCGAGAAGTAGATCCAGGCGAACACGGCCGTGGAGGCCATGGCCGCGAGCATGACCAGGCCGGTCAGGCGCAGCACCCGGCCGCGCTCATTGGCCGTGCCCTTGAACCGCCACCCGGTCCAGCCGAGAATGAGCAGCGCGCCCAGGGCGATGCCCGCCGAGATGCGCAGCATGAACTGGGGCACGAAGGTCGGGTTGAAGTAGGCCTGGGTGAAGGTCCCGCCACTGGGCCAGCCGTCCGGGGTGAGCATGAACCCGAGGATGCCGGAGATGAGCACGGCGGAGCTCAGGGCCACGGCCACGTAGCCCCAGCCGAGCGCCATGAGCAGGCGCGGCCTGCGTTGGGCCAAGCGGTCCCACAGGAAGTAGTAGATGAGCAGGAGGACGACCTCGGTGGTGAAGGCCCACCACTCGATGAACCACGGCCAGAAGAAGAGGTGGATGAGCGAGCCGATGCCCTCGGGCGCGAGGATGCCGGTGATGAACCAGATGCCCACGCCGGTCACCGCACCCACCGAGGTGGTCACGATGACCACCGGCTTGAGCAGGGTGCGCGCGGTCTCCTCCCAGAAGCTGCCGCGGCCCGTGGCCCCGAGGTTCTGGAAGATGACGATGAGGATGGTCATGCCGATGGCCACGCCGTGGCTGATGAGCACGTGGAGGACGGCGTTCAGGGCGATGGTCATGCCGTCGCCGAGAACCGGAACGTGGATCAGGGGGAAGGTCATTGCTGCGCCTCCCCGGGGAGCGGGATGACGCGCTCGATCTTGTTCGGGTGGGTGGCCACGAACTTGGGCCGGGGCTGTTCATGGGCGTAGGCGGCCACGTCCAGGGCCTGTTCCTGGGTCAGGGTCGGGTCGGTCTTGGGCATGAACCGCCAGGCAAAGACCGCAAAGGTCCGGATGCGGTTCATTCCGGCCCCGTCGTTGTAAGCTCCGTCGCCCCATAGGGGCGGAGCGATGGGCGTACCGAGTCCGTCCTCGCCGTGGCAGCGCGAGCAGACGTCCGCGAAGACCTTCTTGCCTGCGGCGGCGTCCGGCTTGTGCGCGTTCTCCAGGTGGTGGGCCAGGATCGCCCACGGCGGGGTCGAGTAGATGGGGATGCCCTTGGATATCCATTGGTAATAGACCAGCAGGGACTGCATGATCTGGCTGTCCGGGGCCGGGGCCTTGCCGTTCATGCTGCGCTCGAAACACCCCTGGGTGCGCAGGGCCAGGTCGGCGGTGTACTCGCGGCGGGCCCGGTAGAGCGGATACTTGGCGGCCACGCCCACCAGGGAGATGGTGTCCTTGCTCCGCCCGCCGTCGAAGTGGCAGTTGGTGCAGGCCATGTCGTTGCCCACGTATCCGGGCGCGTATTTCTTGGTCTCGGTCATGATCTTGTAGCCGAGCAGGACCATGGGCCGGATCTTTTCGGGAGCGTCCTCGAGCGCCGGGGGGTTGAAGACCGGTTCGAGCGGCGCGGGGGCCGGCGCGGCGGCAGTGCCCGTCCCCGCCCCGGCCGCGGCCGGGGCGGCCACCCTGGGCATGGGCGCGGACCACTGGAAGAAGAACACCAGCCACGCGCCGAAAATCAGCAACAATACCAACAGGGTCAATGAGAAAAAGAGTTTTGCTTGATTCATGGGTTCTCCGTTTGAGCAGGCAGGGACATCATCATGACGGGCTTCCACACCGGCGGCCCGAGGGATCGCCGAGCCCATCCTATGCGATATTTATGTAATTGTTCAACCATCAATGCAGAAAGTTGCAATAGATTGCTCTTTCATGTTTTCCGCGTCAACGGCCGGCCGGTCCGCACTCGGTCGCTTTCCCGGTCCAACCTTTTCTGGACATTTTCGAGACTTTTGGTCTACGGATGGGCCAAGGTCGGAGCAGCAATTTGTCAGTGGGAGCGGGAAGCATGTCGCAAGCATCATTCGAGAACATCTGCATATTCCATATACTGGACGGCCTCCGGGAAGGGTTGTCGCACTTTTCGCCGCCGAGCCGGGTGGCCGTGGTCTACGCCGTGGGCCGGGGCGAGCCGCCGCGCATCTGCGACCCGCAGGGATTGCTCGAAGGGCACGAGCCCAAGCTCCAGGACTATTTTCTCTATTCGAGCCGCTGGCGGAGCAAGGACAGGGAGATCGAGGGGCTGCACATCCTCAGCCAGGAGGAAGCCGGCCTGGACCTGGCCGGGCTGATCACTCTGGGGGCGCGGTCCAATTCCGTGAGCTACCAGATGTGGTTCACCGAGGAACACCCGGACATGTGCTCGCTGGGCCCCACCCGGAGCTGGTTGGAATACGCGGCCGAGCTGCTGTCCCAGCACTTCGCCATCGGCAACGTCATGGGTCTGGACACCGCCGGGTTCATGCTCCAGCACTGCGCGGTCCACGCCATCCGCGACTTCATCGTGGACGAGCGCTCGCGCCTGGGCTGGCTGGACACCCACATCCGAGTCTACCCGTTCCTGGACGCCATCCTGGGCGTGTCGGCCACCAAGGAGGAGGGCGCGTCGCCCAGGGGCCGCATCGTGGTGGTGGAGCCCAACCAGTTGGACCAGGTGCGCTTCATCTGCCGCTTCCCGGAGAACGAGCAGCCCCAGACCGCAAATTTCAAGCACGTGCGCAAGCTGTTGCAGGCCGTGGAGGACTCGGGCCGTGTCCTGGTCTCCAACGGCACCTCGGTGCTCGGCATCGCCATCGGCCCCATGCCCGGCGCGTACCTGGCGGCCCAGTTCTCGGGCTCCTACGGGTTCTTGTGGATCCGCGACCAACTGGTCTGCAGCTTCTCCGACGGACGCTTCCACTCCTCCAACCTGCGGGCCAACCTGGTCCAATTGGAGGAGCAGATGCTGGAGTCGGACATGAGCATGGAGAAGCAGAACGCCCTGTTCAAGATCGCCTCGACCCTGGTCAACCGGGTCCGCGACCGCAAGCACGGCTGCACCCTGGTGGTGGACATGGCCCGCGAACCCATGACCATGTCCGGTCAGCACCTGGTGGAGCCCCTGGACCTGACCCGGTCCAGCCAGCTCAAGCTGGCCTGCTCCCTGGCCAAGCTGGACGGGGCCGTGCACATCGGCCGGGACCTCAAGCTGCACGGGTTTGCCTGCCTCATGGACGGCCGCAGCGTGCCCGGCGAGAACCGGGCGCGGGGGGCGCGCTTCAACTCCGCCCTGCGCTTCACGGCCGAGCACGGGGACCTGGTGGTCGTGGTCGTGTCCGCCGACCGGCCCGTGTCGATCATCAAGGACGGGGTGGAACTGACCGCGCGCTGCCATTTCCAGCACATCTGCGGGCTACGGCGGCCGCCGCTTTTGGCCGAATGGGTCATGAGCTAGCCGGGCCCGGTCTTCGAGCATGCGCGCCGACTGGCTGTCCGATCCCCTGTTCTGGGTCCTGGCCCTGCCCGCCCTGGCCGTGTCCGGGCTGCTCTTCCAGATGATCCTCTCCCTGTTCAACTGCTGCGCGGCCTTCAAATTCCGAGGCCGGGCCGTGCAGCTCAAATGGTGGATGATCCCGGCCGCTTCGGCCGTGAGCGGACTGTTGTGGCTGCTGGCCGCGCTGTATGCCGCGTTCCTCGCCTGACCCTTCCATCCCTTGATAATCATTACGGTTGTCGACGTAACAGAAAATCCCCCCAGATGTAACGTGAGTGTTACGCCACTGTAACAAATCGGGTCGCCAAAACCGTGCCCGCAGGTAGTCTTCCCCCTTCAATCGTACGCATCCGAGCGGCCCGGCGGCGCCGCACAAGGGGGGATAATGCGACTCAGCGTGAAGATGATTCTGTTCTGCCTGCTGGTGGCGATTGTGCCTTTGGCGGGCATGGCGGGTTACAGTTTGCACAACGCCTCGGTCAGCCTGAAGGAGCAGTCCTTCAGCAAACTGGTCTCGCTCCAGGAGGCCAAGTCCCACGAGCTGGACACCCTGACCGAACTGTGGAATCGGGACATCACCATGTATTCCGAGGCCAAATACGTGTACAGCGCCCTGGTCCGGCTTCGGGACATCATCTTCTACGCCGCACAGCCCGGCCAGCCCATGGACCTCAACGACGAGGACTACGCCCACGCCCTGAAGCGGGTCGAACCGGACTTCACCCCATGGGTCAAGGTGCGCGGCTATGCCGACGCCCTGATCTTGGACGACACCGGGCGCATCGTCTATTCCCTGGCCCGCGGCAAGGAGCTGGGCGAGGACATCGCCAAGGGACCGCTGGCCAAGAGCCAGCTCCTCGACGCCTGGAAGCGGGCCCTCAAGGGCGAGACCGTGTTCGTCGACTTTTCCCCCTACGCCCCGCTGAACGGCCAGCCCTGCGCCTTCATCGCCGCGCCTATCCGGCGCTACGGCGAGGGCATCGAGGGCGTGGCCATGCTGCGCATCCCCATCGAGTCCGTGAACACGGTCATGCGCACCCGAGCGGGCATGGGTGAGACGGGCGAGGCCTACCTGGTCGGCCCGGACGGGCTCATGCGCTCCGACCTCCACTCCGACCCCGACGGCCACAGCGTGGTCGCCTCCTTTGCCAATCCCCGGGGCGGGGACATGCGCTCCGAGCCCGCCCGGCGTGCGCTCGAAGGCCGGACAGGCCGGATGGACAGCGTGGATTACCGAGGCCGCGAGGTCCTGGCCGCCTATTCCCCGGTCAAGGTGGGCGGCACCTCCTGGGGCCTGGTGGCCAAGATCGATTCCTCCGAGGCCCTGGCCCCGGTGCGCAAGCTCAAGGAGGCCGCCATGGTCGTGAGCGGCGGATCGGTGGCGGGCATCGTCCTGATCACCCTGTTTTTCCTGCGCCTCGTCCTGCTCAAGCCGCTCAAGGAGCTGCGCGTCTACGCGGGCCGGGTGGCCGAGGGCGACCTGGCGGCCAGGCCGCGCGGACGGTTCAAGGGCGAACTCGGCGAGGTCACCGAGGCCATCGAGCGGATGGTTCACAATCTGGGCGAGAAGATGGAGGAGGCCGAGGAGGCCTCGCGCCTGGCCCAGACCCGCGCCGTCGAAGCCGAGGCCGCCGTGGTCCGGGCCGAGGGCGAACGCCGGGCGCGCACGGACGCGGCCCGCTCCCAGCGCGAGGGCATGCTCCAGGCCGCGGGCATGCTCGAAACCGTGGTTTCGGGTATGCGCGAGGCATCGGCCACGGTCAACCAGGAGTCCGACCGGATCATGGAAGGGGCCAACAGCCTGAGCACCCGGGTGGAGACCACGGCGGCCTCCATGGAGGAGCTGGCCGGTTCCATCCGGGAGGTGGCCGAGAACGCCGAGACCGCGTCCGAGGACGCGGCCAACGCCCGGCAGCGGGCCCAGGAGGGGTCCGAGGTGGTCCGCCGTACCGTGGAGTCCATCGGCGACGTGCACGCCATCACCGAAAAGCTCCGGGCGCAGGTCGCCAGTCTCGGGTCCAAGGCCGACTCCATCGGCAAGGTCATGAACGTCATTTCCGACATCGCGGACCAGACCAACCTGCTGGCCCTGAACGCGGCCATCGAGGCGGCCCGCGCGGGCGAGGCCGGGCGCGGTTTCGCGGTGGTCGCCGACGAGGTCCGCAAGCTGGCCGAGAAGACCATGGACGCCACCCGCGAGGTGGGCGGGTCCATCGCGGCCATCCAGGCCGACGTGCGCGAGAACATCAGGGGCATGGATCAGGCCGCGGACCAGGTGGACGTGGCCAACCGGCTGGCCGGGGAATCGGGCCGGGCCCTGAACGAGATCATGGAATTCTTCGAGACCGTGACCCGCCAGGTGGAGGCCATCGCGGCCGCGAGCACCCAGCAGTCCAACGCGGGCGAGGAGATCAACCGGGCCGTGAGCGAGGTGGACGCGGTCTCCACCCAGACCGCCGAGGCCGTGGCCCAGACCGGCGGGGCCATCGGCGAATTGACCGGCCAGATCGAGACCCTGTCCAAGCTCTACGGGCTGTTCATGCTCCTGGGCCAGGGCGTGGTCCAGAAGCAGGTCGAGTCCCTGGCCAAGGCCCCGGATCTGATCACCGGGAGCGCGGGGAAGCAGTTCGACCTGCTCCAACGGGTGGTCCGGGACAATCCCAGCCTGGAGATGGCCTGGGTCATCGACCCGCGCGGCGTGCAGGTCACGGAGTTTGCCATGGCCCACGGCAAGGGAGACGGCTCCAAGGGCGGCCCCGGCACCAGTTGGGCCGACCGCGACTGGTTTCGCGAGCCCGTGCGCACGGGCGAGAGCTTCATCTCGAACATCTACTATTCCAAGACGATAGACGACTACTGCCTGACCGTGGCCACGCCGGTGAAGAACCGCGAGGGGAGCATCCTGTCCGTGCTGGCCGTGGACGTCCGCCACGCGGGCTAGGCGACGCGGACCTGTCGGCCAATCGCCGCGAACCGGTCAGGAATCGATAGCGGCCGGGGACGAGTCTTCCCACTGAACCCCGCGCCGCAGGCGCATGAAAGGGAGGCAAAGGTGTGCCCCTTGCCCGCCGACCAATCCGCAGGACAGCGAATTTGGACGTTGCGGTCTTTCCGCAACGCCCCGAAGGGGTGAGCTCCCTGGAGGGGGCGAATCAAGGCGAAATCACCCGACAATGCCACGCAGCGGCCTTCCCTCCCTGATTTCCTCTTCAGAGAACCAACGCGGGAGAGCGCGATCTGATTCCAGCACAAGACCTATACGCATGAATTCTTCGCCGCCGAGTTGGGCGACCTGCGCAGGCTGTCCCGGACGGCCAAACGCGGCATGACTGCGGTGGCGGGCGTCGCGCTGCTGGCCATGGCCGTGGTGGCCCAGGCGTCCGTCATCTACGCCCTGTAGCGGCGGCGCAGAAGCGCTATCAGAGCGGCCATCGCGGCCAGTCCGGCGGCCCAGGCCAGGCCCGTGGCCGGCAGGACCGGGCGCTCCTCCACCTTTCCGGCGGGCGGGTTGACCACCTCGGCCTTGTCCGGCGCCTTGAGCCCGAACCGGGCCAGGGCCGTGCCGTCGAAGCGCAACACCGGCTGCGTGGACCGGGGCAGCATCTCGCGCACGTTCCCGCCCCGCAGGACCTTGAGGACCACGCGGGCCGCGTCCGCGCCCACCCCTTTGGCCGAGAGCATCCACCCCCCCACCGCCCCGGACCCGAAGACCGCGTCGCTGAGGAGATAGACGGGCGAGGCCGCCCGCTCACGGATCAGGGCGGCCAGATCCTCGTCCGAGACCGGGTTGCCGTCCCGGTCCTCGGCAAACCCCAGGAACAGCACCGCGCCCGTGGACGGTACGCTGGCCAGGGTGGTGCCCAGTTCGTGGAGGTCGAGCCCCCGGTCGTCACCCGCCTCGAAGCCGGGGAACATGATCTGCGCCCGGTCCAGATAGGGCCGCATGGCCTGGTCGACCCGGTCCATGAGCCGGGCCGATTCGGGTGTGCGGTCCGCGATGGCCACCACCAGCCGGGTCTCGGGGCGCATGGCGAAGATGAGGTCCACGCTCTCCCGCACGGCGCTGGCCGCGGACAGGCCGGTGCAGTTGCCGCACTCGGAAAGGGCCTCGGGATCGGGTCGGGCCATGGCGCAGAAGATCACCGGCGCGTCCGGAAACAAATTCAAGTACTTGCGGGCAAAGGCGAAGGCCACGGGCCCCTCGGTGACCACCGCCTCGGGCGCGTCCCCGGCCAGGGCCTCGGACAGGTGCCGGTAGACGTCGTCGTAGGCGTCCTCGTCCGTGCCGGTCGCCTGGAGAAAGGCTTGGCGCACGGAGGCCGCGCTGCCGAGCCCCTCGATGAGGCCCGCGGCCAGCCGCTGGTTCCAGGGCGTGGGGCCGGGCCCGGAATGGAGCAGAAGGACCTCGGCGGCCAGGGCCGGTCCGCAAAGCGACAGCAACCAGGCTACGACGAATACCGGTAATAATCGGAAGTGTATAACGCTTTCTTTTAACAAACGATTCTCCATCGACAGCTATCGATAACCGCCGATGTAGTGCGCTATTTCGGGGCCGTGCAGACCCGGTTGCGGCCCGAGTTCTTGGCCTGATACAGGGCGACGTCCGCGGCCCTGATCAGCTCCCCGGCGGACCAGCCGACCTTCAGGCGCGCCACGCCCACGGACACGGTGAAGTTGATGGGCGTGTCCAGTTGACCGTTGGTCCGGACGCGGAAGTCGTAGTGCTCCACGTCGGCCCGCAGGGCCTCGGCCTTGACCGCCGCCTGGTTCAGGTCCATGTCCTGTACGACCACGACCAGCTCCTCGCCGCCGTAGCGGGCCGCAAAGCCGCCGTACTGGATGGCGTGGGTGGTGACGATCCCGGCCAGGGCCCGGAGCACGTCGTCGCCCGCCTGGTGGCCGTGGGTGTCGTTGACGTTCTTGAAGAGGTCCACGTCGATCATCATCAGGCACAGGGGCGTGCCCGAGCGGGCGAACTCCTCCACCGCCGCCTTGAGGTGGGCCTCCAGAGAGCGGCGGTTGTGCAGCTCGGTGAGCAAGGGGTCGAAGTCGGCGGTCATGCGGAAATGCTCGGCCTTGGCGTTGAGCACGCGCGCCTCCTCGCGGAACTCCTCGATGAGCTCCTGGAACATGCCGCGCACCCTGGACAGGATATGGGATTTCTGGCTGCCCTCCCGGATGACCTCCGCGGTCTCCTCTCGGAAGGAGTTCAACCGGTGGTCCTGGCGCTCGTTGGCCCCGTGCATGCTCGTGATCATCTCGTTCATCTCGTTGATGAGCAGGCCGGCCGTGCGCTTCTCCTGGCTCAGGGCATCCTCCATCTCCAGGGCCCCGATGGTCTGCAACAGGTACCCGTCGAGCAGGGCAAGGACCGTCTCCAGCCGCTTCTCGGAGAAATCATTCTCCATGAGCTGCTCGCAGACCTCGAACTGGATCTCGGACTTCTTGTCGTCGGAATAAATGGTCAGTCGGGGGAGGAGGTTGCGGACGAACAGGATGACGGCCATCCACTCCCCCTCGTGGGGGTTGTCGGTTTCGTGCAGGTTCCTGAAAAAGAGATCGATCTCGCTGGAGCTTTTGGACATCGCTGAAGTTTCCCGGTGTGATGGACTCTGGAAATGCCCGGCCCCGCTGTCGGCCGGGTAAAAGCGCCGCCTTTCCGGTTTGATAGCACCGGTTGTCGTCCCGACTCAAGGGGAAAGGGGGACGGATGGGCATAAAAAAAGTGCGCCTTGCCGGGTTTCCCGGCGGGCATCAGGGCCTGACATTTCAAAATATGCACTTTATGACGGCCTGGTGCGTGGTTATTTTGGCGCACGGTGCTCTTTCTGTGAGCGGGGCGACTCCATTCGCCACATGTCTGTTCGAAGAAATCGGTGTCTATTTCCTCCCATCCTCCGTCTGCGTTCTTCGTAAGCCTCTTTCGAGGTCCCTTGCCGTTGAGTAAAATATACGCCCCCTGGAAATCGGACGCAAGGGTGCGGGCCGCACAAACCGTCACATTGGGCGCAACCTTCGGTCAGGCTTGGAGATAAAAATGCATTTTTGTCGGGAGGCGGGTCGGGTCACCGGGCAGGGACAGTTGGAAAAGAGAAGGTTCAATTATGACAATATATTGTGTCTACAACCAAAAAGCAAGCACAAAGGCGGACAGACCTATTTTCAGGCCTGCCCGAACCGTTTTCGTCGGACGAAATTCCGGATCTAGTCGTCTTCGAAGGGATCGCTGATCAGGTCCAGGACCCTGGCGTGGTCGAGGCGATGTGCGTCCGCCCCCTGCGCGGCCAGATCGAGGCCCAGGTCTCCCAGACTTCTTTCCGCCTCGGTCGCTTCGCGGCGGCCCAGGTTCCGGGTCACGGCGGACATGGCGTCGTCCAGGCCCTCGGTGGCCCGGGCCTTGAGTTGCTCTATGCGTTCACGGGCGGCCCCGGCCGCATCGGTCCGGGTCGAGACAGGTTGGATAGCGGGCATTTTCGTCTCCTTCTTGTTGGCTGTCCAACAGAAAGCAAGACCCGTGCTCCAATAAAAATATCCTTTTATATTTAGTTGTTGAGTTTTTCCCGGTCGCGCGGATCGGCAGGTTTTGCCGCCCGGCGGACCGGGACCAGGAGCAGGGTCAGGACAATAAGCCCGAAAAACAGGCCGTAGGCCACCGCGAACCAGACCGGCGCGAAGTCCAGAAAGAGCACGCGCCCCAGCCAGTAGCCCACGAACGAGGCAGGCTCATTGCCACCCTCGCCCGCAGCGCGCCGCAGGGCCGCCTCCCAGACGGTCAGCGGGCAGAGTTTCCCGGCCACGGTCTCGGCCAGGACAACGCCCATCAGTCCGGCATGGGTCCAGCGGAACCACGGGTTGCGCACGAACCGCCATCCGGCGGCCGCCCCGATCCAGATGACCGGCAATCCCAGGGTGAGGGAGGCCGCAATGCCGAAATGGATGACCAGGACCACGTCCGCCCAGAAAGCCGGGATTCCCGTCACCCGCACCGCTCCGACAGCCCGCGCAGGAACCGGCCCAGCCCCTCGGCGTATCCCGAGGTGCTCATGAACCCGCAGTTGTGGTCGCCGGACAGGGCCCAAAACAGCTTGGGCCCGGCATAGCCCTCGTACAGCGCCCGGCCCATGGAATAGGGCACCAGGTCGTCCTCCGGGCTGTGCAGGAACAGGGCGGGCACCCGCACCCCGCGCAGGGCATGCACGCTGTCGTACCGGTTCCGCACCAGCCAGCGGACCGGCAGCCACGGGTAGCGCGCCGCGCCCATGGCCGTGACCGAGGTGAACGTGGATTCCATGATCAGCCCGCCCGGCTCCGTGCCCGCCTTGGCCAGGTCCGCGGCCAGCCGCGCGGCCACGCCCCCGCCGAGGCTGCGCCCGAACAGGACCACCCGCCCCGGCGCGATGCCCTTGTCCCGGACCAGCCAGTCCCAGGCCGCCCGCGCATCGCTGCGGGTGGCCTTTTCCGACGGCCGCCCCCCGCTTCGCCCGTAGCCCGAATAGTCGAAGGACAGCACCGACAGCCCGAGATCATGAAAAATCCGGTACGTCTCCATCAGATACGAGACGTTGCCGCCGTTGCCGTGGCAGAGCAGCAACACCCGCTCCGCCCCCTCGCAGGGCAGCCACCAGCCGTGGAGGCGCGTGCCCTGCCCGGTGATCAGCCAGACGTCCTCGAACGCCAACCCCGCCTGGTCCGGGGTGGCGGCCAGCCCCCGCCTCGGGCAATAGACCAGCCCGCGCTGGGTGAGAAATACCCAGGCCGCGATGGCCGCGTACACCACCCCCGCGCCGCCCGCTATCTTCAACGCCGTCCACATGCGCGGACCATACACCCGGCAGCCCGATTTTGCACCCTTTCCATTTCCCGCCCCTTGTTCTATTTTGCCCCCATGGACATCGCAGGCATCATCCTGGCCGGCGGGCTCGGCACCCGCATGGGCCACGTCAAGAAGGCGTTCCTGACCATCAACGGCCGGACCATCCTCGACCGCCTGCTCGCTGTCTACCGGCCCCTGTTCACCGAAATCCTGATCGCCGCGCGCGACAAAAACGACTACAAGGCGTATGACTACCCGGTCGCCGAGGACCGGTTCGAGGCCCGCTCGTCCCTGACCGGCATCCACGCGGGCTTAAGCGCCATGCGCGCCTCCCACGGGTTCATGGCCGCCTGCGACGGTCCGTTCCTCCAGCCCGGCCTGGTCCGGGCGCTCCTCGACCAGGCCGCCCCGGAGGACGACGTCGTCGTCCCCCTCAAGGAGGACGGCTACGTCGAGCCCCTCTGCGCCGTCTACTCCAAACGCTGCATCCCCCATATCGAGGCCCAACTGAAGCGGGAAAATTTCCGCATCATCGGCTTCTTCGACCAAGTCCGCGTCAAAGAGGTCCCGGTCTCCCTGCTCCTTCCCGGCGACCCCCACCAGGTCTCCTTCTTCAACGTCAACTCCCCGGACGACCTGCGCCAGGCCGAACACCTGGCCGCCGAACTCGGCCTCTAGGCCGAAAGCTCCCCCCGGATGTTGCGCGGTGGGGCCCGGCAAGGTAGGTTATCCGGCAAACCGTGCAGCCAAGGAGTCGAGATGGCCACATTCCCGCCTGTCACCGTATTGGTTCGAAACATTGACAAATCCGCGCGCTTCTACAAGGCGGCGCTGGGGTTCGACCTGGCCTGGGACGGGCTGCTGGTCGGTCCGTACGGCCAGTCGCTGCGGTTGGTGGAGGGGCCGGGGACCACGGCCGGGGGGTGCGTCATCGTGACCATCGAGGTGCCGGACGTGGCCCGTGCCGTGGACGCCATTCTGGACAACGGCGGGGGCCGGGCCGAGAAGCTCATGGGCGACGCCCCACTGTACCTCGGACCGGATGGCGAGATGCTCGCCTTGTCCGGGCGCGGGCTGCCGGGTGCGGAGCGGATACGCATGGTCATCTACGACTTTGACGGGGTCATGACCGACAACCAGGTCCAGATCGACCAGGACGGGCGCGAGGCCGTGCGGGCCAACCGCAGCGACGGGCTGGGCGTGGGGCTCATCCAGGCGCTGGGCATCCGGCAGCTCATCCTGTCCACCGAGGCCAACCCCGTGGTCAAGGCCAGGGCGGACAAGCTCGGCCTGGAGGCGCTGCACGGCATCCGCCACAAGAGCTCGGCCCTGCTCGGGCTGGCGGAGAAGTACGGGATTTCCGTGGGCGACGTCCTGTTCGTCGGCAACGACATCAACGACGCCGGCGCCATGGGACTGGCCGGGTTCAAGGCCGCGCCCGCCGACGCCCACCCATCCATCCTGGCCATGGCCGACTACGTCACCGACGCCAAGGGCGGCTGCGGCGTGATCCGCGAAATGGCCGACGTGCTGACCGCGGCGCGGGAGTAACTATTTCCTGGGGTGGGTCCTGCGCCACCGGCCCGGGGTCATGTCCAGGCCGCCCTTGATCCAGAAACCGCGCTTTTCCCGGCGCGCCTCCTCTTCGGCCTGTTTGATCCGGTCGCAATACCGGGTGTTCGGCTTAATCCGCAGGGGGACGGCCAGCCCGGCGCGCACCAGCTCCTCGTTGAGCATGCGGCCGTCCGCATAGACGTAGGCCAGGGTGCGGCCGTAGCGGTCGCGGCGCTCCCTGTCGAACTCCAGACGCAGGGTCTTGCCCCGGCAGAAGCGCCGGGAGAAATCCCTGGCCTTGCGGCTGTATTCCTGCCTGTACTCCGGGGCATCCACGCCGATGAGCCGGACCTCCAGGACCTCACCCGCGTGATCAACGCGCAAGGAGTCGCCGTCCAGGGCCCGCAGGAAGCGGGCGTCCAGGCCGTTTGCCCCGGCTTGGGCGGATAGGAGGCAGGTCCAGGCGAAGACCAGGACGAGAAGAAACGCGTTGGGGAAAAGGGAGTTGCGGCGGCGCATGGATTGAGCATAGACTCTTTTCCCATGTCCTGCCAGTAGACCGAAACCACGGAGGCACCTGATGGAACTGACCTTTCTGATAGACAACAACGCCCTGGTGGGCACCCGGCTCCTGGCCGAGGCCGGGCTGTCCATGCTCATCGAAGCGGACGGCAAGCGTGTGCTGTTCGACGCCGGCTATTCGGACGCGTTCCTGGCCAACGCCCGGTGCCTGGGCGCGGACATGGACCACCTGGACTGGATCGCCCTGTCCCACGGCCACTCGGACCACACCTGGGGGCTGGGCATGCTGCTGCGGCACTACGACATGACCCCGTGCGGGGACCGCACCCGGGCGGGGCTGCTGGCCCACCCCAAGGCGCTGGGCACCAAACGGCACCGGGGCATCCCCGAGTTCGGCTCCTTGGTGGCCGAAGACAAACTGGCCAGCTATTTCGATTTGCAACTCACGGCCGAGCCCGTCCGGCTGACCGACTCCCTGTTCGCCCTGGGCGAGATCGAGCGGGTAACGGATTTCGAGAAGCCCGCGCCCCTGGGCGAGCGGCTGGAGGACGGCGCGTTCGTGCCCGACGACATCCCGGACGACACGGCGCTCGCGTACGTCACGGACACGGGGCTGGTGGTCATAGCGGGCTGCGCCCACGCGGGCATCTGCAACACCGTGGAGCAGGCCAGGCGGGTCACGGGCGTGGACAACGTCCGGGCGGTGCTGGGCGGATTCCACCTGCAAAAGGCCCGGCCCGAGCGGCTCGGCCCCACGGCGGACTACCTGGCCGCGCTCGACCTGGAAGGGCTGTGGTGCTGCCACTGCACGGACCTGGCCGCCAAGATCAGCCTGGCCGCCAAGTGCCCTGTCCTGGAGGTGGGCTCAGGGATGAAACTGGTGTTCTAGACCGGGCCTGCGGGATTCCGAAGCCGGGTCAGGCCCGAGCGAGCAGGTAGAAATCCAGGCAATAGTGGATGACCGTGGCGGGCACGATGCTCCCCGTCCGCAAGGTCACGGCCATAAACAGCAGGCCGTAGGCGAAGCAGTCGAGAATGTTCCCCAGCCCCGTGGACCAATGGACCAGGGCGAAGATCAGGGACGAGACCAGGAGTATGATGACCGGATTGCGGGTGAAGGGCTTCAGGGCGGACAGGGCCAACCCCCGGAAGACGATCTCCTCGCTCACGACCACCAGCCCCAGGCCCAGGGTCATATCCAGGGCGAACAGCGCCGATCCCCGATCGTAGGCTACTGACGATACCGCCCACACTCCATCCAGCGGCGCAAGCCATGGCCCGCTCGCCAAATGATAGCCAAAGCTCATGGCCGCCAAGAGCAGCGTCCAATACACCAATGCCCCTTTATCCCTGAAGGAAAGAAAGAGGTCCGCCGGCTTAAGGTTCCTCCGGCGGACCATCGCGGCGACAAACCCCAGCACGACCAATCGGCAGGCGTAGTCAATCAATACCCACTGACTGTAAGATGAACCGTAAACGTTGCTGAAGTCATTGAAAATAAAGGGAATGATCGCAATCAGGTAGATCATCCCTTTGCTCTTGCTTGCGTTTATCCTGACCTTGATCATACATCCCTATCCGCGAAGACCGGAAGTTCCACCTCGAGGCCTATCATCTCGTTCCTCCAGGCCATGCTCATGCAACCATTTCGTCACCCCTCGGAGCATACGGATCGTCGGCGACGCTGGTTCCCTGAATTTCTCTTCCGCTTTCAACTTCGCCGCATCCTGTGCCGAACTGCGTTGCACCGTGCCCGCATCCTGCTCAGTCTCTTGGTTCCTATCCGCATTGGAACCGGTTGGTCTTTGCTCCGCCAGGGCAGCCCCGTCCTCTTTTACCGCCTGCCCTCCCATGGCGAGCAGGGTGCGGGGCAGTGCTGTAGGCTGGGGCCCGGCGAACGCGGGCCGGTCCGTCGGCGCGTTCGCCTGTTTGCTCGCGGCCCCTTCCGGTCGGCCGTAGTCGTGATTCAGGGAGACCTTTCTCCCCTCCTCGGCGGGGTCCCAGTCGAGCGGCTTTTCCACGGTCCACCAGTCCAGGGACCGTTTGTTGCCGTGGAACTTCTTGGCCAGGCTGCCCTCCTTGCGGACCGGCTCCATCACGCCGTCCGCGTATTCGAGCCACTGCCGACGGGGTTCGCCGGTGAACCTGTCCACTCTTGTACGGGTAAATGCATCGCTTTTCAACAGGTCGTTCATATCGATTGTCCTTTCTAGGCTGTTTTCTTGTAAAAAGGGCCTCCCGAAGGAGGCCCATAGAGGGGGAAGTGCCCCCAACGTCAATCTCCTCTGTTTGTCCGTTAGGCGGTGATCACGGTGACCGCGCCGTCCGTGTTGGCCGCGACCATCAGGTCGATGGCGGCGGCGTAGTTGGCGCCGGTGCAGGCGATGACGATGTCGCCGGTCTCCAGATTGTAGTCCTCGGCCGCCTGGTCGAAGTAGCCCGGCCCGGATACGGTGGCCGCGTCGTCCTCGGTGCGGTAGATGAACAGCTGCTGGCCGGGAACGCCGCCCATGAGCCGCATGTCTTCGCTGGTGTATGCCATGGTGTGTTTCTCCTTTTGCGGTTGGTTGTGGTCGGTTGCGGTCCTAGGCGATGGCCGCGTCGTCGTCGCACTGAATCTGGACCACGCCGTCCGGATCGATGAGGCAGGCCCCGGCCGAGAGCATGTGGTCCACCATGTGGGCGGCCTTTTCCGGCACCCAGTCAACGAACGCCTGGACCTTCTGGCCCTCGGCCAGGCCCGCGGCGTTGCGGTGGTAGATGTAGCACTTGCGCATGCCCGCCTCGTCCAGCGGCAGGCCGGTGTGGAACATCCAGGTGATGCCCAGCCAGGTGCGGGACTCGGTGCCCTTGAGCCAGGCGTACTGCTCGCCCGCGTAGTCGCTGGACTTGAACTCCTGGATGTTCAGCAGTTCGTTCCACTGATGCGGGCCGACCACGGCGAAGCGGTGGCCGTCGTCGGGCACGTCGTTGGCGTTCAGAGTGCCGAAGGCCTGGAGGATCTTGTCCTTGGTCAGGCCGGTGGCCGCCTCGGCGACCACGTTGGTGGCCCCGTCGAGCTTGGTGATGATCAGTTCGTCGATCTTGCGGCCCAGCGCCCAGGCGCCCGCATTGGCGGCCACCTGCTTCTCGTCGCTCTTGTCCTTGAGCTCGTCGAGCTTGTCGATGTACTCGGCGGCGTACCAGTCGGACAGGGTGCAGGACACGTTTGAATGGTTGAGGTTCATGAGCGGCACGTTGCCGTGGCGGGTCTTCTTCCCGGCCGCGCCCTTGCCGACCTTCTGGAAGATGCACTTGGAGCCCTCCACCTCGGTCTGCAGGCGGACGGTCTGGCGCATCTTGGAGCCCTGGGCCTGATAGGCCTGATGGACCATCTCGACATACTGGGAGACAAAGGCATTGCTGACAGTCGTGGACATCGGTTTCTCCTTGTCCGTTGCGGTTGTGACAGGCCGGGTATCCGAGCTGCGTCCGCAGGGCGGGTGTCCGGGAGCGGGCGGGCGAACCGTTCGCCTCCACCACCGGGCCGCGTGCAAGACCTCCGGGCCGGGTGCGCAAACCGTACCACCGGTTTTTCGCAACTCCCGGTTTCGTTGAAGAATGTCAGGGAAAAACAGCCAGGAGGTATAAAAAAGCAACTTGACAGGGTTTCAAATCCGGGCAGATTCGGCCGGTATGCAACTGCTCGACGACAACCGCAAACAGAACCTGGCCGGACGCCTCGACCGACCGCTGGCCATCGGCTCCAAGACCGTGGCCAACCGCCTCTGGCTCGCGCCCCTGGCCGGGCTGGGCAACGTGGCCTTCCGCGAAGTGCTCGACGGCTACGGCGGGTGCGGGCTGATGTTCACCGAGATGTGCGGGGCCAAGAGCGTGCCCACCGAGAGCCCGCTGGTCTCGCCGGTCTTCCGCTGGCGCGAGGCGGAGTTGCCCCGCCTGGTCTGTCAGGTGGCGGGCGCCACCCCGGAGCAGATGGTCCCGGCCGCCCGGCGCGTCCAGGACTGCGGCTTCTTCGGCTTCGACATCAACATGGGCTGCTCGGTCTCCGGCATCGTCAAGAAGAACGCGGGCGCGGCCCTGCTCAAGGACCCGAACCAGGCCGTGCGCGTGGTCGAGGCCGTGCGCAAGGCCATCTCCATCCCCCTGTTCATCAAGTTCCGCACCGGCTGGACCCCGGACATCGAACCCGCCGTGGCCCTCGCCCGCCGGTTCGAAGACGCGGGTGCGGACTGCCTGGTCTTCCACCCGCGCATGGCCCCGGACAAACGCACCCGGCCGCCGGTCCGCGAACACATCAAGGCCGTGGCGGACGCGGTCTCCATCTCGGTCTTCGGCAACGGCGACGTGGTCACCCCGGCCGACTGCCTCGACATGCTCGAAACCACGGGTTGCGCCGGGGTCTCGGTGGGCCGCATGGCCATAGCCCGCCCCTGGCTGTTCGCCGAGTGGACCGCGGGCCACACCCCGGCCGAGACCTGCTTCCGCGACTACGCCCTGCGGCTGGCCGACGCCCTGGACCGCCACTTCGACCCGGTGCGCGCGCTCAAGCGCTACCGGCTGTTCACCATCTATTTCGCGGCCAATTTCCTGTTCGGCCACTCTCTGCAATCCCGGTTCCTCAAGGCCAAAAATATGGATGAAATACGAGACGTAATACGAGAGCACATCCAACCCGATCTGCAACTCGTCAAACGGCCGAACCTGAGCATGTACAATATCTGACGGAGGGAAGCCATGCAGACCATCGATCTCAGCCATACCATCCGCACCGGCATGCCAGTCTATCCGGGCGACGAAGCGCCCGTTGTCCGCCGCACCCATTTCATCAAAAAGCACGGGTTCGCCCAGACCGCCCTTGCCCTGCCCACCCATGCCGGGACGCACGTGGACGCGGCCGCACACCTGTTCCTCGAAGCGCCCGGACTGGACGGACTCGGCCCGGACAACTTCACCGGCTGGGGCGCGGTCCTCGACCTGACCGCGCTTTCGGCCCCGGTCATCGACCAGCCCGACCTCGCCGCCCTGGCCGACATCGACAGCCTGGACTTCGCCTTGCTGCGCACCGGCTGGGACCGATACTGGGACAGCGACCGCTACTACCGGGATTTCCCCGCCCTGACCCCGACCGCAGCCCGCTTCCTGGCCGGGCTCGGGCTCAAGGGCGTCGGCCTCGACACCCCGTCGCCCGATCCCGTGGATTCCCATGACCTGCCCGCCCACCGCATCCTCTTCGACCACGGCCTGGTGATCGTCGAAAACCTCACCCGCCTCGGCGAGCTGCCCGACGAAAGCTTCCTGTTCTGCTGCCTGCCCCTGAAGATAGCCGACGGCGAAGCCTCGCCGTGCCGAGCCGTGGGGATTGCCCTGTAGGGGATGGGCGAGGGGTCTCCCCGCCAGCCCTCCCTCGCCCTTGCCTCGGGCCCTGATTCCCGTGTAGTGCTGACCGAAACCGGGAGGCAGACGTGAGCGATTCGAGCGCGGACAAGGCGGCGGAGTTGGCCGGGGTGATCCGGCAGTTGGCGGCGCACTACGGGTTGTGGCTGGCCGAGAGTGTGCACCAGCTCGGGCTGGACGCGGCCCTTACCGCCGAAGGCGAGGCCGGGGACCGTCTGGAGTCGATCCTGCGCGGCAAGCTGGAGCGGGCCCTTGGCAGGGAGCCGGGCGGGCTGCTGGCCGGCGTGGCCCCGGCGGTCCTGGACGATGCGGCCCAGGCGTTGCGCACGGGCTGGCTGGCTGCGGACGGGGTCTGGTTCCAGGCCGTGGAGCGCATGGCGGGCATGGACGCGGCCAAGCGGGTCAACGACACTTGCTGGGCCCGGTTCGCGCCGCTGGAGGCCCGCCGGGTCAAGGCCCTGCTCAAGCTGCCGGAAAACGGCGGGATCACCGCGCTCAAGGCCGGGCTGGCCGCGCGCATGTACGGGCATCTCAATGAGTGGGAGTTCGTCGAGGAGACGGAGGACTCCATCGTTTTCCGCATGACCGACTGCCGGGTGCAGACCGCTCGCAAACGGCGCGGCCTTGCGGATTATCCATGCAAATCCGGTGGCACCACCGAATATGCCGGGTTTGCGCGCGAGATCGATTCCCGGCTGCGCTGCGAGTGCGTGGGCTGCCCGCCGGACCCGCACCCCGACGAATGGGCCTGCGCCTGGCGCTTCACCCTGGTGGAAGAGTAGGCCTGGACCGGATTTTCGGCCCGGCCTGTCATCGGGCCGGGCGATTTCCCCTTTGAAACTTCCGATGCCCGGAGCGGGGCGAGCCGCTTTTCACCCGCACGGATTTCGGGTACTCACCAAACCATGCCGGAACTGCCTGAAGTGGAAGTGATTGCGCGCGGGCTGAACGCGTCGGTAACGGGCCGGACCATCGAGTCGGTGGAGGTGCCGGGCCTGACGCGGTTGAGCGAGTCCGAGGAGACCCTGGTGCCCAAGGTGCTGGGCCGTACGGTCACGCGCGTCCGGCGGCGGGCCAAGGTCCTGCTCGTGGAGCTGGACAACGGCTCGACCCTGGCCTTCCACCTGAAGATGACCGGGCGCGTGGTCCACGGGCCCCGGCGCGCGGCGGAGAAACACGACCGCATCCTGTTCCACCTGGACGACGGTTCCTTGTTGTCCTTTGCGGACATGCGCAAGTTCGGCTACGTGCGCTGTTTCGGGCCGGGCGAGTTGGACTGCTGGGATTTCCTGTGCAAGGCCGGGCCCGAGCCGCTGGAGACCGCGCCCGAGCTGCTGGCCGAGCGGGTCACCGGGCGCAACTGCGCCATCAAGGCCCTGTTGCTGAACCAGTCGGTGGTGGCGGGCGTGGGCAACATCTACGCGGACGAATCCCTGTTCCGGGCGGGCATCAATCCCGAGACACGGGGCAGCCGGGTGGGCCGCGAGCGGGCGGTGAAGCTGTTCACCGAATTGCGGGCCGTGCTCGAACAGGCCATTGCCGAAAACGGCAGCTCCATCTCCGACTATGTGAACGCGCACGGCGACGCCGGGGCGTTCCAGAACAGCTTCAACGTGTACGGACGGAAGGGTCAGCCGTGCAAGCGGTGCGGCGGGACGTTGCGCGCCGTGACCGTGGCGGGCCGGACCTCCACCTTCTGCCCCCAGTGCCAACGCAGACGATGAATTTCGAACCGCAACGGCCCGCGAAAGGAGGTTGCGCTTCAAGCGCAGCGGTCGGGCCGGGTCCCGGACCGGGTGGACGGCGGTGCCGGGCGACGGTTGCAGCGCCGGGACCGGCGGCTCCTCAGCCGGTCGGTCGCGAAGGAACAGATGGATAAAACAGGCAGTCATTCCGGATGGAAAGATCATTTTCTAAAATTTTTCTAGAGCTTATCCTGTGCAGAAAATCGAACAACGGCGAAACGAATCCGGACGGTTGATCCAGTGAGCGATCACGGCAGGCGCATAGCCCGAAACGCGGCGGTGGTGGCTGGGGCCACCCTGGTCTCGCGCCTCCTGGGGTTCGTCAGGGACATCATCGTGGCCTTTGCCCTGGGCGCGGGGCTGTTCGCGGACGCCTTCTTCGTGGCCTTCCGCATCCCGAACCTGCTCCGGCGGCTGTTCGGCGAGGGGTCGCTGACCATGGCCTTCATCCCCATCTACTCCCGGATCATGGAGGAGGAGGGGGAGGAGGCGGCCCAGGCCATGGCTCGGTCGGCCGCGGCCTGGCTGGCCGTGGTGCTCATCGGCATCACCGTGGTTGTGGAGTTGCTGGCCCGCCCGCTGACCATGGCCATCGCGCCGGGATTTTTGGACAACCACGAGCAGTTCGCGGTCACCGTGGATTTGGTGCGCATCTGCTTCCCCTACGTGGTGCTCATCTGCGGGGTGGCCCTGTGCATGGGCATCCTCAACTCGCGCAACCACTTCCTGGCCCCGGCCCTGGCCCCGGTGGCCCTGAACGTCTCGCTCATCGGGGCGGCCCTGTTCGGTTATTTCATGGGCTACAACGTGGCCTACTGCATGGCCTACGGCGTACTCGTCGGCGGTGCGGCCCAGTGGCTGCTGCAACAGCCGTTTCTGGCGCGTACCGGGTTTTCCTGGCGCGGACCGTGGTCCTGGCACAACAAAGGCGTGGCGCGGATGGGCATGCTCATGCTGCCCACGGTCTTCGGCGCGGCCGTGTACCAGTTGAACATCCTGCTCGGCACCCTGCTGGCCTCGTTCCTGCCGGTGGGCTCCGTGTCCTATCTCTATTACGCGGACCGGCTGGTCCAGTTCCCGCTGGGCGTGTTCGGCATCGCCATCAGCACGGCGGCCCTGCCGTCCCTGTCCCGGCTGGCGGCCAAGGGCGAGATGGCGGAGTACGACGAGGCCCTGTCCGCGTCGCTCGGCTTGACCCTGTTCATCAGCCTGCCCGCCGCGGCCGGGCTCATCGGCCTGGCCGGACCGGTCATCGGCCTGCTCTTCGAACGCGGCGCGTTCACGCCCGAGGCGGTCACGGCCACGGCCAACGCCCTGGTGGCCTATTCCGTGGGGTTGCCGTTCATCGCCCTGTCGCGCCCGCTGGTGGCCGGGTTTTATGCCCTGGAGGACACCCGCACCCCGGTCAAGATCGCGGTCCTCTGCCTGGTGGCCAACATCGGCCTGGGCCTGTTGCTCATGCAGTCCCTGGCCCACGTGGGACTGGCCCTGGCCGTGAGCGCGTCCTCCCTGCTCAATTTCTGCCTGCTGTACGTGCTGCTGAGCCGCAAGCGCGGCTCGTCACCCCTGCCCGCGTGGGCCGCCCTGCGCATGCTGCTGCTGTCCGCGCTCATAGGCGGGGGCGCGTATATCAGCGCAGGCTGGCGGCCGTGGTGGGTGCTGCTCATCCCGGCCTGGGTCGCGGTCTATATGTTGCTGTCTCTGGCCCTGGGGTTGAAGGAGGCCCGCCTGTTCGTGGACATGTTCCGCTCCAGGGTGCGACGCAAACTGTCGGGCACCAAATGAACGGCGTGGACACCAGGACGATCCTCGACCGACGCGCCTATTTCCCGCGCGGCCTGGTCCAGCCCGAGAGCGGCTACCGCTTCTCCCTGGACTCCCTGCTCCTGGCCTCCTTCGCCAACGTGACCAGGGGCCAGAGGGGCGTGGACCTGGGCTGCGGCTGCGGCGTGATCGGCCTGGCCCTGCTCCTTCGTCAGCCTGGGCTCCGCCTGACCGGAATCGAACTGAATCCCCATGCCGTGGCGGCTGCCGAGGAAAACGCGGTCAATTTGCATCTTACCGATAAGTTGACGATAAGACAGGGCGACGTGGCCGACTGGCGGCCCGATGGGGTGGTCGATTTCGTGGTCGCCAACCCCCCCTACCGCAAACTCGGCAAGGGCCGGGCGAGCGCGGAAGCGGACCGGAGAAACGCCCGCTTCGAGGGGACCGGGACCTTTGCCGCCTTTGCCCGGTGCGCGGCCGTGGCCCTCAAGACGCGGGGCCGGTTCGCCTTCGTGCACCTGCCAGAGCGGCTGCCCGAGATCATGACCGACCTCGCCGAGGCCGGGCTGACCCCCAAGCGTCTGCGCATGGTCCACGGCAAGACGGACCAGGAGGCCCGCATGGTGCTCATGGAGACGGTCAAGGCGGCCGGGCACGGCCTTCGCGTGGAGCCGCCGCTGATTCTGCACGAGGGGACGGGAAAGAAGACCCGCCTGAGCGGGCAGGCCCTGGAGTTCTGTCCGTTTCTGGCCTGCAACCCCAAAGGGGACGAAGAAGAGGAGACATAGATGGCGAGCGATTTCGTGAAGGACCGGCTGCTGGAGCTGTTCGGGGATAATAAATTTCTGTGCGCCGAGTCCGTGGTCCAGGTCATTGCCGAGGCGGGCGGGCGCGAGAGCCGGGACGCGGTCCGCGCGGCCACGGGCTTTTGCAGCGGCCTGTCGCGGACCTGCGGCCAGTGCGGGGCCGTGTCCGGCGCGGTCATGGGCATCGGCCTGTACGCCGGGCGGAGCAAGGCCGGGGAGGACCACGAGGCGTGTTACGCCCTGGTCCAGGAACTGCTGGACCGCTTCGACGGCCAATACGGGTCCATCAACTGCTTCGAACTGATCCAGTGCGATTTCACCGACCCGGACGACAAGGCGCGCTACCGCCGGGACAACCTGCGCCGCGACTGCTACCGCATGGCCGTGTTCGCCGCCGAGACCGCCCTTTCCATTCTCCGGGAACACGGCTACCTTCCGGATGAGGCGGGCCGGGACAAGTCCGGTCTCGCTTCGTAAGAACTGCTTCGGGGCCAGCGCGCGGCCTCGCCGGAGGAAGGGCGGAAATATGCGCCGAAGGCGGTGCCGGGAATCGTATCGAAATTCAGAGGTAAGCAGGTATATCTTTAATATATGATTACTAAAATCATTATCGATAACTTCATGGCGCACGAGCACACCGAGCTTGCGCTCGGCCCTGGCGTGACCATCCTGACCGGCTCCAACAACACCGGCAAGTCCGCCGTGGTCGAGGCCCTGCGTTGCCTGGCCACCAACCCGGCGCGCAGCCCGAACCCGGCCCTGTACATCCGCCACGGGGCCAAGGAGGCGCGCGTGGAGGTGGAGGTGGACGACGGCACCCGCGTGGCCTGGGTGCGCACCAAACGGTGGGCCAAATACGAAGTCTGGGCACCGGGCGCCGAGGAGCCCGAGGAGTACCACAAGCTCCAGGGCAGGGTGCCCGAGGACGTGGCCAAGATCCTGCGCCTGGACCAGGTGGAGCTTGAAACGCGCAAGGACTCCGTGGACGTGCACCTGGGCAACCAGCGCGATCCGGTCTTCCTGCTCAACCAGCCCGATTCGGTCATGGCCGAATTTTTCGCCGCGTCCACCGAGTCCGCCCACCTGCTGGCCATGCAGAACGCCCTCAAGATACGCGTACGCGACGCCAAGCGCGAGGAGCGCGGCCTGGACGAGCAGGCCGGCCGCATCGGCTCGGACCTGGACCGCCTCGTCCCGCTGCCGGACATCACTCTGCGCATGGACGAGGCCGAGAACCTGGAGCGCGCCGCCACCGCATTGGAACAGGCCATCCCGGCCCTGGAAGCGGGATTGGCGGAGCATCGCACCCTGATCGCCGCCCTCGATCGCGAGCGGGCCGCGAGCGCGGTCCTGGAGGCGATCCAACCTCCCCCGTCGGTCCAGGACGTGGACCGGCTCAAGCAGTACATCGCGTCCATGGGCACGGTCTCGGCCCAGCGCGACCGGGCGACCCGCACCGCCGGCGCTCTGGCCGGGCTCGACACCCCGCCCGAAGCGGCGGACACCGGCCCCCTGCGCCATCTCCTGCGCGACCTGGCCCTGACCGGGGCGACCCTGCACCGGGCCTCGATCCATCAGACGGCCCTGGCCGGGCTGACCACCCCCCCGGACCGGGAGGACACCGCGCGGCTGGCCGGGATGGTGGACGAACTGTACGTCCTGCGCACCCGCAACAAGCGGCTGACCCGCCTGGAAGCGGCCTTGGGGAAGATTGCGGAACCGCCCGTGCCCGTCCCCCTGGTCGGCCTGGGCGGCACGGTCACTGAACTGGCCGGATTAACGAATAAAATTTCTGCGCGCCGGGCCGAGCTGGACGGCCTGGAGACGGACTTGCGGTCCGTTGTGGTCGCCATGGACGAGCGCATCCGGGCCGTCGGCTGCTGCCCGGTCTGCGGCGGCGACCTGACCACCGACTCCTTCCTGGACCACGGGTGCGGACATGACACTTGAGCATATCAAGGCGAACGGCCTGTTCCTGGTGGCCGACCCGCACCTGGCCGACCATCCGCCGGGCCAGCGGCTGGAGGGGTATCTGGACCAGATCATGGCCAAGCTCGCCGCCTGCCTTGCCCGGGCCGACGAACTCGGCATGGCCCTCGTCCTGCTCGGCGACCTCTTCCACTGGCCGCGCGACAACTCCAACCGCATGCTCGTGGAACTCATCCGCCTGTTCGGCGGCCGCACCGGCGATCAAACCGTGTTTGTGCTGGTGGGCAACCACGACAAGTACCAGTCGCGCTTCACGGACGACGTGTCCCTGGCCGTGCTCGAAACCGCGGGCGCGGTCCGGCTGATGAAGGAACTCGGCCCGCAGTTCGTCCTGGACACCCCGGACGGCGCGGTCCTGGTCGGGGCCAGCCCGGACGGCGCGCCCCTGCCCAAGGCCTACGAGCACGAAGAGGGCGACCCGGACACCGTGGTCTGGCTGACCCATCACAACATCCGCTTCCCGGAGTTCATCGACAAGGCCTACTCCATCAAGGAACTGCCGGGCATCGACTGGGTCGTCAACGGCCACATCCACCGGCCCCAGCCCACGGTGACCAAGGGCGGGACCACCTGGGCCAACCCCGGCAACATTACCCGCCTGACCTTCACCCGGCGGTCCATGGTCCGCGAACCCGCAGCCGCCGTCTGGACGCCCGGCTGCACGGAGCTGGAACCATGGGTGGTCCCGTACCTGCCCTTCGACCAGGTCTTCCCGGACCAAGACCTGCCCCCCGAGGAGCAGGAGGCCGAGGGCGAATCGAATTTCATCAAGGGGCTGGAACGGCTGGCCTGGCAACGTACCCACGAGGGCACGGGCCTGAAGCAGTTTCTGACCGAAAACCTGAGCACCGAAACCCCGGAAGGCAAGCTCATCTGGGAACTCTACGAGGAGGTCGTCAACGGTGAATAGCAACCCCAACCAAACAGGGACAACCAGGGATTCCCAGGTGGAACAGGAACTTAACACCCTGCGCCGCCAGTATGAGCAGTTGCGCGACCGCAAGGTGCGCACCGAAGAGGCCGTGGCCCAACTCTCCCACCAGTTGGAGACCCTGAAGCAACAGGCCGAGGCCGAGTACGGGACCAGCGACCTCAAGGAACTGCAACAGCTGCTTGAAGAGAAACGCAAGCAAAACGAAGAGGTTGTCGCCAAGTACCGCGAACACATCCAAGAGGTGCAGGCCGACCTCGCCCAGGTGGAAAACGCGGTGGAGGACGACTAGGTGCCCGTGTCCACGGACCTCAGCGAACTGCGCCGAGCCCGCCGGGAGGCCGAGGGACGTCTGCACCGGCTGTCCGCCCTGGGCGAGCAGTGGCACGCCGAGCACGGCCGCGTGCGCCGCAAGCTCGCCGAGATGCGCGAGTTCCTGGACCTCGCCCCCAAGGCGCGCGACACGCTGGAGGAGCTGTCCACCGCCCTGTTCGGCCGCATCCTCGACGAGGTGGAGGCCAACCTGACCCACGCCATCCGCGAGATTCTGGGCCAGGACCGGGTGGTGGTCACCGAACGCGAGGTCAAGAACAACCGCCTCCAGATCCATTTCCTGATCCGCAACCAGGGGCGCGAAGACGAGATCGAGGACATCATGTCCGGCCAGGGCGGCTCGGTCTGCAACATCCTGTCCGTGGGCCTGCGGCTCATCGCCCTGTCCCAACTGCCCGAGGTCTCTCACCGGCCGTTCCTGGTGCTCGACGAGCAGGACTGCTGGCTCAAGCCCGGCCTGATCCCCAAGTTCATGAAGCTGATCCAGGAGATCGCCACCCGGCTGGAACTCCAGCTCCTGGTCATCAGCCACCACCCGCTCGACCTCTTCGCCGGGTCGGCCGACCGCATCTTCGAGCTGACCCCGGACCGCGAGGCCGGAGCCGTGGTCAAGCAAGTGAAGTGACCCTCCCGCAGGAGGGCCACGCCATTCTTCCTCTTACAGCCAGGTGACCCGCGCCGCGTCCCGGGGCGGGATCAGACGGTGCTTCAGCCGGGGGTGCCCGAGCATGATCGCGCCGCCCACCTTGCTGCCTTCGGGCACGCCGAGCACCGGGAGCAGTTCCGGAACGACCGTGCTCGCGTATGTGACCAGCCCGGCCCAGCAGGTGCCGAGCCCCATGGTCGCGGCCAACAACTCCATGTAGGTCAGGGCGAGGGTGGAGTCGATGGCGGTCCAGAAAGAGCGCGCGGGCCCGTGCACTACGGCCAGAGCGGTGGCGTCGCGCAGGATCACGTCCCGCCCCTGCCGGGCGGCCTCCATGTAGTGCGAGCGCGCCGGGTTGGTGCCCATCCATTCGAGAGACAGCTCCCGAACGCGGTCGAGCCGTTGCGGATCCTGGATCATGGTCCAGGACAGCTTTTGGGCGTTGGACGCCGTGGGCGCGCACCGGGCCGTTTCCAGCAGCCGTTCCAACTGCTCCCGCTCGACCGGCTTCTTGCGGAAGGATCGCGCCGAGCGCCGCGAAACGAGCAGGTTCTCCATGGCCTCGGCGTCGGGCCGCTTGTCGGGCACCGGCAGGTACTCCCCGGCGGGCGTAAGCGCGTTGTCCAGGGCGCCCGTGGGGCATACGGCCACGCAGTGTCCACAGCGGATGCAGCGGTCGGCGGCCCCGTCGACCTCCTCGGGGAAGCCACCGTCCATCTTGATGATATTCACGGGACAGGCCAGGACGCAGAGCCCATCCTGGGTACATTTCCGGGCATCGATGGTGATCATGACAAAATATCTCCTGTATGTGGTCCTTGGATCCCGCTGACCATACCACTTGGCGGCCGCAAGACAAGAAGGCACGATGCGGTGCCCCGGTTTCCTGGCGGGAACCGCCCCACGGTACCCGCTTCCGTTGCCGATTTCGCTGGGCGGCCTCTGGACAAATCCGCCGGAGTGCTTACTTCTATAGTGCCAAAGATGGCCATAAGGGAAAGGCCCGAAAGGGATCGGCCCATGACATATATGACGACAACCCGAACGGAGGATTCCACCCGTTAAACCACAGCAGACCATATATCAGCGAATCGAGTCGCGCCCCCAAAAAGCATAGTGTGCGCATGGACCCCCGAGGCAAGCAGAGCCAGGGACCGCCGGGTAATCCGGCCAGCGCACTTTTTTTGCGCCCGATTTTCGGGAGAGGCCCTCGCCGGGCGGGCGTCTCCGACGGCCAGGGCGCTGCCCTGGACCCGCCAAAGAACCCTTATCGCTGCTGTCGCCATCTCTAAAGCTCGAAGACTCGCTAAGAGCTGCCGCTGAAAAGGGTTCTCCGGACTCTCCGAAACTTTTTGTGTGCCTTCGGCAGGGACGTGCGGGGGCGGGAGGGCATGCTTCTTTTTAGTTCAAAGGGCAATCTCCCGCGCTCCCTCCCCGCGAAGCGACGCCAAAAAGTTTAGGAAGGGAGAGGAGATGGGGGGGCCGGTGGAAGGGGAGAGGGGGACCCTTTTCTCAAAGGGTCCCCCTCTCCCCTTCCATCGGCCGTCGGAGGCACCCGCAAAGACATCTTCACCGTGGCGGGGGCGGGGGATTGTGTGGTAGGAGTTTGGTTATGCGAAAAATAATCCTGAACATATTGTCAATTGTCTTGTTCTCGGCCGTGCTGGCCGGTTGCGGGCAGGAGCCTCCGGCAGCGGTGAAAAGGGGGCCGGGGTACGAGCCCGAATCCTCGGCCGTGGCCGAACGCACGGTCCTGCCGCGCCTGTTCGACGCCGTGGGCACGGTCCAGGCCAAGACCGACATCCGGGTGGAGGCCCAGGTCACGGGCCGCGTGCTGGAAGTGCTCGTCCGGCCCGGCGACCGCGTGGCCAAGGGCGACAAGCTGGTGGTCCTGGACAGCCGCGCCTCCAACACCCGCCTGGAACGCTCCCGCCAGGCCCTGGCCTCGGCCCGCAGCCAGGTTGCCCAGGCGCGCGACGCACTGGATTCGGCCAAGGCCGCCTACAACAAGTCCGAATCCACCTACCGGCGTATGAGCACCCTGTTCGAACAGAAGGTGGTCACCGCCGAGGAAGTGGAAAAGGCCGAGTCCGCCTACCTGCAGGCCAAGGCCGCGCTGAGCCGGGCCGAGCAGGGCGTTTCCGGGGCGGAGGCCCAGGCCCGCGAGGCGGGCAAACTGGTCCAGGAAGCCGACATCGACATGGGCTACACGACCATCACGGCCCAAGAGGCGGGCGAGGTGGCCAAGCGGCTGGTGGAGCCGGGCGACCTGGCCTTTCCCAACAAGGCGCTGCTGATCCTGCACACGAGCGGGGCCATGCACCTGGAGGCCATGGTCCGCGAGGCGCTCATCGGGCGCATCAGGCTCGGCGACTCCCTGTCCGTGGTCATCACCGCCCTGAGCGACAAGACGCCCCTGACCGGCGTGGTCCAGGAGATCGAGCCCCTGGCCGATCCCGTGACCCGCTCCTTCCTGGTCAAGGTCCGGCTGCCCGACCGGCCCGGCCTGTATCCGGGCATGTTCGGCCGGTTGCTGATCCCCCTGGGCGAGCGTGAGACCGTGCTGGTGCCCAGGGAGGCCGTCCGCCACGTGGGCCAGCTTGAGACCGTCATGGTCAAGGGCGACGGCACGTGGCAGCCGGTCTACGTGCGTACCGGCCGGACCGTGAACGGCAAGGTCGAGATCCTGTCCGGCCTGTCCGGCGGCGAGACCGTGGGGTTGAGCCCGGAGGGAGGCCGTTGATGGAGCCCGACAAGTCCAGAGTCCAGGGACTGCTGCCGTCCTTTGTCCGCTATTTCCTGACCTCGCAGATGTCCATCATCCTGGCCCTGGCCTCACTTCTGGTCGGCGTGGCCGCCATCATGGTCACACCGCGCGAGGAGGAGCCGCAGATCGTGGTGCCCATGGCCGACGTCATGGTCCAAGTGCCGGGCGCGTCCGCCGAAGAGGTGGAAAAGCTCGTGACCACGCCGCTTGAGCGGCTGCTCTGGCAGATCGACGGGGTGGAGTACGTCTACTCCACGTCCAGCAAGGACCACACCGCCGTGACCGTGCGCTTCTATGTAGGCGAGAACCGCGAGGACTCGCTCATCAAGCTGTACAACACGATCATGAAGAACCAGGACATGGTGCCGTCCGTGGTCTCGGGCTGGGTGGTCAAGCCGGTGGAGATCGACGACGTACCCATCGTCACCCTGACCCTGCACGCGGACCACGGGTTTGAGGGCCGGTACACCGATTTCGACCTGCGGCGCATGGCCGAGGAGCTGTTCCACCGGTTGGCCGAGGTCGAGGATATTTCCAGGGTGCGCCTGTACTCGGGCCGCTCCCGCGAGGTGCGCGTGGAGCTGCACCCGGACCGCATGGCCGGGTTCCACGTCTCGCCCCAGGAGATCGCAAAAGCCCTCAAGGGCGCGGACAGTTCCCTGGCCGCCGGGCATTTCATGGCCGACGACAAGGACACCCCGGTGGTCAGCGAGTCCTTCCTGCTGTCCGCCGACGACGCCGCCTCCCTGGTGGTCGGCGTGTTCAACAACAAGCCCGTCTACCTGCGCGACGTGGCCGACATCATCGACGGCCCGGCCGAACCGACCAGCTATTCACGCATCGGATTCTCCGACCTGTACATGACCGAGCACGGCAAGGAGCCCGAGAACGTCTCCCGGCCCGCCGTGACCATCGGCTTGTCCAAGAAAAAGGGCGTCAACGCCGTGGGCGTGGCCGACGCGGTCATCAAGCGCGCCCATGAACTCGAACGCGACGTCCTGCCCGAGGGTGTCACCCTGACCGTGACCCGCGACTATGGCCAGACCGCCCACGCCAAGGTCAACGACCTGCTTTCCTCCCTGCTCTTCGCCATCATCACGGTCATCGCGCTCCTCGCCTTCACCCTGGGCTGGCGCGAGGCCCTGGTGGTCGCCCTGGCCGTGCCCATGAGCTTCTCGCTGGCCCTGTTCGTCAACTACCTTCTGGGCTACACCATCAACCGGGTCACCCTGTTCGCCCTCATCCTTTCCCTGGGCCTGGTGGTGGACGATCCCATCACCAACGTGGACAACATCCAGCGGCACATCCGCATGGGGCTGCGCGACCCGCTCGAAGCCACCCTGGCCGCCGTGAAGGAGGTCCTGCCTCCGGTCATCCTGTCCACTCTGGCGATCATCGTCTCCTTTGCCCCGCTCTTCTTCATCACCGGCATGATGGGCCCGTACATGGCCCCCATGGCCGCCAACGTCCCCCTGACCGTGTCCTTCTCCACCGTGGCCGCCCTGACCGTGGTGCCGTGGATGGCCTACTTGCTGCTGCGCAATCACAAGTTCAGGAAACCCGCGCCCAAGGACGGCACCTCCGGCGGCAAAACCGGCACCCGGCTCCAACGCTGGTACGGCGCGATCATCACCCCGTTCCTGAACAGGGCGCGCAACCGCTGGCTGCTGCTCTTCGTCATCCTGGCCGGGCTCGGCCTGTGCGCCGGGCTGGTGCTCATGCGCATGGTGCCGCTCAAGATGCTGCCCTTCGACAACAAGAACGAATTCCAGATCCTCGTGGACATGCCCGAAGGGACCACCCTGGAGCGGACCGACCGCGCCGTGCGCGACTTCGAGGCGTACCTGCGCACCGTGCCCGAGGTGACCGACTTCGTGACCTACGCGGGCACCCCCTCGCCCATGGACTTCAACGGCATGGTCCGCCACTACTACTGGCGCGAACAGCCCAACCTCGCGGACATCCGCGTCAACCTGAAGGACAAGTCCGAGCGCTCCATGCAGTCCCACGCCATCGGCCTGCGGCTGCGCAACGACCTCCAGGCCATCGCCGACCGCAACGGCGTGCGCATGAAGCTCGTCGAGACCCCGCCCGGCCCGCCGGTCATCGCCACCCTGACCGCCGAGATCTACGGCAGGCCCGGCATGGACTACCGTTCCCTCATCCAGGGCGCGCGCCACGTGGAATCGGTCATGTCCACCCTGCCCGGCCTGGTGGACCTGGACGACTCGTCCGAGACCGACCGGACCATGTACGACTTCGTCCTGGACAAGGAAAAGGCCGCCCTGCACGGCGTGACCACCGCCGATGTGGTCGATACCCTGCGCATGGCCCTGTCCGGGTCCATCCCGGCCAACGTGCACCTGCCCAACGAACGCCAGCCCCTGCCCGTGCGCATGGTTCTGCCCGTCGGCCTGCGCACCGGCCCCGACACCCTGGGCGAACTGCGCATGAAGACCGCGTCCGGGGCCATGGTCCCCCTGGCCGAACTCGGCTCCTTCCGTGAAGTTCCGGCCGAACAGCCCATCTATCACAAGAACCTCAGGCGCGTGGCCTACGTCTACGCGGAGACCGCGAGCATCCCGCCCGGCGAAGCGGTTATCGACCTCCAGTCCATGCTCAAGAAAGATCCCGCCCAACCCGGCCTGACCACCGAGTGGGCGGGCGAGGGCGAATGGAAGATCACCCTGGACGTGTTCCGCGACCTGGGCATTGCCTTCGCGGCCGCCCTGGTCGGCATCTTCATCCTGCTGGTCGGGCAGACCGGCTCGTTCGTCATGCCCACGCTGATCATGTCCGCCATCCCGTTGACCCTGCTCGGCATCCTGCCGGGATTCTGGCTGCTCAACCTGGTGGCGGGCGACACGGTCGGCGGGTTCGGCGACCCGGTCTTCTTCACCGCCACCTCCATGATCGGCATGATCGCGCTCGGCGGCATCGTCATCCGCAACTCGCTCGTGCTCATCGAATTCATCCAGTCCGAGGTCGAGGACGGCGTGCCCCTCAAACAGGCCATCGTCCAGTCCGGCGCCGTGCGCATGCGCCCCATCGTGCTCACCGCGCTGACCACCGCGCTGGGCGCCTGGCCCATCACCCTGGACCCCATCTTCTCCGGCCTGGCCTGGGCCCTGATCTTCGGGCTGGTCGCCTCGACCCTGTTCACCCTGGTCGTGGTCCCGAGCGGGTACTATGCGCTGTACGGCGGCAAGGAAAGCGACGGAGAGACGGCGTAGGGGATGCCTCCGGCAGCCTTCGGGGAGCCCCCTCGCCGGAGACACCGACAAAATCCAATCCATGTGTTGAGCAGGCCTCCCGTATGGGCTATTGTGGCGGGAAGCAGACATTGGAGGTCGCATGTTTCGAATCGAGACGGACAGCCTGGGCGAGGTCCGGGTGCCGGAAGAGGCGTTGTGGGGTGCGCAGACGCAGCGGGCGTTGACGCTGTTCACCATAGACGGCGAGCTGATGCCCAGGGAGATGATCCGGGCGTACGCGATCCTGAAGAAGGGATGCGCCCTGGCCAACGGCGGGGCCGGGAAGCTGGATGCGGAGCGGCGCGACCTGATCGTGGCGGCCTGCGACGAGATCCTGGACGGGCAGCACGCGGACATGTTCCCGTTGCCGGTATGGATCTCGGGCAGCGGCACGCAGTTCAACATGAACGTGAACGAGGTCGTCGCCAACCGCTGCTCGCAACTGGCGGGCAGGCCCATGGGCTCCAAGGAGCCGGTCCACCCCAACGACCACGTCAACATGAGTCAGTCAACCAACGATAACTTTCCGACAGTCATGTATATGGCTGTTGCAAATGAAATTATTGACCGGCTCCTGCCATCGTTAACCGCCATGCGCCAGGAGCTTTCGGCCAAGGCCGGTGCGTGGGCGGAGATCGTCAAGATCGGGCGGACGCACATGCAGGACGCCACGCCCCTGACCCTGGGGCAGGAGTTTTCCGGCTACGCCTCGATGCTGGAGGACGACGAGCGGCGCATCCGGGCGGCGCTCGAAACCGTGTTCGAGCTGACCTTGGGCGGCACCGCGGTGGGCACCGGGGTGAACAGTTGGCCCGGATTCGCCGAGGCGGCCATCGGGCATATCGCGGAACTGAGCGGGCTGCCGTTCGTCCCTGCCCGGAACCGGTTCGCGGCGCAGGGCAGCCACGACGCGCTGGTACACGTCTCGGCGGCGCTCAAGACCCTGGCGGGTTCCCTGAACAAGATCGCCTCGGACATCCGGCTGCTGTCCTGCGGGCCGCGCGCCGGGCTGGGCGAACTGATCATCCCGGCCAACGAGCCGGGCTCGTCGATCATGCCCGGCAAGGTCAACCCGACCCAGTGCGAGGCCCTGACCATGGTCTCGCTTCAGGCCGTGGCCAACGACCTGGCCGTGACCCTGGGCGGCACGGGCGGAGTGCTGGAGATGAACGTGTACAAGCCGCTGATCGTGCGCAACGTGCTCCACTCCGTGCGCCTGCTCGGCGACGGCATGAACAGTTTCACGGAACATCTGCTCAAGGGGCTTGAGCCCGACCGGGGACGCATTGCCGCCCACGTGGCGCATTCGCTCATGCTGGTCACGGCCCTGACCCCGGTCATCGGCTACGACAAGTCGGCCAAGATCGCCCTGCATGCCCATAAGACCGGGCAGAGTCTGCGCGAAGCGGCCCTGGAGCTGGGCTTCGTCACGGCCGAGGAGTTCGACCGGGTGGTGGTTCCCGAGGAGATGATCAGGCCCAAGGGCTAGACGAACAGAGCATACATGGTCGCCCCGACCATGACCGCCACGAGCGCGCAGTTGACCCCGGTGAGCACGGCCCCGGACTTGAGGGTGCGCAGGATGGCGGCTCCGGCCAGGCCCCAGGCCGAGTGGAAGGACACCTGGAAGACCATGAAGGTCAGGACAAAGACCGCGACCTGCCCCGGCAGCGGCAGGGACGGGTCCGCGAACTGCGTGAACCCGACCAGGGCCATGGCCCAGCTCTTGGGGTTGAGCGGGTGCAGGATGACCCCTTCCCAGAAGGTGAACCGGCGATTCACCGTGTGGCTCCCCAAGCGCATGGTCAGGAGTTTCCAACCGAGGTACAGAATGTAACACGTTCCGCAAACTTTCATTATCATCGCGAGGTTGGGTGAGGTCTGGATGATCTTTCCCAGGCCGAGCGCCACGGTGGTGTCCAGGCTGACCGCGCCCACGGTGGCCCCGATCAAAAAGGGGATGGCGGACTTGAAGCCCGTTGTCTGGCCGATGCCCATCATGGTCAGGTTGCCCGCGCCGGGCGTGCCGGTCATGACGATGACGAAGAGGACGAAGGCGGCGTATGTTTCCATGTTCATGGCGCTAACTCCCCGGACCGCCACGTTTTCGGGCGGTCCTGCTGCGATTTTTCGTCCTTAGACGACTACGGTTGACTTTGTGTGTAGTCAATGAATATATTGTCTGCATGACAATATACGCACCCGCACTGGGCAGGGATGAAGGTCCCTTGTACCTGGCATTGGCGGACGCCATCGAACGGGATATCACGGCCGGGACGCTCGCGCCCGGCGAACGGTTGCCCACGCACCGCGATCTGGCCGACGTGCTCCGGCTGAACGTGTCCACGGTGACGCGCGGCTATCGCGAGGCCGAGAAGCGCGGATTGATCTCCGCCACCGTGGGGCGCGGCACCTTCGTCACCTCGGACGCGGTGACGAACTCGTCCATGGTCTCCTTCGAGCCGTGTGCGCCCGGAATGCTCGAACTCGGGCTCATCGCGCCGCTCGACCACCTGGACCCGGAGATATCGGAAGGCTTCCGGCGCATTGCCCGGCGCAAGGACCCGTCCGCGCTGCTGCGCTATTCCGATCCCCGCGGCCAGGCCGAACACCGCAAGGCGGGCGCGCTCTGGGCCGAGCGGTACGGCGTCCCCGCCAGCGCGGAGGACATCATCGTCTGCGCCGGGTCCCAGCATGCCCTGACCTGCGCCCTCGGCGGCCTGCTACAGCCCGGCGACCGGGTGGCCGTGGACGGGCTGACCTATCCCGGCCTCAAGACCCTGGCCGCCATGCTCGGCCTGCGGCTCGTGTCCATCGCCATGGACGAATACGGCATGATCCCGGCCAGCCTGGACGCGGCCTGCCGCCGCGACGACATCAAGGCCCTCTACCTCATGCCCGGCGTGCACAACCCGACCACCGCCTCCCTGCCCGAAGCCAGGAGGAACGAGATCGCCCGACTGGCCGACAAGCACGACTTCATCCTCATCGAGGACGACGCCTACGACCTGACCGACCCCGGCCGCATCGCCCCGGTGGGCAACCGTGTGCCGCACCGCTCCGTGTACATCGCGGGCATGTCCAAGTCCCTGGCCGCAGGCCTGCGCGTGGCCTTCACCGTCGCCCCGCAACACATGCTCAAACCCCTGGCGCAGGCCGTGCTCAACACCATCTGGATGGCCCCGCCCCTGAACGTGGAACTGACCGCCATGTGGATCACGGACGGCACCGCCGACCGCGTCGTGGCCGCCAAACGGGCCGAGGCCGCCCGCCGATACATGCTCGCCTGCGACATTCTCGAGGGACTGCGCTTCCGCGGCAAAGGGACCGGCTTTTTCCTCTGGCTCGAACTTCCCGAGCCCTGGACCGGCTACGCCCTGGAACAGGCCGCCGCAAGGCACGGCGTCAACGTCTTCGGCGCCGAAAAATTCGTGGTCGGGCAAAGCCCCGCGCCCAACGCCGCCCGCGTCTCGCTCACCGGGACCGAGTCCCTGGACCAGTTGAAGCAGGGCTTGCTGACCCTGCGCGAGATCCTGCGGGGCCGTCCGTAGAGAGGAAGTGAGCCCCCCTGACGGCCGGAGGCCTCCCGATCAGATGGCGGTTTCGCCTCGGGGCAGGGTGACGCGGACAACGGTGCCGGTTTCCGGCGAGGTGTCCATGGCTATGTTGCCGCCGTGCGCTTCGGCGGCGAGGCGGGCGGAGTAGGTGCCCAGGCCGGTACCGTTGTGCTTGCCGTGGGTGGAGTACTTGTCGAAGAAGGAATGGCGGACCTCTTCGGGCACGGGCAGGTGGTTGCGGATTTCGAGTACGCAGGGGTCGCCGCTGGTCACGTCCACGCGCACGGGCTGACCGCCCGAGGCCTCGACCGCGTTCTTGAGCAGGTTGGCGGCCATGCCGTAAAGCAGGGTGCCGTCCCCCTGTATGACGAGCTGCATGCCCTTTTTTACCTTTTGGCCGTCCAGGGTGGTTTCCACCGAGCAGGCGGGTTCGCGGTGCATGGAGGTATCGCGCACGGCACGCATGATGATGGCGAGCCAGTCCACGGACTGGGGCTGGTGTTCGTAGGTCCCGGATTCGAGCTTGTACAGGGTCAGGGACTGGTTGATCAGGTCCATCATCTGCATGCCCGCCTCTTCGACCACCTGGAGCATCTCCTTTTGCCGGTCCGAGAGGTTCTCGTCCTCCTGCATGATGCGGGGCAGGCCGATGATGCCCATGAGCGGCGATTTGAGGTCGTGGCGGACGATGCGTTCCACGTCTTCTTTCAGTTTTTCCGCTGCCTTGCGTGCAGTGATGTCGATCCCTATGCAGAGGATGCCCGTGGCGTGGCCCAGCTCGTCCACGATGACCGAGGTGCCGAGCGACAGGGTGGCGCGGGTCTCGTTGCGGCGCATGACCTCCACCTCGGTGAAGGTGTGGCCCGGATTGCGTTCGAGCAGGTCCCGAAAATGGGCGCGCAGGTCGCGGCCCTGATCGTCGGTGGCGGGCAGGAGCAGCCCCACCGCGTCGCGGCCGGTCAGCTCCCCTTCGCGGAACCCGTAGAAGTCCAGCCCCCAGCGGTTGATGAAAAAGACCTTGCCCTCGGTATCCACCTCCAGGACGATGAAATGCGATTGCTCCACCAGGTCGCGGTACAGCCGGCGGCTCTCGCGCAGCCGGTTCTCGGCCTCTACCCGCTGGTCGATGATCCGGTTGCTGGCCCGTGCGCCCAGAAAGGTGCCCTCCTCGTTGGTCACCGGCACGCAGCGGTGGGACAGCCAGTGTTGCGTGCCGTCGGGCCGGATGATCCGGAAATCCAGGGTATCCGTCTCCAGCGTCCGGTGCTCGTTGAACAGGTGCGTCTTGACCATGGGCCGGTCTTCGGGATGCACCATCCTGAACATCAGGTCCGGGTCCTTCATGAACGCGGACGGGGGATACCCCGTAATCCGCTCGCACGACGGCGACATGTACAGGAATTCACCCTCAGGGCCGCGCCAGTACTCCCAGTCGTAGGTGAAGTCCGCCACGGTCCGGAACCGCTCTTCGCTCCGGGCCAGCTTCTCGTTGGCCGCCTTGAGCTGTCGGAAGATCGGCCGGATCTGCAGGACCCCGAGCAGGATGATGACCGAAACCAGCAGGCCGATGAGCTCGAAGGCCGGGTCGGGCTGTGCCCTGCCCTCCCAGAACATGTACAGGGTGTGCACCCGCCGATGGACCATGCCGATCAACCCCGCCGCGATCAGTATCCACGACCAGCGGCGGCCCGTCTCCGGGATCAAAAACAGCGCCAGCCCGGCGGCCGCAAGCTGTATGCCTATGGAAGCAATGATGATCAGGTCCATGCATCCCCCTGTACGTTGCAACGGAGCCCGTTCACCCAGCTTAGCCTTTAATCCATTTATTAGGCAAATACCATTCATGGACCGCCCCGGCGGCCTGCCTCCGGCGGCCGGGGCGCTGCCCCGGACCCCGCCAGGAAACCTTTTGAAAAAGGTTCCCTGGACCCTCCCAAACTTTTTGTGTGCTTTCGGCAGGGGTGAGTGGGTGCGGGGTGGAGGATTGCTGCGCGTGGAGGAGGGAGTAGCTTGGTCGGGACGGTTGCCAACGCCGCAGGCGGGACAGGCGGAACTCAAAGAATGGGGTTTGCGGCATTGGGGAACGGGGAGAGGGATTTTTTAGCAAGCTATTTCATTCCCCAAAAAAACAAAACTCGCGATTTCGGACGGGGAAAACGGCGCAATTCGTTGCGGGAAGCGGCACGCCCCCCCCCCACCGTTTTCCCCGCCCGAAATCGCCAACCGGCACGACGGAAGGCGTTCTCGTCGCGGTCTTCCGCTGCCGCACGCCCCTGAGCGAAGCGAACATGGGGGTCCAGGGGGCTTTGCTCCCTGGCAGGTCCAGGACAGCGTCCTGGTCTCTCCGAAGGAGCCCCCCGGGAAGGCCGCCGGAGGCAGCCCTTACCCCGTAATGACGACCAGGTGCATCTCTCTGGGGCCGTGTGCGCCGTGGACGAGCTGGGCTTCGATGTCGGCGGTCTTGGACGGACCGGAGATGAAGGTAAAGGAGGCGGGCAGGTCGCCGTAGTTTTCGAGCAGGGCGTAGCCTTCGGGCAGATCGGCCACGAGGCGGTTCAGGGGCAGGACAGCGATATGGATGGACGGGACCAGGGACACGGCGCGGCCGTGGCCGGGGCCGGACAGCAGGGCGATGGCCGCGCAGTCCGCGGCGCACCAGTCCACGCCGGTCAGGCCGATGTAGGCCTGTTCGGCGATGGCGCGGAGACGCTGCTTGCCCGCTGGTTCGTCCTCGCCGGGGTGGAAGCGGGCCACGTCCACGGCGATGGGGTCGTCGGCCAGGAGTCCGGGCAGGTCGAGACTGTGGAGCAGCGGGTCGTCGTGCATGAGGACGTGCTTGTCGCCGCCCCATTCGGTGTCCGAGGCACGGGCCAGATCGGCGATGCGGCGCCCGGCCTCCTGGACGTCCTCGGCCACGTGGACGTTGAGGTTCAGGGGCGCGGCGGATTGCTGGAGCAGGCCGAGGAGCTCGAGCCGCTCGTCGCGGCTGCGGTCGGCGCGCGAGAGCAGCCCTTCGAGTTCGCCTTGGGGGCGGCTGGTGAAGAGGGTTTCGGCGGCGGGCGCGCTTTTGCGGCCAAGGGCCTTGCGGATGCGTTTGAGGAAGTATTCTTCGTTAGTCATGATCGGTCTCGTTGAGGCGCTTGGCGTGGTCGGTCTTCCACCGTTCGGCGAAGGTCTTTTTGGCGACGGGCGGGAAGTCGCGGGTGGCGGTCCATTTGGCCAGCGGGCCGACGCCTTTGGAGAGCGCGCCGTCCTTGACGAACGGGGCCTGAGCGAGACGTCCGGCCTTGACCAGCAGGTTGTAGGCGATGCGGCTGGACATGGCCGCGCTCCAGGCCTTGAAGGCCCGCGCCTCGCTCCTGTCCACGGGTTCAACCTCCCAGGTCTCGTCGCCGTAGGCGAGCATGTGCCTGAGTTCGGAGAGCATGCGCGGCAGGTCGTTGTTGACCGGGCAGATGTCCTTACACGCGCCGCACAGAGACTCGCCCCGGCAGAGGTCGGCGTGCTGGTTGACGCCCTGGAACAGGGGCATGACCACCGCGCCGATGGGACCGGGGTAGGGGCCGTTGTAGGCGTGGCCGCCGATGCGGCCGTAGACCGGACAGATGTTCAGGCAGCCGCCGCAGCGGATGCAGGACAGGACCTCGCGGAACCGGGGGTCGGCGAGCATCTTCATGCGCCCGTTGTCGATGACGACCAGGTGGAATTCCTCGGGCCCGTCGGTCTCGCCGGGCTGGCGGGGGCCGCCCAGAAAGGAGACGTAGGTGGAGACCTTCTGGGCCGCGGCGCCTCTGGTCAGCAGGCGCAGGAGCATGTCGTGCTCGGCCAGGGTGGCGGTGACCCGCTCCATGCCCATGAGGGCGATATGCACCTTGGGCATGGTCGTGGACATGCGGATATTGCCCTCGTTGGACACCAGGCAGACGTGGCCGGTCTCGGCGCAGGCGATGTTCAGCCGCTCAGGCCCATGTCCGCGGTCAGAAGCTTTTCGCGCAGGGCCTTGCGGGCGGCCCTGGTCAGGGTGGGCGGGTCCTCGGAGTAGGGGATGCCGAGCTTTTCCTGGAAAAGCTTGCCGATCTGGCGCTTGTTCATGTGGATGCACGGGGCGATGATGTGCGAGGGCGTGTCCCCGGCCAGTTGGATGATGTACTCGCCGAGGTCGGTCTCGACCACCTCGATGCCTTCGCTCTCGAACAGGGGGTCCACGCCGATCTCGGCCGAGGTCATGGACTTGCCCTTGACCACGCGCCTGACGTCGTGCTTGCGGGCCACTTCCAGGCAGTAGTGACGCGCTTCCTCGGCCGTGGCCGCGAAATGGACGTGCCCGCCGCGGGCGCGGATCTTTTCGGCCAGCGCGGCCAGGACCTCGTCGAGGTTGTCCAGGGTGCGCAGACGCGCCTCCTTGGCCAGGCGGCGGTGTTCCGGGGTGATCTCGTCCCGCCACAGGGCCTGGGCGGACTTGCCGATGCGGTCCTGGATCATGCGGATAGCCGCGTGCAGTTCCTCGTTGCCGATGGCGTCGTGGGCCAGCTCGGCGTAGGTCTTGTCGCTCGGTTGGTTCATGCTATTTCCCCTCCCCGGCCAGGATTTCGGCGATGTGCAGGGCGCGCACGTTCGAGCCCAGGCGGGAGAGTCGGCCCTGGATGTTCATCAGGCAGCTCACGTCGCAGCCGACCACGGCTTCGGCCCCGGTGTCCAGGATGGTCTTGACCTTGTCGTCGACCATGGCCGTGGAGATTTCCGGATACTTGACCGCGAAGGTCCCGCCGAAGCCGCAGCAGCGGTCGGACTCGTCCATCTCGATGAGGGTCAGGCCGGGGGTGTTCTCCAGGAGCAGGCGGGGTTGCCGGCGGATGCCCAGGCCGCGCGACAGGTGGCAGGAGTCGTGGTAGGTCACGGCCCCGTCGAAGCGGCAGCCGAGCTGCGCGCCGGGGTCGGTCACGCCCAGGACGTCGACCAGGTATTCGGTGAACTCGAAGGTCTTGTCCGCGACCATGCGCGCCCGGGCCAGTTGGGCGGGCTCGTCGCGGAAGAGATCGAGGTAGTGATGGCGGACCATGTGCACGCAGGAGCCGGACGGGCAGACGATGGCCTCGCTGTTTTCAAAAATGTCGAGGAACCGTCGGGCGGCCTTGGCCGCTTCCCTGCGATACCCGGAATTGAAGGCGGGCTGGCCGCAGCAGGTCTGGTCCGGCGGGTAGTGCATGCGCACGCCGAGCCGTTCCAGCACACGGACCATGGCATCCCCGGTCTCGGGCGACAGGGAATCCACCAGGCACTGGATGAAAAGGGTCACGGTGGGTCGGGTCATTTTACAAAATCCGGAATGTAGGTAAGGGTGGCAGGGGCCGGATGTTGCACCCTTAGGCCGCAACTTGCAAGTCCTTTAATGTTGCTATAGAAAAATCGACACGTTAGCGGATTTTACGGGATTGTCCCAGCTTCTGTTCCTTTCGAGGGGGTTCCATGAAACGTTGTCTCTGTCTTTTCGCCATGCTGCTCGTTCTGGGCGCGGCGACGCTCGCCCACGCGGGCAAGGTTCTCATCGACATCAGCCAGTTCGTCGAGCACCCGGCCCTGGACGCCGTTCTCAAGGGGTTCCAGGATGAACTCAAGGACGGCGGGATCGACGCGGAATACAAGATCTACAATTCCCAGGGCAACATGAGCATGGCCTACCAGATCGCCACCCAGGTGGCGGCCGATAAACCGGACATGATCGTGGCCATCGCCACGCCCAACGCCCAGGCCCTGGTCAAGCAGTACGACAAGAGCGAGTCCCTCAAGGGCACGCCCATGCTCTTCACGGCCATCACCGACCCGCTGCTCGCCGGTCTGGTGACCAACTACGAGCATCCGGGCGGCGACGTGACCGGCGTGTCCAACCAGATGCCCATGGACAAGCACGTTGAGATGCTGCTCAAGTTCCTGCCGGACATGAAGAAGCTCGGCTTCCTGTACAACGCGGGCGAGATGAATTCCGTATCCAACCTGAAGCGGATCACGGTTGCGGCCAAGGAGCGGGGCATCGAGGTCGTGCCCGTCACGGTGAGCAGTTCCGCCGACGTGCAGCAGGCCGCGTCCAGCCTGGTGGGCAACGTGGACGCCATCTATATTCCCACGGACAACACCGTGGTCTCGGCCATGGAGGTGGTCGTCAAGGTGGGGCAGCGGAGCAAGACGCCGGTCTTCGTGGCCGACGTGGACTCCGTGACGCGCGGGGCCATCGCCGCGCTCGGCTTCGACTATTACCTGCACGGCCGCCAGACCGGGGCCATGGCCATCCGCATCCTGAACGGGGCCAAGCCCGGCGACACTCCCGTGGAATTCCAGAAAAAGCTCTCCTTCCACATCTACCCGGCAGCGGCCGGAAAGATGGGCATCAATATCCCTCCCGCGCTTCTTGAGGAAGCCGACGTGATCCACCAATAGACGCGGGTGCCGAACCGACGACAAGGGCCGCCCCTCCTGCGAGGAGGGACGGCCCTTTTCCGTCGGGATGGCGATGCCGGGCTAGAACCGCTCGAAATCGGCCGCGCCGTCGTCGTCCATGTCCAGATTCATACCTCCCTCGAGCCCGCCGGACGCGGGGGCCGGCCTGGCCGCGGGCAGGGCGGCCGCCGGGGTCTTGCGCACCTGTACCTTCGCGCGGCTGCCCCGGGCGGAGGTGCCCACGTTGAAGAACGACATGGTCTCCTGGAGCTGCTGGCTCTGCCCGGCCAGTTCCTCGCTGGTGGAGGCCATCTCCTCGGAGGCCGAGGCGTTCTGCTGGATGACCGTGTCGAGCTGGCTGATGGCCTGGTTGATCTGGGTCGCGCCCGCGTTCTGCTCGTTGCTGGCCGCGGTGATCTCCTGGACCAGGGAGGCGGTCCGCTCAATGTCCGGGACCAACTGGCCGAGCATGGTGCCCGCCTTTTCGGCCACCTCCACGCTGGACGAGGAGAGGTCGCTGATCTCGGCCGCGGCCGTGCCCGAACGTTCGGCCAGCTTGCGGACCTCGGCGGCGACCACGGCGAATCCCTTGCCGTGCTCCCCCGCCCTGGCGGCCTCGATGGCGGCGTTCAGGGCCAGCAGGTTGGTCTGCCGGGCGATCTCCTCGATGATGGAGATCTTTTCCGCAATCTCCTTCATGGCCTCCACGGTCTGGCCCACGGCCCCGCCGGTCTCGCGGGCGTCCGAGGCCGCCTTGGAGGCCAGAGCCTCCGTCTCGCGGGCGTTCTCGGCGTTCTGGCTGATGTTCGAGGCCATCTGCTCCATGGAGGAGGAGACCTCTTCGATGGACGCGGCCTGCTCCGTGGCCCCCTGGGACAGGGACTGGGACGAGGCGGACAGCTCGGCGCTGCCCCCGGCCACGTTGTGAGTGGCGGAGTCCACGTCGGCCACCACGACCTGGAGCCGGGAGACCATGTTGTTCAGGGCCTGGGCCAGGATGCCGATCTCGTCATGCTGGTCGATGGCCAAGGTGCTGGTGAAATCGCCTTCGCTCATGCGCTTGGCGAAGTCCACCCCCTGCAGGATCGGCCGGGTGATCATGCGCGTCAGCGCCCAGGCCAGGATGACCCCGATGAGGAAGGCGGCGCCCAGCCCGATGGCCATGACCATGGACGCGGTGTCCATGGACGTCACGGCGGCGTTGGCCCGGTCCTGGGTGGCCTCCACGCCCGCCGTGGCCGTGTTCCGGGCCGCATCGAGCACGGCCTGACCGGCCGCGTTCCGGCGCTGGTTCAGTTCGCTCAGCGACTGGAAATTGCTCGCGAATGCGCGCATGGCCGTGCCGTATTTTTCGCCGGAGTCCAGGATCGCCTGCAGTTGACGGAGGTTTTCGGCCCGCCGGGTGACGGCCTTGAGGGCCTCGTACTTGGCGCGCATGAGCGGGAAGCTCTCCAGGGTCGTCTTCATGATCTCGGGATCCCTGGCGGCCTGGGACTTGAAGTTGCCGATACGGATGGCGTTGCACAGGTCGATGAGCTCGTGGGCCATAGAGATCTTGTTGTGCCGCTCGGTGAGCTCACCCATGGTCGCGCCGGACGCGATCTCCCGCTCCAGGGCCTGGTCCTGCGAGCTCAGGAAATCCATGCAGTTCTTCATGAAGGCAGCCGCCGCCGCATCCATGGTCTGTCTGTTCCCGGCGATGTCGGTAATCAGCTTCCTGGTCTCGCCCGCCAGTCCGTCATACACGGAGACGCCCTGTTGGGCGGCCTCGGCGTCCTGTTTCAGCTTAATCAGGCGGGGGTATTGCTCGGCATGGGCCTTGGCCTTGCGCAGAGTTTCCCCGACCTCGTCCAGCCGTTTGCGGCCCTCGGTCCAATATGCCTCGGACTCGCTCAGGGAATAGCCCCGGAAGGCATACATGGTCAGCAGGGCGACCCGCTCCAACTGGTTGGCAATGGCCACCTCGGGGACGTACTCCTCGGCAAGTTGACGCGAATCCTCCCCCACGGCCAGCATGTCGTAAATGGCCATGCCGCCCAGCGCGGCGGCGATGAGTATCAGGCACCCGAAGCCTAATCCGAGCTTCAGGCCAAGATTGAGATTCTTGAACATATGCCCTCCAAGATGCGTGTTTGGTTGCCGGGGGAACCCCAGGGACCCCTGCTTAGGCACGGATCCCGCCTATATGTTTCATTGCATACCGGAGCGGGGTGCGCGCGGACTATTATATTTAGGTTATAAATGGGTTGGATAGATATAGCAGACCGCATTGGTGCGGTTTTCCCGACGCCGGGGCGGGGAATCAGCCTTCGGGGAAATACTGCACCACGGACCGGGAATCGAGGTATCCCTTGACTTCGCGGTCTATTCCCCCGGGTTCAGAATGCCGGTGATGGACAGGTCGATGTCCTCGCCCAGCCGGTAGATCATGGCGTCGCGCTTGGGGATGTTCGCGTCGTAAATGACCACTTCCGGCAACAGGGGGTTGGCCGGGTCCACCGAGACCACCACGCCCACGTCGCCGGAGCTGAACCGGCACACGGTGCCGGGCGGGTACACCCCGAGCATCTTGATGAAGGTCTCCAGGTATTCGCCCTGGAATTCCTTCCGCTTCTTGGCGAACATCAGGGCGAGGGCCTTGTGCGGGGCGAGCCCGCGCTTCACGTCCCGGGCGTTGACCAGCCGGTCGTACACGTCCGCGATGGCCACGATCTTGCTGAGGTCGGAGATAGTGTCGCACTTGAGGGCCTTGGGGTATCCCCTGCCGTGGCACTGCTCGTGATGTTGATAGACGATCTTCATGACCGTCGGGTCGATACCGGGCAGCTTGGAGAGCAACTGCACGCCGGTCAGGGGGTGCCGCTTGACGAGAATCCACCCGGCCTTGCTCAGTTTGGGGCTGCTCGCGATGCCTTCGGGCAGAAGCAGTTGCCCCACGTCGTGGAGCAGAGCGCCCAGGCTCAGGGGGTTCATGTCCTCCCTGGAGAGGCCCGACTGCCCGCCGGGCACGCAACTCCGATGCCTTTTCCCGCTTGCGGCGGGATTTGGTAACCGACCCCGCGCCGTGGGCGGAGGCCTCCAGGGCCCGATCCTCGGCAAGCGGGGTCGAACGGTTCTTCTGGGGATCATAGAGCACGGTGGCCCGGCCGATGGCCGTATGAAACTTCTTGCTTTCGTCGATAACGAGCAGTTGCAGCATGGGAGTGCTCCTGTGTTCCGTATAGGATTCGGATGTCGCTCCGCCTGGAAAAGAGGGCCTGAGGCGTCACTGGCAACTGCACGATCAGATGTAACGACCCACAACCTGTGGTGGCGGAAACCGCCGGTTGAGGGCTTCGTATTTTTTAATCAGTATAGTATAGTGTATATACCAGCGATTGGTAACAAGCTACAATAGTTACTATTTCCATAGATTCATAATTTGAATCATGGGTATATCTGTCAATGGTTACCGTTCTCTGATCGGCAACCTTCCGAAGCGGGGCCGCATACCGTCAGCCGTCCTGGGACGCACGCTTCTTGTCGAACTCCACGATGGCGTAGGCGGCCAGGCCGCAGCCGAGGACCCTGGCCCACTGCACGAGGCCCAGGGGCGCGCTGGCGAACAGTTGGTGCATGACCGGGGCGTAGGTGTACAGGAGCTGGAGGACGAACATCAGGCCGCAGCCGCCCAGGACCCACTTGTTGGTGCCCAGCCCCAGGGCCAGGGGCGAGCGGGTGAACGACCGGGCGTTGAGCAGGTAAAAGGCCTCGATGGTCACGAAGACGTTGACCGCCACGGTCCGGGCCACTTCCATGGACGCCCCGGCCGCCAGTTCCCATTGGAACATGCCGAAGGCGCAGGCGAGCAGCAGCAGGCTGACCACGGCGATGCGGCGCAGGATGGGCCGGCCCAGGAGGGGGCTGTCCGGCCGCCGGGGCGGGCGGTCCATGCTGCCCGGCTCCATGGGCTCGAAGGCGAGCGTGATGCCCAGGCAGCCGGCGGTGGTCATGTTGATCCACAATATCTGCACCGGCAGGATGGGCAGGGCCGCGCCGAACAGGACGGCGGTCAGGATGACCAGTCCCTCGCCCGCGTTGGTGGGCAGGGTCCAGGCGATGAACTTGACAAGGTTGGCGAACACGCCGCGCCCTTCCTCCACGGCGGCCTCGATGGTCGCGAAATTGTCGTCGGTCAGGACCATGTCCGCAGCATCCTTGGCCACTTCGGTGCCGGCCTCGCCCATGGCTACGCCGATGTCCGCCTGCTTCAGGGCCGGGGCGTCGTTGACCCCGTCGCCGGTCATGGCGCAGACCTCGCCGTTCTTTTGCAGGGCCATGACCAGGCGGAGCTTCTGCTCGGGCGAAACCCGGGCGAAGACCGGGATGCCGGGCACCCGTTCGATCAGCTCCGCGTCGTCCAGTTCGGCGATCTCGTGCCCGGTCATGACCGGGCACTTCCCGTCGCAGTCCCCGCCGCTCAGGCCGAGGCGCAGGCCGATGGCCTGGGCGGTCAGGGCGTGGTCGCCGGTGATCATCTTGACCTTGATCCCGGCGTGCAGGCAGGCGGCTATGGCCGCCTCGGCCTCTTCGCGCGGCGGATCGATCATGCCCTGGAGCCCGAGAAAGGCCATGCCCGCGCACGCGGCCGAGCGTTCAAGCCGCCCGTCGCCGGGCAGCTCCCTGCGGGCGAAGGCCAGGACGCGCAGCCCCTTTTCGGCCATGGCGCGCTGGGCCCGGATCACGGCCCCGGCATCCAGCTCCCCGACCTCGCCCGAGGGCAGCAAGGTCTCCTTGCAGCAGTCCAAGACCTTCTCCACCGCGCCCTTGAGATAGACCACGCGGCCCTCGTTGCCGGGCGCGTCGTGCAGGGTGGCCATGTACTGCCGCCCGGATTCGAAGGGCAACTCGTCCAACCGCGGAAAGGCATCGCGTTCCCGGTCCCTGTCCAGGCCGTACTTCCCGGCCGAGACCAGCAGCGCGCCCTCGGTCGGGTCGCCCTCCACCCGGTGGCGGCCATCACGGACGCCGATGCCCGCATCGTTACACAGCAACCCGGCCCGCAGGCACTCCGCGAGGGCCTCGCCGGGACCGTCCCCGCCCTCCGCCGGGGTGACCTCCCCCCGCGGCGCGTAGCCCAGGCCCGAGACCGCGTAGGCCCTGCCCCCGGCGTAGATCTCCTGGACCGTCATCTGGTTCTCGGTCAGGGTCCCGGTCTTGTCCGAACAGATGACCGTGGTGCCGCCCAGGGTCTCCACGGCCGGGAGCTTGCGGATGATCGCCTTGCGCCCGGCCATGCGCGACACGCCCAGCGCCAGGATGATGGTCACGGCCGCGGGCAACCCCTCGGGGATCGCGCCCACGGCCAGGGCCACGGCGGCCATGAACATCGCGGTCACGGGCTCGTCGCGGAGCACGCCCAGGACAAAGGAGGCCGCGGCCAGTCCCAGGATGGCCAGCAGGAGCACCCGGCTGAACCGGGCGATCTTGCGGGTCAACGGGGTCTGGAGCTCGTCGGCCGAGTCGATGAGCCCGGAGATGCGCCCGATCTCGGTGTGGTTGCCCGTGGCCACGGCCACGCCCGCACCCTGGCCCGAGCTGACCAGGGTGCCCGCATAGGCCATGTTCCGGCGCTCGGCCAGGACCGTGTCCGGGGGCAGGGGGGAGCCGTCCTTGGCCGCGGGCAGGGATTCGCCGGTGAGCATGGACTCGTCGATGCGCAGCTCCTTTTCCGAGAGCAGGCGCAGGTCCGCCGGAACCTTGTCGCCGGAACGCAGCAGGACCACGTCGCCGGGGACCACCTCGGGCGCGGGGAGCCGGACCGCCTTTCCGGCGCGCAGGACCCGGGCCTCGGCGCTCAGGTTGGCGGACAGGGAGTTCAGAGCCCTGACCGCCTTGGATTCCTGGAAATGCCCGACCAGGGCGTTGACCAGGACCACGCCGAAGATGACGCCCGAGTCTATCCACTCGCCGAGAAAGGCGGTCACCGCCCCGGCCGCGATGAGGATGTAGACCAGGGGCTGGTGGAACTGAAGCAGGAACCGGGCCAGGGCGGACGCGCCTTTCCTGCCGGAGATGCTGTTTTCGCCGAACCGCTTGCGCCGCCTGTCCACCTCGAACTCGTCGAGGCCCCCGGCCGGGTCCGTGTCCAGGAGACGGGCCGCCTCCGCGCCTTCGAGGTGATGCCACTGCTTGTTCAATATGGTTTCCATGGGGATCGTGCTCCGTGTGTTCTTCAGGGTCGGCCTCAGTATAAAGCCTGAAACAAAGGGGAGCCCGCGTCAAGGTGGCCTCGCGTTTCGGCCTTCCCGTTCCGGCTGCCCGAGAGGCTGTTCCCGCCCGTCCAGCTCCGCTCATCTCATCTTGACTTTCCTTAGTGAATGACCGTTAACTGACAACATGAGGAAACGTCTCGACAGCGACGTCCGCAGAGGACAGATAGCCGAAGCGGCCCTGGAACTGGTGGTCTCCGAGGGGATCTCCGCCCTGACGGTCAAGAACATCGCCAGCCAGGTGGGGGTCACGCCCCCGGCCCTGTACCGGCACTATGCGGGCAAGACCGAAATCCTGGCCGCCGTGGTGGATCACATCCTCGGCGTGTACACCGAGAGCCGGGATCGGGCCTTCCGCGAGGCGACCGGGCCGGTCGGCCTGCTGCGCGAGCTTTTCTTCTCCCATGTGCGCCTGTTCAAGCGGCACCCGGCCGTGCCGGTGCTCTTCTATTCGGACCTGCTCTGGCTGGAGGAGCCCTCCCTGGGCGAGCGCCTGAACCGCCACCTGGACGGGTTCGCGGACGAGGTGGCCGGGGTCATCCGCCGGGGCCAGGACGGCGGGCGCATCCGGGCCGACGAGACGGCCGAGCGGCTGTTCATCGCCTTTCTCGGGCTGTTCTCCACCCTCGGCATACTGGCCGGGCGGGGACTGTGCCAGGTGGACGTGGCCTCCCAGGCCGGGACCAACTGGAAAATTTTCGAAGACTACATCACCCGGACGGACGGACGCCCCTCGGAGGACGTCCAACGCGACAACTGCGAGGTGGTCCCATGAAACGCAAGTTCGGCCCGTTGCTGACGGGCATGCTCATTCTGATCGTCTTGGGCGGCGCCGGGGCCTGGTACTGGCTCAACCGGGACGTGACCGAGGCCGGGTTCGCCGAGGGCAACGGGCGCATCGAGGCCACGGAGATCGACGTGGCCGCCAAATGGGGCGGCAAGGTGGCCGAGGTCCTGGCGGACGAGGGCGACTACGTACAGGCGGGCGACGTGGTGGCGCGCATGGACATGCAGACGGAAAAGGCCCAGGTGGCCGAGGCCCGGGCCGACCTGGCCAGGGCCCGGAGCGCCTTGGAAACGGCCAGAGCCCAGGTCTTTCAGCGCCAGGCCGAGGTGGCCACGGCCCAGGCCGACCTGGCCCGGCAGCAGAGCGTCCTCGACGTGGCCCGCAAGAGCGACAAGCGCATCCAGACCCTGGTCAAGAGCGGGGTGGTCTCCCAGCAGGACGCGGACAACAGCCAGGGCGACCTGCGCACGGCCCAGGCGGCCTGGCGCGCGGCCCAGGCCCAGGTCAAGGCGGCCCAGGCGGCGGCCCAGGCGTCCAAGGCCCTGGTGGCCCAGGCCGGGGCGAACATCAATGCGGCCCAGGCCGTGGTCGACCGCCTGGAACAGGTCCTCGAAGACGGCGTGCTCCGCGCGCCCAAACCCGGCCGGGTCCAGTACCGCGTGGTCGAGTCCGGCGAGGTGGTCGCAGCCGGGGGCAAGGTGGTCAGCCTGGTGGACCTGAGCGACGTGTACATGACCTTCTTCCTGCCCGAGGTCCAGGCGGGGCGTGCGGCCATGGGCGGCGAGGCCCGCGTCGTTCTGGACGCCGCGCCCCAATACGTCATCCCGGCCAAAATCTCCTTCGTGGCCAGCGTGGCCCAGTTCACGCCCAAATCCGTGGAGACCAGCGACGAGCGCCAGAAGCTCATGTTCCGGATCAAGGCCCGCATCGACCCGGAACTGCTCCGGCGCTATGCCCGGTACGTCAAGACCGGCCTGCCCGGCGTGGCCTGGGTGCGCATCGACCGCGACGCCCAATGGCCCGACAGGCTGGCCGTGAAGCTCCCGGAGGAGAGGAAGTGAGCCACGCGCCGAGCGTCGGGGAGCGGCCGGACCCCGTCGTCCGGCTCAGGTCCGTGACCCACCGCTACGGCCGGACCCTGGCCGCCGACAACGTCTCCCTGGAGCTGCCCGCCGGGAAGATGGTCGGTTTCATCGGCCCGGACGGGGTGGGCAAGTCCACCTGGCTCGGGCTCATGGCCGGGGCGCGCCGCATACAGCAGGGCGCGGTCACTGTGCTCGGCGGCGACATGCGCTCCCGCCGCCACCGCGAAGCCCTGTTTCCGCGCATCGCGTACATGCCCCAGGGGCTGGGCAGGAACCTCTACCCGACCCTGTCCGTGCGCGAAAACATCGACTTTTTCGGCCGCCTGTTCGGCCAGTCCCGGCCCGAGCGCGACCGGCGCATCCGGGACCTGCTGCACAGCACGGGCATGAGCGACTTCGCGGACCGGCCCGCGCGCAAGCTCTCGGGCGGCATGAAGCAGAAGCTCAGCCTGTGCTGCGCCCTGGTCCACGACCCGGACCTGCTCATCCTGGACGAACCGACCACCGGCGTGGACCCCCTCTCCCGGCGGCAGTTCTGGGAACTCATCGAGCGCATCCGGGCCGGACGGCCGTCCATGAGCGTGCTCATCGCCACGGCCTACATGGAGGAGGCCGGGCGGTTCGACTGGCTGGTGGCCGTGGACGACGGCAGGAAACTGGCCGAGGGCCCCCCTGCGGAACTGCTTGAACGCACCGGGGCCGAGGACCTGGAAGGGGCGTTCCTGGCCCTGCTGCCCGAGGAGCGCAAGCGCGGCCACCACGAACTGCGGATACCGGCGCTCGACAAGGGCGAGACGGTCATCGAAGCCACGGGCCTGACCATGCGCTTCGGCAACTTCACCGCCGTGGACGACGTCAACCTGTCCGTGGACCGGGGCGAGATCTTCGGCTTCATCGGCTCTAACGGGTGCGGCAAGTCCACGACCATGAAGATGCTCACCGGCCTGCTCGAACCGACAAGGGGCGAGGCCCGGCTCCTGGGCCGCAAGCTGGACGCCCGGAACATGGCCACCCGGCGGCGCGTGGGCTACATGTCCCAGGCCTTCTCCCTGTACGGCGAGCTGTCCGTGCGCCGCAACCTGGAGCTGCACGCCAGGCTCTTCCACCTGCCCCCGGACAAGGCCGTCCGGCGCGTGGACGGGCTGGAGGAGCGTTTCGGCCTGGCGCGCTACCGCGACGACCGCCCCGACGACCTGCCGCTGGGCATCCGGCAGCGGCTGCAACTGGCCGTGGCCGTGCTCCACCGGCCCGACGTGCTCATCCTGGACGAACCCACCTCGGGCGTGGACCCCGTGGCCCGCGACCGATTCTGGGAGCTGATCATCGACCTGTCGCGCAAGGACGGGGTGACCATCTTCATCTCCACCCACTTCATGAACGAGGCCTCGCGCTGCGACCGGGTGGCCCTGATGCACGCGGGCAAGATCCTGGACACGGACGCCCCGCGCACCCTGCAGGAGAAGCGCCGGGCCGGGACCCTGGAGCAGGCCTTCATCGCCTACCTGGAGGAGGCCGCGGCCGAGACCTCCGGGGCTGGAAACGGAGAGGGCGTCTTCACGGCCGAGACACCGGGGAAGAGGGGCGTGCCCCACCCCCGGTTCAGCCCATCCCGGCTGCTCAGCTTCTCCATCCGCGAATCCATGGAGCTCAAGCGCGACCCCATCCGGCTGGGCATGGCCCTGTTCGGCACGCTCATCCTCATGCTGGTCATGGGTTACGGCATCAACCTGGACGTGGAGGACCTGTCCTTCGCGGCCCTGGACCAGGACCGGACCACGGCCAGCCACGGATACATCCTGGAATACGAGGGGTCGCGGTACTTCTCGCCGAAAAGACCGGTCCTGAGCCCGGCCGGGATGGACCGGCGCATGGTCGCGGGCGAGTTGTCCGTGGTCATCCAGGTTCCGCCGAACTTCGGCCGCGACCTGGACCGGGGCGCCGTGCCCGAGGTCGGAGCGTGGATCGACGGGGCCATGCCCAGCCGGGCCGAGATCGCCAGGGGCTATGTCCAGGGCGTACACGGCGAATACCTGTCCAGGCTGGCGGCCCTGTCCGGCAGGACGGCCTCCCCGTACGCCATGCAGGTCCGCTACCGCTACAACCCGGAGATGAAGAGCATCATCGCCATGGTCCCCAAGGTCATCCCCCTGCTCCTGGTGTTCATCCCGGCCATGCTCACCGCACTCGGCGTGGTCCGCGAAAAGGAGATGGGCTCCATCCTCAACGTGTACACCACGCCGGTGACCAAGTTCGAGTTCCTGGTGGGCAAGCAACTGCCCTACATCGGGCTTTCGCTGATCAACTTCGCCTTCCTGTTCGTCATGGCCGTGACCCTGTTCCGGGTGCCCTTCTCGGGCAGCCTGGCGACCCTGACGGCCGGGGCCGTGGTCTACGTGGTGGCCACCACCGGACTCGGGCTGCTGGCCTCGACCCTGACGTCGAGCCAGGTGGCGGCCATCGCGGGCACGGCCATCTTCACCCTGCTCCCGGCCATCCAGTTCTCCGGGCTCATCGATCCGGTCTCCACCCTGGAGGGCGCGGGACGGCTGGTCGGGTCCCTGTACCCGACCACCTACTACCTGCTCATCAGCGAGGGGACCTTCTCCAAGGGGTTGGGCCCGGCCCACCTGGCCGGGTTCTTCTGGCCGCTGCTGGCGGCCATTCCCGTGACCACGATCCTGAGCGTGCTCTTCCTCAGGAAACAGGGGGCCTAGGATGGCAAACGCGCTTTTGGGCAGCCTGTCCAACATCTTCACGCTCGGGGTCAAGGAGTTCCGCAGCCTGCTTTACGACAAGGCCATGCTCTTCCTGATCCTGTTCATGTTCACGGGCACGGTCTACGCCGACGCCAGGGCCAAGCCCGAGTCCCTGAGCCGGGCCACCGTGGCCGTAGTGGACGAGGACCGGTCCCAATTGTCCGGCCGGATCATCGCGGCCCTGCACCCGCCGCAGTTCATGTCCCCGGTGCTCATCGGCCTGGCCGAAATGGACAAGGGCATGGACTCCGGGCGGTACACCTTCGTCCTGGACATCCCGCCCGACTTCCAGCGGGACGTCGCCGCCGGGCGCACCCCTGACCTGCAACTGAACGTGGACGCTACGCGGTTGTCCCAGGCCCAGACCGGGACGGCCTACCTGCAGAACATCGTGGACGGGGAGATCCGGGCCTGGGCGCAGCGATACCAGTCCTCGGCGGCCGTGCCCGTCAAGCTGAACATCCGGGTCTTCTTCAACCCCAACGTCCGCCAGTCCTGGTTCGCGGCCATCAACTCCATCGTCAACAACATCACCCTGCTCGGCATCCTGCTGACCGGGGCGGCGCTCATCCGCGAGAGCGAGCACGGGACCATCGAGCACCTCCTGGTCATGCCCGTGACCCCGCTGGAAATCATGGTCTCCAAGGTCTGGTCCATGGGGCTGGTGGTCCTGGCGGTCTCGACCCTTTCGCTCCATGTCATGGTCCAGGGCGCACTCGGCGTGACCCTGAACGGCTCCACCCCGCTGTTCGCCTGCTGCACCCTGCTCTACCTCTTCGCCGCAGCCTCCATCGGCATCTACATGGCCACCCTGGCCCGGACCATGCCCCAGTTCGGCCTGCTGGCCATCCTGGTCCTCCTGCCCCTGGAGATCCTGTCCGGCGGGACCACCCCGCGCGAGAGCATGCCCCAGGTCATCCAGTGGGTCATGTCCCTGGCCCCGACCACCCACTACGTCTCCCTGGCCCAGGCCATCCTCTTCCGGGGAGCGGGCCCCTCGGTCATCTGGCCCGATTTCCTGGGCATGGCCGGGATAGGCGGGTTCTTCTTCTGGTTCGCCCACCGGAGGCTGCGCCGGATGATCGGCTCCCTGCACTGACCGGGCCGGCTGTCCAAGCCCGTTGACTCCCGGCCGGAAAATCCGCAGCAAGAGGGAGACGGCGGACGCTGCGGCAAGCCCCCCGAGGACCCGGAGGGCCGCTCCGCGTCCGGGAGCATGGCCGCAGCGCCCGGACCAGGAAAGCGGGGAACGGCCGCACGGCACTGCGTTCCGTGCCGGTCGACGGCGGGTGGACTTCGCCGGACATTTGCCAAACGGCGCCGAAGGGCATAAGTACGGGAATTCATCGGGACCGCCGAAACAGACCATGAAAATACGCATCCTCTTCATCCTCGTGCAGTTGGCCATTCTGGCCGCCTGCCTCTATTACCTCTGCACGGACGTGGATTGGCCGGTCCTGGCGGACACGTTCTCGCACTACTCGCCGCTCAGGGCGCTGGGCGTCCTGGCCTCGACCCTGCCCATCTACGCGTTCATGGGGCTGCGCCTGAGCCAGCTTTCGGAAGGGCGGCTGACGGTCGCCCTCGGGGTGTTGGGGACCCTGCTCGCCCTGGCCCTCAACAACGTCCTGCCGACCAAGTTGGGGGAATTCGCCAAGGCCGCGTATTTCAAACGCAAGTCCCCTCTGGGATTCTCCCGGTCCATGGGCATCATCTTTCTGGAACGGTTCCTGGACGTGAACATCCTGGCCCTGACCGGGCTGGCCGTGGCCCTGGCCTTCGGCCTGGGAGGGTATGCGCTGCCGCTGATCCTGGCCGTGGTCGCGGGCTGGGCGGTGCTGGCCGTCGCCGCCCGCCGCATCCCCCCGGAGGGGCTGCACCTGGCGCGCATCCCCAGCGAGCCGGTGCGCCGCTTCGTGCGCCTGGGGACCGCCGCCGTCCGCCAGGCCCTGCAGGGCCGGGTGCTGGTCAAGCCGCTGTGCTCCACGCTGGTCCTGTGGGTCTGCAATTTCTTCTACCTGGGCCTCATCCCCATCTGGCTGATGGGTATGGACCTCAGCGCGGCCCAGTTGCTGGGCGTATACGGCGCGGTGTACCTGGGGTTGACCGTGCCCGGCCTGCCCGGGGGCATCGGCATGACCGAGGGGGCCATGGTCGCCGTCCTCGCTCTGGGCGGCCTGCCCAAGACCGAGGCCCTGGCCATCGCCCTGACCGTCCGGGCCTACAATTTCATCCCGCCCACCCTCCTGGGGCTCGCCGTACTCGCCACGGCCGGACACTCAAGGGAGTTGCTCCACGTGCGCGAAAAGGACGCTGAATCCTGAGCCCCGCCTGTCGACGGGAGCGTCCCGGCGGACAATGCGGCTCCTTTCCGCCGCCAGCCCCCGCTTGCGGGGCCAAAACCGGCTTTTGCCTTGACAGAAACGGCGATTTGGGGTGAATCAATCTTTTTTATATTAAAAGTCCGAGAGACTTATTTTTCGCAACTATTCCGAAAGCAGACAATTTTTGACCGCATCCCGATCCGAGGTGCCTCGGTTCGTTTCCACCCCGGCCACTCCACGCACGGCGCAGGAACCCGACCCCACCCCCATATGATCCGAGACGGCGACCTTTCGGCAACAAACGGATTTAAGGAGAACCATACATGGCAGTCATCATCGTAACCGGCTCGTGCGGCCTGATCGGCGCGGAGACGGTCCGCTTCTATGCCGCCAAGGGATTCGACGTGGTCGGTGTGGACAACAACATGCGCTCGTATTTCTTCGGCGAGGAGGCTTCCACCCACTGGAGCCAGCTCAAGCTGGAACACGACCTCCCCCGATACACCCATGCCGCGATCGACATCCGGGACGAGAACGCCGTTGACGAACTTTTCGCCAAATATTCCAGCGATATCAGCGCGGTGATCCACACTGCGGCCCAGCCCTCGCACGACTGGGCGGCCCGCGAGCCGATCACCGATTTCTCCGTGAACGCAACGGGCACTCTGGTCCTGCTGGAGGCCACCCGCAAGCACTGCCCCGAGGCCGCCTTCCTGTTCACCTCCACCAACAAGGTTTACGGCGACACCCCCAACGCCCTGCCCCTGGTCGAGCAGGAAACCCGCTGGGAACTGGAGCCGTCCCACCCGTTCGCGGAACACGGCATCGACGAGACCATGAGCATCGACCGCTGCACCCACTCCCTCTTCGGCGTGTCCAAGGCCGCGGCCGACCTGCTGGTTCAGGAATACGGCCGGTACTTCGGCATGAACACGGGCGTGTTCCGCGGCGGCTGCCTGACCGGCGGCGGGCACTCCGGCACCGAGCTGCACGGGTTTCTTTCCTATCTGGTGCGCTGCTGCCTGACCGGCCGCCACTACTCGATCTTCGGCTACAAGGGCAAGCAGGTCCGCGACAACATCCACTCCTCGGACCTGGTCAACATGCTCTGGCACTTCCACCAGAAGCCGCATCCGGGCGAGGTCTACAACGTGGGCGGCAGCCGGCACTCCAACTGCTCCATGCTGGAGGCCATCGACATGTGCGAGCGGCTCACCGGCAAAAAGATGGACTACACCTACACGGACGACAACCGGATAGGCGACCACATCTGGTACATCAGCGACGTCCGCAAGTTCAAGGCCCATTACCCGGACTGGGAATACACTTACGACATCGAGGCGATCATCCGGGAGATCATCGACGGATGGCGCGTCCGAGGCGCAGAGCAGGGATAACCATGTCCACTATCTTCGAGCTGTACGAACAGTGCAGGAAAGAGCACCGGCAGGAATATATCGACGTCTACGGCGCCAGGGCCGAGGAGCGCATAAGCGACCTCTCCGGGGCCAAGGGATACCTCTACCGGAAACTGCGCGACATGGTGCGGTTCTACGTCGAGCCCGGCAAGCGCGTGCTCGCGGTCAACGCCGACGCGGGCCAGTACCTCGCCTGGACGGAGCCCTCCTACGGCGTGGGCGTCGAGACGGCGCCGAAGCTGGTCGAGGAGGCGCGCAGGGCGCACCCGGAATTCACCTTCCATACCTGCGCACCCGAGGAGTTCGAGGCCACCGAGCAGTTCGACTACATCCTCATCCTGGATGCGGTGAACAACATGTTCGACGTCCAGACCGCCCTGGAAAGGCTCCAGGGCGCCTGCCATCCCGGGACCCGGCTGATCATCACCTGGTACAACTTTTTCTGGAAGCCGTTCCTCCGGTTCGCGGAGCGGCGGGGCATGAAACGCCCGTCCACGCCGCAGAACTGGCTGTCCAAGGCGCACATCGAGCAGCTCGTCACCCTGGCCGGGTTCGAGCCGACCGCCCACACCCGCAAGATCCTCGCGCCCTACAAGGTCCCGATCCTCTCCGAGCTGGTCAACAACTACATCGCGGGCCTGCCGGTCATCAACCACCTGTGCCTGATGAACATCATGGTCGCCCGTCCGGTCCCGGCGGTGGACAGGGGCGAGTTCGGCGTATCGGTGATCGTGCCCTGCAAGGACGAGGCGGACAACATCGAGGCCGCCGTGCTGCGCACCCCCGAGATGGGCAGCCATACCGAACTGATCTTTTGCGACGACAAGTCCACGGACGGTACGCCGGACGTTGTCCGGCGTATGCAAAAAGAGCACCCGGACAGGGACATCAAGCTGGTCGACGGCCCCGGCATCAGCAAGGCCGAGAACGTCTGGACCGGCTTCAACGCCGCCACCCAGGACATGGTCATGATCCTGGACGGCGACCTGACCGTGCCGCCCGAAGACCTGCCCAAGTTCTACAACGCCATGGCGTCGGGCAAGGGCGAATTCATCAACGGCACCCGGTCGGTCTACCCCATGCGCGACGACGCCATGCGGCTGGCCAACATCTTCGGCAACAAGGCCTTCAGCCTGCTCTTCTCCTATATCCTGAGCCAGTCCGTCACCGACACCCTGTGCGGCACCAAGGTCCTCTGGCGCGAGGACTGGCTGCGGCTCAAGGAGCTGCTCGGCAGTTGGGGCATCGACGACCGCTGGGGCGACTACGAACTGATCTTCGGCGCGGCCCGCCTGGGCCTCAAGCATCAGGACCTGCCCGTGCGCTACATGGAGCGCGTCAACGGCGAGACCAAGATGACGGGGCGGCTGAAGAACGCCATGATCATGCTGCGCATGTGCTTGGCGGCGTACAGAAAATTCAAGTAGCGGCAGGGCCGGGCCGCTTCGCCGAGGCGTTCCTCGCGCGGCCGGGCCTTCGTACCGGCGAGAAGGCGGAGCCCGTGCGGCCCGCCATCCGCTGGAGCCTCCCCGCGCGACCTGCCGCCGGACTGGATTTTTTGCCTCCGGCGGCTTAAGGAAAAATTTCTGCGGCCCCTCGGTTCGCGGCAGGCGATGCCCGCCGCGAACCTTTTATGAACGACCACCCGAAGCGGATAACAGCTCATGGCAAACGTACTCCTGGTCCTTCCCTCCATTTTATCCAATGAAAACGACGGTATCGTCACCAAGACGACGGCCAGTTTCCTGCCGCCGCTCGGCCTGGCGTCCATTGCCGCCGTGCTGCGCGAGAACGGCCACGGCGTGGCCATCATCGACGGCGTGGCCGAACACACCCCGCTGCAGGAGATCGTGGACCGGGCGCGGGACTTCGACATCGTCGGCGTCAGCGCCATGACCGCCCACGCCAAGCGGGCCCACGAACTGATCCGCATGCTCCGTTCGCAGCTCGACAAGCCAATCATGGCGGGCGGCGTGCACGCCACCACCATGCCCGCAGAATTTCTGGAAAACGGCGCCGATTTCGTGGTCGTGGGCGAAGGGGAAATGACCACGCTGGAGCTGGCCCAGGCGCTGGACAGCGGCCTGCCGAGAGAGCGGTTCGCCGAGATCAGGGGCCTCTGCCTGCTGCGCGACGGCGAACTCTTCCGCACCCCGAGGCGCCCGCTGATCGAAGACCTCGACAGCCTCCCCCAGCCCGCCCGCGACCTGCTGCCCATGCACCTGTACAGCGCCACCGTGGCCCGGACCACCCGCCAGCCGTCCCACATGCTGCTCGCCTCGCGCGGCTGCCCCGGCGTGTGCAGTTTCTGCGTACACAAGCTCTTCGGCAAAAAGGTGCGCTACAACTCGCCGGAACGGATCATCGACGAGTTCCTCCTCCTGGTGAACGAATACGGGGCCAAGGACGTGGCCATCTTCGACGACAACTTCGCGGCCAACCGGGAGATGGTGATCAAAGTCTGCAACAAGCTCATCGAGCTGGACCTCGACCTGACCTGGTCCATCGAGTCCAGGGTGGACAACGTGGACCGGGAGATCCTGGAGTTGCTCGCCAAGGCCGGGTGCACCTTCATCGCCTACGGCATCGAGTCGGGCTCCCAGCGCGTCCTCGACCAGATGAACAAGGGCGTCACCCTGGACCAGATCCGCGAAGCGGTCAGGATCACCAACGAGGTGGGCATCAAGACGCGCGGCTATCTGATGCTCGGCCACCTGGACGAGACCCCGGAGGAGATGCGCAAGACCATCGAATTCGCCAAGAGCCTCGACCTGGACGTGGCCTCGTTCACCCTGTTCGTGCCCCTGCCCGGCACCCAGGACTACAAGCGCGCCCAGAAATTCGGCCAGTTCGATCCGCAGTTCTACATGAAGGACCTGCTGCTCGAATACAACATGCCCAAATACCCGGTGTACGTGCCCGCGGGCATGACCTCGGAAGAGCTCATGGCCATCCATCGCGAGGCGTACAACAAGCTGTACCTCCGCCCCGGGTACATCTTCAAAAAACTTTTCGAGGTCAGGAACTTCCATGACGTCCGGTCGCTGGTCAAAGGCGGCCTGACGGTGATGAGCAACTTCTTCAGGAGATAAGCCCCATGCCCTCCCGCCTCGACAGAATCTTCGCCTGGGCCGAGAGGCATCCCGCCCAGGTACTCCTCCTGCTTTTCCTGTTCAGCCTCCTGGTCCGGTTCGTGACGGCGGAATACCTGATGGACGGCGACAACGCCAGCAAGTGGATGGAGGCGCGCCGCCTGGCCGCCGGATTGGGCATCTCCCACTGGTACAACCACTCCATGCGCTGGGCCGTCATCCTGCCCCTGGCCGGGCTGATCAAACTCTTCGGGCCGAACCCCCTGTTGACCTATGTGCTGCCTTTCACCCTGGCGTCCGTGGCCTCGGTCTGCATCTGCCTCATCGGCGAGAAAATCCACTCGCTCAAGCTCGGCATCGCCGCTTCCCTGCTGACCACCCTGCTGCCGCTCATGGTGGTCACGGGCAGCCAGATATTTCCCGGCGTGTTCGAACTCGGGTTCACCGCGCTCATGGTCTGGCTGGTCATGGTCTGGATAGACAGGCGGTCCTCCTGGCTCCTGGTCCTGGCGGGCGTCTGCTTTTTCCTGGGCTGGGGGGCGCGCGTGACCGAGCTCTACACCTACCCCGGCATCATCCTGCTCATCTGGCTGCCCACACGCGACGTCAAGGCCGTGCTCCTGTTCACCGCCGTGGCCGCGGGACTGTGTTTCGCGGAGTGGGGCTGGTTCTGGTGGGATTCCGGCAATCCCATGGGGCGGCTCGGCCTGCTCAGCGCCACCAGGGGCGATCATCCGGACCTCCCCATCACCCTCAAGAACTACCTGCTGCAATTCGTCGAACTGAAAAAACTCAAGGGGCTCCTGCCCATAGCCGTATTGACCCTGGCCGCATCCGGAGCCGCCCTGCGCGACAGGGACATGCGCGTGCGCGGCCTCGGCGCGCTGTACCTGGGGTGCATGTTTCTGGTCCTGTACATGATCTCCGGGGTTGCGCCCCTCAAGCTGGCCCTGCCGTACGGCGCGCGATACTACCCCCAGATGGCCCCCTACGGCCTGCTGCTGCTCCTCTACTTCCTGTTCAAGCTGAAGGACCGCCACAGGCGCACGGGGATCGCGCTCATCGCCATCCTGTTCATCAGTTTCGCCGGGTTCTCCATCAAGCGGATTCCGCCCACCAACTCCCTGGTCCAGATGTCCCGCGATTACGCGCTTCTCAGGCCGGTACTCGCCGCGGACAGGCCCATCGTCCTGGTCAACGAGCCGTGGGAGCCCAATTTCATCGAAAAGATACTCATAGAAACCTTCACCAATCCAGCCAGGAAGAAACCTCGGGGTGACAGCTCCATACGCCTCGACATGAGCCGCGACCAGGAGCGCATGGGCGCCCTGTTCCTCGACGACATCGGTCGGTACGCCCAGTTCATCAACGCCCCGCTTGTCCGGGTGGAGAAGTACCGTTACATCCTTCCGTCTTCAAACGGCGGCATCGAGTCCCCAGCGGCCGAATCCGTCTTCGGTCGGAAACTGCACCGCGCGTTCCCCCTGCCTGCGAAAAGCGACTCCTGACCGCCTGGGCGGCCTTCTGCGGGCTGAACCGGACACAGGGGGATAGAAGAACGCCGCCGACGGTTCGCCGGTGTTAAGACCGGCACTCGATAGGGCGGGCATGCGGGGTTGCGCGCCGGACGAAATCCGGCCGCGGGACGTCGGAGCGAACGCCCCCGGGACGTCAGTTGTTTTTCAGGAATTCCTCGAAATAGGCGATCGTCTTGACCAACCCGTCGCGCAGGGCGACCTTCGGCTCCCAGTCCAGGGTCTCTTTGGCCAGGGATATGTCCGGCTTGCGCTGGGTCGGATCGTCCACGGGCAGGTCCTGAAACACGATCCTGGACTTGGAGTTGACCAGATCGAGGACGGTTTCGGCCAGTTCCAGGATGGTGAATTCACTGGGGTTGCCCAGGTTCATGGGGCCTGTGAAGTCATCCGGCGTCCGTTCCATGAACCGGACGAAGGCCTCGATCAGGTCGTCCACATAGCAGAAGCTGCGGGTCTGCTCCCCCTTGCCGTAGACCGTGATATCCTCGCCGCGCAGGGCCTGGACCACGAAGTTGGAGACGACCCGGCCGTCGTCCAGGGCCATGTGGGGGCCGTAGGTATTGAAGAGGCGGGCCACCTTGATGCGCAGGCCATGCTGGCGGCGGTAATCGAAGAACAGGGTCTCGGCGCAACGCTTGCCCTCGTCGTAGCAGGCGCGCGGTCCGATGGGATTGACGTGCCCCCAGTAGGATTCCGGCTGGGGATGGACGGCGGGGTTGCCGTAAATCTCGCTGGTCGAGGCCTGGAATATCTTGGCTCCGGTGCGCTTGGCCAGGCCGAGCATGTTGATGGCACCGTGCACGCTGGTCTTGGTGGTCTGCACCGGGTCGTGCTGGTAGTGGATGGGCGAGGCCGGGCAGGCCAGATTGTAGATCTCATCCACCTCCACATACAGGGGGAAGCAGATGTCGTGACGGAGGACCTCGAAATAGGGATTGTCCATCAGGTGGAGGATGTTGCTCTTCTTCCCGGTGAAGTAATTGTCCACACAGAGGACGTTCCGCCCCATGTCGAGCAGCCGTTCGCAAAGGTGCGAGCCGAGAAAGCCGGAGCCGCCGGTGACGAGGACACTCTTTTTCTTCATGCGGTGACTTCTTACAGTAAAACAGCGTGCTGTCAACTACCGGGCCCCGCGACTTGCCGTTCGCGGACCGGGCGAAATTGAAGTGCCCCCACTTCCGACCTGGATTTCGAGAATGGCAAGATCAGGCCGTGGGCTCGCAAGCGGGAGGGCGGTTCTCTGGAGTACGATTGGCTTCCGCTGACCAATCGACTGCGGCAAGCGCTTTCAGAACACCATAAACAGCGGATTGGTGAACATGTCTCCAGCACCGAGGACGGCTCCCCGTATAAGTGGCGACAGCACCTCATGAAAATCCTGTGCAAGCGGGCGGGAGTGAAGCACTTCACGTTTCACGGAATCCGACACCTGACGGCCTCCATCCTTGCGCAAGAGGGGGTGGACATCCCGACCATTCAAGCCATCCTGCGGCACAAGAACTCGATGACTACGACTCGATATATACACCGGCTGGGCATCACCAAAAATGTCTTGGAGGACGTGTTCGGTTAGCTGGCAACAGACCCCGCAAGTGGACGTCTTCAGGCTTTCCCTTCGTCCATGTGTACTTGTTGAGAATAGGCGCCTGTACTATGCTCGGCCAACCAATCTCAAAAAGGACCTATAATGAGTGATACTAAAGCCGCACCAGACTCTCGAATAGAGATATTCAACGCCCCGGACGGCGGAGTTTCCGTCAAAGTTCACGTGGAAGACCAGACAGTCTGGTTGACGCAGCGATCCATGGCCGAATTGTACCAAACCACCACGCAAAACATCGGAATGCATCTTAAATCGGTTTATGAGGAAGGGGAGCTGGATGAGCAAGCAACTTGTAAGGAATACTTACAAGTTCGAAGTGAGGGGAATCGCGAAATAAATCGCAATTTGAAGCACTACAGCCTGGATGCCATCATTGCTGTGGGATACCGAGTTCGCTCTGCCGTGGGTGTCCAATTTCGGCGATGGGCCACCGAACGGTTGCGGGAGTACATGGTCAAGGGCTTCACCATGGACGACGAGCGGCTGAAGAATCCCGGCGGCTGGGATTACTTCGATGAACTGCTTGAGCGCATCCGGACGATCCGGGCCTCGGAGAAGCGGTTTTACCAGAAGGTCAAAGACCTGTTTTCTCAGACCAGTGCCGATTATGACGGCAAGTCGGAAACAGCCCAGATGTTCTTTAAGACCATCCAAAACAAGATGCTTTTTGCCACTACGGGCAAGACTGCCGCAGAAATTGTGGTGGAACGCGCAGACGCGGCCCTGCCCAACATGGGGCTAACCAGCTTCAAAGGGGATGTGGTCCGCAAGGGTGACGTAATGACCTCCAAAAACTACCTCCAACAAGACGAACTCACCAAGCTGGACCGCCTTGTGGTCATGTTCCTCGACTACGCCGAGGATCGCGCCGAGCAGAGACAGCGCATCACTATGGACGAATGGATTGAAATGACTGACCGCTTCTTGACCTTTAACGAGCGCGACGTCCTCACCAATGCCGGGAAGGTCTCCCACAAGCAGGCTGAAAAGCATGCCCACGGTGAATACAAGACGTATGACGATGCTCGTAGGCGGCGTGAGTTGGAAGAGGCCGAAATCGAAGCCGAGCGGGACTTTGAGGAATTAGTGAAGGGGATTGAGCGGGGAAAAGCTTAATTGGGAAGGGGTTCCGAATGATAGCCACAATCAAAACCTGATCCATGGCTTGATATCGGTGTGAAATTTTTTTCACTAGCGAGGAATGTCTATGCCTCCAATCGACAGAAAAGCTATGCGGGCTAGTCTGAGGTCAACCCATGTGCGTATGATGAAATGTTGGCTTACGACTAACCCCTTCCCGACAAACCCGATCGAATATCATGAGTCTGAATGGGCTGGGTGGATTGACCGTGTGAAAGGTGGTGCAGAAGCTGCATTAAATGCTATTCCCCAGCTCCCAGCGGGTTGCCCCCCAGATTATTATGCCGAAGAGATTGTAAGAGAACGTGAGCTATCTCGGATTATGCTCGCAGCTTTAACCGTCGGAATGTGGGCAAAGCTTGAAGACTTTTTGAGACGCTGCATTAGAGCGTGGAACTATGATGCCCTCTCTCCAATTCAATACGATTGCCATAAGATAGTAGATTTCGTTAAGTGCTTTGACCAAGCTGTTGGCATAAAACTAGACGATCTCCCAAGATATGAATATGCCAATGCCATTAGGGTCCTCGCGAACACATTTAAGCACAATAACGGACGCTATAAACCAGATTCCTTTCCGATAAATACCACAATTGCAAAACGATGGGGAATTGAGGAGCGCCAAAAGGTGGACTATGAAGGACTGCCTTTTGCCGATTTACTGCTTGATTGTGGAGCATTTTGTGGCGAGTTGTCGGAAAGAGTGCGTTCCAAATTGACTATTTGAACCAGAAGGTTCGTTCTCTGGGGTTTTTCGGCATCATTTTACACGTAATTTTACACGCAAACAAAAACGGGCTACAGCGATTTGCTGTAACCCGTTGATTTGTCTTGGCGTCCCCAAGGGGGTTTGAACCCCTGTTGCCGGCGTGAGAGGCCGGAGTCCTAGGCCACTAGACGATGGGGACGCATTCTGGTGGGTCGTACTGGGCTCGAACCAGTGACTCTCTGCTTAAAAGGCAGATACTCTACCAACTGAGTTAACGACCCATGACCCGTCAGGGAAAGTATGAGTATCCATTTGGTATCCCGGTGTCAAGCATATTCTGCAACTTCCCGTTATGGCAAATTGTGCTTGCAACTGTTCGGAATGTCTGTAAAATTAAAGTTTTTCTTGCAAAATTATTCCGGTGTGTTATAGTCCCGCTCCCTGTCCGATATGGAATCCAAGCCACCAAGGAGCTACATATGACACGAAAAGACCGTACCGAGGGAATCTATTCCCGCCGCGAGGTGCTCGACGAGTCCGAGCGCAGGCAGTACTGCCAGTTGCAGTTAAAAGAGCTGCTTTCCTATGCCTACAGGTACTCCGAGGACGTCAAGAAGCGGTTCGACCGCGCCCAGTTCAACGTGGACAAGTTCCGCGTGCTCAACGACCTCAAGCATATCCCCATCATCAAGAAAAAGGAACTGATCTTTCTCCAGTCCATGGGCCCCCGCCTCGGCGGGCTGCTGACCAAGGACCTGGGCGAATTGCAACGCGTGTTCCTTTCCCCGGGCCCGATCTTCGACCCCGAAGACCGCTCCGAGGATTACTGGGGCTGGACCGAAGGCTTCTACGCCGCGGGCTTCCGCTCCGGCGACCTGGCCCAGATCACCTTCAACTACCACCTGGCCCCGGCCGGGCTGATGTTCGAAGAGCCCCTGCGCAACCTGTCCTGCGCCGTGGTGCCCGCCGGTCCCGGCAACACCAACTCGCAGATCGAGATCATGCAGAAGCTGCGCGTCACCGGCTACGTGGGCACCCCCAGCTACCTCATGCACCTGGCCCAGAAGGCCGAGGAAGCGGGCCTGTCCCTGCGCAAGGACCTGTTCCTGGAAGTGGCCTTCGTCACCGGCGAAAAGTTCTCCGAGAAGATGCGCTCCACCCTGGAAAAGAAGTTCGACTGCATCATGCGCCAGGGCTACGGCACCGCGGACGTGGGCTGCATCGGCTACGAGTGCTTCCACAAGTCCGGCCTGCACCTGTCCAACCGCGCCTTTGTCGAGATCTGCCACCCCGACACCGGCATCCCGCTCAAGGACGGCGAGGTCGGCGAGATCGTGGTCACCGCCTTCAACCGCACCTACCCGCTCATCCGCCTGGCCACCGGCGACCTCGGCTACCTGGACCGCACCCCGTGCGCCTGTGGCCGCACCTCCCCGCGCCTGGGCGGCATCGTCGGCCGCGTGGACACCACCGCCCGCATCAAGGGCATGTTCGTGTACCCGCATCAGGTCGAGCAGGTCATGGCCCGGTTCGAAGAGGTCAAACGCTGGCAGATCGAAGTCACCAACCCCGGCGGCATCGACGAGATGATCCTGTCCATCGAGGCGGGCCAGTTCAACCAGGAGGACGAACTCCTCCACCTCTTCCGCGAGAAGATCAAACTGCGTCCCATCCTCAAGGTCCTCGCCCCCGGCACCCTGCCCCCGCAGATCCGCCCCATCGAAGACAAGCGCACCTGGGACTAACCGTCCACTGACGCTCACAATAAACCCCGCCCGACGAGTCCGTCGGGCGGGGTTTTTTTTGATGCCTCCGGGCCTCCAGCCGTTGGCGAGTCTTCGAGCCCTACGGATGAGGACAGCAGCGATCGGCCAGGGGGAAACTTTTGAGAGAAAGTTTCCCCTGGACTCCCTTCCGACTTTTTGTCGCCGCTGTCGCGGGTCAGTGCTCGGTATGACGTGCCGTTTTACGAACAGGTTTCCCGACCCGTTACGATGGTACCGTGAAGCAGCACGCCTTGTCGTGTCCACACCCGCGAAGCGGCGCCAGAGAGTTCAGGAAAGGAGGGATGGGGGGCCGGGGAAGGGAGGAAAGAACCCTTTCCGAAGAGTTTTCCTCCCCTTCCCCGGCCGCCGGAGGCTTCTTCTCCTAAGCCGGTTGGCGGGCCATCTCCTCGGGCAGCCCGAAGACCTTGGGAGTGAAGCGGACGTACCAGGCCGCGGACTGGACCTGGACGATATAGGCCATGGCGATGACCAGGGCTGCGTCCGAGCCCTGTGTGCCGAAGGCGTTGATGGCGATGGCGAGCGCGATGGACAGGTTGCGCATGACCGAGCCGTAGACCAGGGCGATGGCGTCGCCGCGCGGCAGCAGGGATTTGCCGATGATCGTGGAGAGCAGGAAGTTGAAGCCGTAGAGCAGGAGCAGGGGCACGAGGATGTCCAGGAGCAGGCCGGGCGCGGCCGCGATGGTCCGTGCCTTGAGGGCCAGGGCCACGAACACGATGCCGAGCACGCCCACGGTGGACAGGCCCGGAAACTTCGGGCCGATGTCGCGCTGGAAGGCCTGTTGCCCGTAGCGCTTCACCAGGAACCGCTGGGTCAGGTAGCCCAGTGCCATGGGCAGGAAGACGATGAACAGGATCTGCTTGAACACGGCGGATAGCTGCATCTGGATGGCCGTGCCCATCAGGGCCTGGACGTAGAAGGGGGTGGTCAGCGACCCTGCGATGAGGCCGATGACGGTCATCTTGACCGCGGCGGACATGTTGCCCTTGGCGAACCCGGTCCAGGAGATGGTCATGCCGCTGGTGGGCACCAGCCCGGCCAGGAGCAACCCCAGGGCCATATACGGCCTGTCGCGGAAAAAGAGCAGGCCGACGCCGAAGGTCAGGAAGGGAATCAGCCCGAAATTGATGAGCTGGGTCAGGAATTGCGCTTTGGCGTCGCCCCCCTCGAAGACCTTGCGGATCTTGAGCGTGACCATCATGGGATAGACCATGAGGAAGGTGAACGGGATGATCGCGGTTTTCAGCCAGCCGGTATCCGCCCACAGGCCGTAGGCAAACCCGGCAACCATCATCCCCGGAATGGCGTAGATCAAGTTTCTGGTCAGTTTCTGCAATATGCCGAACATGGGATACTCCTTGCGGTGTTATTCCTGGCCCGACCCGGCCATTTCGGTGGCGCGGCACTCGGGGTCGGAGCAGCAGGGGGCCTCGCCGTCGCGGTAGACGACGACCCCGTGGCGCACCGGCTCGACGATGTACCGCCTGGAACATTCCTCGCAATTGACGTAGAAGGGGGCGTAGTTGTCGAATTCGCCCACCACCTGGCCTGCGTTGCAATACGGACAGCGGATGGTTGCGCTCATGGGGGGACCTCCTTGCTTTTTCTCGTTGTCGCCCCCAAACTAGGCGTGCGACGCCCCTTTTGCATTGATCTCGATCAACAATCAGCACTTTTTCGGGGAATTTCATGCCACCAAGCGAACTCAAGAGCGAAATCCGCGCGTTTCCCATCTTCGACCGGCTCGACGACGCCCAACTCGACCGCATCGCCTCGCACGCCGAGGTCCTGCGCTTTCCCAAAAAATCCATGTTCTTCAGCGAGGACAACTCGGCCCAGGGGCTGCACGTGCTCCTGACCGGGCAGGTCAAGCTCTTCCGCCTGGCCGAGGACGGCAAGGAACAGACCATCTTCGTGTTCGGCCCCGGCGAGCCGTTCTGCCTGTGCTCCACCTTCTCGGACGGCAAGCTGCCTGCCAACCTCGGTGCGCTTGAGGACAGCCGCGTCCTGTTCATCCGCCCCAAGGAATACGAACGCCTGGTGCGGGAGGACCCGTCCATCCTCCTGACCATGATGCGGGTCATGTCCCGACGCCTCAAGGAGGCCATGGACATGATCGATTCCCTGTCCCTCAAGCAGGTCCCCTCCCGGCTCATGGCCTACTTCGAAAGCCGGCACCAGGGCGGCCGCGTCACCCTCGATCTCTCCCAACGCGAACTCGCCAAGATCATCGGCATCACCCCCGAGGCCCTGTCCCGCACCCTGCGCAAAATGGCCGACAACGGCGACATTCGTATGGACGGGAACGACATCTTTCTGCTCGACATGGAGGCGTAGGGGGCTGCCTCCGGCGGCCCTCCCGGGGGGCTCCTTCGGAGAGACCAGGGCGCTGCCCTGGACCCGCCAGGGAGCAAAGCCCCCTGGACCCCCATGTTCGCTTCGCTCAGGGGCGTGCGGCTGCGGAAGGCTGCGACGGGACGCCTTCCGCCGTGCCGGTGGGCAATTTCGGACGGGGAAAACGGGTGAAAGGACGAGCCGCTTCTTGAAACGAATTACGCCGTTTTCCCCGCCCGAAATCGCGGGTTTTGTTTTTTGGGGAAAGATATAGCCTGCTAAGAAAGATTTCTTTCACTGTTTCAACACGCCGCAAACCCCATTCTCCGAGTTCCGCCTGTCCCGCCTGCGGCGTTGGCTACCTACGCGAACCCTTCGGGGCACCACCCGACCAAGCTACTCCCTCCTCCACGCGCAGCACTCCGCCATCCCGCGCCCGCACGCCCCTGCCGAAGGCACACAAAAAGTTTGGGAGGGTCCAGGGAACCTTTTCCAAAAGGTTCCCTGGCGGGGTCCGGGGCAGCGCCCCGGCCGCCGGAGGCGAAAAAAAGGGCCCGCAACCAGTGGTTACGGGCCCCCTTTATCGTCTGGAGTCAGTGTTATTCCAGGGTCTTGATGAAGGAGTCGGCCTCGGCGATGGACTTGTCCATTTCCTTGATGAGGGAGTCCACGTTGGTGCGGATGGAGGTGAGTTCGCCCTGGAGCGAGGCGATGGCTTTGGCGTTGAGGTTGTGCTTGAGATAGAGGACCTGATCGTGGAAGGCGTTGAGCACCGGGTGCATTTTCTTTTCGGCGTTGCGCATGGCCTTGATCAGACCGTTGTATTTCTTTTTGGTGGCGGCGAGTTTCTGTTCGCTGGACCGGCGCAGTTTGGCGCTGGAGTATTGTTTGATCTCGCCGCTCCATTCGTCGAACAGGGCGTTGGCCACGTCTTCGACGGAGTCGATGCGCGCCTTGACGTCGTCCGCCTGGTCCTTGCAGTCCTCGTATTCGCCATTGAGCTTTTCGTAGACTTCCTGGAGCTTGCCGCCGTCGAAGTCGACCACGGACTTGAACTGTTCCAGAGCGGAGGCAAACTGTTCCTTGGCGTCTTTCTGGGATTCGCGGGCGTTCTCGACCCGGTCGGACAGGATCTCGCGCTTGTCGTAGCCCATGGACTCCATGGCTGAATAGTAGGTCTTGGAGCAGCCGTAGGCGAGGAAGAGGGTGAGGATGGACAGGGCCAGGGCGAACCGTTTCATACGTAACTCCTTGAAGGCGGCGAATGTTTTTCCGGTAAATACAACAAAGGGTCGGGATGGGCAAACCTAAGTGCGCTGCGCGAGCAGGCTGCGCGCGCCCCGGACCAGGGCGTCGGTAAAGGAGGTCAGGCGGGCGGATTCGAGGTTCCAGCACTGCCAGTGCAGGCGCACGGTGAAGACGTGGCCCGGCAGGAGATCGACGAGTTCGCCGCGTTCCAGGTAGGGCGCGGCCTGCTGGTCCGGGAGCATGCCGGACACCCGGCCCGAAGCGATGGCCGGGGCGAACTTTTCGGACGAGGGCAGGTAGAAGGGCGACCGCAGGCCGGGCCGCTGCCCGAGGGCCTCGGCCAGGAGGAGCTCATGCATGACATCCTTGCGGTTGAAGACCAGAATCGGGGCAGTTTCAACGTCCTCCAACACTGCGCCGTTACTATACCATTTCATTTTGTATGACGGCGTAGCATACATTCGGTAATCCATGTCGCCGAGGTATTCCACGCGGCAACCCTGGACCGGTTCGGCGCGGTCCGCGACGCAGCCGAGGACGTCGCCGGCCTTGAGGAGTTTGAGGGTCTCGGCCTGGTCGTCCACGGACAGGTCCAGGAGCACGGGTTCGCCGTCCAGGTAGTCGTCCACGGCCGGGAAGAACCAGGTGGCCAGGGAGTCGGCGTTGACGCCCACGGCCAGGGTGTCGAACCCGGCGTCATTTTGGCCCAGCCCGGCACCCAGGTCCTCTTCGAGCCGCCGCACCTGGCGGAAATGCTTGAGCATGGCCTGTCCGGCCACGGTGGGCCGGGGCGGCGAGGAGCGCACCAGGAGCACGCACCCGGCCTGCTCTTCCAGCAGCTTGACCCGCTGGGACACGGCCCCCTGGGTCAGGTGCAGGACCCGCGCCCCCTTCTCGAACCCGCCCTCCCCGACCACGGCGGCAAAGGCCTCGACCAACTTGTAATCCAGCATCCTGCTTCATTAGCATTTCTAATGCACCCAGAAAACAATTAGTTTTACACCATCGCCCTTCCAGCTCTACAACGCCCCCAACAACAACCTGAACCAACACCCACCCCTCCCCGCGAAGCGGCCCAAAAAGCTCAGGAGGGAGAAGGGATGGAGGTCCGGGGAGGGAAGAGGGAAGCCCTTTTCAGAGGGTTCCTCTTCCCTTCCCCGGCCGCCGGAGGCACAACACATGACACCATTCATACAGGGGTACGCTATGGGGGGCGGGTTGATCGTGGCCATCGGGGCGCAGAACGCGTTCGTTTTGACGCAGGGGGTCCGGCGCAACCATCACCTGGCGGTGGCGGCCCTGTGCATCCTGTGTGACGGGCTGCTCATCGGCCTGGGCGTGACGGGCGTGGGCGCGGTGGTGGCGTCCAACCCGACTCTGGGGCTGGTCGCAGCCTGGGGCGGAGCGGCCTTTCTGGCCTGGTACGGGCTGGGCGCGCTTAGGGCGGCATTGCGCGGCGGTTCCATGGAGACGCGGCGGGAGGTGGAGCAGGGGCTCAAGCGCACCCTGGTCCTGACCCTGGCCGTGACCCTGCTCAACCCGCATGTCTATCTGGACACCGTGGTGCTCATGGGCTCGGTCAGCGGACAGTATCCGGGCTCGGCACGGTACGCCTTCGGCCTGGGTGCATTCGCGGCCTCGACCACCTGGTTCCTGGGCCTGAGCCTGGGCGGCCAAGTTCTGGCCCCGCTCTTTTCCCGCGACCTGACCTGGCGCATCCTGGACGGCGCGGTCTGCCTGACCATGTGGACCATCGCCGCCTCCCTGCTTCGGCCCGTGCTCTTTGCCTGACCAGCGGTGCTACCGGCCAGGAACGACATATAGCCTGCTATTTCTTTGGTCGGATGTTCCCGAAATACACTAATAAAATCAGTTCTATTCGTTGTCCTTCGACCGACCGTGAAGGAAGAGGCTCTCCCAGTCCAGGGGCACGAGGCTGCGGCTGTTCCGCCACTGGAGATAGGCCCACCCTTCGGCGGGAATGGTGCGCACCAGGACCTTGTTGACGAACTGCTTGCCGTCGTCGCCGCAGCACTTGCAGGCCCAGCCGCAGATGTCGCAGGTACAGCCGCCGGTCTTGACCATCTCCTTGTTGGTGCCGGAGTTGTCGCAGCAGGCATCGCACAGGCGCAGGTGGGGGGAATCGGTTTCTCGGGGCATGCTCCACCTCTACGGCTGGGCGGCGCGACGGTCAACCCCGCTCCATGGACGCAAAAAGGCGGACGCCCCGAGAGGCGTCCGCCTTGCTATCAGCCGTTGGGCTTCGGTTAGTCCTTGGCGATCATGACGCTGGTGGCCTTGACCATGGCGTCGACCTTGTCGCCGACCTTGATGCCCATGCGTTCCACGGAATTCTTGGTGATGACCGAGACCATCTCCACGCCGGGAGCGATTTCGATGACGACCTCGGCGTTGACCATGCCGATGGTGACTTCCTTGACGGTGCCGGGGATGAGATTGCGGGCGCTTAATTTCATGATTCCTCCAATGATTCAAATGTGTTCTATTTTGACGAATGTCAGTCTCGACGCCACGTTGGGCCGGACGGCATCATGCTGCTCCAGACATAATGTAACCTCCTCCGAAAAAAAGGGAAGCACAAGATGCACCCGGGGCGGAAAAAATACGGCGCGCTCGACCAAAGGCGGCCGGTGTCGTATAGGCGAGGTGGAGGCCGAGTATGACCATTCATTGCAAGACACTGAAACGCGCGTTGCGCGGGGAACCGGACCGTGATCCGCCGTCCTCCGGGGATTTGCCGGACGGTCCGGGTGCGGGCGCGCGTCTGGAGCCCGCGGCCGTGGAGACCGGCGGGGTGCTGGTCTGCCGGGCCTGCCGCAACCGGATCACCCGGCGCGACCTGGGCATGGAGATCAACGGCAGGCACCGACACGTGTTCTTCAACCCGGAGGGGCTGGTCTTCGAGCTGGGCTGCTTCGCCTCGGCCAGAAACCTGGCCCCGGCCGGGCCCGAGACCGACGAATTCACATGGTTCCCCGGCTACCGCTGGCAGGTGGTCCTGTGCACCGGCTGCTCCACCCAGTTGGGCTGGCGGTACGTGGGCCGAGACGGCGGGTTTTTCGGGCTTATCCTCAAGGCGCTGCGGGAGGAGGAACCGGGGATCCGGCCATAGCCCTCTGGCAAGCCGCGGCCACTTGCGCTACAACGTTGCCATGGATACCCGCATCACCCGCTGCCTCCGCTGGCTCGTCGACTATGCCCGGACCTTCGAGGACCGCGCACCCGAGGAACTCCGCGTCCGGGTCCGGCGCAAGATCGTCCACCCCATGCGCGTACTGGCCCACGTGCGCCACATCCTGAAAGAAGAACGGCCCACGCCGGAGCTGGCCCTGGCCGCCGAGATCGCGGCCATCCTGCACGACGCAGGGCGGTTCGCCCAGTTGGTGGACCGCAGGACCGCGGACGACGGCAGCGAATACGACCACGGCCGGGAGGGCGCGCGCATCCTGGACGGAAGCGACGTCCTCGACGTGCTGGACGGCCATTGGCGGTCGGTGGTCATCGAGGCCGTACGCCTGCACAATCGGGCCGCCCTGCCCGAAGGGATGGAACCGGACGCGCGGGTGGTGACCGAAATGGTCCGGGACGCGGACAAGCTCGACGCGGTGCGCAACAGCGTGGGCGGCCTGCTGCGCAAGGAACTGACCGGCAGGGCGATCAAGTACGGCATCACCGTGCACCCCACCGAGGTCTCGGCCGACACGGTCCGCCGCACGCGGGAGCGCAAGCTCATCCCATACGCGTCCATGCGCTGGTCCAACGACTTCGTCCTGTTCCTGTGCGCCTGGGTCCACGACCTGCACTTCTCCTACGCCTACAACCGGCTGATCGACACCGGCCACTTTGAGCAGTTGCTGGCCCTGCTGCCAAACCAGGGGGTGTTCCCGGAGCTCAAGGCGCAGTTGCGCGGCGACCTCCACCGGCTGGCCGGGCGGAAACGTACCGTGGCGTGAGCCGGGCCGGGGTTGACCCTGCTCGAATAGCCGGGCTACACCGGCCCATGGCCGAACGATACCCCATCCCCGCCGCCTTCCACAGGGTGGAGGAGACCATCAAGCGCAGCCGGTTCATGGCCTCCCTGGGCCACGCCCCGGACACCGAATCCGCCCGCGCGTTCGTGGCCGCCGTCAAAGCGGAATTCCCGGACGCCACGCACAACTGCTGGGCCTTCAACGCCGGTCCGCCGGGCGACACGGCCTGCGTGGGCCTGAGCGACGACGGCGAGCCGGGCGGCACGGCGGGCAAGCCCATGCTGGGCGTCCTGCACCACTCGGGCGTGGGCGAGATCGCCGTGGTGGTCACCCGCTGGTTCGGCGGCACCAAGCTCGGCACCGGCGGCCTGGTCCGGGCCTACGGCGGGATGGTCAACCTCGGCCTGGAAACCCTGCCCCTCCGCGACCGGGTCGTGACCAAGCGTCTCGGAGTTTCCCTGCCCTACCCGGCCGTGACCCTCTTCAAGCGGCTGCTGCCCGACTTCGAGGCCGAGGTGACGGAAGAGGCCTTCAGCGACGTGGCCGGGTTCGGCGTGGAATTGCCCGAGGAGCATGTGGACCCGTTTTCCGACGCCGTGGCCGAATTGACCGGCGGACGCGCGGAAATACACGAAAAATGATGGGTTCACCGGTTGCGGACCGCCCGGAAAATGGGCTAGCCTAAACTAGGCTTTTGATAATCCGGGGTAACAGCAAGGTGAAAAGCAGGTTCCATGTCCACACAAAAATTGCGAGCGATCTATAAACAACTTACCGACAAAATTGACATTTCAAAAGAAAAGGCCCTGTTTGAGATCAAGGAGCTGAAGACAGACCTCAACGAACTCCAACGGCACCTCTCCGGACGCAAGAAGGAGACCGACATCCAGCCGGAGGACCTCATGCGGTCCGTCTACGAGATCGCCCAGTTTCTGCGGGACATGCAGAAACGCGAGGAAATCCTGGCCGAGCTGGAAGAGGTGGCCGCCGAGACCGAAGCCGAGGAATACCTGCTCTCGCGCGGGGCCAAGCTCCTGACCCGGCCCGCCGGCTGGCACTTCCAGACCGCCAAGGAGCGGTTCCTGCTCCACGAATCCGACATGGTCAAGGCCGCGGCCGAGCTGCGCAAGCTCCTGGCCGCGGGCAAGCGGCTCAAGAAGCCGGCCAAGAAGAAAAAATAGCCGGATTTAGGGCAATCCTCCCGGCCCGCCTTGACTTTCGCGCCGCCGGGCGCATTTGTAACCCATGACGACAACCCCAACCAAGGGAAAACAAGCCATGCTCAAACGACTTGTCACGGTCCTTGCGGCCCTGTTTATCGCCGCGTCCCTGGCCGGATGCGGCTACAACTCCATGCAGCAGCAGGAGGAAGAGGTCTACGGCGCCTGGGCCAACCTGGAATCCGCCCTGCAACGCCGCGCGGACCTGATCCCCAACCTGGTGGAAACGGTCAAGGGCGCGGCCGCGCACGAAAAATCCACCCTGACCGCCGTGGTCGAGGCGCGCGCCAAGGCCACCCAGACCAAGCTCACCCCGGAGATGCTGACCGACAAGAACGCCCTGGCCAATTTCCAGGCCGCGCAGGGCGCGCTCTCCTCGGCCCTGTCCCGGCTCATGGTCGTGGTCGAACGCTACCCGGACCTCAAGGCCAACCAGAATTTCCTGGCCCTCCAGCACCAGCTCGAAGGCACCGAGAACCGCATCAACGTGGCCCGACAGCGCTACAACGAGGCGGTCAAGACCTTCAACTACTCCATCCGCAAGTTCCCGAACTCACTGACCAACTCGCTGCTGCTCCACCTGGAGCGCAAAGAGTTCTTCGAGGCCGAGCCGGGCGCCAAGACCGCCCCCAAGGTCAACTTCGGGTCCGAGTCCTAGGCGGGGAGTCACGGTGCGCTTCCTCAAGATCGGACTGTCCGCCCTCTTTCCGGCCCTGATCCTGGTCCTCGGCCTGAGCGCCGCGGCCCTGGCCCTGGACGTGCCCCCGTACACCACGCGGGTCAACGACCTGGCCAAAATGATGTCCCCCCGGACCCGGCAGACCCTCGAAAGCCAACTGGCCGCCCTGGAGGAGTCGGACTCCACCCAGGTGGCGGTCCTGACCGTCCCGTCGCTCAAGGGCGACTCCATGGAGGACTTCTCCATCCGCGTGGCCGAGGCCTGGAAGGTCGGCCAGAAGGGCTTCGACAACGGGGTCATCCTCCTGGTCAGCAAGGCGGACCGCAAGATCCGCATCGAGGTCGGCTACGGCCTGGAAGGACGCCTCACCGACGTCCTTGCCGGGCAGATCATCGACAACATCATCAGCCCGCAGTTCCGGGCCGGACGATTTGACCGGGGCTTCCTCGAAGGCGTCACCGCCATCACCGGGGCCGTGCGCGGCGAGTTTACCGCCCTGCCCAAGAAGCCCAAAAGCAAGCTCAACATCCTGGCCATCCTCATCGGCCCCATGATCTTCATCATCCTGCTGACCGAGAAGTTCGGCCGCCGCCGCATACCCGGCGCCGCTCAGGGGGCCGACACGGTCCGGCGCAGCGGCCCCGGCTTCATCTACATGCCCGGCCCGCGCAGCGGCGGCGGAGGCTTCGGCGGCGGTGGCTTCGGCGGCGGCGGATTCGGCGGGTTCGGCGGCGGCGGATTCGGAGGCGGCGGGGCCTCCGGCGGCTGGTAAACAACAGGACATCCCATGCGCAACGCAGAGACCTTTCTCACTCAAGCGGAACAGGACGCACTCGTACAGTGCGTGCAGGCGGCCGAATCCACGACCTCCGGCGAGATCGTGCCGGTCATAGCGACCATGAGCTACGACTACCCGAGGGCCGGGCTCATCGGCAGCCTCATCCTCGGCGCGCTCGCGGCCGTGGCCCTGACCCTGGCCCTGGGCCGCGAGGACATGTGGGTCTTCCTGGCCCTGTTCCTGGCCCTGTTCCTGTGCTTCTCGCGCCTGTTCGACGCCTTCCCGGCCCTCAAGCGCCCCTTCCTGTCCAAGCGCGAGATGCGCGAGGAGGTGGCCGAGGCCGCCTTCACCGCCTTCCACGCCCACGGCCTGCACGACACCCGCGACAAGACCGGCATCATCCTCTACGTCTCGGTCTACGAGCGCTCTGTCCAGGTCCTGGCCGACAAGGGCATCAACGACCTGGTCAACCCGCAGGCCTGGGAAGAGGTCGTCGCCATGGTCACCGAGGGCATCCGTGCGGGCAGGCCCGGGCAGGCCCTGTGCAAGGGCGTGACCCGCTGCGGCGAGATGCTCTCCGAACGGTTCCCCATCAAGCCCGACGACACCGACGAGTTGCCCAACCTGATCATCGAAAAAGCGGACTAGCCCCGGCAACGTCACCCAAGGGTCACCCGCCCTCCATACTCCCGTAACACCGGTCTGGTCTCCTGTGCCAAACATGGAGGTCCGTCATGTGTGCCGCCGTTCCGGTCGCGCTCCTGCTGCTCGTCGTCCTCGCCGCGCTCACCGTCCTGCGCCTGTCCAAACCCGCGCCCAACGCCCGGCTGCTGGCCGGGCTTCTCGATTCCGTCGGCCATGACGCCGCCCCGGCCGGCCGCCGCGACACGATGCCTCCCGCTTCAACCTCCAACCCCATCCGCGCCGGCAAGGCGGGAACCGCCTGACCAACCACCCCGCTCCCTGCCGCCGCGAACACGCGCGTCCTCCTCCGGGAGGGCGCGTCTCTTTTGGGGAGGACCGGCCGGAGGCACGAAAAAAGCCCCCAGCAGGTGCCGGGGGCTTGGAATGGACTTGTGGGCAGGAGCCCTAGAGGGTCTGCTGTTTGAGCTTGACGCGCATGACGCGTTCGATGTCGCGGACCTGGGTTTTGTCTTCACTGGTGACGAGGCTGACGGCGTGTCCGGAGCGGCCCGCCCGGCCTGTGCGACCGATGCGGTGGGTGTAGGTTTCCACGGTTTCGGGCATGTCGAAGTTGATGACGTGGGAGATGCGGTCGCAGTCGATGCCTCGGGCGGCGATGTCGGTGGCGACCATGATGTCGAACCGTCCGTTGCGGAAGCCGTCCAGGGCGCGTTGGCGCTGGCTCTGGCTCATGTTGCCCTGCAGAAAGGTGGAGTTGTAGCCGGAGTTGGCCAGCTTGCGGGCCAGGTTCTTGGCCTTGTGCTTGGTCCGGGTGAAGACGAGCACGCTCTGGCGGTCGCCATTGTCGAGGAGCCGGGTGAGCAGGTCGCCCTTGAGGTTGTTGGCGGTGGCGTAGAAGCAGTGTTCCACGGACTCCACGGGCTTGGTGTTGGCCACCTGCACGGTCTTGGGGTCGTTCAGGATGTTTTCGGCCAGCTTGCGGATGTCCTTGGGCATGGTGGCCGAGAAGAGCAGGTTCTGCCGCTTGGCGGGCAGCTTGGCCAGGATGCGCTTGATATCGGGCATGAAGCCCATGTCGAGCATCCGGTCGGCCTCGTCCAGGACCAGGGTATCAATGTGATTGAGGGACACGGCGCCCTTGCCGAGCAGCCGGACCAACCGTCCGGGGCAGGCCACGATGATGCGGCAGTGCCCGAAGGCCTTGATCTGCGGATTCATGCCCACGCCGCCGATGACCACGCCGGAGCGGATGCCGGTCTGCTTACCCAGATCGTTAAAGTTCTCGTCGATCTGCAGGGCGAGTTCGCGGGTGGGGGCCAGGACCAGGACGGTGGGCAGCGCCCGGCCGGACTTGTTGCTGGTCAGCAGCCGTTGCAGAATGGGCAGGGCGAAAGCGGCGGTCTTACCGGTGCCGGTCTGGGCCAGGCCCATGACGTCGTGGCCTTTAAGCACGAGAGGAATTGCCTGCTCTTGAATGGGGGTGGGGGTTTCATAGCCGCACCCTTTGATGCCGGCGAGAATACGCCGATCCAGGGAAAAGTTGGAAAAAGTCATATAAACCTTTGGTAAAAAGGGAATTTTTTCGACGGCGCGCGACAGCGGTCGGGGTCCGGGGCTGGCCCGGTGTATCGGAAGTGCTCTGGTACGGGAGTAAATCTTGGTTCGACGGGGTGTGGAACGTTGGGTGCCCAATGGGGGCTAAGAAGTATTCGTACGTCCAGTCACGCTGAGCTGACCCTTTATCGGCCTTCGGCCAGCAAAAGTAAAGGGGTTTTTTAAAGGGGTTCGCAGGCAAAAGACAAGGCCCCTGCAGGAGAGGGCAGGGGCCTTGCATTCGGGGCGTCTCCAGCCGGAAGGCCGGAGGGGTCAGCCTCGCTGCGGTGGACCGGGCACGACGCCGGGTTGCAGGCCGGACGAAGCCTGGCCGTTGGCACCTTTTTCTTCACGCTTGGGGGTGACGCTCGAGCGGCAGAGCGGGCAGAGCGTTTCGAGGATCAGGGCATCCCAGGTTCCGGTCCATTGGCATTTGTCGCATTCGTAAAACATACGTCCTCCTGAGTACTTTGGGCTCGACCAGCAAGCCGGGCCCGAGGGTGAGAGAGAGGGATTCAGGCCGTGTCCGGACTGTCGACGCGGACATTTCCACATCGGTTCTCCGGTTTGGCGGTCTCCTGCGCCGTTGTGCACGAGACGCCCTTGCCGAGCTTGGCGCTGATCCGGTAGCGGTCGAAATAGCCGGGCGAACAGGGTGCTATGGCCACCGATCCCCTTCCGGTTTTCCAGAATCCCTTTTGATACAGGACAAGGACTTCGGCCGTTCGTAACGGAAGAATCCTTATGCAGACGCCAAAGCGGTCAAGCCGGACGGCGTGTTCCTGGTTGGTGCCGCAAACGTCCGCCCCTTGAGGGGGGGGTGAAGACATCCGCGTGCGGGATTGCGTGAAACCGGGGTGTTCGGCGGGCAAGCTGCCCTGAGCCGGAAAACATGGATTCGACCATGTCGTCGAAGGCGGTGCGGAAGCGAACAAGCGGTACGGCGTTTGCGCCTTCTTCGGGTCGTCTTGTGGAGACGGATCTTTGCTTGTGTTCCTCCCCGCTTGAGCCTGTACCGGAGAGCGACCGGCTGGAACCGGAATGCGTTCCGGGACCGAGGCAAGGGGGATGCCTTTCGACTGTGCCCACTATAGCGACTATCGCGAGATAGTCAAGGCGGGGTCCCGACGCCCCACCCCCGTTACCCGGCTCAGACCGCCCGGCGCATGCGCGGCGGCCGCTTCCGGGCCAGCTCAAGCAGGGCGCGGCCGGCCGAGGACAGCTCCCCGCTGTTGTCGATGGTCCGCAGGGCCGGGTGGCTGACGGCGTAGTCCCCGGCGCGTTGCAACCGGCCTTCGACCTCTTCGGCGGTCTCCCGGCCGCGCAGGACGAGGCGCTGGCGCAGGATGTCCGGGTCCACGGTGACCAGCGCCGGAACAAGGTCCGGGTAGCGCCGGACGGCCTCGGGCAGATAGGCGCGGGAGCCGTTGACCACCACGTTCAGGCCCGCCTCCAGCCAGGCGTCGATCTCGATGCCCACGCCGTAGCGGTTGCCGTGGCTGTCCCAGGCAAGGGCGAACAGGCCCAGGTCCAGGCGGGCACGGTACTCGTCGGGCAGCAGGGCCACGTGGTTCTCGCCCCCGGCGTCGGCCGGGCGGGTGATGTAGCGGTGGGCGAAGGCCGCCTCGCTTCCGGGGCAGTGCTTGCGGGCGTAGAGCATGATGGAGTCCTTGCCGCAGCCGGAAGGACCGATGACGTAGATCAGGTTGCCTCGGGTCATGAATTCTCCTTGGTATTGCCGAGCCGGGCCCGGTAGGTCAGCCGAAACGGCGCGGACCGGTCGGGCTGGTGGAAGAGACAGAGTTCGCGGACCGGATAGGGGCGCCCGGTGACGGACGCGGCCAGGCCGGACAGGATGTCCGCAAGGCGTGCGCGCCGGTCCGGGTCCTCGACGCGACCGGTCAGGGTGATGTGGAAACGAAATTCCGAAAGCACGTAGGGGTAGCCCCACTCGTCGAGCAGGCGGCTTTGGGCCGGTGTCATGCCCGGGGTCCGGCGGGCCTCGTTCTCCTCGGGGGTGGCCGGAATCCGCAGGGGGGTCATGGCCCGCAGGCAGGCCTCGGCGGCCTCGCCCAGACGGACCTGGTCGGCCGGGACCAGGGCCAGGAACGAGCCTATCACGCGCACGGACAGGGAGGGCAGGTCGAACGGGGCCAGGGATCCGGCCAGGGTCTCCAGCCGGTCGACTATCCCGGCCTCGTCCACGCCGGGCAGGGGCGCGAAGGGTGGCATGAGCGTGCCGTGGAAGCCGTAGTGGCGCGGCGGCTCGGTGGCCGCCCGCCATGCCTCCGGAGACAAGGCCTCCGGAGAGAGGCCGTCCGGCGGGACCGGGGCGGCGGGCGGGACGGACTCGTTGTCCCGGCCGAGCCAGGCCGCGCCGAAGCGGTCCAGGTCGCCGCCCCGCTCCGGGGCGTAATAGACGCCGTAGCGTCCGCTCGTCTGTCCGGTCATGAGGCCGCGCCCCCCTCGTACTTGTCCAGGAACGCTTCGATGTCCAGTTCCCGGAAGTCGGGCAGCGCCTTGCCCAGGAAATCATGGGGCCAGTCCCACCAGGCCAGGCGCAGGAGACGCTGGCGCACCTCGGCCGGGAACCGCTCGCGGATCATCCGGGCCGGGACCCCGCCCACGATGGCGTAGGGAGGCACGTCCCTGGAGACCACGGCCCCGGCCCCGATGACCGCGCCGTGGCCGATGCTTACGCCGGGCAGAACCACCGCCCCGTGGCCGACCCAGACGTCGCAGCCGATGCGGGTGCGCTGGGTGCGCCGCCACTCGAACACGGCCTCGTCGTCCGGGCCGAAGCCGTAGCGCGTGCTGCGGTAGGTGAAATGGTGCTGGGACGGCCGCCACATGGGGTGGTTGGTCGGGCCGATGCGCACGTTCGACGCGATGGAGGCGAACTTGCCGATGTCGGCGTAGGCCACGTCGCAGCCGGGACTCAGGTAGGCGTAATCGCCCAGGACGGATTCGAGCATCAGGCAGTGCTCCAGGACCTCGGTGTAGGGACCGAGGGAACTGTCGCGGACGTCCGCCGTGGGGTGGACCGCGGGGTCCGGGCCGAGCCGGACGTCCTCTTGGGGGTACGGGTGCGTGTTCATGGCTCCTGACTGACAAATGCGCCGGGTTTGGAAAAGCACGGGAGCGCATCATTTCCGCGACGAATTTGACGGTTAGGTTACAACAAGTTGAAATCCCTGTCTAAAGCGGACAAGTGCGGAACTTGTCTAGTGTGCCTTGTCCGCCCTTGTCCTACCACGTTCCCGAACGCGGCCCGAACCCCGGGCCGGACAAACCCGAACCGCGGGCCCGAGGCACGGACATGACCCTATCACGGCTCCACCAGAATCTGCACCCAGTCGCTGGCGAACAGGCAGACCCCGAACTCCACGGGCACGCCGGTCTCGTCCACGTTGACGCTCTCGGTGACGAGCACCGGGCGGTTCCTGGGCTGGCGCAGCTCCCCGGCTTCCTCGCCGGTGGGCATGCGGGCGATGATCCGGGTCTGCTTGCGCGAATAGTCGGACACCCCGAAGTATTCGAGCGTACGGGTCACGGACTTCAATTCGCGGTAGACCCGGACCATGCCCGGAAACAGGGTCTTGGGGAAAAAGGCCGTGGAATAGCTGATGCGCCTGCCGTCCGCCTCGCCCGCGCTGGTGATGCGGGTGACGACCTCGCCCGGCTCGATGCCGAGGGCCTCGGCCACGCGCGGTTCCGCCTCGGTGTCCACGGCCTGGAGCAGGATGTTGCCCGGCGTGCGCCGCTGGCGGGACAGGTTCTCGCTGAACCGCGTCCGGCGGCTGACCGGATAGTGGATGACCGGTTCGCGCACGAAGGAGCCGCGCCCCTGTTCCACGCGGATGAGCCCGTCCTCCTCGAGCACGGACAGGGCGCGCCGGATGGTGTGGCGGTTGACCCCGAACTCCACGGACAGGCTGTTTTCCGACGGCAGCCGGTCGCCCGGCCCGAATCGTCCGGACGAGATGGCCGCCTCCAATTGCGCATGGATCTGCCGCCACAAGGCGACCCCGTTTCCGCGCGTGAGCATACATGTACCTCGACTCGTTTTTCGCCCGGCAGAGCACAGGCTTCGCCGGTTGTCTAGACAACTTATGAGGATTTCACAGAAATGAAACCCGATAGTGACATGAAGGCCCCCATGGACCGGCAAACCCGAGCCAGAAAGGAATGGATGGGGGTCCTCGCCCGGACCGGCACGGACCGCCTGGAGGCGGCCTACGCCCGGCTCGACCCCGAACCACGGTTCGAGCACCTGCGCCCGCCCGAGGTGGGCATGACCATGGTCCGCGCCAGGGCCGAGGCCCGCGGCGAACGGTTCAACCTCGGCGAAATGACCATGTGCCGCTGCTCGGTCCGTCTGCCGGACGGCAGCGTGGGCCACGGCTTCGTGGCCGGACGCGACCGGCGGCACGCCGAACTGGCGGCGCTGTTCGACGCGCTGCTCCAGGACCCGGACTCCGGCCCCGCCCTGCGCCGGGCCGTTATCGACCCGCTTTCGGCCTCCCTCGCGGAGGGGCGCCGCGGGCGGGCAGCCAAAACCGCAGCCACCAAGGTGAACTTCTTCACCATGGTTCGCGGCGAAGACTAGGGGGAACCCATGCAAGGACACGCCCTTGACGCGGCCAAAGAACCGCGCGAACCGGCCCTTGAAAACCAGCGCATATTCCGGGCCATACTCCTGACCATGTCCCATCCGGGCACGGTCACCGTGCTCGGCAACTGGCCCACGCCGCCCAAGGGGCTGCACCCGGCCGCGGCCGCGGTCTGCCTGGCCCTGGTGGACATGGACACGCCCCTGTGGATCGGGCCGAGCGCCCCGCTGGATATCCAGACCTACCTGCGCTTCCACTGCGGCTGCACCGTCTCCCGCAGACCGGAGAGCGCCACCTTCGGCCTGATCCCCGACGGGCTGGAGCTGCCGGACCTCGGCCAGTTCCATCCAGGCGATCTCGAATACCCGGACCGCTCGGCCACCCTGATCATCCAGGTCAAGGCCATGAACGTGGGCCGGGGGATTCCCCTTTCCGGCCCCGGCATCAAGGGCGAGACCCGGCTGCACGTGGACGGGCTGAACCCCGACTTCTGGCGGTCGCTGCAACGCAACGCCCGGCGATTTCCGCTGGGCTTCGACGTGATTCTGGCAACACAAACGGAGATCGTCTCCCTGCCGAGAACGATCCAGGTGGGAATATAACGTGTACGTAGCCGTCAAGGGTGGCGAACAGGCCATCGAAAACGCCCATCGGCTCATGGCCGAGGAGCGCCGGGGCGATCCCGGCGTCCCGGAACTGACCGTAGAACAGATTCTTGAACAGATGCGCCTGGCCGTGGACCGGGTCATGAGCGAGGGCGCCCTGTACGACCCCTGGCTCGCGGCCCTGGCCGTGAAGCAGGCGCGCGGCGACCTGGTGGAAGCGACCTTCCTCCTGCGGGCTTACCGGACCACCCTGCCCCGGCTGTACGACAGCCTCCCGGTGGACACCACGGCCATGGAGGTCCGCCGCCGCGTCTCGGCCACCTTCAAGGACATCCCCGGAGGCCAGGTCCTCGGACCGACCTTCGACTACACCCACCGGCTCCTGGACTTCGACCTGGCCGCCGGAAACCGCCCGGAGCCCGCGGCCACGGCGCCGGACGCCCCCCCGGACGAGACCGGCGGCGAGCCGCCCCTGTCCAGGGTCATGGACCTGTTGTCCGAGGAAGGCCTGGTGGACCGTCCCGGCGAAGGACCTGAGCGCGCGCGGCCCGTGGGCGACATCACCCGCGACCCGCTGACCTATCCGGCCGCCCGCGACGTGCGCCTGCAGAACCTGGCGCGCGGGGACGAGGGGTTCCTGCTGGCGCTGGGCTATTCCAGCCAGCGCGGCTTCGGCGACAACCACCCCTTTGCGGGCGAGATCCGCATGGGCGAGGTGGCCGTGTCCATCTGCCCGGACGAACTCGGCTTCGAGGTGGAGATCGGCGACGTGACCGTGTCCGAGTGCGAGATGGTCACCAGCTTCAAGGGCTCCAAGGACGAATTGCCCCGGTTCACGCGCGGCTACGGCCTGTCCTTCGGCTACAACGAGCGCAAGGTCATGGCCATGTCCCTGGTGGACCGCTCCCTCCAGGCCCGCGAACTCGGCGAGGACATCAACGCCCCGTCCCGGGACGAGGAGTTCGTCCTGTCCCACAGCGACAACGTGGAGGCCCAGGGCTTCGTCCAGCACCTCAAGCTCCCGCACTACGTGGACTTCCAGGCCGACCTGGTCATGGTCCGGGGGATGCGGGCCGAGATTCTCAAACGGGCCGAGTCCAAGGCCGAAACCGAGGAGGCCGCATGACCGCCGTCAAGACGCCCGCCGCCCCCGGAACGTCCGCCGTGGAAACGGGCTACAACTACGGCTACCTGAACGAGCAGACCAAGCGGATGATCCGCCGGGCCATCCTCAAGGCCGTGGCCATCCCCGGCTATCAGGTGCCCTTTGCCGGGCGCGAGATGCCCATGCCCTACGGCTGGGGCACGGGCGGCATCCAGCTATCCGCCTCCATCCTCGGGCCGGATGACGTCTTCAAGGTCATCGACCAGGGCGCGGACGACACCACCAACGCGGTCTCCATCCGCAAGTTCTTCGCCAAGGTTACCGGGGTCGAGACCACGGAGCGGACCGGTGAGGCCACAGTCATCCAGACCCGCCACCGCATCCCCGAGACCCCGCTCAAAGAGGGCCAGATCATGGTCTACCAGGTGCCCATCCCCGAGCCCCTGCGCTGGGTGGAGCCGCGCGAGACCGAGACGCGGACCATGCACGCCCTGGAGGAGTACGGGGTCATGCACGTCCAGCTCTACGAGGACATCGCCCGGCACGGGCGCATCGCCACCAACTTCATGTACCCGGTCAAGGTCAACGGCAGGTACATCATGAGCCCGTCGCCCATCCCCAAGTTCGACAACCCCAAGCTCGACGACTCCCCGGCCCTGCACGTCTTCGGCGCGGGCCGCGAGAAACGCATCTACGCCATCCCGCCCTACACCGAGGTCAGGAGCCTGGATTTCGAAGACTATCCCTTCGAGGTGGAGACCTGGGACGGGTGCTGCGCCCTGTGCGGGGCCGAGGACAGCTACCTGGACGAGATCATCCTGAACGACGCGGGCGAGCGCATGTTCGTCTGCTCGGACACGGACTACTGCGCCACCCGCCGCGCCCAGGGCCACACCGGCCCCATGGCCGACCAGGAGGAGTTGGCGGAACTCACGGGCAAGACGCCCGGCAAGGAAGGAAACAAGGCATGACCAAGCTGCCGCAACCCATGATCCGCGTGCGCAACGTCACCAAGAAATACGGCGAGATGATCGGCTGCCGCGACATCTCCTTCGACCTCTGGCCCGGCGAGGTCATGGGCATCGTGGGCGAGTCCGGCTCGGGCAAGTCCACCCTGCTCGGCTGCCTGTCCGGGAGGCTCGAACCCACCGCCGGATCGGTCGGCTACGCGTCCCGCGAGTTCGGCGACATCGACGTGCACGGCTGCGCCGAGCCCGTCCGCCGCAAGCTGCTGCGCACCGAGCTCGGCGTGGTCCACCAGAACCCGCGCGACGGCCTCAGGCTGGGCGTCACCGCCGGGGCCAACCTGGGCGAGCGGCTGATGAGCATCGGCGCGCGCCACTACGGCAACATCCGGACCGAGGCCCTCAAGTGGCTGGCCGAGGTGGAGATCGAGGCCGGGCGTATCGACCACTTTCCCAAGACCTTTTCCGGCGGTATGCAGCAGCGCCTCCAGATCGCCTGCAACCTGATCACCCAGCCCCGGATCGTGTTCATGGACGAGCCCACCGGCGGCCTGGACGTGTCCGTGCAGGCCAAGCTCCTGGACCTGCTGCGCAACCTGGTCTCCCGGCTCGGGCTGTCGGTCATCATCGTCACCCACGATCTGGCCGTGGCCCGGCTCCTGGCCCACCGGCTGATGGTCATGCAGCGCGGCGAGGTGGTCGAGACCGGGCTGACCGACCAGGTCCTGGACGACCCCCAACACCCCTACACCCAACTGCTGGTCTCCTCGATCCTGCAGGCCTAGGAACGACAATGCCCACCGACAACACCATGATTTCCGTCCGCAACCTGGACAAGACCTTCATCCTGCACACCCAGGGCGGCACGGTCATCCCGGTCTTTTCCGGCCTGACCCTCGACGTCGCCGCCGGCGAGTGCGTGGCCCTGGCCGGGGCCTCGGGCGCGGGCAAGTCCTCGCTGATCTGCTCGCTCTACGGCAACTACCGGCCGCAAAACGGTTCGGTGGCCATCCGCCACGAGGGCGGGATGGTCGACATCGTCAGCGCCACGCCCAGACAGGTCCTGGACATCCGCAGGAAGACCATGGGCTACGTCAGCCAGTTCCTGCGGGTGGTGCCGCGCGTCCCGGCCCTGGACGTGGTGGCCGAGCCCCTGGTCAGCCTGACCGGCGACGTGAAGGATGCCCGCGACCGGGCCGCCTTCCTGCTCAAGCGGCTGAACATCCCGTCCGCCCTGTGGTCCCTGCCACCGGCCACCTTTTCGGGCGGCGAGCAGCAGCGGGTCAACATCGCGCGCGGCTTCAGCGTGGAATACCCGGTCCTGCTCCTGGACGAGCCGACCGCCTCCCTGGACGCCGAGAACCGGCGGGTGGTGGTCTCTCTCATCAACGAAGCCAAGGCCCGCGGCACGGCCGTGGTCGGCATCTTCCACGACGAGGAAGTGCGCGACCTGGTGGCCGACAGACTGTTCGAAATGCGCAGCTTCAAGGAGGCCGCATAACCATGGACCGCATTCTCAAGAACGCCCGCATCGTCCTGCGCCACGAGGTCGTCACCGGCTCGGTCAGGATCACGGACGGGGTCATCCAGTCCATCGACCTCGGCCCGTGCAACGTGACGGGCGCGGAAGACCTGAACAACGACTATCTCCTGCCCGGCTTCGTGGAGCTGCACACCGACAACCTGGAACAGGAGCTGGAGCCGAGGCCGGGGGTCTTCTGGCCCGACCCCATCGGCGCGGTCCTGGCCCACGACAACACCATGGCCGGCGCGGGCATCACCACGGTGCTCGACGCGGTCTCGCTCGGCGAATACCACGACGGCCCCAACCGCTCGGAGATGATGGACATGTCCCTGCGGGCGCTTTCCCGGGCACGGGCCACCGGGGTGCTCAAGGCGGACCACCGGCTGCACCTGCGCTGCGAATTTTCCGACCCCAAGGTCCTGGACATGCTCCTGCCGCACATCGACGACCCGGAGCTCATGCTCGTCTCGCTCATGGACCACACGCCGGGGCAACGCCAGTTCACGGACACGGACAAGTACCGCAAATACTACAAGAAAGGCTGGAGCGACGAGGAGTTCGCCGAGATCGAAAAGCGGCTGCACGCCACCCAGCAGGCCTGCGCGGCCGGCAACCGCGAGCGCATCGTCTCCCTGTGCCGCGAGCGGTCCCTGCCCATGGCCAGCCACGACGACACCCTGGCCGAACACATCGCCCAGGCCGTGGCCGAGGGCATGGCCATCTCCGAGTTTCCGACCACCGTAGAAGCCGCCCGCCTGGCCCGCGAAGCGGGGATCCGCATCGTCATGGGCGGCCCCAACCTGGTCCGAGGCGGGTCCCACTCGGGCAACGTCTCGGCCCGCGAACTGGCCGAAGCGGACCTGCTGGACATCATCTCCTCGGACTACGTGCCGGGCAGCCTGGTCGCCGGGGCGTTCGCCCTGCACCACAGCCTGGGCTTCTCCCTGCCCGAGGCAGTGGCCCGGATCAGCGCCAACCCGGCCGAAGCCATAGGGCTGGCGGACCGGGGGAGTATCGCCTGCGGACTGCGCGCGGACCTGGTCCGGGTGCGCGAGATCGAAGGCGTACCCGCCGTGTTACGGACCTGGCCGGCCGAAACTTCCGGACCGCTTGAAATGACTGCTAAAAACGCGGCCTGAATGTGACAGCCGCAAGCGACGATTTCGTCAAACCGTCACCCGGTCACAATACCCCTGTTGCAGGGAGTGTGTAGACCCTTCACGGTGAGGGAAGCTGCCGCCTTCGGGCCGGGCGCCTCCCCCGAACATATCCACAGAACGAGTCGGGAGGCTTTCATGAAATCCATCAATATCCGCAACCGCCAGCAGCGCGAGGCCATCCAGGCCAAGGGGCTGAGCAAGGTCTACCCCAACGGCACCGTGGCCCTGAAGGACGTGTCCGTGACCGTCAACGCCGGCGACTTCTGCGTCATCATCGGCCTGTCCGGGGCCGGAAAATCCACGCTGCTGCGCTGCATGAACCGGTTGATCCGCCCGACCCAGGGGTCCATCGCCCTGTTCGGCGAGGACGTCACCCGGGTCAACGGCGGGCAGCTCAGGCAGGTGCGCCGCCGCGTGGGCATGATCTTCCAGCAGTTCAACCTGGTCCGCCGCCTGACCGTGATGGAGAATGTCCTGGTCGGCCGGTTGCGCTTCAACGCCCACCCGGTCAAGCGCTGCCTGTCCATGTTCCGCCAGTTCTCCAAGGCCGAACGCGAGTTCGCCTTCGAGTGCCTGCAACAGGTGGGCATCGGGGACCTGGCCTTCCGCCGGGCAGACGCCCTGTCCGGCGGCCAGCAGCAGCGCGTGGCCATCGCCCGCGCCCTGGCCCAGGAGCCCGAGGTCTTCCTGGCCGACGAGCCCATCGCCAGCCTCGACCCGCGCAGCTCGGAGACGGTCATGCAGATCCTGGCCAAGATTCACGAGGACAAAGGCATCCCTGTGCTCGTGAACCTGCACCACATCGATTTCGCCCAGCGCTTCGGCAAGCGCATCCTGGGCATGTCCAAGGGTGAACTGATCTTTGACGGCACGGCCCGGGACCTCGACGCCGAGACCGTGTCGTGCATCTACGGCGACAAGGCGGAGGAAGCCCTGGAAGAGCTCTCCGCCGCCTGATCCATATCCGGCAGCGAACCGGCCGCCGATCGGCAAGAACTGCGTCAACCTCAACAACCACAGGAGATTCCCCAATGTTCTCGAAACTGTCCAAAGTGTTCATGATGGCGGCCCTGGTCCTGACCGTGGCCCTGCCCGGCCTGGCCAACGCCGGCCCCGAACAGTGGCCCACCACCCTGAAGCTCGGCTTCATCCCCACCGAGGGCGCGGCCGACTCCGCCAAGCGCGCCAAGCCCATCGCCGCAGAACTGGAAAAGGACCTCGGCGTCAAGGTCGAGATCTTCACCGCCTCCGACTACAACGGCATCATCACCGCCATGGCCAACAAGCACATCGACCTGGCCTACTTCGGCCCCAAGAGCTATGTGGAGGCCGCTGAAAAGGCCAACGCCGAAGCCATCGTCATGGAGCTGAACAAGGACGGCCAGCCCGGCTACACCGGCATCATCATCACCTAAAGAAGGGTTCCGGCATCACCGACATGGAAAAGGCCAAGGGCAAGACCTTCGCCTTCACCGATCCCAACTCCACCTCCGGCTACCTGGTGCCCAACGTCATCTTCGCCCGCGACATGAAGGTCGATCCCGAGAAGTACTTCGCCGAAGTGCGCTTCTCCGGCTCCCACGGCGCGTCCATCCTGGCCGTCAAGAACGGCTCCATCCAGGTGGCCGCCACCAACAACATCGACATGGACCGCATGATCGAGAAGGGCGCCGTCTCCCTGCAGGACTTCAACATCATCAAACGTTCCGACATGATCCCCGGCGCGCCCATCGCCGTGCGCAAGGACCTGCCCGAGAGCCTGAAGTGCGCCATCGCCGGTTCCCTGCTCAAGATCAACGACGACCCCGAGGCCCTGGAAGTCCTGCAGAACGGCGGCTACCGCCACACCTCGGACAGGGACTACGACATGGTCCGCTACCTCAAGCGGCTCAAGGCCGAACTGGCCAAGAAGAAGTAACGATGACTCATGATCTGACACTCGATCAGGTCACCCCCAGGCGGAGCTTCCCCCGGAAGCTCGCCCTGGGGGGCCTGGTGGCCATCGTCCTGGCCGTACTCGTGGCCTCCTACATCTCCACGGACATCGACCCGTTCAAGCTCTACGCCAAGCGCCAGAACGCCTTCGAATATCTGTTCGGCAGGCAGCTCAACGACGCGGACAAGCAGGCGGCCCTGGACCAGGCCAAGCGGCTGCCCGCGATCATCGCCTTCGAGGAGTCCTACCAGGCCGTCAAGGCGGAATATGCCGCCACCGGCAAGACGCTCGACCCCGTGGCCATGCAGCGCGAGGCCCAAAAACGTGCCGACGCCCGCATGAAGGCCATGACCCCGGCGGACCGCGACCGTATCGTCCAGAGCGAATACGACCGCATCGCGGACGAAAAGACCGGCGGCTACTTCCCGCCCGAAACCGCCTGGCCGCACCTCATGGAGTACTCCAAGGCGCTCATCGAGACCGTGGCCATCGCCATATGGGGCACGCTCATCGCCTTTATCGCGGCCATCCCCATGGCCATGTTCGCGGCCAGCAACACGCTTGAGCTGATGGTCCAGGGCGACGGCGTCTGGCAACGCATGGTCCGCTGGTTCGGCCAGTTCGTTGCCCGGCGCATGCTCGACTTCTGCCGCGGATTCAACGAGTTCGTCATGGCGTTGATCTTCGTGGCCGTCATCGGCCTGGGCCCCTATGCGGGCGTCCTGGCCCTGGCCATCCACACCTTCGGCATCCTGGGCAAGGTCTTTTCCGAAGCCATCGAACAGATCGAACCCGGCCAGGTGGAGGCCGTTACGGCCTCGGGCGCGGGCCCGGCCCAGATCATGGCCTTCTCGGTCATCCCCCAGGTCATGCCGCTCGTGGTCAGCTACACCCTGCTGCGCTTCGAATCCAACGTCCGCTCGGCCACCATCCTCGGTTTCGTGGGCGCGGGCGGCATCGGCTTCCTCATGTTCGACAAGATCAACGGCTACCTCTACCGCGAAGTCTGCACCATGATGATCATGGTCATCGTCTCCGTGACCATCATCGACTACCTCTGCGGCATCTTGCGCCGTAAATTCGTGTAAAAGACGCCTCCGGCGGCCGGGGGAAGGGAAGGAAAACCCTTTGAAAAGGGCTTTTCCTTCCCCTCCCCGGACTCCCATCCCATCCTTTCCTAAACTTTTTGTGCCGCTGCGCGGATTCTGCGCGCGCGGTAACGTCACCCTGCTCCGCTGTCCCAAAACGCCGCGAAACCGCTTTGACGGGTCCCGCCAACCCCGCCTATGGCGTTGGCAACCGGCGCGAACACTTCGGGACACCGCACAGCCGAGCTCCTCCCACCACCACCACCCGCAAAACACCCCGCCACCGCGCCCGCACGCCCCTGCCGAAGGCACACAAAAAGTTTTGAAGGGGAGTCCAGAGGGGAAACTTTTTCAAAAGTTTCCCCTCTGGCCGCCGGAGGCATCTTCACCCCCCATGTGCGGACTGTTGCAGTTGGTTGCGACCGCTGCCCGGGGCGCGTATAGGTGCTGGTATGAAATTCGTGGGCGTGGACGGATGCAAGGCAGGCTGGTGCGCGGCCTGGGGGGCGGACGGCCGGTGGGACGTGGGCGTGTACCCGGCGTTTGTGGACCTGTGGGCCGAGCACCGGGACGCGGAAAACGTGCTGGTGGACATTCCTATCGGGCTGGCCGACGACGCGAACCGCACGGCCGAGGGACTGCTCCGGGAGCGGCTTGGGCCGAGGCGGAGCAGCGTGTTCAATACGCCCGCCCGCGCGGCGGTCCACGCCGGGTCCAAGGCCGCGGCAAAGGCAATCAACCGGAAAGCTTCCGGAAAGTCATTATCCGAACAATCTTTGGGCATTATGAAAAAGATCGCGGAAGTCGATCTGTTTTTATCCGCAAACCCCGAGGCTGTGGAAAAGGTGTTCGAAGCGCACCCGGAGCTGGCCTTCGCCATGGCCGGGGGAGGGCCCATGCGCTACCCCAAGCGGGACACGCCGGGCGTGGTGGAGCGGTATGAAATTCTGACGCGGTTCGTGCCGGACGTGCGCGGGCTGCTGGACCGGGTGCGCGAGACGCATCCGGCCTCACGGGTGGCCGGGGACGACGTGTTCGACGCCTTGATCCTGGCCGTGACCGGGCGGCAGGGCGCGGGCAGGCTCAAGTCCCTGCCCGAACCGGCGGAGCGGGACGCCACCGGGCTGCCCATGGCCATCTGGTACGCTGAATTCGACAACTAACGAGGTTTTCATGATCGAACATATCCTGCGAACCGCGCGCAAGAGTGCGTTGTGGCTCTGCCTGCCGGTCCTGGTCCTGGGATTGGGCGCGTGCGCGAAAAACGCGCCCGAGACGCGGCCCGACGCCATCGGCGATGCCCCCATGGCCGTGACCTTCCTGCCCCAGAAGGGCGACTTCATCTCCAAATATGGACAACCACTGAGCCTTAAGGAAGTCGCTGCCATGATAAAGGGTTACGACTACATCCTCATTGGCGAAGGCCACCGAAACCGGGTGGACCACAAGGTACAGCAAGCATTGCTGGAGGCCCTGTCCGACAACGGCGACGGGTTGTCCCTGGGATTGGAGATGGTCGGCGTGGACAAGCAGCAGGAGCTGGACGACTTCTGCAAGGGCCAGGTGAGCCTGGACGCGCTGCCCGCGGAGCTGGATTGGGCCAAGAACTGGGGCTATGATTTCGGGCTGTTCCGCGACCATTTCGCCATCGCCAAGCGCAACGGCGTGCCCGTGGCCGGGCTGAACGTGCCGTCCCAGGTGGTGCGCAAGATCACCAAGGACGGCCTGGACGGGCTGAGCGGCGAGGAAAAAGCGCTGCTGCCCAAGGAGATCGTGCCGCCCGCCACCGACCAGCGCGCCTTCCTGAACGCGGTCATGGCCATGCACCGGAACAAGGACGCCAAGGACGACAAGGAGCGCGAGCGGTTCTATCTGGTCCAGTCCATCTGGGACTCCAAGATGGCCGAAGAGGCCGTGCGGCTGCGCAGACAGTTCGACTGGCCCGTGCTGGTGGTGGCCGGGGCAGGGCACGTGGAATACGGCTGGGGCATCGCCAAACGCATCCGCTGGTTCGACCCGGCGGCGCGCATCCTGACCATCATGCCGTGGCGGGGCGGGGAGTTCGACGCCGAGGCCGGGGACGTGTTCTTCTATTCGCCGGACACCTACCGCTCGCGCATGGGCATGGTCCTGTCCGGCCAGGCGGACGGCATCCAGGTGGAGTCCGTGTCGCGCGGCTCCAGGGCGGAACGGGCCGGGCTGCGGCCCGGCGACCTGCTGACCGAGGCCTCGGGCATCCCGCTCCAGGGGCTGTTCAGCCTGCACATGGCCGGGACCAAGGTGCACGACGCGGACGAACCGCTGGTCTTCACGGTCCGGCGCGGCGGCAGGACCTTCACCGCCGACCTGGGCAAGCTCGGGAAATCCCGCTCCGGGAAAAAGTCCATGGGCAAACCCGCGGCGAAACCCGAACACATGCCCAAACCCGAATCCGCGCCCGAAGGCGGGGAAACCCCGAAAACGGAGGCAAAATAGATGCGCCGCGCCTGCCTGATCCCGTGTTGCGTACTGGTTCTCGCCCTGGCCGCTCCGGCCCTGGCCAACGACCTGTCCGGGCTGCTGCCCGAAACCGTGGGCGGACTGAAACGCGTGCAGTTGATCACCGGGGCCGCGGCCCAGGCCGAAGTCGACCGGCTGCACGGCAAGTCGCTTACGGCCGAGGCCAGCGCCATTGCCCGCTACGCCGAGGGCGGCGGGCGCCCGGCCGAGGTCTGGGTGTCGCGCGTGGCCTCCGAGGCCGAGGCGCGCCGCCAGACCGGGCTCATGGTCCACAAGATGTTCGAGAACCCCAAGTCGCCCTTTGGCAATCCCAAGCGGCTGGACCACGACGGACAGGCCGTGTACCGGTTCACCGGCATGGGCCAGGTCCATCTCATCTGGCACTCGGGCGACCTGGTCTGGTGGGTGAGCGCTTCGGAGGACGCGGTCCGGCCGTTCCTGGACGCCCTCTGCCGCTGACGTTTGACAGCAATTCCCCGCCTCCCGTATAGGGTGTAGGAACCCCAAAAGGATGGCGGAATGAACAAAGCCTGTATCGTCCCGGCCCTGTTGCTGCTTCTGGCCCTGACGGCCCTCCCTGCGTACGCCGAAGGAAATATCCTGTCCGAGATCCGGGGTGGGGTGTACGCCCACGACGTCCGTTGCTGGAGCTTCCACCGCGAGTCCGGCACGGACATCAACGGCGAGCTGCTCTTCGTCTCTCCAGCCTTCCTGGACGTGCTCTGGTCGCCGCGTCCGCACCTGGGCGCGACCGTGAACACCGACGGCAACACCTCCCACGCCTACGCGGGCCTGACCTGGGAACTGCCCCTGTTCTCCAGCGGCTTCTTCGTGGACGGCAACCTCGGCCTGTCCGTGAACAACGGCAGGCGGGACACGGACGACCCCGACCGCAAATCCCTGGGCTCCCCGGTCCTCTTCCGGCTGGGCGCGGCCCTGGGCTACGACCTGACCGAAAAGGTCAACGTCTCCCTCCAATTCGAGCACATGTCCAACGCCTACCTGGCCAACGAGAACGAGGGCATGGACAATTTCGGCGTGCGCCTGGGATACCGGTTCTAGCCCGGCCCGAAGCCCTGCCTCCGCTTATCCAGCGAATGATAATCCTCATTATTCCCGGCTGGCTTCCTACTTATCATAAATAAGTTTAGATTTACTCTAAACTTCACCGGCCTGCCCTTCGACGACCTCGATGCCCCGCTTTGCCGCCCGTTTCCGGTCCTTGCGCTCCCTGCGTCGGGTGACCAGGTCCCACAAGATAGGCATGACCAGCAGGGTCATGGCCGTGGCCACGCACAGGCCGGTGACGAAGGTCGTGGCCATGGTTCCCCAGACCACGGAGTAGTAGGGGATGCCGAGCGCCATGGGCAGGAGGCCCAGGGTTGTCGTCAGGGTGGTCAGGAGGATGGGGCGCAGGCGCACGCGCACGGCCTCGCGGATGGCGTCGATGCGCCGGTAGCCCTTGGCGTAGAGTCGATTGATGAAATCAAGCAGGACCAGGGAATCGTTGACCACGACCCCGGCCACGCCCACGGTGGCGATGAAGCTGTTCACCGTGAACAGGGAGCGGGTCAGGAAGGTCCCGAAGACCACGCCGATGAGGGCGAAGGCCACGGCGGACAGGATGATGGCCGGCTGGACGTAGGATTGGAACTGGCAGGCCAGGATGGTGTACATGACCAGGATGGCGATGCAGAAGGCGTACATCAGCGAGGTGAAGGACCGCCCCGTGGACTCGAACTCGCCGGCGAAACTGATGGTCGCGCCCGGATAGTCGTTCTGGATGGTCCGGTAGTAGGCCCGGACGTCGTGGACCACGCTGGGGGCGCTGACGGGTGCGCCCTCGCGGATGTTGGCGGTCAGGGCCACGGCCCGCTGCCCCTGGAAACGGTTGAGCTGGCCGGGCTCGCGGTAGGTGCGCACCTCGGCCAGGTCGCCCAGGCGCACCGGCCCGGTGTCGTTCTGGAGGATGGGGATGTCCAGGGCGTCCTCGGGAGTGGACAGGAACCGCTTGTCGATCTTCATGCGCAGGTCCACGTCCTCGTCGGCCGCTCGGAACTTGCCCACGAACCGCCCGTCCAGGATGCCGCCCGCCAGGGAGACCACCTGGGCCGGGGTCAGCCCGTACTCGGCCACCAGGCTCGGGATGGGAATGAACCGGAAGACGCGGTTGTCCGTGCCGGTGTCCGTGGCCAGGTCCGCCAGGTAGGGCGAGAGCTTCTTGTTGTTGCGTATCCAGTTGAAGACGTTGTCCTTCAGCGCCATGACCGCGTCCTGGTCCGGGCCGAGCACCCGGATGTTCACGTCCTTGCCCGCCGGAGGGCCGCCCTGTTCGGGCCAGACGCGAAACCGCCAGCCGCCCGAGGCCAGGGGTTCCAGTTTGGCGCGGATGACGTCCAGGAGCCTCTGAGGGTCGTTGTCGGGGTTGTCCACGAAGGCCTGCGCATCCCGGCGGGGCAACTCCACGATGACGATGGCCCGGTTGGGGCCGAAGATGTTCTCGTAGTCCTCGTTGATGTCCATGCCGCCCAGGCCGGAGCACGCCTTGGTCGTGCCGGGTCCGAGCGCCATGAGGGTCCTGGAGACCGCCTTGGCTTTGTCCGACGCCGTGTACACGTCCGTACCCACCGGGCCTTCCATGGACACGTAGTAGAGGGTGTATTCTTCCGGGAAAAACTTGATGCGCAGGAGCGGCATGACCCCGGTGACCGAGACCCCGAGCATGACCAGGGCCATGAAGAAGGCCACGACCACCAGCCCCAGGGTCTTCCAGCGGTGACGCAGGGTCCGTTGCAGGACCGCGTCGGTCCCCTTTTTCAGCCAGCCCATGAAGCGCGGGTCCCGTGCCTGGAGGTGTTCGGCGGCCTGCCGCCCGAGCTTGTCCGCGCCGGGCCAGTCCAGGAAATGCAGGGGCAGGATGGCCAGGCACTCGACCAGGGAGGCGATGATGGCGAAGGACACGGCCTTGGGCACCAGGGCAAAGAACTCGCCGGTGGACCCGGTCATGATCAGCATGGGCATGAACGCGGCCACGGTGGTGGAGGTGGCCGCCACGACCGGCAGGAATACCTCGCTCGCGCCGTCCACCACGGCCTCGCGCAGCCCTTTGCCGTCCTGGACGTGGCGGTAGATGTTCTCGACCACCACGATGGCGTCGTCCACGATGATGCCGCTGACCAGGACGAACGAGAAGAGGGTGATCTCGTTGATCGAATTGTTGGTGATCCACATGATGATCATGGTCACCAGGAAGGAGAAGGGTACGCCCACGGTGGTCAGCATGGCGTTGCGGAAGCCCATGAACAGCCAGATGCAGCCGCAGACCAGGACGATGCCCACCAGCAGGTTGGAGCCGAGCGTGTTGATGTTCTCGCGGATGTTGATGCGCTGGTCCTGGGTGACCACCGCCTGGACGCCCTCCTTGTCGAGCACGGGCTTGAAGTCGGCGACCACCTTTTCCACCGCGGCCCCGATGTCCAGGGCGTTGCCCTCGGGCGACTTGAGGACCTTGACCGACACGGCGTCCTTGCCGTTGACCGACGAGACCACGAACGGGTCGCGGTAGTCCATGCCCGCACTGCTCAACACGTCGCCCACGGTGACGAAGGAACCGTCCAGGTCGCGCCGGACAATGGTCCGGGCGACCTCGTCGCGGGATCGGAACTTTTCGTCGACCACGATGACGTATTCGCCTGAATCGCTGATGAAATCACCCGCCGGAACCGACACGTTGGCCCCCTGCAGGGCCTGGCCCACCTGATCGAAGGTGACCCCGAAACGCATCATCTTGACCGGGTCCAGGGCCACGTGGAACTCGCGGGTGTACTCGCCGTTGATCTGGACTTCCTTGACCCCGGGGATGGCCTGCAGGGGCAGCTTGAGCTCGTCGGCCATGAGACTCAGGGAACGGTTGGAGCGGTCCCCGAGCAGGTTCACGGACATGACCGGCAGCCACTCGGACACGCGGATGACCGTGAAGTCGGGCGGGTCCATGTCGGCGGGCAGGTCGTTCTGGATGGACAACACCTTGAAGCGCAACTCGTCATACAGCTTGTCGTAATCGGTGTCGTCCAGGAATTTGACCATGATGGAGCAGCGCTGCCGGAAGGAGCGGGAGCGGATGAACTCCACGTTCTCCAGGTCCTCGAGCGCGTCCTCGATCTTGCGCGTGACCAGGGTTTCCACCTCGTCCGGGCTGGCGCCGGGAAGGAAGGCGGAGATGACCACCTTGCCCATGCGCACGTCCGGATAGCGCTCCACCGGCAGGTTGAAGACGCAGAACGCGCCGACGACCATGAGCAGGACGAACATGAGGTTGACGAAGACCTTCTGGCCCAGGGTGAACCGGATCAGGGTCTGGGTGGGCGAATCCTTGTGCATGGCTCGTCTCGCCGGGGTTTAGGGATTGAGCAGGAAGACGCCGCCGGGGCGCACGTCCTGGCCGGACACCCGGCGCATGTCGTCGCCCGCCGAGCCGAGCAGGACCACGCGGACCCGCTTGCCCTCGGGCGTCATCAGGAAATACTCCTCGTACGCCTTGACCAGGGCGGACGCGGGCACGACCACGGCCCCGCCGGGATCGGGCAGGACCACGTCCAGCTCCGTGCGGATGCCGCCCCTAAACTCGAAGTCGCCCTTGGTGATCTCCAGGTCCACGTTGATCTTGCGCGTGACCGGGTCGAAGCCGGGCGAAACGCGGGCCACGCGGGCCTTGACCGTGCCGCCCAGGTCGGTCAGGCGCAGGGTCACGGTGTCGCCCATGGCCTTGAGGGCGCGGTATTCCTCGCTGGTCAGGGCAAAGGGCACGAGCAGGACGTCGTAGCGCCCCAGCTCGGCCACGGTCTCGCCCTTGGTGACCCACTCGCCGGGCTCGATGTCGCGGGCGATGACCTTCCAGCCGGGAGGGCCGACCAGCTTGAACCGCTTCAGCCGCTCCAACAGAACCTGTTCCTCCACCTGCTTGGCCCGCAACTGCTGCAAGGCGGCCTGGTGGGCCCGGATGTTGGAGTCCAGGGTGGACTGCGGCGCGGTGTCGGTCTTGACCAGCGCCTTGTAGCGGTCCATCTCCTTCCTGTTGTAGTCCAGGTCGCTCTTGAGGCGCAGCTGGTCCGCGCGGTTGGCGGCCAGGTCCAGCTCGATGAAGGTGGTGTCCAGCTCGGCGAACAGACCGTTCCGACCCAGGGCGTCGCCCACGTCGGCCAGGACCTTGACCACCCGGCCGGACTCCTCGCTGACCAGGCTCATGGAGCTGCGGGCGCGGGTGAAGCCGGTCAGGGACGATTGCCGGGCCGCGGGCCGGGCCGTGAAAGTCTCGGTGGACGCGGGCTTGGCCGGGACCGGAGCGGGCACCTCGGCCTGTGCGGCCTCGGCCAGGCCGCTGCCCGGCACAGGAGCCTTGCCCTCGCTCGCCTCGCCGAGCCGGTCGTTGCCGCAACCGGCCAACGCCAGGGCCGACAGCAGGGCCAGGGGGAGGAGGAACGCGCATATCCGTTTCATGAACTACCGCCTTTATGCTTCCGACTGAAATTGTTGAAAACCCGGTACGGGACGCAGGCCGAATTCGATAATCCTGCCCAGCAGGGCATCGAGGTCCGCGCCGTTGCTCAAGGCCGCCACCTGGCCGGTGGCGATGAGGTGCACCAGCCCGTGGAGTTGCCCCCACAGGGCAAAGACCAGGGCGTCCGGGTCCACCTCGCCGAACCGTCCCGAGGCCACGCACTCGACGACCATGTCCCGGAACATCCTGAAGGAGCGCAGCGAGCTGGCCGCCCATTCGCCGTCCAGGTCCACCTGCCCGCAACTGGTGCTGAACATGAGGTGATAGTGCTCCGGCTCGGACTGGGCGAAACGGATGTACTCGCGCGCCCCCGCCCGCAGGCGCTCGATCGGGTCCGGGAACGTCTTCCTGGCCCGCTCCTGCCGTTCCACGAAGCGGGCGAATCCCTCCTCGCGCAGGGCGGACAGGATCTCCTTCTTGTTCCGGAAATAGCGGTAGAGCGCGGCCGGACTGTATTCGATCCGGGTGGCGATACGCCGCATCGAAACATTGTCGAACCCCTCCCTGACAAAGAGCTGCCTGGCCGCATCCAGGATGCGGCGGCGCATCTTGTCCCTGTCTCGTTCGCGTCTTGTTTTCGTGGTCATGCCCGCCTTTAGCAAACCCCATTCACTGTGTAAACACTGTTCACACATGCGGCCGCGTATCGACTCGACGGCTCGCCCGCCATCGCTATCCGGCACGGCCGAGAACGGACCGCATGGCCGCGTGGACCACCAGGTGGTGGAAGGGCCGGATAATGTTGAAATACACACGTCCCGCCAGATTGTGGTAGCGGACCACGGTGATCGCGTAAAACCGGCTGCGCCCTTCCGGGAGCGGCGTTCCGCAAACAGCCAGGGCCGCCTCCAAGTGGGCTTCATTGCCCTCGACGATCCAGTATGTCTCGCCGTCCGTGCGGACCACGGTAAAGAACCCGACCTGTCCGCCCGGAGAGCGGGGCAGGGTCTCCGCAGTCCATCGCACCCGGTCCGGCACCGCGTGGCCGTCCTGGCCCAACGCCCGGAGCAGCCACACCCGGACACGCCACAGCAGGGTCATCCAGCCGGGACGGTAGGAGAGGATGCCCGAGGCCAGATCGAGCACCGTGCCGCTCCCGACCATACTGTGCGCGTCCACATGATCAGCGCCGTCGAGAAGTCCGTCCATGCCCGGCAGACACTTGATTTCATCGCATTCCACAACCACCTCCCGCAAGTATGCCGACCAGGCCCACTTCCAACCGGCCCATGACCGCGTCCACCTGAGCCTGCACATCGAACCGGTCGCGGTTCAGCCCGTCGATCAATCCGGCCGCGTACAACGACCAGCAGAGCAACGCCACATCCAGGCTCGAAACTTCGGGGCGGACCTCTCCGGCGGCCTTGCGTGCCTCCACCAGGGCCGCCACCTTGCCGACCACTTCTTCGAACTGGGCGTCAAACCTGTCCTTCCACGCGCCTGTGGCGAACAGGGCCTCTTTCACCACAGACCGCAGGAACAGGGTGTGCTCGGCATAGTAGCTGTACATTGTATGGAGCATATGACGAAATTGTTCTCGGATAGGGACGTCCTCGGGCACACCGTCCACGGCTCGGCGGGAGACCTCGCTGATGTCTTCGAAAAACGAGGAGAAGAGCAAGGATATCTTGTCCTGAAAGTGCAGGGCGACTGTCCCCACGCCCACCCCTGCCTCGCCTGCCAGGTCGCGCATGGTCGTGGCCTCGAACCCGTTTTGCGCAATCAACCGCCGGGCCGCGTCCTGAATTCGTTGCCGGGTCTCGGCCTTGCGCCGTTGCCGCAATGTTTCGCTCATGGCACCCTCTTTGAAATACTCACTGAACACGTTCATCTTCTGAACATGTTCAGTAAACAGCCCGTGCCGTTATGTCAAGCGGAACCGGTCAATGTGTTTGGACCACACACAATAGTATTCTGAACAGCAGGTTAACAACATCTCACAACAATACACAGCTTGCTATCCATAACCAGCAACCACCACATATAGCGAGACGAATCAGGTCACGACTTGAGAACATCGAGGATTTCGATGTGGGCGGCCTGCCAGGCGGGGTAGGCTCCGGCGGCCACGCCGAGGAGACAGGAACCCGCCAGGGTAATCGCCAGGCTGGCGGGGTCGATGATGATCGGCAGCTTGGCCACGGTGCAGCCCACCACGACCAGGACCACGGTCACGACCACGCCCAGGCCGCCGCCCACCGCGGCCATCAGACCGGACTCGAACAGGAACTGGCGGACGATATCGCGCCTGCGGCCGCCCACGGCCCGGCGCACCCCGATCTCGACCCGGCGGGAGCGGACCACGAGGATCATGATGGACAGGATGCCCAGGCCGCCCACGGCAAAGGAGATGGTCGAGGTGATGCCCCCCAGCGTGGTCATCAGATCCAGGGCCTGGCGTTGCAGCTTGATGGCGTCGGCCGCGGACATGGTGCTGAAGTCGTCGTCTTCGCCGGGATCGATCTTGTGCCGCTCGCGCATGATCGCGTTGGCCGCCTCGTTGACCTGGGCGAGCCCCGCCCCCTTGGCCAGGCGCAGGTAGACTCCGGAAATCCACCGTTGGTTGGAGGCCCGGCGCATGTAGGTGGTGATCGGCATGAGCAGGACCTCGTCCTGGTCCGTGCCGGACACGTCGCGGCCCTTCTCCTCCATGACCCCGAGGACCCGGAAGCTGGCCCGGAACATATAGACGTCCCGGCCCACGGCCAGTTCGGGTCTGTCGAACAGCCGCTGAGCGATCTTGCGCCCGAGCACGCAGACCTTGGCCCGTTCCTCGACCTCATTCCAGGTGAAGAAGCGGCCTATGTCCGGGCGGAAGCTGCGGATATCCTGGTAGCTGGGCCAACAGGCCATAATCTGGGCATTGACCGCGTTGCCGTTGCCGCGCACGGCCATGGTCGCGGTGACGAACGGCGTGCCCTCCAGGACCGAGGGCACGGAGTCGATCACGGCCTGGGCGTCGGACAGGACAAAGGTTCGCGAGCTGCCGCTGATGCGCATGGCCCCCCCGCGGGTGAAGCGGACGGATCCGGCCAGGACCGCGTAGAGGTTGGGGCCAAGCTTTTCCGTTTCCAACTCTGCCTGACGGACCATGATCTTGGACACGTGCTGCACCCCGGTGAAGGCCAGCGCCCCCAGGAAGACCCCGAGCATGGCCAACACGGCCCGCAACTTGTGCGCCGAGAGGGAGGAGATGGCGATGGTCAGGTTCAGGGGCAGCATGTCGTCTCTCCGCTACTCGTATCGATCCCGGTTCCAGGCCGTGTTGCCGTTGAAGATGTGCTGCCACAGCCGCTCGAAGGCGTGCCCGGTGTTGCGCTCGTCCCTGGGATCGTCCTCGATGAGGCGCAGGCAGAACTCGTAGAAGGCCTTGGGCCGGGTGCGGATGCGCTCGCCGGTCACGCAGAAATTGCCCGTGGGCGCGCGGCAGATAATCTCCCGCGGCATGGGCGCGCCGAAGATGCGCTCGAAGACCTCGCCCACCGGGATGTCCCGCCCCCAACCGGCCCAGCGGCCCTCGTTCTCGGGCTTGCGCAGGTCGTGCGGACGGCCTAGCCGGTCGCACCTGAGCTTGAACCAGGCCAGCCCCTTGAAGGGCACGTGTCGATCCGCAACATCTTCAAGCTGATCCCACAAATCATCCACCGTGGCCCGGCCGCGATCATCGATGTGATCAAAGGGATCGCCCTGCAAAAAGGCGTTCATGGGGAAGAGCGTGTCGTACTCGTTGACGATGTGGGTGAAGTAGGTATGGGCCTCGCGTCCGATATTCGGCAATGGGCGGGCATCAGGGCCTGCCCGGCCACTCTTGTCATACACCACGTAATCGCACCCGAGCCCGTCGGCCCAGGACACGTCCTCACGGTATCTGGCTATGATCACCCGGATGTCGTCACGCACGATCACGCTCCTTGCGAGGGCGCCCCTTCCGCAACCTTCTCCAAAAGCATGGCCCGGACATAGGTGGGTTGCTCGTCCGAGGAGCGGCCGCCCGATCCGTAGCCCACTCCCAGGAGGGATCCCAGGGGCAGGGAACCGAAGCTGTCCGCAACAGTCCGCAAGATAGCCAGGCCCGTGGGGGTCGCGCGCTCCATGGAACAGTCGGAACCAAAGGTGGCCAGTCCCTTGGCCAGTTCCGCGCAAGCCGGTGCGGGGACAGGCATTCTACCGTGTGCGCAGGTTACGAAACCGGACCCCAGATCGATCGGACTGCAGACCACTTCCACAGCCTCCATGGCGTCCAGCAGGAGCATGGAACCACAAATATCAGCAAGGGTATCCACAGCCCCGATCTCATGGAAGTGAACCTGTTCGAGGCCCACGCCGTGGACCTTGGCCTCGGCCTCGCCGAGCAGGCGCAGGGCCCGCAGGGACCGTTCCCCGGTACGCCCGCCCAGGCCGCTCTCTTGGATGATCCGGCACAGATCCGTGTAGTGGCGCAGGGGCTGCTCTCGGGTTTGGAGCACGTCCACGTGTCGGGTCCGGATGCCCGCGATCCGTTTTTCCGACCATTGCAGGCCGAAGCCGTCCAGGCCGAGCCGGTCAAGTTCCTTTTCCAGGAAATCGAAGCCGCTTCCGGGTCCGCGCCACTCCTCCAGGGCGTGGCTCAGGGCCGAGAGAAGCATGTCGCCGCTCACGCCCGTGGAACAATCGAGGTATACCGCGTTCATGGGTCGTTATCCGTCCTCTTTGCCAAGGGCCGACATATTGATTTTATGGGCAAGATAGCCGGCGCCGAAGCCGTTGTCGATGTTCACCGCACCAACGCCCGGTGCGCAGGAATTCATCATGGTCAGCAGGGCGGAAAGCCCCTGGAAGTTGGCCCCGTAGCCCACGCTGGTGGGTACGGCCACGATGGGCGGCCGGACCAGCCCGCCGACGACCGAGGGCAGGGCGCCCTCCATGCCCGCCACGGCGATGATCACCGAAGCCGCGCCGAGATCGTCCATGACCGAAAAGAGCCGGTGGATGCCCGCCACCCCGCAGTCGAAATGCCGGTCCACGCGGCTGCCCAGGAATTCCGCCGTGCCCGCCGCCTCCTCGGCCACCGGCAGGTCGGACGTGCCCGCCGAGACGACCGCCACCCTACCCGCCGGTTTCTCCGGCGCAGCGCCGATGGACAGCAGGCCGGACACGGGGTCGAAACGCGCCTCGGCCACCCTGCTGACGGCCTCGTAATGGTCCTGACCGGCCTTGGTGCCCAGGACCCGCCCGTTGCAGCGGTTGAGGTGATCAAAGATCGACGCCACCTGATCGGGGGTCTTCCCGGGGCAGTAGACTACCTCGGGCCCGCCGGTGCGCCATTCGCGCAACGGATCGATCTTGGCGTTTCCGGTCTCGATAAAGGACTGGCGGAGCAATTCCTGCTTCAATTTTTCCCGTGAAATCTGTCCCGCTTCAAAATCGTCCAGGAGACGGTCCAGGGTCATTCCACCCACTCCTTGAAGGAGCATGATTGCAGCCCGATCTTCTTTGCGAGCGCCACGATTTTATCACGATTTCCCGTTATGATTTCCGAGAATTGCGGAAGATACTCCACGGTTGCCATCAGATTATCAGGCCGGACCCGGACCGTGTTCAGGCCGAGGGTGTGCAGGTAGGATTCCAGGGCGGCGATCCGTCCCAGCCCTTCGGCGGTCAGTTCGACGCCGAGAGGGATGCGGGTGGCCAGGCAGCTCTCCGACGGGGCCTCCCAGTTGGGCAGCCCCGCGTCAAAGGCCAGGGCCCGAATGTGCGACTTGCCCATGGCCAGATCGGCCAGGGGAGAGAGGACCTGGAATTCGCGAACGGCTTTGAGCCCCGGACGGTCGGCGCCGTCGTCCGCGTTGGTCCCGTCCAGCAGCAGGTAGTCGGCACCGAGGGCGTCAAGCATGGTCTGAAAAACAAGGCACTTGCAGTGATAGCAACGGTCCGGAAGGTTGCGCCGCACCTCGGGCACGGCCAGGGCCGAGATTTCGAGCACGCGGTGTTCGATGCCGATACGTTCGGCCACCTCGGCAGCCCGCCGCCTGTCGCGCTCGGGGGTCAGTTCGCTGACCACGGTACAGGCCACGGCACGGGGACCGAGAGCAAGGTGCGCCGCAGCCGCCACCAGGCCGCTGTCCACCCCGCCGGACAGGGCAACGGCCGCTCGGCCGACGCCGCCCGCGCGCTCGGCAATATGCGTAGCAAGTTGTGCAAGGCTCATTCTTGTAGAATAGCCCACACGACTGCACGGTTCAACTCATTTCGGACTTTTCGCGACCGATGAGTTCGATCCTCCGCCAGGCCCCCTTGACGAAACGCGACGAGAACGTGGACGCCAGGATCATGACGTAGACGAGCAGGAATATCCAGGGCCCGTGGATGCTGGTCAGGCCCAGCCAGTTGAGCGCCAGCAGGGGGATGACGATGCAGACGATGGAGGCGGTGCTGATGACGACCATGATGAACCGCGTGTCGCCCGCGCCCTTGAGCCCGCCCATGTACACGATGGCCACCGCGTCAAGCAGGGTGAAGACCGCGCAGTAGCGCATCAGGACCCCCCCCATTTTGAGGACCGCATCGAAATCCGCACCGGCAGCGCCTCGAGCCCGGAACAGGCCGAGCAGAAACTCGGGCATGACCCAGAAGACCACCGCCATGATGCCCATATAGGCCAGGGCCAGGTGCAGGACGGAATGTGTGGAGAAGGCCGCCCGGTCCGGGTTGCCGTCGCCCATGGCCTGCCCGACCATGATGCTGGCCGCCACGTGCAGGCCGATGGTCGGGAGAAAGGCCAGGTTGTAGATGGAGAAGACCGCGCTGGTGGAGGCCAGCTCCACCGGCCCGAACCGGCCGACGATGAAGACGAAGAAGGAGATGGCGAACATGTCCAGGAAAAACTGGACCCCGCCGGGAAGCCCGAAATGGAGGAACCGGCCGAACAGTTCCCGGTCGAAGCGCCAGGCCGAACGGACCCTGAAGTGCGCCTCGTTCTTGCGGGTGAAGATGAGCAGGATGTAGACGATCAACGGCGCGATGAACCCGATGACCGTGGCGATACCCGCCCCGGCGATACCCATTTCCGGAAAGGGGCCGATACCGTTTATCAGGCAGTAATCCAACGGAACATTGAGGAAAATCGAGCCCATGCTGATGAGCATGACCGGCTTGGTCAGGCCGCGTCCGGCAAAGAAATTGGACAGGCACAGGCCGAGCAGGCAGGGCAGGCTGCCCACGGTGAGAATCTGGAAATAGATCACCTCAAGACGTTGGATGGCCGCCGGGTGCCCGCCCAGCCGGAACATGGGTTCGGCGATGAAGCACAAGGAGGCCAGGAACAACCCGGACGGGATGCAAAACCAGATCCCCTGCCACAGGGCGCGGCCCACGTCTGCCGGTCGGCACGCGCCGGTGTATTGGGCGATGAACACGTTGACGTATTCGGAAACGCCCATGAAAAAAGAAAGGAACAGGAAGGCCATGACATTGGCCGGCAGCGAGGCGCCCAAGGCCTCCAGCGAGTAGTTGCCGAGGAAGATACGGTCCGTAAAGGTCATGACCGTATTAGAGATCATGCTGACGACCAGCGGGAACCCTATGTTCAAGGCTTCCCGGTAACCGCCTTGCGCATGCCAACGTTTGACCATATTCATTGCATTGTCCTCGTGCCCGGCGGGCCCGCCCCAAACAGAGGCGCCCGGTCGGCCATGGGAACCTATCTCGGAGCGGCTTTACGGTAAAGCGGAATCGTTCTATTTCCCCATCTTGTAAAAAGAAAGACAGCATGCTATGGAAAGACACGTAGCAATTCGTAATAGTGAGTTAATCTGTGGATTACAAAGCGGAGTATCTTTTTTTCTCGACCATGTCTCGGTTTCACCGGCTCTATGCCAAGGGTCTTTCCAAGCGGCTGGACCCGCACGGTGTGCGGCCCGGTTATCTCGAGGTGTTCTTTCGGCTCTGGGAGAGGGACGGCATCACCCAGAAGGCGCTGCACGCGAGCATGGACGTTGAACAGGCCACTTTATCAAATACACTCAAACGGATGGAGCGTGACGGGTTCCTCCTCCGCAAGCGCAACCCCAAGGATCGCAGGCAGTCCATCATCGTACTGACCGACACCGGTTCGAACCTGCGCAAGCTGGTGCTGGCAGCCATTGACGATCTTCAGGCCGTGGTCAACACCCGGCTGAGCATCAACGACCGCCGCTATTTCCGCCGCATCCTGCAACAGATGATCGACCAACTGGTCCTGGACCTGGATGACGCCACCCTTGTCCTGCTCGACGAGGTGGACGATTCCAACGGCGATACCCTGATGCTCGTGGACGAAATCAAAGAATGACGCAAAAATCCATCCACAAATAACCACAAGCCATCTTGCGGTGCGTATCTCCCCGAATGACCAGCCTTGAATTCCTTTTTGCCGGGCAGGCTCCACACAATACCGCATTTATCTCCAAAAACGGACCCACGGCAAGAGCTGCACCCCCTGTGGGGCAGGGTATTTTGCTTAATTCTGTGTAAATTTTATCTTTTCCTATTTCCCTTCCGTCCTGGCCTTTGCTCGTGATTTTCCCCCTCTGTCTCTGTTGCGTCCCGTGCGACCGGCCCGAAAAGTACGATTTGTGTGTTTTTTCCATTATTTTTTCTGATGAAATCTGATATGCCTTCCCTAATTAACAACAACGTCCCGTAATCCTTTTTTATCGTGGTTTTTCCAGAAATTCTCTAGACATTGTGGGGCAACGTTGTACTTTGTTGACAATCTTTGACACCTTATGTCAATGAATGAACATCATAGGTCAGATTGTGACATTATGGACAACTCAGATGCACCCAGACCGCCGACCCTTCTTACCGTGCGGGAAGTTGCGGACTATTTACGGGTTCACCAGAGAACGGCCTACAGGCTGATCACCAACGGCAGCATCAGGGCCATCAAGATCGGTAGCCAGTGGCGCGTACCCGAACAGGCCTTGATGGATTTTTTAGAGAGTGGAATGAATGCCTCGGCACCTTCGGGCAAGAGGAAGGCCGAGCCGGATCAATTCAAACTCCCACTGGACTAAGGAGAGCGGCATGTCGAACAGAACGGTTGGCGGTTATGACGGGGGCGACCCGATCCTGAACGTTACCCTGCCCAACGATTTCGGCCAGGACCTTGAGGTCTCCGGCAAATTGATTGGGGAAGAAATGTATTTTGATGATGGAACCGGCATGCTGACCATGGAAAAGCTGTACCGGGACACGGACGGGGAGCTCGCCTACGGCATCATCTCGGCCATCGGTCACGCCCGCGAACGCCGCGCCTACCGTGTAGAAGAAGGCGAGGATAGCTGCATCGTCACCAACGGCAGCCTCAGCCTTGAATTCAACTACGACGACCTCTTCGAACTGCTGGCCGTCGCCTTGGAGTCTGAAAAGGAATCCACCGCCAGCCAGGTCAGCGAACAAGTTCGCCGCAAACTCGCCGTGAACGAGTAGATTTTTCTAAAAGTGCTATGAAATGGGGCCTTTTGGCCCCTTTTTTTCGCGCTTTTATAGCCTCCGGCGGCCGGGGCGCTGCCCCGGACCCCGCCAAAGAACCTTTTGAAAGAGGTTCTTTGGAATCTCCAAAACTTTTTGTTGCCGCTTCGCGGGAGGTGCGTGCGTGAAGCGGCCGCCCTTTGCCCCATAAAAAAGGAACGCGCAGCCGCACGCCGCATAGCGCCCGCACTCACCGCGCAGCAGCACAAAAAGTTTAGAAAGGGAAAGGGGATGGGGTTCCGGGGGAAGGAGAGGGAAACCTTTTCTCGAAGGTTTCCCTCTCCTCCTCGGCGCCGAGGCTCCCCCCGACTACTTCAGATGTTCGTGCTGGCCGGTGGCTTCCATGACGGAGGACCACCAGTCGGAGTTGATGTTGATGCGCCGGCGCTCGGTGGCCACCAGGTCCAGGGGGAGGTGGACCATGCTCGACTTGAGTCGGGACACGACCATGCCGGTCTTGCCGGCCATGGCTGCGTGCACGGCGTTCTGGCCCAGGAATCCGCAGTAGACCCGGTCGCCTGCATTGGCCGGGACGGACCGAATCAAGTAGCTGGGATCGATGAATTTTAAATTTATCTCGAAGTCCCTGGCCTGTGCGTATTCCTCAAGCTGGTCGATCAGCAGTCCGCAGATGTCGCCGAGCTTCGGGTTGCCGGAGGGATCCCGTTCGATCTCGCCGCCCAGCAGGTCCTGGCCTGCGCCCTCGGCGCAGACGATGATGGCGTGTTTGCGGGCCTTGAGGCGCGATTCCACGGCTTCGAGCAGGCCGCCCGGACCGGTCAGGCTGAAGGGCTGTTCCGGGACCAGAAGGAAATTGACCTCCTGCATGGCCAAGGTGGCCTGGGCCGCGATGAAGCCCGCCTCGCGGCCCATGAGTTTGACCAGGCCGACGCCCATATCGATGCCCGTGGCCTCCACGTGGGCGCACTGGATGACCTCGGCCGCCTTTTCCACGGCGGTATCGAAGCCGAAGGATCGGGTGATGAAGTTGATGTCGTTGTCGATGGTCTTGGGGATGCCGATGATGCCGATGTGGCGCTTGCGGGCCGAGACCTCGTTGACGATGGACTTGGCCGCACGCATGGCCCCGTCGCCGCCGATGACGAAGAGAACGTTGATGTTCAACCGTTCCAGGGAATCGACAATCTCCACGGGGTCCTGCAGGCCGCGCGAAGATCCGAGAATGGTCCCGCCGAACTGGTGGATGTGCGAGACCGTGTCCGGGGTGAGCTCCTTGACGTCATAGCCGTACTTGGGGATAAAGCCGCGCAGCCCGTTGGTAATGCCGAGCACGTGCCGCACCCCGTAGTGGTAGTGGGCCTCGTGCACGATGGCCCGGATGACGTCGTTGATGCCCGGGCAAATGCCGCCGCAGGTAACAATGGCACAGCGGGCCTTAGATGTATCGAAATAAACCCGCTCGCGCGGCCCGGCCTTTTCGAATTCCTTTTGCAGGACATCGGTGTCCAGCTCGGTCAGCTCGCCGGAAGTAAGCATCAGGGTGGACGGGCGTGATTCGTCCACAAACCGCGCTCCTTTGAGCGGCGATTTGATCTTGGGTGTGCCTAGATTCGGAATTTTAGTAATGAAATCGAGATGCTTCATTGTATTTCACTCCGTAAATCGGCCTGATAGACAAAAAGTCATTCCTGCCAATAGGTCACTTGGGGTTCCGGCAGTTCCGTGATGGTTTCCCGAAGGTCGTCCGGGGTTGCCGTTGCAGCGCCCACCTGGGCCACGACCACGCCCGCCGCATAGTTTGCCAAGGTGCAGGCGGTCAGCAGGTCCATGCCCGCGGCCAGGGCCAGGGCGGTAGTGGCAATGACCGTATCGCCTGCGCCGGTGACGTCGAAGACCTTGCGCGCGAAAGTCGGGATGTGCCGGATGGATCCTTCGCCCTCGAACAGGGCCATGCCGTCGGGCCCGAGGGTGATGAGCAGGTTTCGGCAATGCAGCCTCCTGAAGAGGGCCCGGCCCGCCTGGATGATGGATTCGCGGCCGGACACGGGCAGGTTCGCGCCCTCACTGGCCTCCTTGGTGTTGGGGGTCAACAGGTCCACGTCCTGATAGAGATCGTAGTTCACGGTCTTGGGGTCGACCAGGACCAGCGGCGGGGTGGACCTGCCCTGGACCATGGTCATGAAGCGATCCATGAATTCCTTGGAAATGAAACCCTTGCCGTAATCGGACAGGATGATCACCGGATAATCGGGCAGGTTCTCTTCGAGGATAACGAACAGGGTGTCCATCTCGCCGGGGGAGAGCGGGCCGACGCGCTCCTGGTCCACGCGGACCACCTGCTGGTTGTGGGCGATGATCCGGGTCTTGACCGTCGTGGGGCGGTCGCCGTCCTGGATGAGCCGGGTGCTCAACCCCGCCCGGCCGCAGAGGTCTTCGAGGACTTCGCCGTTGCGGTCCGTGCCCACGGCCCCGATGAGCAACGGCTTGCCGCCCAGGTCCGCAATGTTGCGGGCCACATTCCCCGCGCCGCCCAGGAGGTAGGACTCGTCCTTAACCTGGACCACCGGCACCGGCGCCTCGGGAGAGATGCGCTCCACGCCGCCGATGAGGTAATGATCCAGCATGAGGTCGCCTATGATCATGACCTTGTGCCCCTTGAGGGCTTTGACGGCTTCCAGAATCATTTCATGTGACATATTGTAAACAACCAATGTTTTTCTGCTGTTGGTTCAAGTTGTTATCAGATCATCATAGCCTGGGGAGGGCGGTCTTAGCCGTCCGTGGACCCGTGGCGTGATCACCAGGAATCAGTTGGTGCTCACGATCGCCCGCTCATAGCGATGCGACGCCGGGCAGGCCCTCAGTCGAACTGGACACCGAACTTTTCCGCAACGGACCGCAAGTCATCTTCAGCGGTGTAACTCACTGTCAACTTGCCTTTTTCAGGCGAACCGGAAATTTTAACCGTAAGGCCCAACATATCGGAAAGATCGACCTGGAGGGACTCCAGCCGGGGATCGAGGTGCTTGGGCTCGGACTTGGCCGAGCGGGAGGAGGGGGCGGCCCCGATCTCATCCGCTCCGGGGAGTCTGCCGTGCTGTTTGTAGAACGAGGCCTGGGCCTCTGCCTGGCGTACGGTCAATCCATTCTCCGCGATGCGGCGGTGCAGCTCGGCCTGAGGTTCCGGGTCGGGCACGGCCATGATCGCCCGGCCGTGCCCCGCGGACAAGACGCTCTGCTGGATAGCGACCTGCACGGATTCGGGCAGGTTGAGCAACCGCAGGGAGTTGGCCACGGCAGAACGGCTCTTGCCCACCTGGCGGGCCAGTTCTTCCTGGCTCAGCCCGAACTCCTGCTGCAACCGCTGGTAGCCGAGCGCCTCTTCCACGGCGTTCAGATCCTCGCGTTGCAGGTTCTCGATGAGCGCGATGGCCAGGCTCTCCTGGTCGGTCATCTCCCTGACCAGGGAGGGGATCTCGGTCAGACCGGCCTTCTTGGAGGCGCGCAGGCGCCGTTCACCGGCCACCAACTCGTAGTTGCCGCCGCCCAGCGGGCGAACCAGCACGGGCTGGAGCACGCCGCGGGTCTCAATGGACGCGGCCAGGTCGTTGAGCGCGTCCTCGGAGAACTCGCGCCGGGGCTGATGCGGATTGGGGGTGATGGCCCCCACCGGAATCAGACGCACCTCGGCGGCATCGGAAGTGACCTTCTCGTCCTCGCGCACGCCGCCCAGCAGTGCATCCAGTCCCCGGCCCAAACCCCTGTTAGTCGATGTCATATATCACTCCTGTCTCGCTTGTAGCTTGTAATTCATTCCTTGCCCAAAAAGGCCTGAGTGCCTATAACGCCCCGAAGATAACCCAATGGAGCGAATATGTCCGATCAGATCAACGAACTCTTCGATAAGGACGGCAACCCCCTCGGCGCCCTGCTGACCGCCGAGGCCTGGACCGCGGTGCGTGACCAGGTCATGGCCGCACTGGGCGTCGAGGAAACCCCGGTCATCCAGGAAAAGCCGGAACCCATTGCAGACTGGGAAATGCTGACCCAGTACTGGGATTTCCCCTATCCGGTCGACATGGACGTGGCCTGCGAAAACTGCGGCAGCAAGACCGACAACTGGACCGAAGACGACCCGCGCCTGTTCCGCCTGACCAGCGCCAACCTGGCCGGACTGGTCGCCTTCAAGTGCATGAACTGCCAGGCAAAGGTGGTCAAGAAGCACTTCAAGGACGAGATCGTCACCGAATGCACCCCCTACCAGGAGGAGAAGGTCACCTCCAAGGAAGGGCGGTACTGATCGCCGCCTGCTCACGTTCGCGCCGCCCGCTCACCACGGGGCGGCGCGGCTGTTAAAGAACCTGCCTAGGCCCCGGCCGTGGCGCTTCGCTCCACTTCCTGAGCCAGAGCGAGATACGCCTCCGCACCCCGCGATTTGATATCATAGTTGATCACCGGTTTACCGAAGCTCGGTGCCTCGGAAAGACGTACGTTTCTCGGGATGATCGTCTCGAACAGGTGCTGGGGAAACGCCTTGCGCACCTCGTTCTTGACCTGCCACGACAGCCGGTTTCTGGAGTCGTACATGGTCAGGACCACGCCGAGGATATCGAGGTCCTGATTGAGCCGCTTGCGGACCAGCTCGTACGTCATGAGCAACTGCGCAATGCCTTCCAAAGCGTAATACTCGCATTGTAGCGGGACAAGCAATTCATTGGCGGCACACAGGGCATTGACGGTCAGCAGTCCCAGCGAAGGAGGGCAGTCAATGAGAATGAAATCATACTGTTCGTCCACCTGGTCGATGAGTTCGCGCAGATAGAATTCGCGGCCGAACTTGTCCACCAGCTCAATTTCGGCACCCACCAGGTCCTGTGTGCCGGGCAGGATATCGAGAAAGGGCACGCCGGTCTGATAGATGGCCTTGCCGATGTTTTTCGGCTCGAAAAGCACGCTGTAGATGTTCTCGCGCTTGTCGGCGGGATAGAAACCCAGTCCGCTGGAAGCATTGCCCTGGGGGTCGCAATCCACCAGAAGAACCCGCTTCTCCATCACGGCCAGGGAGGCCGCCAGGTTGATGGCGGTGGTGGTTTTTCCCACACCGCCTTTTTGATTCGCAATCACGATTTTTCTCGCCACATGACCCTCGCTTTCGAGCTGCATTCGGTGCGTTCGAGACTCCGTCGCCTGTTTCACGTGAAACAATTTCCCCAAAATGAGAATGTTTCACGTGAAACACTGTCCTCTTGTCGTTTCAATTGTCGTAGGCTGAATGAAAAACAAAGGCAAGGGGCGGAGGCGGAATTGGGGGAAAAAGACACAAAAAAGGGCGGCTGTCGCCGCCCGTGATGATCGTGGTGATCACATCCTATTTCCCGTAATACTCGTTGTACCACTCGATGAACTTGCGGATGCCGTCCTCAATGCTGGTATCGGGTTTGAACCCGACATCGTTCTGAAGGTCGGAGACGTCCGCCTCGGTGGCCGGGACATCGCCCGCCTGCATAGGCATGTAATTGTAGATGGCCTTTTTGCCGACAACTTCCTCGATGACCTCGATGTAGCGGGACAGTTCCACAACGGTGTTATTGCCGATGTTGTATATCTGGTAGGGCACGGAGCTGGTGCACGGATCGGGATGATCGCCGTCCCAGTCGGGATTGGGGGCGGCCGTACGCTTCAAAACCCGGACTACGCCCTCGACGATGTCGTCGATGTAGGTGAAATCGCGGCGCATCTTGCCATAGTTAAAGACGTTGATGGGCTTGTCCTCGATGATGTTCTTGGTGAACAGGAAGAGGGCCATATCCGGGCGGCCCCAGGGGCCATATACCGTAAAGAAGCGCAACCCCGTGGTCGGCAGGTTGTACAGGCTCGAATAGGAGTGCGCCATCATCTCGTTGGCCTTTTTGGTGGCCGCGTAGAGACTCATGGGATGATCAACCCCCTCGTGGGGGTTGAGCGGCATCTTGGTGTTCATGCCGTACACCGACGAGCTGGAGGCATAGGCCAGATGCTCGACGCCATTGTGTCGGCACCCTTCGAGGATGTTCAGGAAGCCGACAACGTTGGAGTCGATGTAGGACCTGGGGTTCTCAATGGAGTAGCGGACACCGGCCTGAGCGGCCAGGTTGACCACGTGCGTGAACTGCTCGGCCTGGAAAAGCGCCGCCATGGGCACGGCATCCTCAAGGTTGATGTTCACATGCTTGAAGAGGGGGCTCTGCTCAAGGATCTTGAGTCGGTCCTTCTTCAGGTTCACGTCATAATAGTCGTTCAGATTGTCCAATCCGACGACCTCATGGCCCTCATCGAGCAAACGCCTGGAAAGATGAAAGCCGATGAAGCCAGCGGCTCCGGTCACAAGTGTCTTCATATGAATGGTCCTTATCCTGTTGATGGTCAGGTGGTTGTCGAGTGGCATCCCGTACCGGGTGTCAACGCAGTGCGTGGATCACCGGCTTCATACTCTACTCCATGCCCAGAGGGCAAGTTCGCAATATTCACTATACGATGCCGACTATGCGGTTATTGCCCAAGTCCTGTCGGCAGCCACTGACATACAATGCCTGTCGCCCGGAAACCCTTGTGGCACGGGCATTCCCGGACGCTTTGCTGAAATCGCCGGATGCGCGATTTTCGCAGAAAAAGCAGTCCATGGCCTGCCAAGGCAGGTAATTTGCGTCAAAATCGAAATATGCGCGAATTCCGGGGAAAGGGACCGTTTCGGCACCTTACAGCCGGATATTGACGATCGCGTCCACGGCCATCTGCTGTTCATGCGGCAGCATATCGACGAGCCGGTTGATAGGGGGCAGCTTGTGGACGATGACGTTTTCGAGGAGATGCGTCACGGCCCGAATGTCCGCATCGGGCAGGATGACCTTCAGCGCCTCGTCGCCGAAGCAGACAACGTGCGGTGTGTGCCACAGTTCCCACCCGCGCCAGAACATGGAGGTGTCGGGTTGCAATGCCCCATCGACCAGCGCGGCCGCTGGCCAGAAATTGATGGTTCCGGGCGGCCATTTCAAATGGGCCTGAAGATTCTTGAGCACGGAGCGCCGCCGCGGATCGGACTGTCCGCCCAGGTCCAGGCCGAGTTCCATGTAGGTCATGACCACCCGCGCATCGGGTTTGGTGAAGCGCAGAAAGGTCGACCACGGAGCCGGGAAATTTGCGGCTGCCCGATCCGACAGGCCTGAGGGGGAGGGCGGGGCCGACTGCGGCTGCGCGCTCGAAGGTCGACCTTGAGATCGGCGGGCCTGCGGTTGGGTCTGCAATGGCGGTGTATCGCCGGACCGGGTTGCGGAAACAGCCGCTTGCGCCGACGGTATGGCCTGGACCCGGTCGGGTTGCGCCTCGACGGTCAGGCCGCCGGGGACGTAGGCGTACTCCAGTCCGGACTCGAGCCAGGGGCGCAGGCTCTCGCGCACGTTCAGTCGAGCAGAAGGTGATCCCATAGTCTCCACGCCACTTCGGTCTTGGGCAGTTGCGGCCACTGTTCCTTGCGGCCCTTGGCGTCCAGAATGAACATCTCGTTGGTGGCGACGCCAAACCCGCTGCCGGATTTGGAGATGTTGTTGGCCGCGATGAGATCGAGGTTCTTGGCCGCCAGCTTGCGGGCTGCTTCGTCGCGGAGGTTGCCCGTCTCGGCCGCGAAGCCGATGAGTCTCTGGCCATCGCGCTTGCACTCGCCCAGGTGCTTCAGGATATCCGGATTGGTCTCGAACTCCACGGTGATGCCCGCACCCGCCGAGGTCGTCTTCTTGAACTTGGTCACGCCGAACGGCACGGGCCGGTAGTCTGCCACGGCGGCCGTCAGGCAGGCCATGTCCATGGACGGCCACAGGTCGGTACAGGCTGCATACATCTGCCGGGCGGTGGTCACCGAGACCACGGCCACGTCGCAGGGGAAATTCAGAGCGGTGGGCCCGGCCACCACGGTCACATCGGCCCCGCGCAGGTATGCGGCCATGGCCACGCACGCGCCCATGGTCCCGCTGGACGGGTTGGACCAGAAGCGGACGGCATCCCACGGTTCGCGGGTGGGGCCCAGGGTGACCAGGACCTTTTTGCCCGCCATGTCCTGAGGGGCCAGGGCCTTGAGGGTGGCCAGGAAGATCTCGTCCACAGGGGCGAGCCGTCCTGTGCCGGTGTCTCCGCAGGCCACGGAGCCTGCCTCGGGAAATACGCGGGTGTAGCCGAGCTCTTCGAGCATGGCCCAGTTGCGCTGGGTGGCCGGGGCCGCCCACATGCGCGGGTTCATGGCCGGGGCCACGATCTTGGGGCCGGGAAAGGCCAGGGCCTGGCAGGAGAGCATGTCGTCGGCCAGCCCGCAGGCGAGCTTGGCCAGGATGCTGGCGGTGGCCGGAGCAATGAGCAGGACGTCCGCCGCCTGACCCGGTTCGAGGTGGCCGAAGGTGGTATCCGCGTCCGGGGTCTCGCTGAACATGCCGGTATAGACCGGTGACGCGCCGAGCGCCTCGAAGGAGAGCGGGGTGACGAACTTCTCGGCCGCCCCGGTCAGGGTGGCCGAAACCATGCAGTCGGCCTGTTGCAGGGAGCGGACCAGGTCGAGTGCCTTGAACGCGGCGATGGAGCCGGTCACGCCCAGATGGACGCGCTTGCCCATGAATCCGGTAAAACCGTAGTGGGGTTGCATACTACTTTTTCTTCACGTCGCCGGCGTCCTTGACCTCCACCGCAAAGATCGTGGTGGTGGCCGAGGCGAAGGTGTCGTCGATCTCGATGACGCAGCTCTTGTTGTACTTCTCGAAGGTCAGGAACTGGACCGAGCTGGCCTTGTTGTTGGATACCAGCGTCCAGTTGTCCTTGGTCATGTTGTTGATGAAGTACTGGACCAACTCGGGAATCTCCACGCGGCCTTTGAACTTCATGATCGAGGCCCGGAACTTGGTGTTGTCCAGCTTGTAGGACCCCTCGTTCTGGTATTCGATCTCCTTGGGGATCATGATATCGTCGAAATCCAGATAGTAATCCGGCTCCTGGTAGTTCTGGGCCGCGGCCTGGTCGGAGCCCGAGGAGGATGTCGAGGATGTGGTGGTGCAGGCGGCGAGCACGCCGACGAGCATGAGCGGCAAAAGAAATTTGATGAAAGAACGCATGGTTTCCTCCCTCCGGTATATGCGGTGAAGCCGTTTACTGTTGCTGTTGGGACGCGGCTTCCTTGAGCCGGTCGATCTTGTCCTGCAGATATCTTTCCATGTCCCGCCGGTCCTTGCGCAGCCGGACGAGTTCGCTCTCCAGGATTTGCAATTTGGCCTTGATGTCCGACGTGTCGAAGGTCAGCTTCAGAGCCATCTCTTCAATCTCGGCGTCCTTCTCCTCCAGCGCGCGGGTCTGCTCCATGATCGCCTCCGGCAGGGCGGTCTGCCCGGCGGGCAGTTGCTTGATGCGCTTCTGGCTGCGGGCCAGGAGCACGAAGGCGGTCTTGAGCTTGTGGATGTCTTCCTGCTGCCGCTCGATGACGGATTTCTGGTCCGCGATGACTTCCATGCAGGAGGTCACCCTGGACAGGACGTCGTTGAAGGTGGACGCCAGGTCGGCAAATCCTTCAGGCGAGCTCCCCGCCATTGCGGCCGGTGTGTGTTCCACCTCGATGGTCCGGGGGAACTCGCTGCGCAGCCGGTCGTCTATCTCGCTGGTCACCAATCCGTCGCCGTAAAGCCGGGAAATGCGTTCGAAAATGACCATGGATTCCTCCGGGTATTTCGTCACGCGGCCGACCTTCCGCCCACCCAGGAAATCCTTGAACAGGGCGGCGTACCGACGCGCTGTCGGCGCGGGGATGCGGGTGCGTTTGGCTATCTCAGCCACGGAAAGCCAATTCATGCATATGAAATACCATGAATACGGCCAATATCAAGCCCCAGGCATCAAATGGCACAACCTTTGGCTAGCATCCCGATATCATTGTAAAAGAAAAAGATTCCGTTGAAATTCCAGGTGTTGTACAACCGGGTCCAACGATGAAATTGGACATATATTAATGGAAATACCCGAAGATTACCGACTGTCGAGCTACGACTACGACCTGCCCGAGGACCGCATCGCCCAGGAACCGGCCGTGCACCGCGACGGTTCAAAACTTCTGGTCCTGGACCGCGCTGACCGCTCCCTGACCCCGGCCCGGTTCACGGATCTCCTTGATTACCTGCCGGACGACTGTCTGCTGGTGGCCAACAACTCCCGCGTCATTCCGGCGCGCATCTTCGGCCGCAAGCCCACCGGCGGCCAGGTGGAGTTCCTGCTGCTCACGCCGCTGCCTCTGCTTGAACCGCGCGAGGAGGGCGGGTGGTTGACCGCCCACGCCGAAGGGCTGCTGCGCGCCTCCAAGGGTCCCAAACCGGGCACGTCCGTGACCTTTGCCGACGACTTCTCCCTGACCGCCGAAGAGGCGGGCGAGTTCGGGCGCTGGCAGGTCACCCTGCGCTGGAAGGGGGACCTGACCGGACTGTTCAACACCCACGGCCATCTGCCCCTGCCGCCCTACATCAAGCGGCCCGACGGGGAGGCCGATCGGGAGCGCTACCAGACCACCTACTCGAACACGGCCAAGACCGGGTCCGTGGCCGCGCCCACCGCCGGGTTGCATTTCACCCCGGAGCTGCGCGAGCGCATCAGGGCCAAGGGCATCGAATGGGCCGAGGTGACCTTGTACGTGGGCTATGGGACCTTCAGCCCGGTGCGTTGCCCGGACATCCGCGACCACCGCATGCACGCCGAATACATCGAGGTGAGCGCAGAGACCGCCGAGGCGATCCGCCGGGCCAAAGCCGAAGGGCGACCGGTCATCGCCGTGGGCACCACCAGCGCGCGCACCCTGGAAGGCATGGTCCGCGAGGCCGGTTCCATACGGCAATTCCGTGGAGAAACGGACATTTTCATCTCCCCAGGCTATACTTTCCAGGTTGTCGACGGTATTCTGACGAACTTCCATTTGCCAGAATCGTCGCTCATCATTATGATCTCGGCTCTTGCTGGCAGAAAAACGATTCTGGAAGCATACGCGTTCGCCCTGGAAAACCATTTCCGATTTTTCTCCTACGGGGACGCGATGCTCATCCTGTAAACGCGGCAACCTTTCATTATTACTAACAGAACTGGAGCAATTCATGTCTCGAATCGAGGTCCGGGAAGATCGGTGCAAGGGGTGCCTGCTCTGTACCACCGTCTGTCCCGTAGACATCATCGTCCAGTCTGACCGGTTCAACGTCAGCGGCTACAAGGTCGCCGAGGTGCCCGAGGCCGACAAGGACAAATGTACCGGCTGCGCATCCTGCGCCCAGATCTGCCCGGATGTGGCGATCAAAGTGTACAGGACCCCAAAGAAGAAAGAGGGGAAGTAGCATGAGCAAAAAAACCGAACGCATCTTCGTCAAGGGGAACGAAGCCATCGCACGCGGCGCCCTGGCCGCCAAGTGCAAGTGCTTTTTCGGCTACCCGATCACCCCCCAGAACGACATACCCGAATTCATGTCCTCCGAAATCATCAAGGCCGGCGGCGACTTCGTCCAGGCCGAATCCGAGGTCGCGGCGGCCAACATGCTGCTCGGCGCGGGCGCGACCGGCGTCCGGGCCATGACCTCCAGCTCCTCGCCCGGCATTGCGCTCAAGCAGGAGGCCATCTCCTACATGGCGGGCAGCGAGGTCCCGGCGGTCATCGTCAACATGAACCGGGGCGGCCCGGGCCTGGGCGACATCGGCCCGGCGCAGGGCGACTACTACCAGTCCACCCGGGGCGGCGGACACGGCGACTACCGCCACTTCACCCTGGGACCAGGCACGGTTCAGGAAGCCTACGACCTGACCATCAAGGCCTTTGACATCGCCTTTACGCACCGCACCCCGGTGCTCATCCTCGGCGACGCCATCCTCGGCCAGATGAAGGAGCCCATCACCCCTTGGGAGCCCGAGAACATCGACGAGGAAGCGGGCCGCGACTGGGCCATCACCGGCCGTACCGACGGCCGCGAAAAGCGCTTGATCAAGTCCCTGTTCCTCGAGGAAGGGGCCCTGGCCGAACAGAACAGGCACCTCCAGGCCAAGTACGACTCCTGGAAGGACCTGACCGAGGCCGAACAGTTCGAGACCGAGGACGCGGACCTGATCATCTGCGCCTACGGGTCCATCGGCCGCATTGCCAAGTCCGCGGTGCGCAAGTTCCGCAAGGACGGCAAGAAGGTCGGCCTGTTCCGGCCCATCACCCTGTACCCGTTCCCGTCCGACGAGCTCAAGGCTTTGGCCGAGCAGGGCAAGCGGTTCCTGACCATCGAACACAACCTGGGACAGATGCTTGACGACGTCCGCCTGGCCATCCGGACGGTCGCCGACTCCGACTTCTACCCCATCTATCCCGGCAACCTGCCCACCCCGGACGAGCTCGAGGAGCCGATCCTCAAATGCCTGGAGGGTAAATAAATGTCCGAAATGAAAGAAAAACTGGTCTTTGACCGGCCCGAGTCCGTCATCGACCGGCCCACCCATTACTGCCCCGGCTGCCACCACGGCATCGCCCACCGGCTGATCGGCGAGTTGCTCGACGAGATGGACCTGGCCGAAAAGACCCTGATGGTCACCTCCATCGGCTGCTCGGTCTTCCTTTACAACTACCTCAACGCCGACGCGGTGGAGGCCCCCCACGGCCGCGCCCCGGCGGTGGCCACCGGCGTCAAGCGCGCCCGGCCCGACAAGTTCGTCTTCACCTACCAGGGCGACGGCGACCTGGCCTCCATCGGCATGGCCGAGATCATGCACGCCGCCAACCGCGGCGAGAAGATGTGCGTGGTCTTCGTCAACAACACGGTCTACGGCATGACCGGCGGCCAGATGGCCCCGACCACCATGATCGGCCAGATCACCACGACCACCCCGGCGGGCCGCTGCCAGACCCATGAGGGCGCGCCCATCCGCATGACCGAGATCATCGCCTCCCTGGGCGGCACCGCCTTTGCCGCGCGCGCCGCGCTCAACACCGTGCCCAACATCAAGAAAGCCAAGAAGTACCTGAAAAAGGCGTTCGAGTTCCAGCTCAACGGGACCGGGTTCGGGTTCGTGGAGCTGCTCTCCGGCTGCCCGACCAACTGGAAGATGACCCCGCTCAAAGCCAACGAACGCATCAAGGACGAGATGATCCCGTACTTCCCGCTCGGCATCTACAAGGATGTGTCCGAGGAAGGAGGTGTCTGCTGATGCGCTACATGGATTCCATCATCGCGGGCTTCGGCGGCCAGGGCGTCATGCTCATCGGCAACCTGCTGGCCTACGCAGGCATGAAGGACGGCCTCAACGTCACCTATATCCCGGTCTACGGGCCGGAGATGCGCGGCGGCACGGCCAACTGCACGGTCGTGCTCTCCGACGAGGACATCGGCTCGCCCATCATCCACCGGCCCAAGTCCATCATCTCCATGAACCGCCCGTCGCTCGACAAGTTCCAGCCCCGGGTCGAGGACAACGGCATTCACATCATCAACTCGTCGCTCATCGACATGGACCTGGCCGATACCAAGCGCCTCCAATGCTACGGCGTACCGTGCAACGAGATCGCCGACGAGCTGGGCAACACCCGCATGGCCAACATGGTCGCCATCGGCGCCTTCGTCCAGGCCTCGGGCATCATCCCGCTGGACGCCGTCATCGGCTCGCTCGAAAACGTCATCTCCCCGCGCTACCACAAGCTCATCCCGGCCAACACCAAGGCCATCGAAGCCGGCGCCAAACACGTCTCCTAGCCGCGCACGGACACATGTACCAAACGCCCCTGCCGGATGCTCCGGCAGGGGCGTTTTTTCATGCCTCCAGCGGCCGGGGGAAGGGGAGGAAAAAACCTTTTCTCAAAGGATTCTTTCCTCCCCTTCCCCCGGACCCCCATCCTCTCCTTTTCCCGAACTTTTTGGCGCCGCTTCGCGGGGAATCCAGGTGCTTTTATGGAATGGGACAATTAAAACATCTTATGTAGACAATACACAAAATAAGGGCTGTTCCCATTCATGGAACAGCCCTTTGACTTTTCATTTTCACGCACCTGCCGAAGGCACATAAAAGGTTTGGAAGGGGGGTCCAGGGGGGAAACTTTTGAAAAAGTTTCCCCCTGGCCGCCGGAGGCATTCTTCTTAGAAGCTCGGGATGTCGTCCTGCTTTTCGGTCAGCAGGAACTTGCCGGCCAGGATCCATTCCTTGAGCTTGTCGGCCACTTCCAGGGACATGGAGTGGGAGGTCACGGGCACGGTGGCGGTCTTCTTCTCGTTGACCATGATTTCCCCGCTGCGCAGCTCGGCGAAGGACACGCGGGTGACCTCGCGCGGGATGCCGTTGGGGTAGTCATAGCCGTAGTCCTTGACCGGCATGGAGATGTCCTCGTTGGACACCCCGGTGAACCAGGCCAGCTCCTCGTTGAGCATGGGGATGGGGATGCCCACGCCGAGCGCCAGGGACACGCCGTAGCCGATGATCGACTGGGCGCGCACGTAGCGGGCGTTCATCTTCTTGAAATCGCCCTTGAGCATGAGCGTGCCCGAGCCGCCCTCGGGGATGCCGCGCTCGTTGCGCTGGGGCTTCTGCACGTGCTGGGTGCCCTCGCCGATGACGTAGCCCACGCCGCCTCCCAGGAAGATGCGCGTGCCCATGCCAATGGTCCGGAAGTACGGGTCGTTGAACAGCGGGGAGAGGGCGCCGGCGGTGGCGTAATTGACGTTGGACGCGTTGGCCTTGAGCGGGCCCATGTACGTGTAGATGGTCCGGTTGGTCAGGTTCACGGCCGCGTTGTAGTTCTGGTAGCAGTTGCGCGGGTTGAGCATGACCGCGTTGGGCAGGTCGGCCAGGGTGATGTCCTTGTCCAGCTCGCGGCGGGGGTAGCAGTCCGTGCCGTAGGCCTCGGCCCGCAGGTGCACCGCCTTGCCGCGCAAGAGGTCCTCCATGACGTGGGCTCCGCCGTAGGCGAAGCGGCCGGGGTGGACCTTGTTCAACGGGTCGTCGTCCGACGGCTCGGTGGCCCCCAGGTAGGCGTCTACGGCCGCGATGCCGCTGTAGCAGGGCACGTTGTTCAGCCACAGTTTGGAGACCTTCATGACCGGCGGCTGCTGGCCGATGTTGAAGAGCAGCCCGGAAGAGCACATGGGCGAGAAGGTGCCGGTGGTGACCACGTCCACTTCCTGGGCGGCCTTAACCTTCCCTTCCTTCCTGACGATCTCGATCATCTCCTCGGCATTGACCACCACGGCCTTGCCCTTGCGGATACGCTCGTTGATCTCCTTGACCGTCTTGTTCACTTTGAATTCTGCCATTTCTATCCTGCCTTCGCCCCCTGGGCCGCAGCCGGCGCGGGGTGTTGTTCCATACGTAAAGTCCACCCCTTGTAATCCAAATTCGCCGGAAGGAAAACCAGCTTGTTGTCCGGTCCCGGCCGACTCTGTGTATAACTCGCCAAACAGAGGAAAACCCCGCCTTTTCCTCATGTTTTCAACAGGCGTCGAGGGTTCGTCCGGAAAGCACGTTTTTCGGGCGGGAAATAAGGGAAAAATTGGCGGAAAAGCTTGGCTTTGGGGCCGTTTTGGGGTATAGAATCAAATAAATTTCGGGAAATTGTTTAGACTCGAATTTTGTTTTTTTAAAACAAGCAAATTCAACAAGTTATAAGTAGCACCCCCCTATTGTGAAAGAATCACTTCGGCAACATCTCCTCCAAACCTGCACGGACGAGGAACTCAAGCGCTGGTACGACCCGCTCTCCTTCGATTACTCCGAGGAAAACAAACGGCTGACCGTGGGTTTTCCCCATGCGTTTTTCGCCCGGTGGTTCGAGTCAGAAATCCAGGACAAGTTCGAGGCACAGTTGAACATGTTCCTGGGCAACGGGTATGTCGTCAGCTACAAGGACAGCGATACTCCGGAGCGGCTGCGCGGCGTGCAGGTGGCCGACGTGGTCAAGCGCATCGATTTCCCCTTCGGCCAGGAATTCACCTTCGACACCTTCCTGATCAACAAGAAAAATTATTTCCCCATCGCCTCGGCAAAGGAAGTGGCCAAGCAGTCCGGCTCCCTGTTCAACCCGTTCATCATCTGCGGGCCGGGCGGGTCGGGCAAGACCCACCTGCTCAAGTCCGTGGCCAACGAGATCGCCAAGAAACACGACTACTCGACCATCTTCATGGGCTCGCTCGAAGAACTCAACTCGCTCTATTCCATCCGCTTCAAGGGCGACCCGTTCAAGGCGCGCAACCATCTGTTCGAGTACAATTTCCTGTTCATCGACGACTTCCACAAGATCAAGGAACACCCCTATTTCCAGCAGGAACTGGTCAATATCTTCAATCACTTTTACGACAACAAGAAGCAGATGGTCCTGGCCTGCCGCGAAAAGGTGACCAGCTACGACTTCCTGGACGACAACCTGCAATCCCGGCTCGGCTGGGGGCTCATCGTCACCCTCAAGGAGCCGGACCTGGAAATCCGGGTGGGGTACATCCAGCGCCAGGTGCGGGCCAAGCGGCTCTCCCTGAGCAAGGAACAGGTCCTGACCCTGGCCCAGCGGTTTACGGATTTCCGCTATCTCCAGGGTATCCTGCTCAAGCTCTTCGCCTTCAAGGAGCTGGTCAAGCAGGACCTCTCCCAGAAGGATTTCGAACACATCCTCGCCAACACCGAGGAGAAGACCACCGACGACCTGACGCCCAAGAAGATCTTAAGCGTGGTGGCCGAACACTTCAGCGTGCACGTCAAGGACCTGACCGGCACCAAACGGCATCAGCACATCGCCCATGCCCGCCAGGTGGCCATGTACCTGTGCCGTCAGATGCTGAGCACCTCGTATCCGGCGCTGGGTAGGGCGTTCGGCGGAAAGGATCACTCCACGGTCCTGTACTCGGTTAAAAAAATCGATCAATTACAAGAAGATGACTTCGAATTGAAACAACTGTTGAAAACCTTGAAGAATAAATGTCGCATGTCGTGATCATTTTCGGAATCGGCCGTTTCAGGCACGTTCGGTTCCAAATTCATGACAACGTGTGTGCTTAAAAAAAACAACAATTACAAGTTCTTGATTCCGAAAGGAACAAAGGAACCGAGGTAATAAATCTCAATCAAGGAGATATTTTCTATGTTTCTGAAAGTGAACCGAGATGAAATCATCGAAGGACTCCAGAAGTCGGCGAATATCATCCCGGCCAAAACCGGCGCAGCCTTTCTGCGGACCATCTGGCTCCAGTGCGAAAACGGGAACCTGAACATCATGAGCACGGATTCCAACCTGGAGTTCATGGGTTCCTATCCCGCCGCGCTCGAAGGCGAGGGCCTGGCCGGCGTGCAGGGGCGCGCCTTCTACGACCTGGTCAAACAGCTCAAGTCCGACCAGGGCGAGCTGACCATCCGCACGGACGAGTCCGACCAGAACGTGCTGGTGGAGCAGAAAGCCCGCAAGTACAAGTTCCCGGTGAACGACCCCGAGTGGTTCCAGAAGTTCTCCTCCTTCCCCGAGGACAACACGGTCTACTGGTCCGGCGACTTCCTGCACGAGATCATCGACAAGATCTCGTTCTGCATCTCGGACGAGGATTCCATGGAGGCCATCGCCTGCATCTACATGGTCCCGCGCGAGAAGGACGGCAACAAGACCGTGGAGGTTTGCGGCCTGAACGGCCACCAGTTCGCCATGCTCAACTTCGTCAACGACGACATCTACGCCATGCTCCCGGAAGAGGGCGTACTCATCCAGAAGAAATACCTGACCGAGTTGAAGAAATGGCTGACCGCCGACGAGATCGAGCTGGCCATCTCCAACAAGCGGCTGTTCTTCCGCACCGGGGACAAGCGCGAGACCTTCACCCTGCCGTTGTCCTATTACCAGTATCCCAACTACAACAACTTCCTGGCGCGGCTCGGCGACGACAACGTCTCCACCCTGGAGGTCAACCGGCTGGACCTGGTGGACGCCCTGTCCCGCGTGGCCCTGTTCAACACCGACTCCAACCGCTGCGCCTACTTCTCGTTCGCGGACAACGAAGTTACGGTGTCGGCCCAGGGCCAGGAGACCGGCACGGCGCGCGAATCCATCGACGCCACCTTCACCGGCGACATGGCCCGGATCGCCTTCCCCACCCGGAACCTGATCGAGATACTCAACCACTTCGCCTCTCCCACCGTGAAGTTCACCCTGACCGGCACCGAGGCCCCGTGCGGCCTGACCGGTTCCGACGACAAGGACTACAACGTGATCGTCATGCCCATGATGATCCAGGAAGAGACCTACTATACCGAGGAAAACGCATAAATGAGCGAAAAACAGTACAACGCCGAGTCGATTACCGTACTTGAGGGACTCGAGGCCGTCCGGAAACGTCCGGCCATGTACATCGGGTCCACGGACATCCGGGGCCTGCACCACCTGGTCTACGAAGTCATCGACAACTCGATCGACGAGGCCATGGCCGGCTATTGCGACAAGATCAAGGTCACCCTGCACATGGACAACTCCTGCACGGTCACGGACAACGGCCGCGGCATCCCGGTGGACATCCACCCCAAGGAGAAGGTCCCGGCCGTCCAACTGGCCATGACCACGCTGCACGCTGGCGGCAAGTTCGACAACGACTCCTACAAGGTCTCGGGCGGCCTGCACGGCGTGGGTGTGTCCTGCGTCAACGCCCTGTCCGAGTTCATGGAGACCACGGTCCGGCGCGACGGCAAGACCTACCGGATGAAGTTCGAGCGCGGCCACGTGACCCACGAGTTGGAGGAGATCGGCCCGTCCGACGCCACCGGCACCACCCAGCGGTTCAGGCCCGACGAGGAGATTTTCGAGGTCAACCAGTTCGAATACGACGTCTTGCGCAAGCGGTTCCGCGAGCTGGCCTACCTCAATTCCGGCCTGGAGATCGAGTTCAAGGACGAGCGCAGCGGCAACGCCGAGACCTTCAAGTTCGACGGCGGCATCCGGCAGTACGTCCAGGACATCAACTCCAACCTGAACACCATCGGCGAGATCGTCTACGGCGAGGGCGAGTCCGAGAACATGATCGTGGAGTTCGCCCTGCAATATACGTCGAGCTACAAGGAAAACACCTACACGTTCGCCAATAACATCCGGACGATTGAAGGCGGCACGCATCTGGCCGGGTACAAGACCGCCCTGACCAGGGCGATCAACAACTACGTGCAGAACGCGGACCTGCCCAAGAAGCTGGTCCAGAAGCTGACCGGCGACGACGTGCGCGAGGGGCTGACCTCGGTCATTTCGGTCAAGCTGCCCGATCCGCAGTTCGAAGGCCAGACCAAGACCAAGCTCGGCAACTCCGAGGCGGCCGGACTGGTGGCGGGCGTGATCTACGAGAAGCTGAACACCTTCTTCGAGGAGAACCCCAAGGAAGCGCGGTTCATCATCGAGAAGGTGGTCGACGCGGCCCGGGCGCGCGAGGCGGCCCGCAAGGCCCGCGACCTGGTCCGGCGCAAGGGCGCGTTGTCGGACAACGCCCTGCCCGGCAAGCTGGCCGACTGCCAGTCCAAGAACCCCGCGGACTCGGAGATTTTCATCGTCGAGGGCGACTCTGCAGGCGGTTCGGCCAAGCAGGGCCGCGACCCCAAGATCCAGGCCATCCTGCCCCTGCGCGGCAAGATCCTGAACGTGGAGAAGACGCGCCTGGACAAGATGCTCGGCAACAAGGAAATCCGGGCCATGATCACCGCCTTCGGCATCGGCATCGGCCACGAGGAGGAGGAAAAGGATTACGACAAGCTGCGCTACCACAAGGTCGTGATCATGACCGACGCCGACGTGGACGGCTCGCACATCCGCACCCTGCTGCTGACTTTTTTCTTCAGGCAGTACGAGGAGTTGATCAACCGCGGCCACGTGTACATCGCCCAGCCGCCGCTCTTTCGGGCGAGCAAGGGCAAGTTCGAACGCTTCATCAAGGACGAGGTGGAGCTGGACAACTTCCTGCTCGAACGCATCGGCGGCGACCTCAAGGTCAAGACCGCAGGCGGCGCGGTCCTGGAAGGGGAAGGGCTTATGGATACCATGGCCAAGATCCGCTTCCTGCGCACCCGCTTCCACGAGGCCGAGACCGTGGGCATCGACGCGGTCCTGTACCGCAAGCTCATGGACTTCCCGGAGCGCATCTCGTTCACCTATTTCGAGGAGCACGACCCCGAGCAGTTCAAGAAGGACTTCGAGACCAACGGCTACCGGGTGGAGATCGAGTCCGAGCACGATCAGGAGCTGGAAAAGGACCGCACCTATCTCGTCTTCGAGAATGAGAACGGGCACCGTACCCGGCTGGCCATGGAATTCTTTTACTCCAAGCTCTACAAGTCGGCCTTCAAGACCTACGGCGAGCTCAAGGAGTCCTGCGGCGGGTTCGACTTCGCCCTGGACCTGAAAGAGGGCGAGCAGTCCGTTTCCGGCTTTTTCGGCCTGTACGACGCGGTCATCGAGGAGGCCCATCGCGGCTGGCAGATCCAACGTTACAAGGGCCTGGGCGAAATGAACCCGGAACAGCTCTGGGAAACGACCATGAACCCGGAAAACCGGACCATGCTCCAGGTGACCATCGAGGACGCGGCCGCGGCCAACGACATCTTCGTGGACCTCATGGGCGACAACGTGGAACCGCGCCGGGAGTTCATCGAAAAGAACGCCCTGGCCGTCCAGGATCTGGACATCTAGTCCGGAATCCAATCCGGAACCGTCGAAAAGCGACAGGATTTCTATTCAATGGAACCAGCGCCCCCGCCAAAGCGGCAAAGCGGGCGGCAAGACAACAACGTTTGGGATATTCCCGGGAACCCTGCACGGGGTCCCCGGACAGCCGGAACCGTCCCCCTTGCGGGGACCCGGCATCCTAGGAGGCAAGTAAGGAATGAGTGATACCATCACTATCGAGAGCGAACTCAAGAAGAGTTATCTTGAGTACTCCCTGTCCGTCATCATCGGGCGCGCCATCCCGGACGTGCGCGACGGGCTCAAACCCGTCCACCGGCGCATTCTGTACGCCATGCACGACCTGGGCAACTATCACAACCGGGCCTACAAGAAGTCCGCGCGCGTGGTCGGCGACGTCATCGGTAAATACCACCCGCACGGCGATTCCGCGGTCTACGACGCCCTGGTGCGCATGGCCCAGGACTTCTCCATGCGCGACATGCTGGTGGACGGGCAGGGCAACTTCGGTTCCATCGACGGCGACTCCGCGGCCGCCATGCGGTACACCGAAGTGCGCATGGCCAAGCTCTGTTCGGAGTTCCTCGGGGACATCGAAAAACAGACCGTCGACTTCACGCCCAACTACGACAACACCCTGCAGGAACCGTCGGTCCTGCCCACCAAGGTCCCGAACCTGCTCCTGAACGGCACCACGGGCATCGCGGTCGGCATGGCCACGAACATCCCGCCCCACAACCTGGGCGAACTGATCGACGGATCCATCCACCTGCTGGATACCCCGGATTGCACCATCGAGTCCCTGATGCACTACATCAAGGGCCCGGATTTCCCGACCGGCGGCACGGTCTTCGGCGGCCAGGGGTTGATCGACGCCTACACCACCGGGCGCGGCTCCATCAAGATCCGCGGCGTGGTCGAAGTGGAGGAGGCCAGGAAGGGCCACAAGGAAGCCATCGTCATCCGGGAGATTCCCTACGCCCTGAACAAGTCCACCCTGGTGGAGAAGATCGCGGCCCTGGTCCACGAGAAGAAGATCGACGGCGTGGCCGACCTGCGCGACGAGTCCGACCGCAAGGGCATCCGCATCGTCCTCGACCTCAAGCGCGGGGCCATCGCGGACATCATCATCAACTCGCTGTACAAGTTCACCCCGTTGGAGACCAGCTTCGGCATCAACATGATGGCCGTGGTCGGCAAGCGGCCCATGCTCCTGAACCTGAAGGAGGTCCTGGGCCACTTCCTGGAGCACCGGCGCGAGGTCATCATCCGCCGGACCAAGTTCGATCTCGACAAGTGCGAGAAGCGCGTCCATATATTGGAAGGGCTGCGCATCGCGCTGGACAACATCGACGAAGTGGTCAAGCTCATCCGCGCGTCCAAGACCCCGGACGAGGCCCGCGAAGGGTTGATGTCCCGCTTCAGCCTGTCCGACGTCCAGGCCAAGGCCATCCTGGACATGCGCCTGCAGAAGCTGACCGGCCTGGAGCACGACAAGCTCCTGGAAGAGCTGGCCGAGCTGATGAAGAAGATCGAATACTTCAAGTCCATCCTGTCCAACGAAGAGGTCCTCAAGGGCGTCATCCGCGACGAGCTGAACGAGATCAAGGACAACTACGCCACTCCGCGCAAGTCCGACCTGCTCAAGGCGGACCTGGACTCCATCGACATCGAGGACCTCATCCCGGACGAGGAGACGGTCATCACCCTGAGCCGGCGCGGCTACATCAAGCGCACCCCGCTGTCCAACTACACGGCGCAGAAACGCGGCGGCAAGGGCATCGCGGGCGTGCAGACCGGGGACGGCGACTTCATCCACACCTTCATGCTGACCACCAACCACCAGCATCTGGTGCTCTTCACCAACTTCGGCAAGATGTTCAAGATCAAGGTCCATCAGGTCCCCGAGGGGTCGCGCTACGCCAAGGGCGGGCACGTCAATAACCTCCTGCCCCTGGACAAAGACGAGAACATCGCCACCTGCCTGTCGCTCAGGGAGTTCGAGGACGACAAGTTCTTCCTGTTCGTGACCAAGAAGGGCATGATCAAGCGGTCGTCCATCGGGCTGTACGGCAACTGCCGGACCACCGGCATCCGCGCCGTGAACCTGCGCGACAACGACGAGCTCATGACCGTGCGCGAGATCGAGCCGGACGTGGACTGCATCCTGGCCAGCCGCGACGGCTCGGCCATCCGCTTCAACATCAACGACGCGCGGCCCATGGGACGCGCCACCGCCGGCGTCAAGGGCATGGCGCTGCGTCCCAACGACGAGGTCGTGGCCTGCGTGGTCACCGGCGAGGAGCGCGATCAGCTCCTGACCGTCAGCGAGGGCGGCTACGGCAAGCGCACGAGCATCGACCAGTACCGGGTCCAGACGCGCGGCGGCAAGGGTATCCTGAACATGCGCCTGACCAACAAGACCGGCCTGGTCGTGGGCGCGCGCATGGTCAGCGAATCCGACGACGTGATCCTGCTGACCTCCCAGAACAAGGTCATCCGCATGTCCGTGGCCGAGGTCAGCCAGACGCGCGGCCGGGCCACCCAGGGCGTGCGCCTGGTACGCATGGACGACGACAACAAGGTGGTCGGCTTCGACCTGGTCATGGACGATGACGAGGACCTGGGAGAGGTCCGGTCCTAGGAACCATGCGACGCATACTCGTACTGATACTGCTGGCCGCGACGGTGTTTGCCGTCGCGGCCTGCTCTTCGCCCTCCACGCCCGGCCAGGAGGATATCGAGCGGGCGCGCGACTCCTACTCCAAGGGGTTCTACCTCGAAGCGGAAAAGGACTACGAGCGCTACCTGCAGGTGGAGCCTCAGGGCAAGTTCCGCAAGGAGGCTTGGGACCGCCTGGCCGAGATCGCCATGTCGGTCAAGGGCGACTACGACCGGGCCGTGGTCCTGCTCGAGGCCATGTACCTGGAGCTGGGCAGCGACCCGGACACGGCCTGGAAGATCATGTTCCAGTTGGGTGAAGCCTATTCCGAGTTGGGCAACACGGCCAAGGCCATCGAGGCCTTCGAGAAGTGTCTGGACCAGGCCCAGGGCAACCCGGAACACATCTACAAGACCCAGTTGCGCATGGCCCGGCTGTACCGCTCCATGGGCAGCTACGACCTGGTGGCCGCCACCCTGGAGAACTGCGCGGACTCGGCCGCGGACGACGAAGCCAAGGCCAAGTGCCTCTACGAACTGGCCCAGAGCTACACCTTCATCTCCAGTTGGTCTCAGGCGGAAAAGGCCCTGGACAGCCTGCTCAAGCTCAAGAACATCTCGGACGAGACCCGCTCCCTGGCCATTTTCCTGGAAGCGGATATCGCCGAAAACGACCGGGACTACGCCAAGGCCAAGGAGCTGCTCGAATCCATCCTGCACACCTACCCGAACCCCAAGGTGGTGGAAACCCGGCTGGCCAACCTGCCCGAGGTGGAGCCCGAGCCGCTGCCCCTGGTACCGCCCAAGCAGTAGGGCCGGTTCGCTGGGGCCGGAAAAATGGTGTATTCCCATGACGGCGTCCCGATGCAAACCCGGGAGTGACTCGTGAAGATCGCCCTGTGCACTCCGTTCAAGCCGCTCGACAACGCGTCGGTCTCCGGCGACGTGACCATCGCCCGCGACCTGCGTGACGCGCTCGCTCGCCTGGGCAACCAGGTGGTTGTGGTGCCGCATTTCCCGTCCAAGGAGATATGGAAGCGCCCCGGCCGATGGTTCGGCGCGTACCGGGCCGCCGGGCGCATGGCCGAGGCCGCGCGCGGCTGCGCCGCCTGGCTGACCTACGGGACCTACTACAAGGCACCGGACGTGTTCGGCCCTGCCTGTGCGGCCCGCCTGGGCATCCCCTATGCCATCTTCCAGGCCAGCTACGCGGTCAACCGGGGCAAAAGACTGGCCACCTGGCCGGGTTACCGCCTGAACAGGCGGGCCATGCTCCGGGCGGACCACATCTTCTGCAACCGGCTCAACGATCTGCGCGGCTGCGCCAGGCTTGGGCTGCCCCCGGACCGGTACTCCCACGTCCCCCCGGGGTTGCCCCGGGGGCTGCTCACGCGCGACGGCGAGGCCGGGGCCGCCCTGCGCCGGGAATGGGGCGCGGAGGGCGCGAGAGTGGTCCTCACGGCGGCCATGATGCGCGCCGGGGTCAAGGCCGAGGGGCTGCGCTGGGTCTTCCGCGCTTGCGCCGCGCTCGTCGAGCGGGGCAGGGACGTCTTCCTGGCCGTGGCCGGGGATGGGCCGCGCCGGGCGGAACTGGAACCCGAGGCCCGGAACCTGCTCGGCGATCGGGTCCGTTTCCTTGGCCTGGTGGAGCGCGAAAAGCTCGGTACCTTCTTCGCGGCGGGCGACCTGTTCGCCTTTCCGGGTCTTGCGGAGAGCGTGGGCATGGTCTACCTGGAGGCCCAGCAGTGCCGCCTGCCCGTAGTGGCCACCGACGACGAGGGCGCGCCCCAGGTGGTGGCCCACAACCACACCGGGATCATCACCAAGGCGAATATCGACGATTTCACCCGGGGTGTGGACGAACTGGTCCGCGACCCGGAGCGGTGCCGGGCCCTGGCGGCCAACGCGCCGGGCCATGTGGCCAAAGAACACGACGCCGCGCGCAACTATGACCATGTGGTCGAGGTGCTGCGAGAACTGGCCGAAGCGAGGGCCTGACATGACGACATTTTTTTGCATGCGCCACGGGTTGACCGAATGGAACCGCGAATGCCGCATCCAGGGCAACAAGGACATAGGACTGTGCGACGAGGGTCGCGACATGGCCCGCAAGTGGGGCGAATCCCTTGCCGGAGAGGGGTTCGACTGCATTCTGACCAGCACCCTTTCCCGCGCAAAAGAGACCGGCGCTCTGGTCAACGAGGTCCTGGGCCTGCCCCTGTTCGAGGACGAGCGATTGGGCGAACAGGACTGGGGTCAGTGGACCGGCCTGACCAAGACCGAGCTCAAGGCCATGCGCAAGGAGGTGGGCAGGCAGGAGTACAAGGGGTTCGGCTTCCGGCCCGAGGGTGGGGAGAGCCGCGACGAAGTGCTCTGCCGGGCCTGCGACGCGCTCATCGACTTCGCCGCCGAGCACCCCGGGCAGTCCGTGCTGGTGGTCACCCACAACGGGGTGCTGCGCTGCCTGGCCCACGCCCTGTCCGGGTCCGAATTCCTGCCCGGCGATCCCGTGGCATATCTTCCCTACCGGCTGCACCGCATCGAATGCATCGAAAACGAACTCGCCCTGGGCGAGTTGAACATGGAGTTGTAATGCGCATCGTCTTCTATTGCCAGCACGTGCTCGGCGTGGGGCACATGTTCCGGTCCCTGGAAATCGTCAAGGCCCTCAAGGATCACGAGGTCATCCTGGTCACCGGGGGTGCCCACGTGGATTTCGACCCGCCCGCCAACATGACCCGCATCCAGCTGCCCGGCCTGATGATGGACGCGAAATTCACCCGGTTCATTCCCCTGGAGGAGGGGGCCGAGGTGGACGACGTCCTGGTCCGCCGCCTGCGCCTGTTCAAGGAGATCATGGCGAAATACCGGCCCGACATCTTCATGGTCGAGCTCTTCCCGTTCGGGCGCAAGAAGTTCCGCTTCGAGCTTTTGCCCATCCTCAAGAAGGTCCGCAAGGGCGAGTACGGCAAGTGCCGGTCCGTCTGCTCCGTGCGCGACATCCTGGTGGAAAAGAAGGACATGCAGCGCCAGGTGGAGCGCGTGCACGGCTACCTCAACCCCAATTTCGACCACGTCCTGGTCCACTCGGACCCCAACCTGGTGCGCCTGGACGAGACCTTCCCCGGCGTGGAGGGGATCGTGCCCGAGGTCCATTACACCGGCTACGTAGCCCGCAGGCCCGACCCGGCCGAGACCGAACGGCTGGCCGCCGAGCTGAAACTGGGCGACACCCCGCTGGTGGTCGTGTCCGTGGGCGGCGGGCACATCGGCCGCGACCTGCTGCGCGGCGCCCTGGCCGCCTCGCCCATCCTCAACGAAACCCACCCGCACCGGCTGGCCCTGTTCACCGGGCCCTACGCCGAAGAGGACGAATTCCGGCATCTTCAGGCCATTGTCGAAGCCCACCCGCATATCACCTTGAAACGGTTTACCAAGCGCTTCCTGGCCTACCTGGACCTGGCCCGGTTGTCGGTCTCGCTCGGCGGCTACAACACCACCATGAACCTGCTGGCCACCAACACCTTCGGACTCATGTATCCCTTTCTCCAGAACCGCGAGCAGAATATGCGCGCCCGGCGCATCGAGGAAAAGGGCGGGCTCAAGGTCATCACCCAGGACGATCTCGGCCCGGAACGGCTGGTCCCGCTCATGCGCGAAGGCCTGGACCGCCGGGCCGCGCCGCTCAACCTCGACCTGGACGGGGGCCCGAACTCGGCCCGCATCCTCGAGGAGATCTACGCCGCCATGTGACGGCCCTGTCCGGTCCATTTTTTCGTCGCCACAAGCCCACCGGCGGAGTATACTGCCGCCAAGCAAAGGAGACGACATGCTGCTCAAGGACAAAAAGGCCCTCATCTTCGGCGTGGTCAACGACCGCTCCATCGCCTACGGCATCGCCAGGCAGCTCAAGGAACACGGCGCACGCCTGGCCTTCAGCTATGCCGCCGATCCCATCGAGCGCCGCCTGGCCCCCATCTGCGAGGAACTCGGCGGTGAGTTCATGTACAAGTGCGACGTCACGTCCGACGACGAGATAGCCGTCGGCACCGACCTCGTGCGCGACAAGTGGGGCGACGTGGACATCCTCGTGCACTCCATCGCCTACGCCAACCGCGAAGACCTGAAAGGGCGGTTCATCGACACCAGCCGCGAGGGCTACAAGGTTGCCCTGGACGTCTCCTCCTTTTCCCTGGTCGCCCTGTGCCGCGCCTTCGAACCCCTGTTCAAACCCGGCGCGTCCGTGCTGACCATGAGCTACTACGGCGCGGGCAAGGTCGTGGCCAACTACAACGCCATGGGCGTGGCCAAGGCCGCGCTCGAGGCCTGCGTGCGCTACCTCGCCGTGGACCTGGGCGAAAAGGGCGTGCGCATCAACGCCATCTCCGCCGGGCCGGTCAAGACCATGGCCGCCTCCGGCATCTCCGGGTTCAAAACCATCCTCGGCCGTATCGAGGAAAAAGCCCCCCTGCACCGGAACATCACCATCGACGACGTGGGCAAATGCGCCCTGTACCTCGCCTCGGATCTGTCCTCCGGCACCACCGGCGACGTCATCTTCGTGGACTCCGGCTACAACATCATGGGCGTGTAAGGGCCTCCGGCGGCCGGGGCGCTGCCCCGGACCCCGCCAGGGAACCCTTTGAAAAGGGTTCCCTGGACCCTCCCAAACTTTTTGTGTCGCCTGCGGCGAAGGCGGGGCACGGGATGGGGTCTTGTTTTGCGGGGTTTGGGCGTGGGGGCGTTTTCGAACGAAGGAAGAGAAGGTATTTCCCTAGCTCGCACCATACGCGAAGCGGCCCAAAAAGTTTAGGAAGGGAGAGGGGATGGGGGGCCGAGGGAAGGGGAGAGGCGCGCAAAAAATAACCAAGGCCGGGCAGCGAGTTTCCGTGGCTTGCTGCCCGGCCTTGGCCGGAGAGGGACCTTTGAGAGGTCTGGATGCGGCGGGCCCGACCCGATCGGGCCCGCCGAAAGTTGTAGATTAGACGAGCTGGCTGATGCCTATGCTGAGGACCATGGACACGCCGGTCCATAACAGGAGCTTGACCAGGCCGAGGGGGCCGTTGGCGGCACGGCACAGATCGTTGCTCCACGGTGCGCCCGTGGAATCCTCGGGCAGGAACAGGTAAACAAGCGCATTCATGTTGGACTTCTTCATTTTCCCGACCTCCTTGAATAATCCGTTGAACGGGAACCAACCTCAGCCTCCTCGTATGCGCATTTGGGCAACACGGTCCAATAACGATGTGTGACGTGAGGTATAAGGATTATTTATGGCAAAGCTTCAGGAAGGGTAGCCCATGACGAGGCCGAAAAGTACGGCCACGGCGGTCCAGGGCGGGATTTTACCGATCCGCAGGAGGGCGGAGGGGGGTGTTGATGCGTGCCGTGCGAGCTGTCTTCGGGCGGTAAAAAATAACTCCAATCCGGGATATCGCTCATGGTTCGCCTTATTTTGGTGGTTATGGAGAGTCTTCTTGGCCTGAAAAGGGGTGTGCGGTCCGATTACAAAGGCGGACGCCGGGTATAAGGAATTGCGATTGCTCGTCCGGGACGGTGCGGGTATGAATGGTCCATGGAACTCTATCAGCTGAGAACGTTCGTGGCCGTGGCAGAAGAGGGCAGCATCACCCGTGCGGGCAAGCGGATCCACGCGACCCAGCCCGCGGTCAGCGCGCACATCAAGGCGCTGGAGGAGGAACTGGGCGTCCGGCTGTTCGACCGGGTGCCGCGTGGCGTGGAGCTGACCCAGGCCGGTGCCGAGCTGGTGCATGACGCCATCGAGGTGTTGGGCGCGGCCCAGACGCTGCTGGCGAGGGCCGTGATGCTCGGCGGCGAGGTGGCGGGCCAGGTGGCGCTGGGGCTGTGTACGGACCCCGCGTTTCTCAAGGCCACCAGCCTGATCGACCTGATGAGCGAGCGGTTCCCCAAGCTCAACCTCAAGCTGATTCAGTCGCCGTCCGGGGTGATCCTGAGCGAGATTCGGGCGCGCAACCTGGACGCGGGTTTTGTTTTCGCGGGCAATCCGTACCGGGATCTGGAGACCATCAAGCTGGCCGAGCCGGAGTATTCCATCATGGGCGCGGCGAGCGTCCGGGACGAGTTGGCCGAGGCCGACGCCGAGGCCCTGTCGGCCTTCACCTGGGTCATGCCCGCCAGCCACAGCCCGTTCCGCGAGTTGCAGCTGGATATCTTCAACCGGTTCGGGATCGTTCCGGCCCGGACCATCGGCGCGGATTCCGAAGAGGTCATCCGGGCCCTGGTGGTGGAGGGCAAGGCGCTGGCCCTGGTCCGCGAGGACGAGGTGGCGGCCATGCTCGACAGCGGGCTGGCGGCCGAGTGCGCGCTGGTCGGGCGGCATCCGGTGGAGGTGAATTTCGTGTACCGCAAGGGCGAGGACGAACTCCCGTCCCTGGCGGCTATCATCGAACTGGTACGGCGCACCTGGGAGGGGTGATGGAACTCTATCAGCTCAAGACCTTTGTGGCCGTGGCCGAGGAGGGCAACCTGACCAAGGCCGCCGAGCGCATTTACGCCAGCCAGCCTGCGGTGAGCGGGCACATCAAGGCGCTGGAGGAGGAGCTGGGGCTCCCGCTGTTCGTGCGCACCCCGCGCGGCATGCAGTTGACCGAGGTGGGCAAGGGGCTGAAGCTCAAGGCGGACTCCGTGCTCCTGGCCGCCGAGGACATGGCCAACCTGGCCGCCGGGTACCGCGAGGAGCTGACCGGGTCTTTGACCATCGTCCTGAACACGGACACCGCTTTCTTACGTGTGGCCGAGCTGTCGGCGGCCATGGCCGACGCTCACCCCAAACTGCGGCTCAAGTTCCTGCAGGGCAACTCCGGGACGATCCTCAAGGACGTGCGCGATCGGCGCATCGACGCGGGCTTTTCCTTTTCCGACAACCGCTACGCCGAGGTCGCGAACATCCATCTGAAGGAGATCCCGGTTCGCGTTGTGGCCCCGGCGGCCTGGGCGGCCCGCGTGCAGGACCTGCCCCTGGATCAACTGGCGACCCTGCCTTGGATTCGGCCGGACGTCGAGTGTCCATTCATGAAGGTGCTCGAGGGCGTGTTCGAAGGGTCGGGCATCAGCATCACCGATTTCATCGAGGCGGACTCCGAGTACGTCATCCGCGAGCTGGTGGCCGCCGGAAAGGGCGTGTCCCTGCTCAAGCAGGATGACGCGGACGCCATGGTCCGGGAGGGCGCGGCCGTGATCTGCGAGACCGGGCCCATGCTCTCCCTGAACATCGGTTTCGTGTATCCCAAGAGCCGGGAGAACGACCCGATCATCCGGGCCCTGACCGACGTGGTCCGGGGGCTGTGGCCGGAGGCCGCCTGCTGATCCCTATTCCACTTCCCAGCACCGTTTGACGTGGTCGATGACCGCGCGCATGACCGGGTCCTCGTCGTGCCGTTTGAGGTAGACGAAGTTGGCCTGGATGGACAGCTCGTCATAGGACAGGGAGTGCACTGGCTGGCCGATGCGGTTGGCCGCCAGGACCTCGTTTTTCCGCAGAAATGAAACCCCCTTGCCCGCGGCCACGAGCACGCGGATGACCTCGTCGCCGTCCACTTCCAGTTGGTTCGAGGGCTTGATCCCGTGGGACTTGAAGAACGGCTCTATGAGCTGCTGCAGCGGGTTGTCCGACGGGTCCATAATCCACGGCAGGTCGGACAGGCCCGCCAGCCCCTGGTCCATGCGGTCCTTCCAGATATCCGGCACGGCCACGTAGAAACGGGTATTTTCCAGGGGAATGGCGTTGATCTCCGGGAACCTCGGCTCGCCGAAGATGAACCCGCAGTCGAGCTCTCCGTCGCGGATGGCCCCCTGCACCGAGGTGGAGGCGCGCTGCTGGATCTGCAGGATGATCTTGGGGTGGTCCTCGCCGAGCGAGGTCAGCAGCGGCACGATGCGCAGGTACTCGGCGTCCGTGTTCAGCCCCATGGACAGGTCGCCCACCAGTTCGTCGCCCATGCTCCGCGCCTCCAGTTTCAGCTCGCGAGCCGCCTTGAGCACGTTCTCGGCCCGGTGCTTGAGGCGTTCCCCGGCCTCGGTCAAACGCATTCCCTTGGGCGTTCGGATGAACAGCTTGGTCTCCAGTTCCTCCTCCAGCGCCTTGATGTGCGCGCTGACCGAGGGCTGGCTGGTGTGCAGCCGCACCGATGCGCGGGTCAGGTGGCCTTCCTCGGCCACCACCACGAACGTCTTGAGTTGGTACAATTCCATACCCGATCAGCCTCCTTGATGTTCCTCATAACCATATCCGATTAAGATCGGAAATGTCATCAGAAAAACCGAACAAGTGCATCAAACAAAACAATTGGATTGATTTCGACAAGATCCGTAGTTGTGCAGATATGGAAAACCGCCCGGATGGTGGCGTCAAACAAGGAGCAAGAATATGAGCATGGACAACGATACCCGACTGGCCATGATGCATATGCGCAACGAGGCGCACCGCAACGGCAACGACCGGCCCCGCCGCAACAACAGCCGCCACGTGCGTCAGGCCGCTTCGGCCGTGGCCTCGTTCACGCTGTTGCTGTTCACCCGAGGCTTTTAATTTTTCGGGAGCCCTGCGCTCCCCGCGTACAATGCGGGTTGGAGGCGCTCTTGTCCGGGGGATTTACATCCTTTCCCCCTCGGACAAGAGCCCCTCTTTTTTTGGCCCACTAGCGAAAGCCTTGTGCGAGGGGGGCGGTCGCTCAGGGCACCGGCTTCAGGGGTGATCGGCAGGTTGGTGTTTCGGGGGAAATTGTGTAGCTTCTCGGGGATTGTTGATGAACCACAAGGAGCTGTGTGCCATGGAACTGGAGCGGTTGCGGGAAGAGACCATCGAGACGTCCAGAGGACGGAAGGCCGTGTTCGACATGATCCCGGAAGGGGCCTCGCGCATCCTGGAGGTCGGCTGCGGCTGGGGCGGCATCCTGCTCCGGTTGCAGCGGGACAAGGGGTGCACCGAGCTGTTCGGCGTGGACATGGACCCCGAGGCCGCCAGGAGGCTCAGCCCGTTCATCGACCGCATCGAGCTGCGGGACATCGAGCGCGGAGAGATTTTCTCCCCTGAATACAAAGGGTTTTTCAAGTACATCATCCTGCACGACGTGGTCGAGCACCTGTTCGATCCGTGGCTGACCATGACCCGCATCCGCGAGTTCCTGGCCGAGGACGGGCTGCTCATCGTGGCCACGCCCAACCTGCACTACTGGAGAATCCAGCACGAGATCATGTCCGGCCGGTTTCCCTACGGCCCCGGCGTGTGGCACACCGGCCACCTGCGCTGGTACACCCCGGTCAGCCTGCTCAACGTCCTGTCCATCGGCGGGTTCGAGGTCCGGGAGTACTGCCTGGAAATACCGGCCGACGTGGACATGAAGGCCCTGCACAGGCTGAGCCCGCTCCGGGAGGTCCAGTTCCCCCCGGCCGAGCTGCAGGGCAAGTATCCGGACAAGCCCGTGTACACCCTCACCTATCCGGAGAACGTCCGCCGCTATTACCCCGTCTTTTTCGCCGGCAAGCTCATCGCGGTCTGCGGCCGGGGCCGCCTCTTCTGGAAGCCCCAGGCCGCTACCTACAACTGCCCCCTGGTCGAACAACTGACCAAGACGGTCGACAACCCCTACGACGTCTTCAACCCCCCGCCCATGCGGCCCATCCAGCCTGGAGTGTTTCCTTCGTAAGGGAGCGGCGGCTTGCGATAGCGGGCCATCTGTACATCCGACCCACTCTCCCAAGCCTTGTGCGAGCGCGGTTAGAGAGCCGCTGTCGGGTGCTGTGCACCCGAATCGCTCCAGGTAAAAAAGGTCCCCGGTTCATTGCTGAAGCGGGAACATTCTTTTGCGGCCTACCCGCGTAGCGGACACAAAAACTTTGGGAAAGGAGGGATGGGGGCCGGGGAAGGGAGGAAAGAACCCTTTTCAAAGGGTGTTCCTCCCCTTCCCCGCTTCTTCATGGCCGTCTGGCGGTGGCGACGATGTAGGTGGCGATGGTTGCCAGGATGAGGGTGCCGCCGGCCAGGGTGGCGGTCGGGGGTTGTTCTCGGAACAGGAGGAAGACCCAGATGGGGGCGAGGACCGGGCTGAGCAGGGCATAGGTGGCCATTTCGGCGGCCGGGATGTAGCGCGAGGAGACCGCGTTCAGGACGCGGCCCGCCGGGGCGGAGAGCAGGCCCATGCAGGCCATGACCAGCCAGGTGCGTGCCGGGATGGCCGAGAGGTCGACCAGAAAGAACATGATCGCGGCCAGGAAGAAGCCGCCGTAGCCCACGACCAGCATCCGGCTCATGGACTTGAAGTGCCGCCACATGACCCCGTTTACGGCCAGGCAGGTCACACCCACCAGGGCCAGGGCGTCGCCGTGCACGTTGCCCGACTGGAGCGAGCCGGACACGACCACGGCCATGCCGCAGATCACGCCGACGATGGCCAGCCAGAGCCTGGCGGTGGTCCGTTCCCCGAGGACCAGCCAGGCCGCCGCTGCGGTCAGCACGGGCCGCCCGCTCAGGATCATCATGGTGTTGGCCACGCTCGTGTGTTTGATGCTGAGCACGAACATGGAGGCGCTGCCCAGGATGATCAGGCCGGAGACGAATGCCGGCCAGCCGCTCTCCCGGATCGTGCCGACAAGCCCGCGCGCGTCGGTCGCCTGGATCAGGGTGCCCATGGACAGGGCGGAGAACAGGCCGAACAGGAACGCGGTTTCGTACCCGCCCACGCCGGACAACCGGACGAAGATCGGGTCGAAGCTGAGCAGGATGCCGCCCATGATCGCCGCGGTCCGCCCCTTGGCCTGGGCATCTTCCGGGATAAGTGTCTTCAGTTGTGCTAACGTCATGGTCGCTCCTTTTAAAATCATACTGACTGGTATGATTTAAGGTCGGGGACGCACCTTGTCAAGAATATTCATACTGGGTAGTATGTTTTTAACAAAGGAGGTCCGGCCATGGCCAAGATGGAAGCAAAGCGGGAGCGGAACCGGTCCGTCATCCTGCGGGCCGCGCGGGAGGTTTTCCGGTCCGAGGGGTACATCGGAGCGGGCATGGACGACATCGCCCGGCGGGCCGGGGTGACCAAGCAGACGGTGTACCGGTATTTCGAATCCAAGGAGGCGTTGTTCCAGGCGTCCCTGGAGGTCCGGCGGGCGGATGGCGGGAGCGGGTTTCTGGACGCCCTGGACGAGGCGGACACGCGCGAGGCCTTGCTCCGTTTCGCCGAGGGGTTCCTTGAGGTGCATATGTCCGAGGACCATCTGGCATCGGTCCGCCTGCTGTTGTCCGAGGGGCCGACCGCTCCGGAGCTCACCCGCGCCTATTTCGCGGTGGGTCCCCGGCGGACCGAGGAGCGGCTGGCCGAATTCTTGCGGGAGCGGTTCCGGCTCGACGACGCGGAGTACGGGGTCCGGCTCCTGCTGGGCGGCCTGCTCTCCCTGCGCATGCACGTCTTGGTCGGCCTGATTCCCACACCGACCCCGGCGGAGCTCGCCGCCCACGCCCGCCGCATCGTTTCGGTCTTCATGCACTCCAAATCCTGATCCGCCCCCAAGTGCCAAGCCCCGCCGAAGGCGGCCCAAAAAGTTTAGGAATGAAGAGGAGATGGGGGGCCGGGGGAAGGGGAGAGGGAAACCCTTTGAGTAAAGGGTTTCCCTCTCCCCTTCCCCCGGTCTTCTACTTTATGGCCACCCAACTGGACAGGGTGGCGACCAGGGTGACGGCGCCGCCCAGGATCAGGACCTGGCCGGGCGGCAGGAATTGCAGGCGGATGAGGAAGGGCGGGAAATTCAGGACGTCGGCCATGGCCGAGTGGGCGGCGGCCAGCAGACCGATGCCGAGCCCCGCGCCGAGGAGGCCCTGGACCAGGCCGCCGACGAGCAGGGGCCAGCGGATGTACGTCGGGCTGGCGCCCACCAGGGAGAGGATCTCGACCTCGTCCAGGCGCGTGAGCAGGGAGAGCTTGATGGTGTTGTGGACCACCAGGGCGACGACCAGGGCCAGGAAGCCGAGGACCGGCCAGACGACCATGCCGGTCAGGGTGCGCCAGCCTTGGGCCAGATCGGCCTGGAACGGGGTGTAGTTGACCTTGTCCACGCCGGGCAGGGACTTGAGCCGGGTGAGCAGGTCGGCGGCCCAGCCCTCGCGCTGCGCCTCGGGCGGCACGACGAAGGCGGCCAGGCCGGAGTAGGGCAGGGGGTTGTTCCCGGCCAGCCAGGCGAAGTCGCCGGTCTCGCCCAGGGTGGTGGCCAGCTCGGTCAGGGCGGTCTTGGGGGTGAAGGTCTTGAAGGAGTCCAGGTGGTCCATGGCCCGGACGGTCTGCCAGTCCTTGTCCACCTGGGCGTCGGCGACCCCGGCCTTCCAATATATCTGGAACTCCACCTTGCCCCTGGACTTGAGCAGCTCCAGGTTGACGTTGTGCATGCCGAGCAGGATCAGCCCGGTGAGCAGGGTGACCATGCCCACGGCGAGGAGCGTGAGCAACTGGGCGAACGGGTGCAGGCGCAGGTCGGCCACGCCGCGCAGGGTCAGGCGGAGGAACGGTCCGATCACAGCCCCACCTCGCCGAATTCGGTCTCGTCGCCGTTTTCCTCCCCGTTCTCCGGGTCGAATCCGTCGCCGGAACCGTCGTTTTCCGCGATGCGCCCGTCCTGGAGGTGGAGGATGCGCGCGCCGGGCACGCAGTCGAGGACCTCGGTGGAGTGGGTGGCCATGATGACCGAGGTGCCGTAGGTGTGGAACTGCTTGAAGATTTCCATGAGGTGCAGGGTCAGGTCCACGTCCAGGTTGCCGGTGGGCTCGTCGGCCAGGATGAGCTCGGGGTTGGCGACCATGGACCGGGCGATGGCCACGCGCTGCTGCTCGCCGCCCGAGAGGCGCTCGCACAGGGAGTAGCTCCTGGTCTCCAGGCCGAGCGCCCGGATGATCGCCCGCACTCGGCGCTCCAGGTGGGTGCGCGGCATGCCCCGCACCTCGAGCGCCATGGCCACGTTGTCGAAGACCGTCCGCTCGGGCAGGATCTTGAAGTCCTGGAAGACCACGCCGACCTTGCGGCGCAGCCTGGGGATTTCGCGCTTCTTCAGGTTGTTGAGCTGGAACCCGGCGACCGAGGCGCGGCCGCGGTTGACGGGCAGCGCGCCGTAGAGCAGGCGCAGGAGCGTGGTCTTGCCCGCGCCCGAGTGGCCCGTGAGAAAGAGGAACTCGCCCTTTCCCAGGGTGAAGGAGATGTCCTTGAGGGCCCAGTAGGACCCGAAGTTGTAGGACAGTCGTTCCACATTGACCATCATGTCGGGTTATGTACCTGTCTCCATGCGGTTTGTACAGACGCGGAAATGAAACGCCGCCCCGTTCCGGGGGGAACGGGGCGGCGCGGGGATGTCCGGTCGGCGAAAGGGCTAGGCTTCCACTTTCTTGTAGGCCTTGACGGCCGCGCCGCAGATGGGACACTTGTCCGTGGGCTCGCCGTCCATGGTGTGGCCGCACACGGAGCAGATGTAAAACTCGGCGTCCGCGAACTTGTCCGGGTCGGCCAGGGCCTCGGAGTACAGTTCGGCGTGGATCTTCTCGGCCTCGTTGGCGAATCCGAAATAGCGCAGGATGGCGTTCTCGCCCTCGGCCTCGGCGTCCTTCATCATGTCCGGGTACATGGAGTTGAACTCGTAGGTCTCGCCTTCGATGGCGTCCTTCAGGTTCTCCTCGGTGGTGCCGATGCCCTTCATCAGGCGCAGGTGCGCGTGGGCGTGGATGGTCTCGGCGGCAGCGGCGGCGCGGAACAGCTTGGCCACGCCCGGCTTGCCCTCGGCGTCGGCCTTTTCGGCGTAGGCGAGATACTTGCGGTTGGCCTGGGACTCGCCGGCGAAAGCGGTTTTCAGATTCTCCATGGTCTTGGTCATTGGTCTTCTCCTGTATGTTGGTATTTGTCGGCTCGCGGGCCGATTGTGTGCCGTGAAAAAGTAGTAATGATTCCTATTTTAAAATGCAAGCAAAAAATGCAGGCAAGAAAGCGGCCCTCCTGCGGAGGCTGGCCCAGTACAATGGGTATTAGGACAAAAAGCGCGGAATGGCTAGTCGGAAGCGCCCAGGACCAGGGGGGAGACCTTGTCGCAGGCGGTGTCGTCGGGCACGAAGGCGGTCTCGCCGACGGCCACCACCGGGCGCATGCCGATGAGGGAGTTGAGCAGGTAGGCGTGCCGGAAGGACGGAAGATCGTCCAGGGGCACCCGCACGGGCAGGATGTCCAGGACGGTCCCGGCCAGGTCCAGGGCGATGGACGGCAGCCGGTAGGGGGAGTCCACGCACACGAACTGGCCCTGTTTTTCGAAGATCAGCGCACCGGTTGCGCCCTCCAGGATGTTGTCGTCCAGGTCGAACAGGGCCGCGTCGTCGAACCCGCAGGCTGCGGCCTGCCGCCGGGCCAGGTACGCGAACATCCCGTTGGTGGTCTTGTGCCCGCTCAGGGCCGAGACGTGCCGGTCCTCGCACAGGCACAGCCGGAACGCCTTGTACGGCTTGGGCTCGTACGGTTCGGCCAGGATCACCGGCGAGGCCGGTCCGCTCCCCACGGAATAGACGATGTCCACCCTGGCGGGGCTGCCCTCCAGCCCGTTACGGTTGATGACCTGGCCCGCCACCTCCGGGAAGTCCACCACGGTGTAGGCCAGCCCGTAGGAGCGCAGCCCGTGCAGCAGCCGGTCCAGGTGGCGGCCCAGATGGCACAACTCGTGCCCGTTGTAATAGATGGTCTCGTACAGCCCGGCCCCGAACCGGAACGCGGCCCCCGCGGGGTCCACCCGCACTCCTTCCGGCCCGTAGTCGCCGTCCTTGAAGTGGATCACGTTTCCCCCCAGATCCTTGCAGTGTTCCCGATCACGAATACACATCCGTTTCCGCGAAGTCCATTGCGGCATGGGGGTATGTTTTTGGGCGGGAAGGCGTCGGTTCCTTTTGCCAGCCCGTGCCGGTTGTTGTAAAAGGCCCTATACGTTGCCGTCCGTCCTCCGCGCGGGGGCCCGGCGATTTCACATATGTTCTGCATTCCATCAATTGAGGAGAGCTTTCCCATGTCCAAACTGTATTGCGCTTTGCTGGTGTGTTTCATGATCGTTTTATCCGTTACCGACGGCCAGGCCCGCAGCTTTGACGAGATCGTGGCCAGCGGCACGCTCCGCGTGGGCACCACCGGGGACTACAAGCCGTTTTCCTTCGACAACAACGGCACCTACGAGGGCTTCGACATCGCCGTGGCCCGGAGCTTCGCCGACCAGCTCGGCCTGAAGCTCGACCTGGTCAAGACCACCTGGAAGACCCTGATGGCCGATCTCAAGGCTGACAAGTACGACCTCGGGATGAGCGGCATCACCCGGACCATCGCCCGCCAGAAGGAGGCCCGCTTCTCCCAGGGCTACGTCATGTTCGGCAAGACCATCCTGGTCAACAGGGACGACGCGGCCCGGTTCGCGTCCCTGGCCGACGTGGACCAGAAGGGCGTGCGCATCGGCGTGAACCCCGGCGGCACTAACGAGAAATTCGTCAAGGCGAACATCAAGAATGCGGACGTGGTCGTGTTCGAGTCCAATCTGGCCATCCCCCCCGCCGTGGCCGCCAAGAAGGTGGACGTGATGATCACCGACAGCGTGGAGGCCCTGTACTACGCGGCCACCGACCCCAAGCTGGCGGCCCCGCTGGCCGGGGACCCGTTCACCCGCGCCGAGCTGGGCTATCTCATGCCCGCCTCGGCCGAGCGGCTCCAGGACACGGTCGACTTCATGATGGACCAGATGATCCTCAAGGGTGAAATGGCCGCGCTCAAGACGCAGTACCTGCACATGAGCGAGTAGTCCTCGGACCCACGAATGAACAAAGGCCCCCGCTCGAGCGGGGGCCTTTGTTGTTGCCGGAGGCGGGTGGGGCCTACGCCTTGTCCTTCACCTGGCGGAAGAACTCCTGGAGGAACTGGGGCGAGGTGGGTGCGCCGTTGATGTCGAGCTGTTTGAGCAGGACCACGAGGTTGCCGCGCGGGGTGGTGGTGGAGACGAAGTGCAGGGCGTGGGTTTCGCCGCCGGGCGCGGCCATGCTGAAGACCCAGGCCTCGCCCTGGCGGATCCACCGGGCGGCGATCTCGTCGGCCTCGTTGAGCAGGATGGAGACGAACCCGGCCAGGGGCAGCCTGCCGGGCACGCCGAGGAACTCGCCCTGGTCGTTGTGGATGACGATGGGCGTGTTCAGGAAGTCGTCCGAGGGGCGCTCTCCGGCCGGAGGCGCGTCCCGCTCCAGGGCGTAGGAGGCCACGTCGCCCTCGGGGCCGCGCACGTTGACGATCCGGCGCGCCCGCATGCGCGGCTCGGGCCTGGGTTCGGGTTCGGGCTCTGCGGCGGGCTCGGGTGCGGGGGCGGGCTCGACCGGCGAGGCGGCCGCGCCACCGGCCGGGCGGTCCAGGAGCCGCGCGAACAGGGCCTTGTTCTCGGCCTCGATCTCAAGCAGCTTTTCCAGGGCGGATTCGACCTTGCGCAGTCGCTGCTCGGCCTTGGCCTGGGCCGTGGCCAGCCCGGCCATGCCCTGCATCATCTGCCCGGCGGTGGTGAAGAATTTTTCGAGATACTCCGCGGAGACCCCGGCCGGTGCGGCGGACTGGGCCGGAGCGTCGGCGGGCGCTGCCGCGGGCGCGCGGCGCTGCCGGGCGGACGGCTCTTCCTTGAAGTGTTCCTTTAAGACCTTGTGGGTCTCGTTCACGGACAGCCCTTTGGCGAAGCAGTCGCGGATCTTGAGGCAGACCTCGCCCGCCTCGGACCTGAAGCGGATGGGCTTGCCCCGGGTGAGTACCGGGATGAAGCCGGGGAACTTGCGGCGGTAGCTCTTGATGGTGGTTTCGGAGACGCCGCAGAGACCGGCCAAATCCTTATGTGTATAGGTATCTGCCATGATAGCTGTTCATCCTCGGGGTTTGGGGAGGAGTGTTCCGGGTGGCCAGGGCCAGCCGGCGGGGCCTGTGCCGGAACCGGGTGTCCCAGATGCAGGAAACCGCCCTCGGGCGAGTGTTTCGGGTAAGGGGGAGCGTGTTCGTTTTGCCAAGTCTGACAACCACTTTCCGGGGTACGGAGCCAAACGCGAGTCGGATCACCTGTCCTCCCTGTGTGATAATCGTCACCAATCGTCACCCTTGTAAAACAAGGAAAATCAAGGAACGAAACTTACCGGTCTATTATCTAGAAAACATCTAGACGTCAAGACGGGAGGGCGAGTTGCGCCGCCGTCGCCGGGACGCGGGACGGGCCTGGGCTCCGGTGCGGACGGAGCTACTTGGTACCGAAGGCGATGCTGATCACCTCGTTCTTCGGGACCTCGGTCAGGACCTTGTCGAGGCGGTCGTCGAGGACGTAGAAGGCGTAGTTGCCGGACTTGCCGTCGCCCAGGTAGAGGTTGGCGTCCTGGAAGACCCATTCCTTGCCGTGGGCGTTGGTGATGGTGAAGGTGTGCGGGTCCTTGAAGGAGATGGATTTCCAGTTCATCAGGTCGCGGAAGCGAGTCAGGCTGACGACCGTGGAGGAGCGGCCGTTGAGCTTGCCGGAGACGTAGATCCAGTAGTCGCCGCCCAGTTTTTTCAGGGCTTCGATCTTCAGGGTGGTGCCGTCCTTCAAGAGCACCTTGCCCACCGGGCCGTCCGGGATCTCCTCCTTGATGGTGTGCGTGGACGCGGACGTTGTCGCGTCGGCGGCAGGGGCTTCCTGTGTCGCGGCGGCCTGGTCCGGGACGGGCTGTTGGACGGCCTCGTCCTTGGCGGAGCAGGCGGCCAGGGAAGCGGCCAGCAACAGGGCGAGGGTCAGGGCAAGCAATCGGGTGCGCATGTGTCCTCCATGGATGTCTTTGCGGCTTGGTTTTAACAGGGAACGGGCCGGGAATCCAGGATTGTATGCGGGGCGCACCGGCCGGCCGGCGGAGGCCGGGGAGCGGCGGCGTTTGGCGGCTGCCGGGTCGGCGGGTCGCGGCCGTCGGTTCATTCCACGGGCCATGAAAAGGCCCCCGCGCGAGATTTTGCACGGGGGGCCGATTGCGTTCCGGGCCGGGCTAGTACCGTTCCAGGCCGTCGTCCTTGTCGCCCAGCTTGAAGTGGCCGATGGCCTCGTGGAGGCTCTTGGAACTGTCGGACAGGCTGGCAGCGGTGGCCGCCACCTCCTCGGCCGTGGAGGCGTTCTGCTGAACCACGGATTCGGAATCCTGAATGCCCTTGGAGACCTGTTCGATGCCCTGGCTCTGCTCGCTGGCGGCGGCGGATATCTCCTGGATCAGTTCGGCCGTGTTCTTGATATCCGGGACCATGCGCTTGAGCAGTTCCCCGGCTTCCTCGGCCACGGCCACGCTGCTTGACGATAGTTCGCTGATGCCCGCCGCCGCCGTGCCGCTGCGCTCGGCCAGCTTGCGCACCTCGGCCGCGACCACGGCGAACCCCTTGCCCGCCTCGCCCGCGCGGGCCGCCTCGATGGCCGCGTTCAGGGCCAGGAGGTTGGTCTGGCGGGCGATCTCCTCGATGATCCCGATCTCGTCCGCGATCTTCTTCATGGCCTCCACGGTGCGGGCCACGGCCTGGCCGCCGGTCTCGGCGTCGCGCGAAGCCTTGGTCGCGGTGGTCTCGGTCTTGGCCGCGATGTCCGCGGTCTGCCGGATGGAGCCGGACATCTCTTCCAGGCTGGCGGCGATCTCCTCGATCCCGGCGGCCTGCCGATTGGCCCCCTGGGACAGGTTGTCGCTGGCCATGGAGAGCTCGCTGCACCCCTCGGCCACCTCGCCGGAGATGTCCCGGATATGGCTGATGGTGTCGGCCAGGTGGGCGTTCATGTCGCACATGCCCTCCAGGATGATGCCCATCTCGTCCGAACGCATCTTGCAGGTCCGGCTCTCCAGGTTGCCCTGGGCGATGTCCGAGGCCAGCTCGGCGCACTGCTGGATGGGCCGCTTCACCGAGTATTCCACCACCCAGAAGATGATCACGATGGGCACGACCACGACGATGAGCAGCCCGATGCCGATCATCCAGGCCACGGCGGACATCATGGCCTGCTGGCCGGAGATGTCCATGGACAGGACGATGGCCCCGATGGGCTCGCCCCGGTAATCCTTGACCGGGAAGGCGGCCACGCCGTCATGGCCGCTGACTTCCACCAGGGAGGACTTCATGCCCCGGTCCAGCAGGGTGGACGAGGCCAGCTCCCTGGCCGCGGCGTTCTTCTGGCCGTAGATGAGCACGAACCTGTCGTCCTTGACCGGGTTCTTGGCCGGGTCCTGCAACCGGGTGGTCACGGGCAGCAGCTTGGCGTCCATGTACAGCAGGGCCTTGATCGTGCCCGACGCCTCCATGGTCTTGAGGATGTTGTCGAAGCCGAGAAGCACCTCCACGGACCCGAGGTGCGCGCCGTCGGGCGCGGTCACCGGGGCCAGCCCCCGGATGGTGAACCCGCCCCGGCCCGGTTCGATGCCCAGGACCGGCTTGTGGGTCCGGTTCACGTCGATGACCGTATTGCGGAACCCGGACAGGTCGTCCGAGATGTCCACCCACTGGCCGTTCTTTTTGGCCTGCTTCTTGCGCCAGGTGCGCAGCAGGCTGCGGGCCGTGGGCAGGTGGAAATGGAGCTGGAAATCCTTGCCCACGTTCTCCTTGTAGCCCTTGAGAACGGGCGCGAGCGAGGTGCGCAGTTGCTCCCTGGCGGTCTGCAGCACGGGGTCGGCCTCGTTGTTTATGTCGCCCTGGTTGGCCTTGGCGTACGCCTCGACCACAGCGGGCATGCGGCTGAACAGGGCGGCCTGCTGCAGGGCGCTCTCCGAAATCTGGGTGATGGACTGCTGCACGTCCTCGATCTTGCCCCGCATGATCAGGGAGACGAAGGAGTCCTCCAGGTCGGTGAACTGGGATTTCAGCGTGAGATACCCGCCGACGAGCATGACCAAGGCCATACCCAGCAGGGGCAGAAATAGTTTCGAACGGATACCCATAGGGTGCTCCTTTGCGATGCGTATTCATGATCGAACGACACTATAATTGGGACGTACCGACACAACGGGCAATTATTTTCGGGAATCGTCTGCGAGGCGGTCCGGTGCGGACGGCCGGCCGGACCGGCGGGTAAGGCTACGGAGCGGCGACCCGCTTCTGTTCGGCCCGGATGTAGCCGAACAGCTTCCGGGTCATGTCTCCGTACACCCGTACGGCTTCCAGATCGAGGAGGATATCGATGTATTGCAGGAGGATGCGGTCCTGGCCTTCGTGGATGTGGGGCATGAGCCCGGCAAAGAAGAAGCCCATGCCTTCGCATGCCTCGACCACCTGCGGCGAGGCCGCAACCCCTGCGGGCAGGAAGGCGTAAACCGCGTCCATGCGCCGGTTGCGGCATTCGCGCAGCCCGTCAGCGATCTCGCGGACCGTGTCCGCACCGATGGCTCCGACTTCGATGAAGGCCACGTTGAGCTCGTCGGGCAGGGGGAAGACGCTCACTTTGGATTCGCCCGACAGCGGCCCCTCGTCCGGCTCGCCGAACGTGCGGGGCAGGTCCATCCAGCCGTAGATGTCTCCGGCCATGGCCCGGTGGCGTTCGGGCAGGTACACGGTGGCGGGGCTGCGGTCAAAGGGGAAGTAGTGGTTGACCACCGAGCCCTTCTCCTGCCGGGAGGTAGCCAGCTCCTTGGCCTGCATGCCCGAGGCGGCGATGCCCAACATCACGCAGCACGGGCGGCAGCCCATCTCCTCCTGCAGTCCCTTCTGCGAATAGATGTGTGTGGTCACCGAGCAGTCGAAGATGCCCCGGTCGCCCTGGGACCGGGCCATGTCGAAGAGCAGCCTGACCATCTTCGGGGCCAGGCCGGGCGAGCGATAGGCCGGGTCCACGAAGGCCAGGCCCAGCTCCGGCACCTTGACCGCCGGATTGTGGTACTTGAGCCCGGCGTGGCCGATAAGGGCTCCGCTCTCAGGGTCCGATCCGACCACAGACTTGAACTCCCCGGCTCGCACTTTTTTAGACAACATGTCGATATCATAGAGGAAATCTTCCTGAGTGAAGCCGTAGCAGCGCCAGGCCAGACGGCAGATTTCGGCCAGCTCGTCCTCGCGGGCCAGCCGGACCACCGGCTCCCGGACCGTGATCCGCCTCTTGCCGCGCAAGGCGGGACCGGTCTTCACCAGCTCCGGGGGCAGGGCGCCGTATCCGATCTTCCGGGTCAGCCGGACCTCCTTGCCTTCGCGTCCGTGCACGAACAGCTCCACCGAATCCATGGCCTGCTGCATGAGCAGGGAGCCCAGCCCCGGCTTGTCCGCGCTGTCCGGGTCGCCGGGCGTGAACCGCTCGGCCTTGGCGTGGTCGAAGGGTATGCCCCGCTCCCGGACCGAGAACTCCAGGTGGATGCGCTCGTCGTCCGCCGACCCGGCAAAGTGCTCCACCGCGTTGCAGAAGGCCTCGTCCACGGCCAGCTTGACCCGGTAGGTCTCCTTCGCGTCCAGGGACAGGACCCCGGCCACGTTCCCGGCGCACTCCCTGGCCGTGTTCGCCATGCACTTGCGCACCGGCAGCGAAAGCTTGGCCAGGAAGAGTTCATTCGTGTCCTCGGCGGTAACGGTCATCGGGTCCTCCCCCGTATTGATTCGAGAATTCACGTCCATAGCGTGATCCCTCATCCGAGTAAATCGGGGTATACCAAATAAACAGGAGTTTACAGGCGGTTGCATATCCGTGTACACGTTGTCTCAGCAACCCGCGTCAACCCATTGTCCCCACGGATGAAATCGTGATCGCCACCATCTCCTGCGCCGCCCTCATGGGCATCGATGCCTTCAAGGTCCAGCTCGAAGTCGACTTCTCGCGCTCCGGCATGCCCGCCTTCACCATGGTCGGCCTGGCCGAGGGCGCGGTGCGCGAGTCCAAGGAGCGCGTCTTCTCCGCACTCAAAAACTGCGGTTTCAAGGTCCCGCCCGCCCGGATCACCGTGAACCTGGCCCCGGCCGACGTGCGCAAGGCGGGCAGCGGCTACGACCTGCCCCTGGCCATCGGCATCCTCACCGCCATGGGCGTCATCGACCAGCGGGCCGTGGACGGCTGGTTCCTGGCCGGGGAGTTGTCCCTGAGCGGCGACCTCAAAGCCGTGCCCGGCGTCCTGCCGCTGGCCCTGGCCGCGCGCGAACAGGGCGGCCACGGCATCATCGTGCCCGAGGCCAACGCCCGCGAAGGCGCGGTGGCCGGAGACCTCGAAGTCATCGGGGCCGCCGACCTCGGCCAAGTGGTGCGCATGCTCCTGGGCGAGGACGCCATCGACCCCGCCCGTGTGGACATCGACACCCTGTGGAACGAACGGACCACCCACCTCGTCGACTTCGGCGAGGTCAAGGGCCAGGAACACGCCAAGCGGGCCATCGAGATCGCCGCGGCCGGCGGCCACAACCTGCTCTTCATCGGCCCCCCCGGCTCGGGCAAGACCATGCTCGCCAAGCGCATCCCCACGGTCCTGCCGCCGCTGTCCTTCGACGAGGCCCTGGAAGTGACCAAGATCTACTCCGTGGCAGGGCTGCTGCCCGTTGACCAGGCCCTCATGGTCACCCGCCCGTTCCGCACCCCGCACCACACCATCTCCGACGTCGGCCTGGTCGGCGGCGGACGCTACCCCCAGCCCGGCGAGACCTCGCTCGCCCATCGCGGCGTGCTCTTCCTCGATGAAATGCCCGAGTTCAAGAAATCCGTGCTCGAAGTCCTGCGCCAGCCGCTCGAAGACGGCGAGGTGTCTATCTCGCGCTCGCTCATGACCCTCAAATACCCGGCCGACGTCATGCTTGTGGCCGCCATGAATCCCTGCCCGTGCGGTTACCTGTCCGACGAGACCCACCCCTGCTCCTGCTCGCCGCTGGCCGTGCAGCGCTACCGCAACAAGATCTCCGGCCCGCTCCTCGACCGCATCGATCTGCACGTGGACGTGCCCGCCGTGCCCTACGAGGACCTGCGTCAGACCCGCTCCGAAATGGACTCCGCCACCATGCGCGCCCGCATCCTCAACGCCCGGCGCATCCAGGCCGAACGCTTCCAAGCCCGCCACTTCTCCCTCAACGCCGAACTCGACGGCGCCGCCCTGGAGGAGTTCTGCGCCCTGGGCGAGGCCGAACACCGCTTCCTGCGACAGGCCGTTGAAACCCTCGGCCTGTCCGCTCGCGCCTACACCCGCATCTTGCGCATCAGCCGGACCATCGCCGACCTCGCTGAGGCCCAAACCATCGGGCCCGACCACCTGGCCGAAGCCATCAACTACCGAAGCATGGACAGGGAAGGCGCGAGCTAGGCGGGGCGGGGGATGAGTGCCTCCGGCGGGCCCTCGCCGGGCGGGCGTCTCCGACGGCCGGGGCGCTGCCCCGGACCCCGCCAGGGAACCTTTTGAAAAAGGTTCCCTGGACCCTCCAAAACTTTTTGGGTGCCTTCGGCAGTGGCGTGCGGGCGCGGTGGAAGAGAGATTGTGTTGTGGGGGTGCGGCTTTTGTTCGGTGGTGTTGGCGGTGTGCGGGAATGCGGTGTCCCGAAGGGTTCGCGCCGGGCGGCCCTCCGAGGCCCGTGACCGTCCGGCGCGAACCCTTCGGGACGGTTGCCAACGCCGCAGACGAGGTGTTGCGGACGCGAAAGAACGGTTTTGCGGTGTTTTGGTACGGGGTGAGAGCCGGCAGTTTTTTTGCGCTATTTTCTTTCCAAAAAAACAAAACCCCGCGATTTCGGGCAGAAAAAACGGCGCGCCTCTTTTCGCGAAGAAGCTCGCCGTTTCAACCGTTTTTTCTGTCCAAAATCGCACACCGGCACGGCGGAAGGCGTTCTTGTCGCGGCCTTCCGCGTCCGCACGGCCCTGAGCGAAGCGAACATGGGATTCTTAAAAGTCCCACCACGTTTCAGGAAAGCCGCCCCCTGCCTTGATTAAAAATCAAGGCAGGGGATTACCTTTTTGGTGCTTTATGGTGATATTCAGAAAATTGTGGTGATTTTGGCTGGGAAATCACACATTCTTTCACACAGGGTGGCCAAAAAAAACAATGCATTATTCTATGCAATTACAGTAAAAACAACAAAAGTTGTCAATTTATTTAATGAGATTAACAAGGACATTCATGGTGCCGAAGAGACGACTCGATTCGGCGGCTCGGCAACTTCTTGATTTCGTGTGTCTATTCCTTGTCGAGGTGTCCTGCCTATATCAGAATTGACCGACTCCTTTGCCCTCCGTCAAGACAAGGACAACGGGGGCAGTTTGATGGTGAGGACGCTTCCCCGCCGAGAGCAAATCCTCCCAGTCTAACATGGTTGTCCTACTTAGCCGGAGCGACCAAAACCCTGTTGTCATTGTCAACGACGAAGACGGGATGCTGCTCTCGTCCGCTTAACCGTCTGGCCTTGTAAGGGACTTCGCCATCAACATATTTCTTGATCTCGGCAACGGTGATTTTGTGATCATTATTGGTATCGGCCTTTCCGCTCATGGCCTCCAGCAAATAGTAGGTAAACAGACTGTGCTCTTTCGCCGGGTACCAGTTACTCAGTTCGCCCACGGAAGTGCTGCTGATGACGCATGAGCGCTGGATTCGCTCCACGTGCGATGCCTCCTTGAGAAGCGCAGGAGAGACGTTTTTGAAGAGCATCCCGCTGGGCGAGTCGCCGCTGAAACAAGAGTCGATGATGACGACATTATCCACGGACGGGAGTTTTGCGATGTTGGCGTAAAGCGTATCGAGCGGGTACCCCGTTTCCGCAAGGTAGCTGGTCGAGGAGTCCACAGGGACCAGATACGCGTTTTTCCCGCTGATGCTGGGGGCACCATGCCCGGAGTAGTAGACAAAGACCTCTGACTGGTGCGGTTTGACCCAGTTGTAGAGTTTGCCCTTGTAATTTTTCTTTGTCCCGAAAATTGCAAAAAGTGCTGCTTGGGTGGCGTCTTCCACGTAGATGATATTGTCTTTGTCGATGCCCAGCCGGTATATGAACATATCCCTCACGGCTTGAGCGTCCCTTTGGGCATAGGAAACATCCGGGATACCGTTGTTGTAGCGGGCGTAATCTTTATTCCCAATGATCACACCGATGGCATTGGGGCGTCTTTTTACGGCAACCGTCACAACTTCCCGTTGCGGCGTTTGCACGGGGGCGGGCTGTGTCACAGCCGTTGTTTCGGCGTGGCTCGGCGCGGCTTGCGGGCTTTGCGTGGCAAATCTCTGAGCGACTTTCTTGTTATACTCCTCTGTCAAATCCGTGACCTTTTGCTTTGCAGAGTAAGAGCCACGGGCGGAACAACCTCCACAGCAGGAAAGAATCAAAATGGCGATCACGGCAAAAAGCATTTTTGGCACGGCTAACTCCCTACGCTGTATTTTACCATTTCTTCAAACACGAATCCAATGAGGTCCTTGGCCAATACGGTCATATACCCCCGCGGGGTAGTGTAGTACAGCACGTTCTGTGGCATCTGATTTCCCTTACGGCAAACTCCGATACAATCCAAAAGGGGCTGTCCAAAAGGCGTTTCTGGAGTAATGGTTTTATCCACAGCACCAGTGCGTGGGTTGTATACGACGATTTGTCCGGCAGCATCAGTATCGATGATGGGAATCACTACCGATGTTACTACCTGCTTAAAATCAGCAGCAACATGTGCAATGGGAGTTTTATCCAAATATTCAGCATCACAAGTTAAAGTTGATTCAAAGTTTCCATGCATCGTAAAAAGCAAATAGATTATTTTTTGGTCTGCAGCAATTGATTTTCTAAAAACGATAATTCGTCGGAATGGGATGTCAGGCTTGTTATTAATGGAAAGGTTTGCCTCCACTATGACTCCCCATCTCGCATCGGCCTTGTTGGAAACAGTAAGCCCTTGTGCAATATCTGCATTTGCCTCCTCAAGAATACAGGCAGCTTTTTTGATATGCAGCGCCAAGTGCATATCCTCGTTTGTTGACGGGCGAACAACCGTCATTCCATTTTCTTTAATTAATTGTAGTAAATATTTTTTTAAGGCACCTGATTCCTTGAATGCTGCAGATACTTTTTTCTTATTCCCCAAATCGTAATCTTCAATTGTGAAGGTCCCGTCATGCGCATAGGTGACATCAAGAGAGACCTTTTTCCCATTTAGCGAGGCAAAGGAAAGATCACATTCAGGCAATATTTGTGCCGTCTGCGGGGAAAAATCCGCATCCGTAAAGCGGTCAGGGAGCCCGTGTGCGCAACCCGCCAGCAAAAACAACAGCACAATAATTGTTTTTTTAAGCAGGTAAAAAGTTTCCCATCGCGGCTTCGGCGTGTGATTTGGGATTATCATATTGCTGGCAATTCCTTGGTTAATGACATCTAATAAGTAGAAGCACCGACACGAGAACCGGTGTCGATTTGCTCCGCCAGGGGCGAATATCTGGTAGAGAACTCGCTCAACCGCATGGCCCGGCGCGGCTCGAATTCATCCCTGCAGTCCTTTCCCCTTTTTCCGGGCAGGGCGGTAATAAAAAAACCTCCGCATTCCGGTATGGGAGGGGTGAATCAGATGAACCTTGGTACTGAGATAAAGCGAGCCAATGCGCTTTTTTCTTGGCGATATACCCACGGGAAAATTTTATGATGAAATCGGCAGCCAGTTTGCCGTCGGTGACCAGGCTTGATGAGACCACCCTCACAGCCTGTTCTATAGCCGCAGCCCGGGTTCGGTGTAGGGCTAGGTGCGAGGCCTGTTCCAGAGTCATGCCCACGATGGCGCAGGAGGCGCGGGTGGTGACGGTCCCGGTCCCGGCGTTGGCCGCATACGCGAAGCATTGCAGGATGAAAAATTGGCATATTCCCAAGGCGATCCGAAACACCAAAACCTCCGTCTGCCACGACACCCATAATTCGATAGAATTTACTAGGCATTACAAAATAACGGATGAATAGTGAAGGACAAATCGACGAATGATTCCCTCCGCTTTACGGTCCATGCCGTCAGCTTGTTGGTCCGCATTAACAGGGAGATGGAAACGGGAAGACGAGAAGCCGCCATCCCTTGAGCCGGAGTCGACCCCGCCACCCCTCTCGCCGTCGCCTGCGTGGATGACGACGCGAGCAAAGCCGCCGGGGCAAGGCCGGACCGCGAAGCGCCCGCCCGAAGGGGTTGGCCTTGCAGTGACGGCTGCTTGTGTCATACTCGCGGGAAAAACGGCGGGATGTGAAGAAACCGTGCCGCCGGAACTTGCGCGAAGGTTTTGCGGCGTCTTCTGGTGGGGGATATCTACAGGATAATCCCGTAACCAGAAGGAGGTAAAACGTATTGACGCGCGTCGTGAGTTCGTTATGAAGTCCGAACTGATGAACGCTTAAGCAGGCACTAACGTGCAGTAACACCTAACACTTCGCTGCCGTTCATTTCCAAACGGCACACTTTCACATCCGAACGCCAGGCTGAAACACAGCACCCCCGCCGGACAAACGACAGGTATCTAGAAATCTGCCGTTGTCGAAATTCCCCTACGGCCACCGTTTAATGCGCAGGACGAATGAGCCTGCGTGGTGGCACCCTTATTGCCGTGGGATTCTCAGGTTTTTTTTCTGTGGGAAACGAACACTGATTTGTCTCATGTCGGTTGTTGTGTGGCGTATTCGCGTCATGGGCAGGTCATTTCCCGGCTAACAGGGAAGGCCGCAGTCTGCATGTCCAGCACGGACCCAAAGGGGGACAGCCTAGGACGCCGTATAATTTGTCCGACAAACCGCAGAAAGCCCAAGAACGGGCGTTTCCATACGTCAGCCGATCGGACAGACCGGGGATTCTTAAGGTCTTCGGCTCAAGCGGGTCCAGGGCAGCGCCCTGGTCTCCCCGAAGGGGCCGCCGGAGGCCCCCCAACTATCAGTGTGGAGCGAGCCGTCTACCCGACGGGGTCGGACATGGCCAGGCGGATGCCGAGGCCGATGAACAGGGTGCCGGCGGCGCGTTTGGCCCAGGTGCCGAAGTTGCCGCCTTTGCCGAGGCGGGCGGACACGCGGGCGGCGGACCAGGCGTAGGCGAGGTTGACCAGGGTGCCGTTGAGGGTGAAGACCACGCCGAGGAAGAGGAAGGCGAGCGGTTTGTTGGGCGCGTCGGCGGCCACGAACTGGGGCAGGAAGGCCATGAAGAAGAGGGCGACCTTGGGGTTGAGGGCGTTGGTCCAGAACCCTTGGGAGTAGATTTTGCGCACGTTGACCCGGAAGAACTCGTCGTTGTCGGTATCGTGTCCGTTGCCGTTCTTGCGCCACATGGTCAGGCCGACCCAGATGAGGTAGGCGGCGCCCACGAATTTGACCATGGTGAAGGCCATGGCCGAGGTGGCCAGGATGGCGGACAGGCCGAGCGCGGCGGCGAAGACGTGGACGAAGCAGCCGGTGCCCACGCCGAGCGCGGCCACGGAGCCGATTTTCCAGCCGTGGGAGGCGCCCCGGCTGACGATATAGAAGACGTCCTGGCCCGGGGTGATGTTCAGGAGCAGGCCGGACAGGACGAAGAGGGCGAAGTCGTGGACGCCGAACATGGCTAGTCTCCCGCCGTTTCGGTTGCGGGCGCGGCGGGCATGGGGAAGACCGCGTCGTAGGCCCAGTTGTAGAGATAGGTATAGACCAGGAAGAAGCCGGTGTAGCCGAGGTCGGTGAGCAGGGCAGCCCACAGGGAGAGATCGAGCCACCACATGATCAACGGCACGGTCAGCAGGGTCAGGGAGACCTCGAAGCTGAGGGCGTGCAGGGCGCGCAGCCGGGGCGGTCGCACGTTCAGGGGTCGGCCGAGGCGCAGCAGCAGGTGGTCGAAGGCCAGATTGAACAGGTAGTTGCAGACCATGGCCGCGGCGGACATGGACACGGACAGCATGCCCACGCGCAGCAGGTCGCGGCCGAGCGCCCAGGACGCCAGGGGCGTGCACAGGAGGAGCCCGAAGAGCTCGTAGAGCAGGGTGTGGCGGAGCCGGTCCGCATGGGTGCGCATGGCCATGGTGATTACACCCGCCCGGCGCGGTTGTCCACGGGGCGGCGAGGGGGGCGGTGCGGGCGCGGCCGGGGATCAGTAGCTGTCGAAATCGGGGTAGACGTGGCCCCATTTCGCGTAGATGGGCCGGAGTTTGCCCTGCCGGTGCAGGGTGCGCATGCCGTCGTCGTACATCTTGACGACCCTGTCGCTGCGCGGGGTGGTGTTGAACATGGGGTGGTAGGAGCGGCGGCCCGCCTTGCGGATGTCGTATGCGGAAGTGTCGAACCGGGGGCTCTGGCGGGTGGAGTCCCGGATGAAGGCCATGTCGTCGACGTAGAAGTCCGAGCGCCCGAGCAGGACCATTTCCAGGCACTTGACCCCGGAGGCCATCTCGCGGATGCGCACGGGCACCGGGAAATCCCAGTCGTGGTAGAATCCCTTCTGGGCGACCACCTCCTTGCCGCGCAGGGACTCGGTCCCCTTCCACGGGCCGATCCGGTCCTTGTTGAAGAAGACGTGGTAATCGTTGACGTACAGGGGGTAGCGGGCCAGGCGCAGGGGCGGGTCGGCCCGGTCGTCGCAGAGCATCATGTCGGCCCAGCCCAGGCGGACCAGCTCGTCGGCCCGGTCCGAGGGCACGTACTCGTGCCGTACCGTGATTCCGTACAGGGCGAAGACCGCGTCCAGGACCTCGTGGTACAGCCCGGTGCCGTCCCGGTTGGTGAAAGTTTCCCAGGACGGACCGGCGGATATGACCACCGTGACCCTGTCGGCGGGCTCCATGCAACGGGCGGAAACCGGGAACAGCACCACCAGGAGCGCCGCGATGACGAGCGTTCTGATTCTCACTGGGAAAAAATGCCCCGGAACTGTCCCGCAAGTCAATTTATTTCCCGGATCGGGAAAATGTCCCGGATGATTTTTTTGGGCATATGCTCATTTTTATCCTTGACTCCGGGATTTCTGAGCGTATCTTCATTTGCGTAACTGTTCATACAAGCGAGGACCGATGGGAAGGCGGAAGATCAGGCGGACCGTGCAGCGGGAACCCGGCGCGACATACTACAAGCCGCAGGGGATCCCGATGCTCGAACTGCAAAACGCGACCCTGACCCTGGAGGAGCTCGAGGCGCTTCGGCTTGCCGACGCGCAGGGGCTGACCCAGGAGGAGGGCGCGCAGGCCATGGGTGTTTCCCGGGCCACATTCGGCAGGGTGCTCGGAGCGGCGCGGCACATCGTGGCCACGGCGCTGGCCGAGGGACAGGCCATCCGCATTGAGGGCGGCCATTACACCTTTGCCGAGGACGCCTGGGAGTGCCCCAAGATGTCACCGGACGCGATGTCCGAAACCATTGGAGATGACAGTATGCCCGGAATGGACGGAACCGGACCGCGCGGCGCAGGCGGCGGCGGACGGTGCATGGGCGGACGCGGCCGCGGAATGGGCCGTGGACGAGGCGTGGGTGGACAGGGACAAGGCATGGGCCAGGGCCGCGGAATGCAAGGCCAGAACATGGGCCAGGGCCGGGGAGCCGCACAGGGCTCCGGAACACAACAGCAAATCAAGGATACAGCCATGAGCAGGATAGCAGTGACCACCGAGGGACCGACCCTGGACGACCGCGTCGACCCCCGTTTCGGGCGGGCGGCCGGTTTCGCCATCGTGGACCCGGAGACCATGACCGTGGTCCAGTACGTGGACAACGGCGGGTCCCAGGCCATGGCCCAGGGTGCGGGCATCCAGGCCGCAGAGAACGTGGCCAACGCGGGCGCCTCCGTCCTGTTGACCGGCTACGTCGGGCCCAAGGCCTTCGCCGCGCTCGAGGCCGCCGGCATCGCCATCGGTCAGGACGTGGACAATCTGACCGTGCGCGAGGCGGTCGAGAAGTACGTGGCGGGGCAGGTCAACATGGCCGACACCGCCAACGCCCCGTCCGGAGGCAACAAGTGATCTACGCCGTTGCCAGCGGCAAGGGCGGCACGGGCAAGACCACGGTGTCTTCGTCCCTGGCCGCCCTTTGGGACGGACCGGCCACTTTGGTGGACCTCGATGTCGAGGAGCCGAACCTGCACCTCTTCCTCAAGCCCGAGCTGACCGACGTGCGCAAGGCCTGGATAGAGGTCCCCGAGGCGGACGAGTCCAAATGCACCCGCTGCCGCGCCTGTGCGGACATCTGCCAGTTCAAGGCGATCACTGTCATGGCCGACACCCTGCTCGTCTTCGCGGAGATGTGCCACGGCTGCGGCGGCTGCCTGGCGGTCTGCCCGGAGGGCGCGCTCTCCCCGGGCCGCCGCGAGCTGGGGGAGATCTGCCGGGGCACGGCCGGGCGGCACGACTTCGTCATGGGCCGGCTGCGTGTGGGCGAGGCCATGAGCCCGCCGCTCATGCGCCAGGTCCGCCGCCTCTTTCCGGAGCTGTCCGAAAAGGGCGACATCCTCATCGACGCCCCTCCGGGCGTGAGTTGCCCGGCCATCGCGGCCGTGACCGACGCGGACTGCATCGTCCTGGTCACCGAGCCTACGCCCTTCGGGTTCCACGACTTCAAGCTCGCCTGGGAGGCCTTCACCCCGCTGGGCAAGCCCATGGGCGCGGTCATCAACCGGTCCGACCTGGGCGACACCGCCGTGCGCGACTTCTGCCGCGAGAACGGCATCCCGGTCTGGGCCGAGATTCCCTACTCCAGGGAGGTGGCCGAGGCCTACTCGCGCGGCGAGGTGGTGGCCGACGCCCTCAAGGAGCTGGAAGGAACTTTTATCGGCTTGCGCCAACACATGCGCGCCGCGGCCGCAGGAGGTGACCCATGCGCGAGATAGTGGTCATCAGCGGCAAGGGCGGCGCGGGCAAGACCTCCATGGCCGGGGCGTTCGCCCACCTCGCGGAAAACGCCATTCTCTGCGATCTCGACGTGGACGCCCCGGACCTCCATCTGCTCCTCGACCCGCAGGTGCGCAGCGAGGAGGCCTTTTACTCCGGCCATGAGGCGGTCATCGATGCGGAGCGGTGCGTGGGCTGCGGGCAGTGCGCCGAGCTGTGCCGGTTCGACGCCGTCCGTGAGGACGGCGACGTCTACCGTGTGGACCCCCTGGCCTGCGAGGGGTGCAAGGTCTGCGTGGCCCTGTGCCCGGAAAAGGCCATCGACTTCCCCGAAAAGCACTGCGGCCAGTGGTACGTGTCCGACACCCGGTTCGGCCCCATGGTCCACGCCCAGCTTTTTCCCGGCGAGGAGAACTCCGGGCGGCTGGTCACCCTGCTCAAGCAAAAGGCCCGGGCCATGGCCGAGGAACGGGGGCTGGACCTGGTCCTGTGCGACGGCACGCCCGGTATCGGCTGCCCGGTGATCAGCTCCATGGCAGGGACCGACCTGGCCGTGATCGTCACCGAGCCCACCCCCTCGGGGCTGCACGACCTCAAGCGCGTGGCCGAGCTGTGCGACCGGTTCCGGACCAAGGTGGCCGTGCTGGTCAACAAGTGGGACGTCAACCCGGCCATGACCGGGGAGATCGAGGCGTGGAGCAAGACCAAGGGATACACCCTGGCCGGGCGGTTCCCCCACGACCGGGCCGTGGTCGACGCCATGCTCGAACGCAAGGTCCTGACCGAGACGGACAACGCCGAACTCTCGGCCATACTCAACGCATCCTGGGCCGGAATTCTGGCCCTTTTGGATACATGTAACTAACCGATTCAGGAGGAGTTTTACAATGAATACACGTATTGCGATCCCGTCCGCCGCCCCCGGCGGCATGGACGCCCCCATCGACGCCCACTTCGGGCACTGCGCCATGTACACCCTGGTCGACGTCGAGGACGGCGCCGTGAAGGAGGTCTCCGTGGTCCCGAGCTGCCCGCACGTGCAGGGCGGCTGCATGGCCCCGGTCAACTACCTGGCCGACAACAAGGTCCAGGCGCTGATCTCCGGCGGCATGGGCATGCGTCCGCTGATGGGCTTCAACCAGGTCGGCATCCAGGTCTATCACGGCTCGGGCGCGCCCACCGTGAACGTGGCCGTGGAGGCGTTCTTGCGCGACTCCCTGCCGGTCTTCACCGTGGACCAGACCTGCGGCGGCGGCCACTAGCATGTCCATCGTGCTGGCGACGACCCGGCCGGAAGCCCTGACCGGCTTCATGGACGGGCTGACCAAGGAAAGCGGCCAGGACATCGACGTGGCTCCCAGCGGGGCCGTGGCCCTGGAGTGGGTGGCCGCCAAGAAGCCGGCCCTGGTGGTCATCGACGAAGGGCTGCCCGACCACAAGCCGCTCGATCTGGTGCGCGAGATCATGATGGTCTCGGCCATGACCCTGACCGCCGTGGTCACGGCCATGTCCGAAGAGGAGTTCCACGAGGAGGCCGAAGGCTACGGCGTGCTCATGCCGCTCCCCGTCGACCCCGCCGCCCAAGACGGCGTGGAATTGGCCAAAAGGCTGTCCGGCATCTGATCGGCAGGCGAATGCATTGAAAAGGCCCTCCCGGATGAGTCCGGGAGGGCCTTTTGCCGTATCCGGAGTTGGGGGAAATCAGGTTAGGAAGGCCGCTTCGCGGTATTTGTCGGGTGACTTCGCCTCCGGCGGCCCAAGAACCTTTTGAAAAGGGTTCTTAGGGATCTCCAAAACTTTTTATTGCCGCTTCGCGGGGTCGTCGTGCCCGAGGGTTTTTTTTCAATGAAACCCTTTCGCCGAAGGCGACGATGGGATTGCAAAGGGCTCGCCCTTTGCCCGCCGGAGGCGAAGTCACCCGATCCTCGCCGCGAAGCGGCCTCCCAACCCTGGTTCTCTCCGCCAAAGAGTGAAGTCCCCGGTCTCGGGGGCAGGAGACCGGGGACTTCGGTATGGAGGAGGTAAGGGTGTGACTGTTGGTTATCTAGGCGGGTTCGTAGTAGCACCGTTTGGGCGAGACCACGCATCCTTCTTCTTTGAGGATCTTGATGGCTTTGGAAACTTCCTTGCTGTCCACGCCGAGCTCCTTGGCGATGTCGCCGGGGCGCACGGGCTTGGCGGCCGCCCGCATGGCTTTGAGAACCATATCCTTCATCAGAAAACTCCCGTTGGTTTGTGTTGGTAATAGGAATCATTCCTGACAAAAGGTTCCTTGTCAACACAAAAATAGCACGGTTGCCATCTTTGGGCCGAAAAGGTAGAAATACTGCACGGCTCCGGCCTCCGCCGGAAAGGCCCGATCCCCTTGCCCAGGAGTCCCATGGCCGAACCCGCCACCATGTCCCGACAAGAATTGCTCGACGAGATCGACCGCTTGCGCGCCGAGCTCGCGCAGTGCCGCAAGCGTGGTCCGGGCGAGCCCGCTTGCGGGGAGGCCATGGAAACGGAGATGGAGCAACTGCGCGAGGCCCGCGAGACCATGGAGGTTGTCAACGTCATCGTCGAAAACTCCCCGGCCGTGGTCTTCCGGCGGCTGGCCGACGACACCCACCGGCTGATATACATCTCCGAGAACTTGCGCCAATGGGGTTACTCCGCCGCCGACTTCCTGGCCGGGCGAATGGGCTTCGACGACATCCTCCACCCCGACGACCAGAAAAGGGTGGAGGACGAGATCGAGCAGTGCCGCCTGGAGGAGGTCGAGGAATACACCCAGGAGTACCGGGTCGTCACCGCGGACGGCGAGGTCCGCTGGGTCTCGGACGAGACCTCGGTGGTCAGGGACGGGGCGGGGCGGCGGGTCTACAACCAGGGCGTGCTGGTGGACGTGACCGCGAGCAAGCAGGCCCGCGAGGCGCTTGAAGCCAGCGAGTTCAAGTTCCGCCGGACCATCGAGGGCGCGGCCGAGGGGTACGTGCTCCTGGACGGCGATCTGACCATCCGCGAGGTCAACGACGCCTACTGCCGCATGCTCGGCTATGAGCGCGAGGAGCTGGTCGGGCGGCGTCCCCACGACTTCGCCACCCTGGATTACCAGCGCTTTCTGGAATCCAACCGGGAGCGGTTGCGCAATGAGAAGGGCCGCCGCTTCGAAGGCTCCATGATCCACCGCGACGGGCACGTGGTCCCGGTCCTGATCAACGCCAACACCCTGTTCGACGCGGACGGCGGCTTTCTGGGCAACGTGGCCTTCGTGGCCGACCTGACCGAGCAGAAAAAGGCCCTGAACCTGGCCGCTGAGGTCCAGAAGGGGCTGTTGCCGCGCCGGGCGCCGCGCATCCCTGGCCTGGACGTGGCCGGGCGGTCCGAGCCCAGCGAGCTGACGGGCGGCGACTACTTCGACTATTTCGAACCCGTGGACCCGGAGCGTCCGGTCCTGTCCGTGGCCGTGGGCGACATCTCGGGCCACGGCGTGGACGCGGCCCTGCTCATGACCACGGCCAGGGGCTTCTTGCGCATGCGCGCGGGCCAGCCGGGCAGCCCCGGCCAGATCGTCACCGAGATGAACCGCCACCTGGCCGGGGACCTGTACGGCTCGGGCCGGTTCATGACCCTGTTCTATCTGCGCCTGGACGCCGGCGAGGGCAAGGCCGCGTGGGTCCGCGCGGGGCACGACCCGGCGCTGATCTACTGTCCGGTCCATGACGACTTCACCG